>NZ_JBGLOU010000018.1:0-223486 GCF_041402765.1 Nonomuraea sp. AD125B | reverse complement strand
CCCCGGCCCCGCCGCCCTCGGCCTCGCCGCCTTCAGCCCGGCCGCCCTCGGCCCCTGCTCCGGCCTCCGCTCCCCCGCCGCTCCCGGCCTCGCCGCCCTCTCCCCCTGCTCCGGCCCCCGCTCCTCAAGGCGCGCGGCCCGGGACGGGCGAGCGGGGCATCTACCGGGAGGAGGCGTTGCGGAGGAGGGCCGCCGGCCGGGGCCCCGCCGAGACGGGGCCCACGGTGGGCGGCCCGTCGTTCCTGGTGCTGTGGCTGATCGTGATGGCGATCCTCGCGGCCGCCGTCGTCCTCACCGTGCTGACCCTGCGCGCCGCGGGAGCCGCCGCGTGATCCGCCGCCTGCCCGTCATCCTGCAGAACACCACCACCGAGTGCGGCGCCGCGTGCCTGGCGATGGTGCTGTGCCACCACGGCCGCCGCGTCACCCTCCACGAGGTCGCCGAACGCCTCCAGGTCGGCAGGGACGGCCTGAGCGCCAAGGCCGTCGTGGACGGCGCCCGCGAGCACGGGCTCAAGGCCCGCGCCTTCTCCCTGGCCCCCGAGGACCTGGCCCGCGTGCCCCTCCCGGCGGTCGCGCACTGGGAGTTCAGCCACTTCGTGGTGGTGGAGCGCTGGTCGCCGGACCGCGTGGACGTCGTGGACCCGGCGACGGGCCGCCGCAGGATGACCGCCGAGGAGTTCGGCGCGGGGTTCACCGGCGTGCTGCTGGTGTTCGAGCCCGGCGAGGGGTTCGAGCGCGGCACGACGTCGATGGCGAGCGCCTGGCGCAGGGAGTTCGTCCGGACGCTGTTCCGGCGGCGCAAGGGCCTGCTGGCGCAGATCGTGGCCGCCTCGCTGCTGCTGCAGGTGCTCGGGCTGGCGCTGCCGCTGTTCTCCCAGCTCCTGCTGGACCTGATCGTCCCGTCGCGGGGCGTGGAGGTGCTGACGCTGCTGGGCGGCGCGGTGCTGCTGGCGGGCGCGGCCCAGCTCGCGATCGGCTACCTGCGCAGCGCGCTGCTCGTGGCCGTGCGGGCGCGGGCCGACCAGGAGCTGACCGAGGGGGTGGTCAAGCATCTGGTGGCGCTGCCGTACCGGTACTTCACCCAGCGCGGCAAGGGCGACCTGGTGACCCGGGCGGCCAGCGTGGCGCAGCTCGGCGACATCCTCACCAGTCAGGTGGTGGCGGCGCTGCTGGACGGGCCGCTCGCGGTCGGCTACCTGGTGGTGGTCTACCTGTGGGACCCGGTCTTCGGCCTGGCGCTGACCGGGGTGGCCGTGGTGCAGACGGTCCTCATGCTGGTCACCGCGGGCCGGGTCGCCACGCTGACCCGGCAGGAGCTGAACGCGCTGTCGGCCTCGCAGGGCAGCCTCATCCAGACGATCAACGGGATCGAGACGCTGAAGGCGTCGGGGGCCGAACGCCGGGCGGTGGAGCAGTGGTCGGCGTACTTCGCAAGGCAGGTCGACGCGGACGTGCGCACCGGGCTGACCCGGGGCCTGCTGGAGTCGTCGCTGGCGGCGATCCGGGTGATGGCGCCGCTCGGGCTGCTGTGGCTGGGCGCCTGGCGGGTGCTCGACGGGCAGCTCACGGTGGGCGCGCTCATCGCGCTCAACGCGATCGCCCTGGCCGCGCTGACCCCGCTCGGCTCCCTCATGACGGGGCTGCAGAGCCTGCAGCAGGCGGGCGCGCACTTCGACCGGCTGTCGGACATCCTGGCCTCGGAGCCGGAGCCGAGCGAGGGCATCGAGGTGCTGCGGCTGCGCGGCGCGATCGAGTTGCGCGGGGTGAGCTTCCGTCACGACCCGCGCAGCCCGTGGACGGTGCGGGACGTCTCGGTCGCCATCCGGCCCGGCCAGAAGGTGGCGCTCGTGGGGGCGTCGGGCTCGGGCAAGACCACGCTCGCCCGGCTGCTGCTGGCGCTGCACCTGCCGGTGGAGGGCGAGATCCGCTACGACGGCGTCCCGGCCGGTGAGCTGAACCTGCGGACGCTGCGCCGCCAGTTCGGCGTGGTCACCCAGGACCCGTCCCTGTTCAACGGCTCGATCAGGGAGAACATCGCGTTGAACGATTCGGCCGCGCCCCTCCAGCGGGTGGTGGCCGCGGCCCGCCTGGCCGAGCTGCACGAGGAGGTGATGGCCATGCCCATGGGGTACGAGACGATGCTCACCGACGGCGGCGGGCTGTCGGGCGGCCAGCGCCAGCGCCTCGCCCTGGCCCGCGCGGTGCTGCCGCGCCCCAAGGTGCTGCTGCTGGACGAGGCCACCAGCAACCTCGACAGCGCCACCGAGGCCGCCATCGAGGCGAACCTGGGCGGCCTCGCGCAGACGAGGATCGTCATCGCCCACCGCCTGAGCACGGTCCGCGACGCGGATCTCATCCTGGTGGTGGACCGGGGGCGGGTCGTGGAGCGCGGCACGCACGAGGAGCTGCTGGCGCTGCGCGGCGGCTACGCCCGCCTGGTCGCGGCCCAGAGCGCGAGCCGGTGAGGAGCGGTCAGCGGCGGCCGTACTTCTTGTGCACGGCCTGCTTGCTGACCCCGATCGCGTCGGCGATCTGCGACCAGGCGAGCCCGGCGACGCGGGCCCGGCGGACCTGGCCGGCCTCCAGGCGTTCGAGCTCGCGGCGCAGCGCGGTGGTGGCCCGCAGGGCCAGCAGGGGGTCGTCGTCCTGCGTCTGCCGCATCAGGGTCGCCAGGTCGTCGCTCATGCCCCTAAAGGTAGTCCAGGCCTGTCGTCACCGGGACTCGGCGACCAGCCGGACGCCGAGCCCGATGAGCACGACGCCGGAGACCTGCTCCAGGCGGCGGCGCACCGCGGGCCGGCCGAGCCAGTCGGCGGCCCTGGCGACGGCCCAGATGAGCAGGGCGTACCAGAGCAGGTCGATGAGCACCCACACGACGGCGAGGGTGACGAGGGTGGCGGGCCCTTCCTGCCCCTGCGGGACGAACTGCGGCAGGAACGACAGCGCGAACACCGCCGCCTTGGGGTTGGCCAGGCAGGTGCCGAGCCCGGCGAGGTAGGCGGCCCGCCGCCCGGGTGCCGTGGCGACCTCGGGGGCCGGGGCGCCCTTGCGCGCCTGGCGGAGCGCCTGCACGCCCATCACGACCAGGACGGCCGCGCCGGCGACGCGCATGACGTCGTAGGCGAGCTGGGAGGCGACGAGCAGCGCCGACAGCCCGAACGCGGCGGCCAGGCCCCACAGCAGGATGCCGGTCTCGTTGCCGAGGGTGGCCGCGAGGCCGCCGCCGCGGCCGGAGCGGATGGTCTGGCGCAGGATGATGGCGGTGCTGACCCCGGGGACCATGGCGATCAGGACGCACGCGCCGGCGAACGCGAGTAGGTGCATGGCGGGCATCGTGACAGAGCCGGACGGTCCCGCGCCGCCCCTTTTACGGCCGCGGTCCGGTCAGCCGTAGAGCTTGTGCAGCTCGGCGACGGCCTCGCGCATGAGGGCGCGCAGCTCGGGCGGCTCCAGCACCTCGACGTCGGCGCCCATGCGCAGCAGCAGCCAGCGCGCGTGCGTGATCGACTCGACGGGCAGGGTGAGCGTGAGCCAGCCCTCCGGGTCGGGCTCGCCGGCGGCGGCCAGCGCGGTCTCGACGACGTCGCGGCCCAGCGTGTACGCCAGCAGCTCCCCCCGCCCCGGCGCGAGCTTGACGACGCACTCGGCGGTGTACATCCGCTCGCGGAACTCCTTGGCGTACCCGGCCCAGAACGCGGCCAGCTCGAAGCCCTCGGGCCGCTGGAAACGGCCGGGCAGCGTCTCCAGGGTCAGCACCCGCGCCACCCGGTAGGTGCGCGGCGGGCCGCCGGGCGGCGCGGCCACGAGATACCAGGAGCCGCCCTTGAGCACCAGCCCGTAGGGGTGGACCACCCGGTCGACCTCTTTCTGACCCCACCGCCGGTAGGTGATGTGGATCGGCCGCTGGTCCCACACGGCCTCGGCGACCTCGCCGAGGTGCGGCACGTCGTCGCCGGAGCGGTACCAGCTCGGCACGTCCAGCAGGAACCGCTCGCGCATGCGCGAGGCGTGCGAGCGGGGCTCGGGCGGCAGCGCGGCGAGGAGCTTCAGCTCGGCGGTGGCGGCGACGTCGGCCAGCCCGAGCTCGGCGGCCGGTCCCGGCAGCCCGGCCAGGAACAGCGAGGACGCCTCTTCGGCGGTGAGCCCGTTGAGCCGGGTGCGGTAGCCGTCGAGGAGCTGGTAGCCGCCGGCGGGGCCGCGGTCGGCGTAGACCGGCACGCCGGCCGCCGACAGCGCCTCGACGTCGCGGTAGACGGTGCGGACCGAGACCTCCAGCTCGGCGGCCAGCTCGGGCGCGGTCATCCGGCCCCGCGTCTGCAGGAGCAGGAGCAGCGAGAGCAACCGGCTGGCACGCACCATTCCATTGTATTGCCGCCCCCTTGCCGTGTTCAGGAGGAAAAGGGTCAGCCGGCGAACTGCTGCCAGCCGAGCCTGGCCACCATGGCGACGACCACGCACAGCAGCACGACCCGGACGAAGGCCGCGCCGCGCCTGATCGCCATCCGCGCGCCGAGCTGGGCGCCGGCGACGTTGCACACCGCCATGCCGAGCCCGAGCGCCCACTGCACGTGCCCCTGCAGGCCGAAGACGAGCAGCGCGCCGATGTTCGTCCCCACGTTGATGATCTTCGCGGAGGCCGACGCGGAGACGAAGTCCAGCCCGAGGATGGTGGTGAAGGCGATGATGAGGAACGTTCCCGTGCCCGGCCCCATGATCCCGTCGTAGAAGGCGATGCCCACGCCGGCCACCGCTATGGCGGCCACGACCCGGCGGTCGGTCCGCAGCTGCGGCTGCGGCAGGGCGCCGAGCGAGGGCCGCAGCGTCACGAACGCGGCCACGGCGAGCAGCACCACCATCACGGCCGGGCGCAGCACCTCGGTGGAGATCGCGGCGGCGGCCCAGGCGCCGAGTCCCGCGCTCAGCACCGCCAGCCCGGCTCCGGGCAGCGCCACCTGCCGGTCGACCTTGGTCGAGCGGGCGTAGGCCACGGCCGCCGAGGCGGTGCCGAACACCGACGACAGCTTGTTGGTCGCCATCGCCTCCACGGGCGGCAACCCCGTGATCATGATGGCGGGCAGCTGCACGAGCCCGCCCCCGCCCACGACGGCGTCGACCCAGCCGGCGGCGGCCGCCGCGGCCAGCAGCACCAGGATCTGCTCCAGCGGCACGCGCCACTCCCCCGATTTCCCCCGAGAAACCCCAAGAGTGTACAAGTGCCCCTTCGGCTGGTGACGGAGGGGCCCGTCCGGGCCCCTCCGGGATCAGCCGGCGGCCAGGGCGTGGAGCAGGCCCGCGGTCAGCGCGGACCGTTCCAGCATTCCGCCGACGCTCACGTGCTCGTGCCGGGCGTGCGCCCCGTCGCCCACCGCGCCGAGGCCGTCCAGCACGGGCACGCCGAGCGCGGCGGCGAAGTTGCCGTCGCTGGCCCCGCCCACCGCGCACTCCAGCAGCTCGATCCCCATCCCGCCGGCCACCTCGCGGGCCAGGCCGAACAGCCGCGCGGTGCCGGGGCCGCGCTCCATCACCGGCCGGTTCCAGCCGCCCCGCAGCTCGAACGAGGCCCGCTCGTCGTGGGGCCGCAGCGCGGCGAGCGCCGCCCCGATCCGGGCGGCCTCGGCCTGGCTGGCCACCCGTACGTCCACCTCCGCGTGGGCCGCCCCGGCGACCACGTTGGAGCCGGTGCCGCCCGAGACGACGCCCACGTTGAGCGTGGTGCCGGCGTCGGGGTCGGCGAGGTCGTGCAGGTGGCGCACGACCCTGGCCAGCTCGTCGATGGCGCTCGCGCCCTTGGCCGGTTCGAGCCCGGCGTGCGCCTCGACGCCGGTGATGGACAGGTGGAAGATGCCGACGCCCTTGCGCGCGGTCTTCAGCGCGCCGTCCGCGCTCGCCTCGAAGACGAGCACCGCGGCGGCGCCCTTGGCGGACTCCTCGATGAGCGGGCGCGACAGCGGGCTGCCGATCTCCTCGTCGCCGTTGAGCAGCAGCCGCACCGGCGGGCGCGGCAGCCCGGCGGCGTCCAGCGCGCGCAGCGCCCACACGAGCTGGACCAGGCCGGCCTTCATGTCGAACGCGCCGGGGCCGGTGGCGAGGTCGCCGTCCACGGTGAACGGCCAGCCCGCCAGCGTCCCCGCGGGCCAGACCGTGTCGTAGTGGGCCAGCAGCAGCACCGGCGCGTCCCCGTGGCCGGGGTAGTCGTTGACGCGGGCGTCGCCGTACACGGCGGGCTCGCCGCGCCCCCCGGCCCCGCCGCTCGCGCCGCCGTCCACCCTGTGGGTGGCCGACGGCGGCCCGAGCCGCTCCTCCAGCCAGCCGTCGAGCCAGCGCAGGCCCGCGTCCAGCAGCGCCTTGTCGTTGCTGGGCGTCTCCAGCGACACGTACGCCGCCAGGTCGGCGAGCAGGTCCTCGCGATGCCCGCCGATCCAGTCGCGCAGCTTCACCGCGACGCCCTCCTTGTCGCTCTCCTCGTTCGCCGCCTCGTTCTGCGTGGTCATCAGGCGCCCTCCAGCGCGGCGAGGTGCTCCTCGCCCATCGGCGCGCGTCCGGCCTCGACGTCGGCCAGGCGGGCGAGCACGCCGCGCAGCAGCGGCGTGTCCACCTGCCCGGCCTCTGCCTCGGCCAGGACGGCACGGTAGTGGTCGTGAACCTCGACGGGACGGTGGCGGACGGCGATGTCGCGCCAGATGCCGCTGCGGTCCTTCGGCTGCGTGCGCAGCCATGCCGTCAGACGGTCCGTCGCCTCTTCACGTACCCGCTCGGGGGCCTCGGGAAGATAGGCGGCGGGCTCGAACGCGTCGAACGGCTCCAGCCGCAGCCCCAGCCGCCCGGCCACGGCGAACACCTCGGCCACCAGCGCGTGCATCAGCGGCCGGTGCCGGTCGATGAGGTCGGCCATGGGGGCGTCGGCGAGGGCGGTCGCGGTCAGCATGGCGCCGAAGCCGAGCTTGGACCACAGGTGGCCGAGGACGTTGCCGGTCGCCTTGGCGCCGAGCGGCGCGAGGTCGGCCACCAGGTGGTCGACGCGGGGGCTCGCCGAGCCGTCCAGCTCGCCGATGACGAACGCCCCCGGCCCGCCGTCGCGGATCACGCCCGGCTCGACCACGTCGGCGAACAGGTTGACGAACGCGCCGATCACCCGCTCCCGCCCGACGTGCCCGGCGATGAGCGGCTCGTTGAGGCCGTTCTGGACCGAGACGACGTAGCCGCCGGGGGCCAGGCGGGGCGCGATCCAGGCGGCGGCGGTCGCCGTGGCCTGGGCCTTGACGCACAGCAGCACCTTCGTCAGCGGCCCGGATGTCTCATCGGGGGTGGCGGCGTCGACCTCGGCCCGCTCGTCGCCGCCGGCCCTGCGCAGCACCAGGCCGCGCTCGCGGACGGCGGCCACGTGCGCGGCGTCGGCGTCCACGAGCCGCACCCGGTGGCCGCCCCTCGCCAGGTGGAAGGCGATGGTGCCGCCGATGGCGCCGCCGCCCACAACGGTGTAGGTCATGGCTGTTGTACCTCGCTCGTTCCCGTCCAGTGCAGGGGCAGGGCGGTCGTGCCCGCCGAGGCCCCTCCGTCGACGCGCAGCACCGCGCCGGTCACCCATTCCGCCTCCGGCCCGGCCAGCCAGCGCACCGCCCGCGCCACGTCGGGCGGCAGGCCGCGCCGGCCGAGGGGGTTGGCCGAGACGGCGGCGGCGTACTCCTCGGTGACCGGGTTGGCGGCGCTGTCCACCGTGACGAAGCCGGGGCTGACGGCGTTGACGCGCACGCCGAGCGGGCCGAGCTCGACGGCGGCGGCCTTGGTCAGCATCTCCAGCGCCGCCTTGGAGGTGCAGTAGTGCGCCGCGCCGGGGCGGGCGCGCAGCGCGGCCCCGGAGGCGATGTTGACCACCGACCCGCCGCGGCCGCTCGCCGCGCAGGCCCGGCCGAACGCCGCCGTGATCAGCATGGGGGCGCGCACGTTGACGTGCTGCACGCGGTCCCACTGCGCGGCGGTCATCTCCAGGAACGGCGTCGCCGGGTAGATGCCGGCCGCGTTGACCACGACGTCCACCGGCCCGTACGCCTCCCAGGCCCGCCCGACCAGCGCCTCGGCGGCCTCGGCGTCGGCCAGGTCGGCGGTGAGCACCGCGGCCCCGGTGCGCCGGGCCAGCTCGGCCAGCGGCTCGGGGCGCAGGTCGGCGGCGGTCACGCGGGCCTGCCCGGCGTACAGCTCGCAGATCGCGGCCCCGATGCCGCCGCCCGCCCCGGTCACCAGGATGTGCTCGCTCACGTCAGCTCCTTGCCCTTGGTCTCCGGCATCGTGGCGTAGACGGCGACGCCGACCAGCGCGGCGGCGGCCACGTACAGCCAGACCTGGTCGCGGTGGCCGTTGGAGGCCAGCCAGGTCGTGACGTAGGGGGCGGTGCCGCCGAAGATCGCCACGGACAGCGCGTACGGCAGCCCGATCCCGGTCGTGCGCACCTCGGCCGGGAACTGCTCGGCCATGATCACCGCGCAGTTCGCGGAGTAGCCGACGATGAGCACCATGCCGACGATCTCGATGGCGAGCAGCGAGCCGAACCCGCCGTCGAGGAACTGGAACGCCGGCCAGGCCAGCGCCAGGAACCCGACCGCGAAGGCGAGCATCGTGGGCTTGCGCCCGATCCGGTCCGACAGCAGCCCGCCGAACGGCAGCAGCACCAGGAAGATCACCACCGCGATGGTGTTGGCGAGCAGCGCCCGGCTGAGCGGGATGCCGGTGGCGACGTGGGCGTAGGTCGGCATGTAGCTGACCCAGACGTAGTAGATCAGCGTCCCGGCGATGGTCACCCCGGCCACGCGCAGCGCGGCGCGCGGGTGCTCGCGCAGCATCGTCACCAGCGGGTTGGCGCGGGTACGGCCGGAGGAGGCGGCCTTGGCGAACGCCTCCGTCTCCGGGACCGAGACCCGCAGCCAGAGCCCGACCAGGCCGAGCAGCCCGCCGAGGCCGAAGGCGACCCGCCAGCCCCAGCTGTGCAGCGCCGCCTCGTCGAGGGTGGAGGTGAGCACGAAGCCGAGCGCGGAGGCGATGAGCACGCCGCCGCCGACGGACACCTGCTGCCAGGACCCGGCGAAGGCGCGCCGGCCGCGCGCGGCCGACTCGATCAGGAACGCCGAGGAGGTGCCGAACTCGCCGCCGGCCGAGAAGCCCTGCACCAGCCGGGCCAGGACCAGCACGATCGGGGCGAGGACGCCGATGGTGTCGTAGCCGGGGCAGATCGCGATGACGAACGAGGCGCCCGCCATGAGCGAGATCGTCAGCGTCAGGCCCTTCTTGCGGCCGTGACGGTCGCCGTACGCGCCGAGGATGGCCCCGCCGATCGGCCGCATGAGGAAGCCGACGGCGAAGACGGCCAGCGTGGACAGCAGCGCGGCGGTCGCGTCACCGGTGGGGAAGAACTTCGCGGAGAACACCGACGCGAACGTGGTGTAGATCGCCCAGTCCACCCATTCGACGGTGTTGCCGATGGCGCCGGCCACGATGGCCTTGCGCTGCGCGGGGCTGAGCCGGGTGGCCGGGGCGGCGGTGGCGGTGGTGCTCATCGGGCGTGCTTCCAGACGTGCTCGGCGACCTGGGCGTGGGTGGCGTACCAGACGCCCTGGTGGGCGGCGATGTGGTCGAGCAGCTCGGCCAGCGCCGCCATGCGCGAGCGGTGGCCGATGATGTGGGGGTGCAGG
The DNA here is from genome assembly GCF_041402765.1 of Nonomuraea sp. AD125B. Lineage (NCBI taxonomy): Bacteria > Bacillati > Actinomycetota > Actinomycetes > Streptosporangiales > Streptosporangiaceae > Nonomuraea > Nonomuraea sp. AD125B. The sequence continues at coordinate 213,804 of NZ_JBGLOU010000018.1, read as the reverse complement.
GTGAGCTGGAACAGGCCGCCCTCGGCGTAGGCCGCGTCGAACTCATCGCGCCAGATCCCGGCCACCTGGCGCGGCGGCGTGTACGGCCGCAGCGCCGCGTAGCGGTCCATCATCAGGTAGGGGGCGTCGTCCCTGATCCACTCCACGGGAATCTCGACGACGCCGGTGGGCTCGCCGTCGGCCAGCAGCTCGTACGGCTCGTCGTCGGCCATCAGCGAGGAGTCGTAGCTCAGGCCGAGCTCGCGGGTGATGGCCAGGGTGTGGTCGGAGAAGTCCCAGGACGGGGTGCGGATGCCGGCCGGGCGGGTGCCCGACAGCTTCTCCAGGGTGTCGGCGGCGCGGAACGCCAGCTCGCGCTCGTCGGCGGGGCTGAGCAGCATGTTGCGCTCGTGGATCCAGCCGTGCATGGCGACCTCGTGGCCGGCGGCGACGTAGTCGCGCACCTCGCCGGGGTGCAGCAGCGCCGAGACGGCCGGCATGAAGAACGAGGCCGGGATGCCGTGCCGCTCCAGCAGGCGCAGCACGCGCGGGGCGCCGACGCGGGCGCCGTACTCGCCCTGGGAGAGCTTGCCCGGCCGGGTCTCGCCGTCGCGCAGCGGGATGGTCTCGTGGTCGGAGTCGAAGGACAGGGCCACGGCGGCGCGGGCGCCGCCCGGCCACGAGCCGGGGCGCAGGCTGCGTCCGGCGCGCACCCGCGCGACGTGGCCGCGCCAGGTCTGCTCGTCCCACTGCCAGGGTTGCGAGACGTCAGGGGTCGGGGCGTCGGGAGTCGGGGCGTCGGGGGTTGCGGTCATGCGGGGTTCTCCGTTGATCGTGCGGCCGGCGTGGGGGTCCAGGCGCGTTTGAGCGTGGTGAGCTGGAGGGTGACGTCGGCGGCGCGCAGGCCGGGCAGGGAGCCGACGTCGTCGGTGAGGTAGCGGAACAGCGCGCCGTAGTGGCGCAGCGCGATCTGCGCCGCCAGGTTGAAGCGGCCGGTGGTGGCCGACAGGTAGCGGGTGCCGGGGTGCGCGGCGAGCTGCCGGCCGGCGCGTTCCAGCAGGCCGGGCTCGACCTCCAGCCAGAGCATGAACTCCAGCGCGTAGCCGAGCACCTCGGGCTCGGTGAGGGTGCGGAAGCGCAGGCAGCCGCGGCGCACCAGGGACTCCACGCGCCGCTTGACGGTGGACTCGCTGCTGCCGGCGATCTTGGCCAGCGTCTTGTACGGCAGGCGGCCGTCCTCGCCGAGCGCCTGGACGATGGCCTGCTCCAGCTCGTCCAGGCGGTCCGGCGGGCCCTCTCCGACGAAGTCCTCGAACGGCGGCTCGGCCGCGTCGCGCAGCTCGGCGGTGGCCTTCTCGTCCAGGACGCCCGGGTTCCAGTCGTGGTTGGAGACGAACGTGCGCATGACGGCGTGCGTCTCGCTCTCGCTGACCCGGTCGCCGCCCCCGGGCACGTCGGCGATCATCACCCTGCCGATGGCGGCGTGCGTGGGCACCACGAACTCGGCCACGCAGTCGGCACTGCCCGACACGACGGCCACGAACCTGGCCTCGGGGCGGGCCGCGATCGCCGCCGCCACGTCGTACGTGGTGCCGGGGCGGCAGCGGAAGCGGCTGAGCACCGGCACGCCGAGGCCGCAGCGCAGCACGTCGACGACGCCGATGACGCGCAGGAGGCCGCGCTCGCCGAGGGCGGCGGCGCGGCGCACGACGGTGGACTCGCTCGCGCCCACGAGCCGCGCGACCAGGCTCCAGGGGGCCCGGCCGTTGAGCTGGAGCGCGGCGGCTATGGCACGGTCCAGCTCATCGACTTCGACGTCATCTTGCATGGGAACCATGCTGACTGACGGAATCCCCCGAACGCAAGTAAAGAAATGACGCTATCCCCCTTGCGGAGGGCTCTGGAAACGACGAAGGCGGCGCGCCGTGGGGGCGCGCCGCCTTGGGGGTGACCGGAGATCAGCGGGTGGGGGCGAGGACCCGCTTCCTGGAGGCGTGGATGTCGTCCACCAGCCCGTAGGTCCGCGCCTGCTCGGCCGTGAAGATCCGGTCACGCTCGATGTCCTTGCGGATCTCCAGCGGCGACCGCCCCGTGTGCCGGGCCAGGATCTCCTCCTGCTGGTCGCGCATCCGCAGGATCTCCCTGGCGTGGATCTCCAGGTCGCTGCCCTGACCGCGCCCGCCCTCGGTGTGCGGCTCGTGCAGCAGCACCCGCGCGTGCGGCAGCGCGGCCCGCTTGCCCGGCGAGCCGGCCGCGAGCAGCACGGCCGCCGCCGAGGCCGCCTCGCCGATGCAGACGGTGTGGATCTCCGGCCGGACGTACTGCATCGTGTCGTAGATCGCGGACATCGCCGTGAACGACCCGCCGGGCGAGTTGATGTAGAGGCTGATGTCCTGGTCGGGGTCGATCGACTCCAGCGTCAGCAGCTGCGCCATCACGTCGTTGGCCACGGTGTCGTCGATCGGCGCCCCGAGGAAGATCACCCGGTCCTCGAACAGCTTGTTGTACGGGTTGAGCTCCTTGACGCCGTAGGAGGTGCGCTCGGTGAACGACGGCAACACGTAACGCCCGCTCATCTTCAGTTCATCCCTTCGGCGACGCGGTCCACGAAACCGTGCTCCAGGGTTTCCTGCGCGGTGAACCACCGGTCGCGGTCGGAATCGGCCTGGATGTCGACCTCCTGGACGAGAACGACGATGCGCTCCTTGAGCAGCCGCCGGCCGAGCTGGTCCGGCCAGGCCGCATGCTTGGTCTCCGTCACGGGGGTCGCCTTCCTGGTGCGATTGATCGCTGCGGAAAACGCTAGTCCCGGCCTTCCCGAACAACGGCGAGTTTTCGCTTGCGGCGCATTTCTCTAAAAGCGCATTCCCCCCTCGGCGAATTCAGCTCGACATTCTTTCGCCCATGTGCAAAGGGCCCAGGGAAACGCCCGTCAGCGCACGCCGCCGCGCCGCATCAGCTCGGCGGCCGGGAGCAGGGTCGCCTCCGTGGCCGTCAGCCCCGTGGCCTCCAGCGCGCGGTCCACCAGCCGCAGCCCCACCGCGTAGCCGGCCATGTCGGGAACGCCGCGCGGCTCCCCGCCGAAGTCGCGCATCGCGCCGTCGCCCAGCACGTACGCCGGCGTGTGCCGCATCCCCTGCAGGTCGAAGTCCTTCATGATCAGCTCGTACGCCCGGTCGAACTCCTCCCCCGTCACCTTCTTCGACCAGGGCCCCATCGCCTCCGGCCCGGACAGCTCCCGTACGAACGCCTCGGCCAGCCCCTCCGCGACCACGTGCTCCCCCACGGTCACCGTCACCGGGTTCCACTCCACGTTCATGAAGCGCACGTTGTGGTGGAACTCGTGCACCGCGCAGTGCGCGATCCGCCCGATCACCTCCTCGTCCGGCCAGGCCAGCAGGAACAGCCAGCCGGGCGAGCCGCCCATGCCGTAGTAGCCGCCGGAGCGCCCCATCAGGTTCTCGTTCTCCGGGTCGCCGAGCACGAGCATGACCTGCAGCGACTCGGCCTGCACGGCGCCGCTCAGCCGCTCGGAGGCGCGCTCCAGCTCCCGCCGCACCTGGCCGAGCACGTCGGCCTCGATCATCCGCTCGACGGCGGGCAGGTAGCGCGGGTCGTCGGCGTCGACGCGGAAGCCGCCCGCCTGGTGGTGGATGTCCACGATGTCGCCCGGCATCGGGATCGCCGCGCGCATCGGCGTGAGCATGTCGGCCACCGCGGCCGGCCGCTCGTCCAGGGGCCGCCGCAGCAGGGCGGCCATCGTCGTCAGGGTGTCGTGCACGATGAACTCCATGACGAGGACGCTAGAACCTCACGTCACGTGAGGGTCAACGTCTTAAGACGCCTCAGAGCGGGGACCCCTCGCCGTTGTCGTCGCCCGGCGACCTGCCCGGCGTGAGCGGCCCGCTCTGCGACGGCGACGGCGACAGCGACGGCGAGGGCCGCGGCTCGGTGGTCTCCGGCACGGGCGGCGGCGTCGGCACGAACACCGTCGGCGGCAGCTGCCGCGGCTGCGGCTCGCTGTCGCTGCGCCCGAGCACCAGGAGCAGCAGCATCGCCGTCACCAGGGCCAGCAGCAGCGCCAGCGCCAGGGCCGCCATCAGCACCCGCCGTCGCGTCTCGGTCAGCGGGCGGCGCCGCGTCACCGGCCCCGGCAGCGCGGGCGCGCGGTCGGTCAGCCAGTGCGGCACGAAGTCCGGCCCGTGCGCCTGCCCGATGAGCGTCCCGCCCACCATCACCGGCTGCAGGAACCACTCCGCGCCCGGCCGCCCCGGCACGTACGGCACCGCCACCCACGGCGCGCTGCTCAGCTCGCTGTCCAGCACCTCGGGTGCGCCGTCCAGCACGGCCGTCCGCTGCCGCCCCGCCCAGCCGAACCAGGGACGCCGGCCCGCCCGCTCGGCCCCGGCTCCCCTGATCGCGGTGATGAACCGCTCGCGCGCCGCGGCGTCGAACGCGGCGCCCCGCGTCAGCACGGCCAGCGACACCGCGCGCCCGTCGGACGCCTGGCCGAGGTAGACGAAACCGGCCGGCGCCTGGTGCAGGCGCGCCTGCACCACGAACGGCCCCAGCCGGGGCGGATCGCCGTACTGCAGCGGACTTGCCACGTTTGCCATGAAAGCACAGACGTGGCGTCGTGCACGTTTGCGGCGCGTTTGGTGGAATGGCGTCATGAGCGTCGCCGAAGAGTTGCCAGGCGGATCCGACGCGGCCCTGCTGCGTCAGAGCCTCGACGAGGTCCGGCGGGTCATCGTCGGACAGGAGCACTTGGTCGAGAGACTCATCGTGGCCCTGCTCGCGCGCGGTCACTGCCTCCTGGAAGGGGTGCCGGGCGTCGCCAAGACCCTCGCCGCCTCCACCCTCGCCACCGTCGTGGGCGGCACGTTCGCCCGGATCCAGTTCACCCCCGACCTCGTGCCGAGCGACATCATCGGCACCCGCGTCTTCCACCCGTCGAACGAGAAGTTCGACGTCGAGCTCGGCCCCGTGTTCGTCAACTTCCTGCTCGCCGACGAGATCAACCGCGCCCCCGCCAAGGTCCAGTCCGCCCTGCTGGAGGTCATGGCCGAACGGCAGGTCACGCTGGCCGGCGTCACTCACCCGCTGCCCAGGCCGTTCATCGTGCTCGCCACCCAGAACCCGATCGAGTCCGAGGGCGTCTACCCGCTGCCCGAGGTGCAGCGCGACCGGTTCCTCTTCCGGGTCCGCGTCCCCCACCCCACCGCCCACGAGGAGCTGGAGATCCTGCAGCGGATGAGCGTCACCCCGCCCGTCCCCGAGCGGGTGCTCGAACCCGACCGGCTCCTCGCCCTCCAGCAGGCCGCCGAGGAGGTCTCGGTCCACCAGCTCGTCGCCGACTACGTGGTGCGCCTGGTCATGTCCACCCGCTCCCCCGCCGAGTACGGCCTGGCCGACCTCGCCGACACCATCGAGATCGGCGTCAGCCCCCGCGCCACCCTCGGCCTGGTGGCCGCCGGCCGCGCCATGGCCCTGCTGCGCGGGCGCGACTACCTGCTGCCCGACGACGTGCGCGACGTCGCCGTGGACGTCATGGCCCACCGTCTCATGCTCACCTTCGACGCCCTGGCCGACGGCGTGGACCCCGAACAGGTCGTCAAGCAGATCCTGCACGCCGTCCCCCCGCCCCTCGTCGTCTGGAACCAGAACCGTTGAGCGCCTCGACCGCCGAGCAGGCGCTGCGCAGGCTGGAGCTCACCGTCACCCGGCGGCTCGACGGGCTGCTCCACGGCGCCCACCAGGGCCTGCTGCCCGGCGCCGGCAGCGAGGCGGGCGACAGCCGCGTCTACGTCCCCGGCGAGGACGACGTGCGCCGCATGGACTGGAACGTCACCGCCCGCACCACCGTCCCCCACGTCCGCGACCTCATCGCCGACCGCGAGCTGGAGACCTGGGCGCTCGCCGACCTGTCCCCCAGCATGGACTTCGGCACCGCCGGCACCGACAAGCGCGACCTGGTGATCTCCGCCGTCGGCGCGATCGGGTTCCTGTCCAGCCGCCTCGGCGACCGGTTCGGCGCGCTCGTCATGCACGACGAGTTCATCCACCGCATGCCCGCCCGCACCGGCCGCCCCGCGCTCTACGGCCTCCTGCACTCCCTCATGGACGCCCCGCGCGGCGCGGCCGTGCCCGACCCGCCCGACCTCGCCGAGGGCATCGAGGTGCTGGCCGCGACGCGCCGCCGGCGCGGCATGCGGCTGATCGTCTCCGACTTCCTCGACGCCCGCCCCGAGCTCGACCCCGACGCCGAACGCCCCTGGGAGCGCCCCGTCAGACGGCTCGCCGCCCGCCACCAGGTCCTCGCCGTCGAGGTCATCGACCCCCGCGAGCTCGAACTGCCCGACGTCGGCCGGGTCGCGTTCACCGACCCCGAGACCGGGAAAGTACGCGAAGTGCACCTGACGCCCAAAGTCCGCCAAGCCTACGCGGAAGCCGCGGAGTTGCAGCGCGAGGGCACCCGCCGGGCACTGCGCCGGGCCGGTATCGCCCACCTCGTGCTGCGCACCGACCGCGACTGGGTCTTCGACGTCGCGCAGTTCGTCCTGCGCCAGCGGCGCATGAGCCACGTGGCTCGCCGGGCCCACGGGAAGGTGACATGACGTTCCTCGCCCCCGCCTGGCTGTGGCTGTTCGTCCTCGTGGCGCTGCTGGTGGCCGGCTACGTCGCGGCCATGTTCGCCCGCCGCCGCTACACCGTGCGCTTCACCAACCTCGCCCTGCTCGACCTCGTCGCCCCCGCCGGCCCCGGCTGGCGCCGCCACGTCGCCCCCGCGCTCTTCCTCGTCATGATGTCCCTGCTGGTCATCGGCGCCGCCAAACCCGCCGACCAGGTCCGCGTCCCCCGCGACCGCGCCACCATCATGATCGCCCTCGACGTGTCGCTGTCCATGGACGCCGACGACGTCCAGCCCACCCGCATCGCCGCCGCCAAGGCCGCCGCCCAGAACTTCGCCCGCGAGCTGCCCGACCGCTTCAACGTCGGCGTCGTCTCCTTCGCCCGCTCGGCCAACGTCGTCATCTCCCCCACCACCGACCACCAGGCCGTCGTCACCGGCATCGGCACCCTCACCACCCGGCCGGGCACCGCCATCGGCGAGGCCGTCTTCAACGCCCTCGACTCGCTGCGCTCCTTCGACCAGCAGGCTGCCACCGACCCGCCGCCCGCCGCCATCGTCCTGCTCTCCGACGGCGACAACACCTCGGGCCGCTCGGTCAACGAGGCCATCGAGGCCGCCCAGCAGGCCCACGTGCCGGTCTCCACCATCGCGTACGGCACCCAGGAGGGCACCGTCGACATCGACGGCCGCCCGGTGAACGTCCCCGTCAACAAGCAGACCCTCCAGTCGCTGTCCGACGGCACCTCCGGCCGCGCCTACACCGCCGAGTCCGGCGCCGAACTGCGCGACGTCTACGAGCAGATCGGCACCTCGCTCGGCTACAAGCTGGTCAACCAGGAGATCACCCAGTGGTTCATCGTGGCCGCGATCCTGGCCGGGCTGCTGGTGGCGGGCGCGGCGGTCATGTTCGGTACCCGCATCCCGTAACGTTTCACCACGTGGCCCACTACTTCTCCGAGCGGCCGACCGCCGCCGGCCGGCCGGGCACGGTCGACCTCGTCCTGCCCGACCTGCACCTGCGGCTGGAGACCGACAGCGGCGTGTTCTCCCCGGAGCGGGTCGACGTGGGCACGCGGGTGCTGCTGGAGAGCGTCCCGCCGCCGCCCCAGGAGGGCGACCTGCTCGACCTGGGCTGCGGCTACGGGCCGATCGCGCTGACCCTGGCCTCCCGCGCGCCCCGGGCCACCGTGTGGGCCGTGGACGTCAACCGCCGCAGCGTCGAGCTGACCGGCCGTAACGCCCGGGCCGCGCGCCTTGACAAAGTAAGGTCGGTGCATGTGGACGAGGTTCCGGACGACGTCCGCTTCCGGGCGATCTGGTCCAACCCCGCCATCCGCATCGGCAAGCAGGCCCTGCACGACATGCTCACCAGGTGGCTCACCCGGCTGACGCCCGACGGCGTGGCCTACCTGGTCGTCCAGAAACACCTCGGCTCGGACTCCCTGCAGCGCTGGCTCGGCGAGCAGGGCTGGCACGCCTCCCGCGAGGCCAGCCGGGCCGCCTACCGCATACTGAAGGTGACCCGATGAGAAGGCAGCTGCGCCCCACCGACGTCAAGCGGCTCAACCGCACCTGGCGCAGAAACACCGGCAACCGGCTGGGGCTGATCCTGGAGTCGGTCACCGGCCCGTTCAACGTCGGCTCCATCTTCCGCAGCGCGGCCGCGTTCGGCGTCGACGAGCTCTGGCTGGCCGGCAACGCCACCCCGCCCACCAACCCCAAGGCGGGCAAGACCGCGCTCGGCACCGAGCGCCTGGTCACCTGGCACGAGCCGGTGCCCGCCACCGAGGCCGTCAAGGCCGCCAGGGAGGCCGGCTACACCGTGCTGGCCATCGAGCTGACCGCCGAGGCGGCGCCGCTGCACCGGGCGAACCTCGACCGGGACGTGTGCCTGGTGGTCGGCAGCGAGGACCACGGCTGCTCCCCCGCCCTGCTCGACGCCGTCGACGGCGCCTGCTACATCCCCCAGGTGGGGCGGGTGGGCTCGTTCAACGTGGCGGTGGCCGCCGCCATCGCGCTGTCCGAGGCCCGCCGCCAGGAGTGGCAGAATCTCGCCGATTCGTAACCTCAGCGTTCATCCCGAAAGGGCATACTTCTGGACGTGCTGAGCCGTCGATACGCCTTCCTCGACCATCCCGGCCCGCTCGCCTTCGCCCACCGGGGTGGCGCGGCGGAGGGCGCCGAGAACTCCGTGGCCGCCTTCGAGCGGGCGGTCGGGCTCGGTTACACCTACCTCGAGACCGACGCGCACGCGACGGCGGACGGCGTGCTGCTGGCCTTCCACGACCACACGCTGGACCGCGTCACCGACCAGCGGGGGCGCATCTCCGAGCTGCCCTACCGGGCGGTCAGGCGGGCCCGCATCGCGGGCGTCCACGAGATCCCCCTGCTGGAGGACCTGCTCGGCACCTGGCCGGAGGCGCGCTTCAACATCGACGTCAAGGAGGCGGCCGCGATCGCCCCGCTGGCCGAGGCGGTGCGGCGCACCAACGCCTACGACCGCGTCTGCCTGACCTCCTTCTCCGACGAGCGGCTGGTGCTGGCCAAGGCGGCGCTGGGCCGCGACGTGTGCTCCGCGCTCGGGCCGCGCGGCGTGGCCGCCCTGCGCGCCGCCGCCGCGACCTCGGGCTACGGCCGGCTGCTGACCCGCCTGTCGCGCGCGGGCGTCCCCTGCGCCCAGGTGCCCATAGGCTTCCGCGGGCTGCGCGTCACCACAAGCCGCCTGATCCGCACCGCGCACGCCATCGGCATGCAGGTGCACGTATGGACCGTCAACGACCCCGCCCGCATGGAGCAGCTGCTCGACCTCGGTGTGGACGGCATCATGACCGACAACGTCACCGGACTGCGCGAGGTGCTCACGCGGCGCGGCCAGTGGCATCCGGGCAGCCTCGCGGCCTAGCCGCGCCCGGCAACCCTCACGACCCCCCGGCCAGTGGTCCGGCCCTCTAGGAGCGACACGACATCATGCCCGTACCCGCACCCCCCGCGGAACTGGACGAATCCCCCGCAGCGCGCCGGCGCGAGCAGCGCGGCTGGTACTTCTACGACTGGGCGAACTCCGCCTTCTACACCACGGTCATCTCGGTTTTCCTCGGCCCCTACCTGATCCCGGTGGCGCGAAGCGCGGCCTGCGCCCAGGACTTCCCCGGCGTGCCGGCCGAGCGGTGCTCGGCCGACTTCGACACCCTGATCGCGGCCAACCCCGGCCTCGGCTACGTGGACGTCCTCGGCGCCGACATCCGGCCGGCCGCCTTCTTCGGCCTGATCACGACGGTCGCGGTGTTCCTGCAGATCGTGCTGCTGCCGATCGCGGGCGCCCTCGCCGACCACACCGGCCGCAAGCGGGAGCTGCTCGGCGGGTTCGCCTACGTCGGCGCGCTGGCCGCGATGGGCCTGTTCTTCGTCGACGGCGACCGCTACATGCTGGGCGGCGTGCTGTTCGTGCTGGCCAACCTGGCCTACGGCTGCTCGATCGTGGTCTACGACTCGTTCCTGCCGCAGATCTCCACGCCCGAGGAGCGCGACGGGGTGTCCTCGCGCGGGTGGGCCATCGGCTACCTGGGCGGCGGGCTGCTGCTGGCGCTCAACCTGGTGCTGTACCTGCAGCACGAGAGCCTGGGGCTGACCGAGGGCGAGTCGGTGCGGATCTGCATGGCCTCGGCGGGGCTGTGGTGGGCGACGTTCACCGTCGTGCCGCTGCTGCGGCTGCGCAACCGGCCGGTGCCCGCGCACGAGACGACGGCGCTGCGCTCGGTCGGCGGGAGCTTCCGCCAGCTCGGCCGGACCCTGTCCGAGCTGCGCCGCTACCCGCTGACGCTGCTGTTCCTGGTGGCGTACCTGGTCTACAACGACGGCGTGCAGACCGTGATCGGCAACAGCGCGGCCTTTGCCTCCGAGGCGCTGAAGCTGGACAAGACCGTGCAGATCACCGCGATCCTGATGGTGCAGTTCGTGGCGTTCTTCGGAGCGCTGGCGCTGGGAGCGCTGGCACGGCGCATCGGCACCAAGCGGACGGTGCTGGCGAGCCTGGTGCTGTGGACGGCGATCGTGGCGACGGCGGTGTTCGTCCGCGAGGGCGAGGCGCTGCAGTTCTACCTGATGGCGTTCGCGATCGCGATCGTGCTGGGCGGCACGCAGGCGCTGTCGCGCTCGCTGTTCTCGCAGGTCATCCCGAAGGGACGGGAGGCCGAGTACTTCAGCCTGCTGCAGATCAGCGACAAGGGGTCGGCGTTCATCGGCTCGCTGACGGTCACCGTCGCGCTGCAGCTCACCAACAGCTACCGCATCGCCATCGTGTCGATGGTGATCTTCTTCGTGGTCGGCTTCGTGCTGCTGGCGCTGACGAACCTGCCCAAGGCGATCCGCGCGGCGGGGAACGAGGTGCCGGCCCGGATCTGACCGGCGAGCGTTTCTGTACGGCGCCCACAATCGAGAGCAGTGCTCTTGACGCATACCATCGCTCTGCGAGAGCATTGCTCTCGCCAGAGAGCGTTGCATCGATCAAGGAGCGCCGCATGCCCGTCCGTCTCACCTCCGCCGCCTTCGCAGGGACCGGCGTGCTGTTCCTGCTCTACCCGCTGCTGCGCCCCGCCACGGACGACGCCGCCGCGATGGCCTCCGCCGGCTGGGTCGCCGGGCACGCGGCGGCCATGGCCGGCTTCGTCCTGCTCGCGCTCGCGCTGCTCGGCCTGCACCAGGTGCTCGGCGACCGGCTGTCGCTGCGCGCAGCAGTGGTGACGTGGATCGGCGCGGGCCTGACGCTGCCGTACTACGGGGCCGAGGACTTCGGGCTCAACGTGATCGCCCGGCGCTCCCTGCGCGACGGGACGCCCGCGCTGATGGAGCTGGCCGAGGAGTTCCGCTACGGGCCGGTCGCGGTGACCATGTTCGCCGCGGGGCTCGTGCTGCTCGGCGTGGGCACGGCGCTGGCGGCGGTCGCGGTGTGGCGCTCGGCCGCGCCGCCCCGGTGGAGCGCGGTGCCGCTGGCGCTCGGGTTCGCGCTGTTCATCCCGCAGTTCTTCGGGCCGTACTCGCTGCGGATCGCGCACGGCGCGCTCATCCTGGCCGGCGCCCTGTGGCCGGCGCTCGCGCTGGCCGTCATGAGGCGGCGCGCCGCCGTCCCCGCGGCCGTCTGAAGAACCCGAGCCCTTCAGCGCGATTGGATCTCCCCGAGGGTGGGAATCCCATCACGGTACCAAGCGTTAGACACCGTGGGAGACAGTCCCCCCACGCATGGGGGCCCTGTAGGAGGCATTGAGACATGGGCGAGCGCGCGCTTCGTGGCACCCGGCTCGGGGCAACCAGCTACGAGAACGACCGTAACACGGATCTGGCACCGCGCCAGGAGGTGTCCTACACCTGTCCGAAGGGCCATCGCTTCGATGTTCCGCTTGCCGCCGAGGCCGAGATCCCCTCGACGTGGGAGTGCCGCATGTGCGGCGTGACTGCGGTGCGGGTGGACGGCGAGCAGCCGGAGTCGAAGAAGACCAAGCCCCCGAGGACACACTGGGACATGCTCCTGGAACGGCGGTCCATCGAGGATCTTGAGGAGGTGCTCAACGAGCGGCTGGCGGTCCTGCGGGCCCAGCGCCGCAAGAGCGCCTGACATCCTCTCACGGTGAAACCCCCGGGCCCTTCCGGCCCGGGGGTTTCTTCGTGCGCTCAGGCCCTCGGCGGGCGTCCCAGCGCGCCTCGCGGCTCTCCCTGGTCGCTGTGGCCCTGATCGCCGTCGTCCTCTTTGATCACCTCGCCGGTGACCACCCGGCCGCCGTGCGGCGCCGGCCCGCCCGGCCCCGGCGGGAACATGCCGGCGTACGGGGAGGCCTCGGCCAGGCGCTTGATCCGCCGCTCGAAGAACCACACCCCGAGGCGGCGCATCACCGGCCGCGTCACCGGCAGCACGAAGGCGAGACCGGCGAGGTCGGTGAGGAAGCCCGGCATCAGCAGCAGCGCGCCGCCCGTCAGCACGAGACCGCTGTCGGCCAGCTCACGCTCCGGCATCCGGCCCGACCGCAGCGACTCCTGCAGCGCCCGCCAGGCCCGCCGCCCCTCGCGGCGGATGATCCAGGAGCCGAGCAGGGCGCCGGCGACGAGCAGGGCCACGGTCGCGGGCCCGCCGATCGCGGACCCGACCTGGAAGAGCAGCCAGATCTCCAGCACGGGGACGATCAGGAAGCTCAGGAGGAGCAGCAGCCGCATCGTTCGTATCTCCGATTCCGCACGCGCACGCCAGGACCGCGTACGTCAGGAACAACGTCCGGCGGGCCCGGGACGTTCCTGGCCGGGGGACGCGTTACTGGCCGCGCCGCCGCAGGCGTCCCGGCAGGCCGGTCACGCCCCACAGGCCGATCCGCCACAGCGCCTCGGACATGATCTTTCCGCTCATCTTGCTCTGCCCCGCCGTGCGCTCCACGAACGTGATCGGCACCTCCACCACCCGCAGCCCGTGGCGGGCGGTGCGCAGGGTGAGGTCGACCTGGAAGCAGTAGCCCTGCGACTCCACGCCCGACAGCCCGACCTTCTCCAGGGTGGCGGCGCGGTAGGCGCGGAAACCGGCGGTCGCGTCGCGCACCGGCAGGCCCAGCATGACGCGGGTGTAGACGTTGGCGCCCTTGGACAGCAGCTCGCGCCGCTGCGGCCAGTTGACGACCCGGCCGCCGGGGACGTAACGCGACCCGATCGCCAGGTCCGCCCCCTCCCCCAGCGCGGCCAGCAGCCTCGGCAGCTCCTCCGGCTGGTGCGAGCCGTCGGCGTCCATCTCCACCAGCACGTCGTAGCCGCGCTCCAGGCCCCAGCGGAAACCGGCGATGTAGGCCGCGCCGAGCCCCTGCTTGCCCGGCCGGTGCAGGACGTGCACCTGCTCGTCGGCGGCGGCCAGCCCGTCGGCGACCTCGCCGGTGCCGTCGGGGCTGTCGTCGTCGGCCACGAGCACGTGCGCCTCGGGCACGGCCGCCCGGACGCGCTCGACGATGGAGGGCAGGTTGTCGCGCTCGTTGTAGGTCGGGACGACGACGAGCACCCTGCCGAGCGTCTCCATGTCCGGTCGCCCCTCACCCATCGGCTCGCCGCCTGCCCCGCCATGCGGCGACCCCGGCCGCCGCGACTCCCATCGCCATCAACGCCCACTCCGGCCAGGCGCCCACCTTGGTGGCGATCGTCTCGCCGGTGCGTACGGGCACCTTCACCACGTTCATGTCCGCGACCAGCTCGCGGGTCTGCCAGGAGACCTTACCGTCAGGCGTGACGAACGCGGAGATCCCGGTGGTCGCGGCGGTCACGACGGCCCGGTTGTGCTCGACCGCGCGCAGCTGCGACATGGCGAGCTGCTGCGGCGGCAGGTTGGACAGGGCGTAGCTGGCGTTGTTGGTCTGCACGACGATCGGCGTGCCGCCGGCCCGGACCGTGTCGCGCACGGTGGCGTCGTAGGCCACCTCGTAGCAGTTGACCGCGCCGATCGTCACCGGGCCGAGCTTCAGGTCGCCCGGCCGGTCGCCGGGGACCGACTGGCGGCCCACCAGGCTCGCCCGCTCCCACAGGGCCAGCACGAGGTCCTTGAACGGGGTGTACTCGCCGAACGGCACCAGATTCTGCTTGTCGTAGTAGGCGCCGGGGCCGGTGGCCGGGTCCCAGGTGATGCTGCGGGTGGCGCGGCGGTCGTCGCCGATGGCCACGACGGCCCCGACGAGCGTGGGCACGCCGACGTCGCGCACCGAGTCCTGGATGATCTGGCGGGCGGTCTCGTCCCGGTAGGGGTCGATGTCGGTGGAGTTCTCCGGCAGGACGACGATGTCGGGCTTGGGCAGCTTGCCCTCGCGGACGGCCTGGGCCAGGCGCTTGGTCTCGTCGGCGTGGTTGCGCAGCACGACGGCGGGCTCGTCGCCCAGGACGTACATGCCGCGGCCGGGGACGTTGCCCTGCACGATGCCGACGTTGATAGAGCGGCCCTCGTCGCCGGGGCGCGGCACGGCCATCGTCAGCAGGGGCACCGCCAGCGCCAGGAACGCCGGAGCCGCCCGCAGCCACGGGCGGGCCGCCGGAGGCCGGACCAGGACGGCATGGGCCAGCAGGGCCCCGCACAGGGCCACGGCGAACGACACCAGGGGCGCGCCGCCGAGGGCGGCGTACTCGGTGAACAGCGACTCGCCCTGACTGAAAGCCGCCCGCGCCCACGGGAAACCGCCGATCGGCACCAGGCTGCGCGCCCACTCCATCGCCACCCACAGGCCGGCGAACCACAAGGGCCAGGCGCGCAGCCGGAACACCAGGGCGGCCAGGGCGGACATGACGGCGTAGAAGACGGTCTCGGTGGCGACCAGCATGACCCAGACGTCGTCGCCGATGGTCCGCACCCAGGCGAGGGTCGGGAACAGGAACACCGCGGCGGCGAGCGCGCCCACCCAGGCCGCGCGCCTCGGGCGGGCGCCGTACAGGGAGGCGACGACGAGCGCGAGACCGAGGGACGCGAGCGGCCACCAGCCGAGCGGCGGGAACGCGGCGAACAGCCCCAGCCCACCGGCCACGGCCGCGCCCACCCGGGCCGCCAGACGCCCCCGCGGCTCCCGGCTCCGCAGCTTCCTGCCCGGCCCGGCCCGGCGGCCGGAGTCCCCCGGTTCGACGGCGAGCGGACCGGAGCCGCCCTTCCCGGGGTGCCCGGCGAGCGGACCGGAGCCGCCGCTCCCCTCGCCGGCCGGGGTCTCGGACACGGGTTGCTCCTCCTCGCCCTGGGCCGAGGAGCCCTCCGGCTCGGCGGCCGGCGACCAAGGGGAGTCAGGGTCAGGGCCCGGCGACGTGGGGGCGGCGGGGTCGGGGCCCGTCGGGGGCCGCGGGCTCGTGCGTTCCTGAACCACTCCGGGTCTCCTCAGCCACCGTCGAACACCTGCTTGCTCGCGAAAACGCTACCGCCCCGCGGCCGCGCTCATGCCAGCGCGCGCCCACGCGAGGGGATTTGGAGGATGTGCGACGGATGGCGGCAGGGTGATCCCGCGGCCGACGGGACCACCCGGCGCACTCGCAGGTCCGGCGCACGGGAGCGGGAAGAGGGCCCGGAAACCCTTCGGACCGGACCCGTCTCGTCGGCGGCGAGCGCGGAATTCCGTTGTCTACTGGGCTCCCGGACCCGTCCCGGGTCCAACCCCCCGCCCGGTTGGGGTGCCCCGACTCGACGGACCGACGGCCCTGCACCTGGCTGTGTGGACGAAGTCACGCTCCGTCACGGACGCAGGATCCGACGATGTCAGAGACGGCCAACCGGCCAAGTCCCGTGCTGGACTGCGCAGCAAACTACCGACTCCACCTCAGATGTCAACCGTGTCCCGATCAGCGGGAACATCAAGTTTCCGCAGGTGGGACATGCGGGACGGCCGCCGTAAAGCCGATCAAAGCCCATCGGAGGGTGCTCCCGGCCTGGCCGGAAGCCCGCGCAGGGCCGCGGGAAGCGGCCGCTCGTGGACGACGCCGAGCCGCTGCGTCGCTCGCGTGAGAGCAACATACAGGTCGCTGAGTCCCCGTGGCGACTGGGCCGCGATGAGCTCGGGCTCGGCCACCACGACGGAGTCGAACTCCAGGCCCTTGGCGTCCGCCACCCCCATGACCGCGACGGGGGCGTCCAGCGCCTCCGCTCCCCTGGCCCGGCCGGCGCCCGGCGTGACGACGACCGCGCCGGGCACGGCTTCGGCGACCTGGGCCCCGAGCCGGTCGAGCAGCGCGTCCGGCGCCACGACCGCGACCTTGCCGCCCTCCCCGACCTCGGCCTTGACCAGCTCGGGCAGCGCGGCCAGCGGGGCGGCCCACGGCTCGGCGCCGCTCTCGCGCACCGACGTGGGCGCCTCCAGCGACGGGTCGATCGCGGTGAGCACGCCGGCGGCGACGGCCATCAGCTCGACCGGCGTGCGGTAGTTGACGGTGAGCCGCTCCTGCCGCCAACGCCCGGCCACGTACGGGTCGAGCACCTCGCCCCACGACCGCGCCCCGGCGGCCGAGCCGGTCTGCGCGATGTCGCCGACGATCGTCATCGACCGGCTGGGGCAGCGGCGCATCAGCGCCCGCCAGGCCATCGGCGACAGCTCCTGCGCCTCGTCCACGATCACGTGCCCGTAGGCCCAGGTGCGGTCGGCGGCGGCGCGCTCGGCGGTGGTGAGGTAGGGGCCGTCGCCGCGCTGGCGCTCGGCCAGCCGCTCGGCCTCCATGACGTCGGACAGGCCGGTCAGCTCCAGCACCTCGCGGGCGTAGGCGAGCTCCGCCTCGCGCTCGTGCTCCTCGGCCCGGCGGGCCGCGGCCAGTTCCTCCTCGGCCTGCATCGCGGTGGCGCGCAGCACCTGCTCGTCGATGTCGCCGAGCAGTTCGGCGGCCTCGTCGAGGAGCGGCACGTCCGACTCGGTCCACTCGCCGGCCCCCGGGCCCTCGCGGCGCAGCAGCGCCCGCTCGGCGGGCGTGAGGTGCGCGGCGGCGTAGCCGAGACGCTCGGGCGAGCCGTAGAGGCCGAGCAGCAGCCGCTGCGGCGTCAGGTACGGCCACAGCCGGTTGAGCGCCGACTTGACCGCGGGCTCGGTCCGCAGCTCCTCGCGCAGGTCGGCCAGCTCGTCCTCGTCGATGAGCCCCTTGCCGATCTTGCGGGCCTGCTGGCGGGCGAGCGCGTTCAGCAGCGAGCGGACGAACACCGCCCGCGCCTGGTTGTGCGGCCGGCGCGAGCGGGCGGCCTTGTTCCTGGCGGCGTCCAGCATGGACCGGTCGACGGTGAGCGTGATCCGGCCGAGGGCGATCTCGACCGGCTTGCGCGGCACCTTCTGCCGGTCGCGCACGGCCCTCGCGATGACCTCGACCATGCGCGGGTCGCCCTTGAGCGCGGCGACCTCGGGCCGCTCCCTGGCGGTGGCGGTCACGCCGGGGTAGAGCTCGCCGACGGTGGACAGCAGCACGTCGGTCTCGCCGAGCGAGGGCAGCACCTGCTCGATGTAGCGCAGGAACGTCAGGTTGGGGCCGAGGATGAGCACGCCGCGGCGCTCCAGCCGCTGGCGGTGGGTGTAGAGCAGGTAGGCGGCCCGGTGCAGCGCCACGACGGTCTTGCCGGTGCCGGGGCCGCCCTGGACGACGAGGACGCCGTTCAGGTCGCCGCGGATGACCCGGTCCTGCTCGGCCTGGATGGTCGCGACGATGTCGCGCATGCGGCCGGTGCGCCGCTCGTCGAGCGCGGCCAGCAGCGCGGCCTCGCCGTTGAGCGTGGCGCGGTCGTCGTCGCTGAGCGCGCCGAGGTCGAGCAGGTCGTCGTCGACGCCGATCACCGCGCGGCCCCTGGTCTGCAGGTGGCGGCGCCGGGTGACGCCCATGGGGGCGGCCGGGGTGGCGCGGTAGAAGGGCTGCGCGACGGGGGCGCGCCAGTCGATGAGCAGGCGCCGCTGGTCGTCGTCGGTGAGGCCGAGCTTGCCGATGTAGAGCCGGCCCTCCTCCTGGTGGTCCAGCCGGCCGAAGACCAGGCCGCGCTCGACCGCCCACAGCCGGGCCAGCCTGGTGGCGTACATCTCGGCGAACGTGTCGCGCTCCGACCTGTTCTGCATCGTGCCGACGGCGCCCGTGGCCAGCACCTCCTTCAGCTGCCGCTGGGTGCGCTCGCGCAGGGCGTCGAGCCGGTCGTAGAGCGCGGTGACGTACTCCTGCTCCTTGGCGAGCTCCGTTTGACGCGTTGCCGCCTGACCATTAATGTGGTTAATGGGACACTCCGGGCCATTCTGCATGTTGTTACGACAAACGACGACATTAGCATGCCGGTCGCGGCACTCTGCTCGGTTTTCCTTCCCTCTCCTCTCTCCGTTACGGCTTCGTATCGCCTCTTGACCGTTCCCGCCCGGCCTCCTTATGTTCCTCGTGAGTTAGGAAAGTTTCCTAACTCCTGACGAAGGAGACGCCGTGGACGGTCCGGTTCCGGGGACCCCCAGTCTGCTACGCGCCATCAACGACCGCGCGGCCCTGCGGGCACTCCTCGACCGGGGACCGCTCACCCGTCCCGAGATCGGCGCGCTGACCGGCCTGTCCAAGCCCACGGCCTCGCAGCTCCTCGCCCGGCTCCAGGAGGCCGGGCTGGTGGTCCTGGACGGCGTGCGGGAGGGCCTGCCGGGGCGGACGGCCGAGGTCTACCGGATCAACCCGGCGGCGGCGTACGCGGGAGCGCTCGACGTCACCCCCGACCGCATCGAGGCGCGGATCGCCGACATCACCGGGACCGTCGTCGGCGAGCACACGCTGCCCACGACCCGCCGCCGCCCGGCCGGAGAGCTGGTGGAGCGGCTGGGCGCGGCGCTGGCGGGCGCGAACCCGCCGGACAAGCTGCGCCGCGTCGTCATCGGCGTGCAGGCCGCGATCGACCCGGCGACGGGCCGGCTGGGGTACGCCGCGGCCAAGGACGTGCCAGGCTGGCAGATCCCCGACCTGGTGCCCACCCTGTCGGCCGGCCTCGGCGTGCCGGTGGACGTCGAGAACAACGTCAACCTCGTCGCGCTCGCCGAGCAGGCGCACGGCGCGGCCCGCGACAGCCGGGACTTCGTGCTGCTGTGGGCCGACGAGGGCATCGGCTCGGCGATCGTGCTCGGCGGCCGCATGCACCGGGGCGCGACCGGCGGCGCGGGCGAGGTGGGCTACATGCCGACGCCGGGCGCGCCGACCGCGCGCGAGGCCGGCCGCTACGCCAACCACGGCTACCAGGCGCTCACCGGCGGGCCCGCGGTGCTGAAGCTGCTGCGCTCGTACGGCGTGCGCGGCGCCGACTTCCGCCAGGCCGTCGCGAACGCCGTACGTCTCGCGGACGGCGCCGGGCAGCGGGCCGACGACGCGCGGGCCGGGCTGCGCGACATCGCCGCCCGGCTGGCGGTCGGCCTGGCCGCCGTCACCTCGGTCGTCGATCCCGGGCTCATCGTGCTGACCGGCGGCGTCGTGCTGTCGGGCGGCGAGACGCTGCGCGAGCTCGTCGAGCACGAGCTGCACGCCCTGACCATCCCCCGGCCCCGCGTGCGGCTGTCGAGCGTCGAGGGCAACCCGGTGCTCGCCGGCGCGCTCGACCTGGCCCTCGACACCGTGCGTGAGGAGGTGTTCGGCTCCACCGTCCCCTCGTGACCCCCCGTCACCCCCCCCACTGCAGGAGGCACCCCCCGTGCGCTTCGTCCCTCTGGCGGCCGCCGCGGCACTGCTGTGCTCGGCCGCGCTGACCGCCTGCACCGCAGGCAAGGAGGCCGGGCCCTCGCTCGGCGCTCCCCGGCCCTCGGGATCGGCCTCGCAGGCCCTGCCCGCGGCCACCGTCGAGCTGTGGCACGGCTTCTCCACCGACGCCGAGGTGAAGGCGTTCGAGGAGGCCATCGCGAGGTTCAACCAGAAGTATCCGCAGATCACCGTCAAGGCCACCAAGGGCGTCCAGGACGACCAGATCACCCAGGCGATCCGCGGCGGCAACGCCCCCGACGTGGCGGCCTCGTTCACGACGGACAACGTCGCCCAGTGGTGCAGGTCGGGAGCGTTCCAGGACCTGACGCCGGTGATCGCGCAGGACGGGATCGACCTGTCGGTGCTGCCGGCCGTGGCCCGCTCCTACACCGCGTTCGAGGGCCGCCAGTGCACGCTGCCGCTGCTGGCCGACGCCTACGGCCTCTACTACAACAAGGCGCTGATGAAGGGCCACGAGCCGCCGCGGACGCTGAGCGAGCTGGCGGACCTGGCCAAGAAGCTGACCGTCCGCGACGCCGACGGCACGATCAAGGTCGCCGGGTTCATCCCGAGCGTCCAGTACTACGAGAACAGCCCGAGCCACCTCGGCCCGATGGTGGGCGCGAAGTGGTACAACGTCGACGGCACCTCGGCGATCGGCTCCGACCCGGCCTGGCGCGAGCTGCTGACCTGGCAGAAGGAGCTGGTCGACTGGTACGGCCACGACAAGCTGGAGAAGTTCAGGAAGGGCCTGGGCGACGAGTGGAGCGCCGAGCACCCGTTCCACAAGGGCAAGGTCGCGATGGTCCTGGACGGCGAGTGGCGCAACGCGATGATCGCCCTCGACGCGAAGGACCTGGACTACGGCACCGCTCCCCTGCCGGTCGCCGACGACCGGCCCGAGCTCTACGGCAGCGGCTTCACCGCCGGGACCGTGATCGGCGTGCCGAAGGGCGCGAAACATCCGCAGCAGGCGTGGGAGCTGGTGAAGTACCTGACGACCGACACCGGCTCGCTGGTGACGCTGTCGAACGCGCTGCGCAACGTCCCCACGACCAAGGCCGCGATGGACTCGCCCGACCTGGTCAAGGACGCCAACTTCCAGACGTTCCTCGACGTCTTCGCGCATCCCAGGACCTCGACGCTGCCGGCCAGCGTGAACAGCGTCTTCAACCAGGAGGCGTTCGCCGCGTTCGTCGCCAAGTGGGAGCGGGGCTCGGTGAAGGACCTGGAGGCCGGGCTGAAGGACGTGGACCGGCAGATCAACGACAAGCTGAAGCTGTCCGGAGGCTGATCGTGACCTCCATCCCCGCCGCGCCGCCGCGTCCCCGGTGGTGGCCCCGTTGGTGGCGCGGCGAGGGCGCGCGTGCCCTCCTGTGGCTGTCGCCGTGGATCGCCGGGGTGTCGGTCTTCTTCGTCTACCCGCTGCTGTCCACGGTGTACTTCTCCTTCCACCGCTACGACATGTACACCCTCGAGTTCGCCGGGCTCGACAACTACCGTTATCTGCTGCGCGATCCCCGGGTGGGCGTCTCGGCGCGCAACACGCTGTGGCTGGTGGCCGTGATGGTCCCGGCGACGGTGCTGTTCTCGCTGGCGCTCGCCCAGCTCGTGGTCCGGCTCAAGGCCGGGGCGGGGCTGCTGCGCACGGTGTTCTACCTGCCGTCGCTGGTGCCGATGACGGCGGGCACGATCACGTTCGTCTTCCTGCTGAACCCCGGCACCGGCCCGGTCGACCACCTGCTGTCGCTGGTGGGGGTGCGGGGTCCTGACTGGTTCGGCGATCCCGACTGGTCCAAGCCGAGCCTGACGCTGCTGTCGCTGTGGGGCTGCGGCCAGCTCATGGTGATCTTCCTGGCGGCGCTGCTGGACGTGCCCAGGCATCTGTACGAGGCCGCGGCCATCGACGGCGCGGGCGCCTGGCGGCAGTTCCGCAGCGTGACGCTGCCGACGATCGCGCCGGTGCTGATGTTCGCCCTGGTCACGAACGTCATCTACGCCCTGCAGTACTTCTCGCAGGCGATGATCGCCTCCCGGGTCGCCTCGGGCGCGACCGACTCGCCCGGCAGCTCGTTCTCGCCCGGCTATCCGGAGGAGTCGCTGCTCACGCTGCCGCAGTGGCTGTTCCAGGTGGGCTTCCGCGATTATTCGATGGGGTACGCCTGCGTGCTGGCGCTGCTGCTGTTCGCCGTCTCGATGATCTTCACGTTGGTGCTGCTGCGGCAGTTCCGCCGGGCCGAGGAGGCGTCGTGAGCGCCCGGAGGCGGCGGGTGCTGCTGTGGGTCGCCACGCACGCGTTCGCGGTCGCGCTGGCGCTGATGTTCCTCGCGCCGGTGGCGTTCATGGCGCTGACCGCGCTGATGACCGACGAGCAGGGCCTGACCAGCGACCTGTGGCCGCGGAGCTGGAACTGGGCGAACTTCGCCGAGGTCTTCGACCGGTCGCTGCTGCTGCGGTGGGCGGGCAACACGCTGCTGTACGCGGCGCTCGGCACGCTGTTCACCGTGGTGTCGTCGGTGCCGGTAGCCTACGCGCTGGCCCGGTTCCGCTTCCGCGGGCGGCGGGCGGCGTTCCTCGTGGTGGTCGCGGCGATGATGCTGCCGCCGCAGGTCGTCGCGGTGCCGATCTACCTGGTGTGGGCGCGGCTGGGGCTGACCGACAGCCTGTGGCCGCTGATCCTGCCGATGCTGCTCGGCGACGCGTTCTCCATCTTCCTGCTGCGTCAGTTCCTGGTCACGATCCCGCGCGACTACACCGACGCGGCGAAGGTGGACGGCTGCTCGGACCTGCGCACGCTGGTGCGGGTGGTGCTGCCGATGGCGCGCCCCGCGGTGGCGGCGGTCGCGCTGTTCCAGTTCTTCTACTGCTGGAACGACTACTACGGTCCGCTGCTGTACGCCGGCGTGCAGCAGGACCATCTGACGCTGTCGCTGGGTCTTGCGACCTTCAAGGCGTTCCACAGCGTGCAGTGGAACCTCACCATGGCGGCCACGCTGCTGGTGACCGCGCCGGTGATCGTGCTGTTCTTCCTGGCCCAGCGGGTGTTCATCGAGGGCGTGACCTTGACGGGGGTGAAAGGGTGAAGGTCGCCGTGGTCGGGGGCGGCTCGACGTACACACCGGAGCTGGTGGACGGGTTCGCCCGGCTGCGCGAGGAGCTGCAGGTGTCGGAGCTCGCGCTGATCGATCCGGACCCGCGCCGGCTGGAGCTGGTGGCGGGGATGGCGCGGCGGATGCTCGCGCACGCCGGGCATCCGGCGCGGGTGCTGGCCACGTCCTCGGCCGCCGAGGGCGTGGCGGGGGCCGCGGTGGTGCTGTTCCAGCTCAGGGTGGGCGGGCAGGCGGCCCGCGAGCTGGACGAGACGGTGCCAGGGCGGTGCGGCTGCGTCGGGCAGGAGACGACGGGCGCGGGCGGGCTGGCCAAGGCGCTGCGCACGGTCCCGGTGGTGCTGTCGATCGCCGAGACCGTACGCAAGCACGCCCCGGACGCCTGGATCGTGGACTTCACGAACCCGGTCGGCATCGTCACCCGGGCGCTGCTGGACGCGGGGCACCGGGCGATCGGGCTGTGCAACGTGGCGATCGGGTTCCAGCGCCGTTTCGCCGCGTGGCTGGGGGCCGATCCCGCGCGGGTGTCGCTCGGGCACGTGGGGCTCAACCACCTGTCGTGGGAGCGCGCGGTGTTCCTGGACGGGGAGGACGTGCTGCCCGCGCTGCTGGAGCGGCACGGCGCGGAGCTCGCCGCCATGGTGGGGCTGCGGCCGGGGCTGCTGGCCAGGCTCGGCGCGGTGCCGTCGTACTACCTGCGTTACTTCTACGCCCACGACGAGGTGGTGCGCGAGCAGCGGACCGGGCCGTCGCGGGCCTCGGAGGTGGCGGCGCTGGAGGAGCGGCTGCTGGAGCTGTACGCCGACCCGGCCGTGGTGACCAAGCCGGAGCTGCTGGCCGGGCGAGGCGGGGCGTTCTACTCGGAGGCGGCGGTGGCGCTCATCGCGTCCCTGCTCGGCGACCGGCGGGACGTGCAGGTGGTGAACGTGCGCAACGGCGGCACGCTGCCGTTCCTGCCGGCTGAGGCGGTCGTCGAGGTGCCCGCGGTCGTCGGGGCGTCGGGCGCGCGGCCGCTGCCGGTGCCGCCCGTCGAGCCCCTGTACGCGGGGCTGATCGGGCACGTGTCGGCGTACGAGACGCTGGCCCTGGAGGCGGCCGTGCACGGCGGCGCGGACCGGGTGCGGGACGCGCTGCTCGCCCACCCGCTGGTCGGGCAGGACGAGCTCGCGGAGGAGCTGACGGCGCTGCTGCTGGAGGCGGGCCGCGCGCACCTGCCGTGGGCGCACGGGCCGGTGGGCGCGTGAAGCGGCTCGTCCTGGCCGTGGACGGCGGCAACAGCAAGACGGACGTCGCCGTGGTGTCGGAGGACGGCCGGGTGCTGGCCGAGGCGCGGACGGGGGCGTTCGCTCCGCAGCGCGACGGCGTCGCCGCCGCCGTGGACGTCGTCACGTCGGCCGTCGCCGCCCTCCCCGGTGGCAGGCGGTTCGACCAGGTGTCGGCGTGCCTGGCCGGGGCGGACCTGCCCGAGGAGGAGGAGGCGCTGGCGCGGGAGTTCGCCGCGCGGGGCCTCGGCGGGGACGTGGTGGTGCGCAACGACACGTTCGCGCTGCTGCGGGCGGGGGCGTCCGCGCCGTGGGGCGTGGCGGTGGTGTGCGGGGCGGGCATCAACGCCGTCGGCGTCTCCCCCGGGGGCGCGGTGGCCAGGTTCCCCGCGCTCGGCCGGATCAGCGGGGACTGGGGCGGCGGACTCGATCTCGGCGAGGAGGTCCTGTGGCACGCCGTGCGCGCCGAGGACGGCCGCGGCGTCCCGACCCTCCTCGCCGGGCTGGTCACCGCGCACTTCGGGACGGGGACGGTGACGGAGGTGGTCCTCGCGCTGCACACCGGCCGGCTGGACGACGGGCGGCTGCACGAGCTGGCGCCCGGCGTGTTCGCCGCGGCGGCGGCCGGGGACGGGGTGGCCACGGCGCTGGTGCGGCGGCAGGCGGAGGAGGTGGCGCTGATGGCGGAGGTGTGCCTGCGCCGGCTCGGCCTGCTGGGCACGCCGGCCGAGGTGGTGCTGGGCGGCGGCCTGCTGACGGCGCGGGACCCGCTGCTGACGTCCCTGCTGGAGGGCGAGTTCGCGCTGCGGATGCCGCTCGCGGTCCCGGTGGTGGCGAAGGAGCCTCCGGTGCTGGGCGCGGCGCTGCTGGGCCTGGACCGGCTGGGCGCCCCTGAGGCGGCCGGTGCCCGCCTCAGGGGCCACTACCGGCACTCTCCCCTCCCTGATCCCCCCGGCGCCGCCCAGGCGGTGTCCTGAGGACCCGCGGGACTCACGGGGGGTCGCGGAGGAGGCGGGCGCGGCTGTTGGCCAGGTGGACGCGGACGGCCGCCCGCGCGGCCTCGGCGTCCCCCCGCTCGATGGCGGCGTGGATGTCGTCGTGCTCGGCGACGATCCTGGCGAAGGCGGCCGGGCCGGGGTCGAGCCGGTCACGGGGCACGACGATCATGGCGGGCCCGAGCGAGCCGAGCAGGTCGGCGTAGTACCGGTTGCCGGTGGCGAGGGCGATCCGCAGGTGGAACAGGTGGTCGGCGTGGACCGCCGCCCCGGGGTTGCCCGCCGCCGCCGCGAAGGCGTCCAGGGCCTCGCGCAGCCCCGTCAGCGCCGCCCCCGTACGCCGGGCGGCGGCGAGCGCGGCCGACTCCGTCTCGATCCCCATCCGGAAGTCCAGCAGGTCGAGCACCTCCTGCCGGGTCCGTGCCGGGGCCGGGTCGAAGCCGGTCGCGCTCGGCAGGGCCAGCACGAAGCTGCCGCGCCCGTGCTGGGTCTCGACCAGCCCGGCGGCCTTGAGCCTGGCGACGGCCTCGCGGACGACGGTCCTGCTCACCCCGTGGGCACTGATCAGCTCGTTCTCGGTCGGCAGCCGCTCCCCCGGCCGGATCACGCCCTCCCTGATGCGCGCCGTCAGGGTGTCGACGAGCTGCTGGGTACGGCTGGTCACGGCGTCTCGAAGCGTTCGGCGGTCCACGCGGCGGCCCGCTCGCTCAGCGTGACGCCGATGCCGGGCCGCTCGGGGACGAGCATGCGCCCGTCGCGGATCTCCAGCCGCTCCTCGAACAGCGGCTCCAGCCACTCGAAGTGCTCCACCCACGGCTCCAGCGGGTACGCGGCCGCCAGGTGGAGGTGGATCTCCATGGCGAAGTGGGGGGCGAGCTGGAGGCGTTCGTGGCCGGCCAGGGCGGCCAGGCGCAGGAACGGGGTGATGCCGCCGATGCGGGGCGCGTCCGGCTGCAGGATGTCCGCGCCGCGGGCCCGGATCAGCTCGGCGTGCTCGGCGACGCTGGTGAGCATCTCCCCGGTGGCGATCGGGGTGTCGAGCGCGGCGGCCAGGGCGGCGTGCCCGTCGTGGTCG
Organism: Nonomuraea sp. AD125B; assembly: GCF_041402765.1. Classification (NCBI taxonomy): domain Bacteria; kingdom Bacillati; phylum Actinomycetota; class Actinomycetes; order Streptosporangiales; family Streptosporangiaceae; genus Nonomuraea; species Nonomuraea sp. AD125B. The sequence continues at coordinate 187,567 of NZ_JBGLOU010000018.1, read as the reverse complement.
TAGGCGTCCAGGGGCTCCTCGATCCAGACCAGGCCGTACTCCTCCAGCGCCCGGCCCATGCGGGCGGCGGCAGGGCGGTCCCACTGCTGGTTGGCGTCCACCATGAGCGGGACGTGGTCGCCGAGGTGCTCGCGCACCGCCCGTACGCGGGCGAGGTCGGCGCGGGTGTCGGGCTGCCCGACCTTGATCTTGACGCCGCCGATGCCGCGCTCCAGGGCCGCGGTGGCGTTCTCCAGCACCTGCTCAAGAGGGGTGTGCAGGAAGCCGCCCGAGGTGTTGTAGCAGCGCACGGAGTCGCGGTGCGCGCCGAGCAGCTTGGCCAGCGGCAGGGCGGCGCGCCTGGCCTTCATGTCCCACAGGGCGATGTCGAGGGCGGCGATGGCCTGCACCGCCAGGCCGCTTCGGCCCACGGACGCGCCCGCCCAGCACAGCTTGTCCCAGAGGCGGGCGATGTCGTTGGGGTCCTCGCCGACGAGGTCGTTCGCGATCTCCTTGGCGTGGGCGTACTGGCCGGGGCCGCCGGCGCGCTTGGAGTAGGCGAAGCCGATGCCCTCGTGCCCCTGCTCGCTGGTGATCTCGGCGAACAGGAACGCGATCTCGGTCATCGGGCGCTGGCGGCCGGTGAGGACCTTGGCGTCGCTGACGGGGGTGTCGAGGGGCAGGTAGACGGACGAGAGCCGGACGCGGGCGACGCGGTCCGCTGAAGTCATCATGACGACATGCTAAGTCGTCATGATGACTTCGGAGACGCCGGGGGCCCTCACGCCTGGCGCCGGCGGTCAGGGGGTGTCGGGCGACGCTTCGGGGGCGACCTCGGGGGTGCGGTGCTCGTAGGGGGTGCTCAGCACCACCGTCGTACGCGTCGAGACGTGGGCGGCGGCCCGGATCTGCTGCAGCAGGTCCTCTAGCGCCACCGGCGAGGCCACCCGCACCTTGAGGATGTAGCTCTCGTCGCCCGCGACGCTGTGGCAGGCCTCGATGGCCGTCAGGTGAGCCAGGCGTTCGGGGGCGTCGTCGGGAGCGGCGGGGTCGATCGGCTTGATCGACACGAACGCGGTCAGCGGCAGCCCGATCGCGTCGTGGTCGACGATCGCGGCGTAGCCGCGCACCACGCCGCGCTTCTCCAGGCGGCGCACCCGCTGGTGCACCGCCGAGACCGAGAGCCCGGTCTCCCTGGCCAGGTCGGTGAAGCTCATGCGGCCGTCGCGGGCCAGCAGCGTGACGATCCGGCGGTCGATCTCCTCCATCGGATCAAAGGTAGCCGGTCATGGTCACGACATGGTCCCGACAGGGGACGCTCCCCGGCGCATCGCGTGCTCGACGAGCGTGATGAGGACCTCCCTGCTGGAGTCGCGGCGGCGGGCGTCGAAGCGCACGATGGGGACGTCGGGCTCCAGGCCGATGGCGTCGCGCACCTCGCCGACGGTGAAGTGCTGCGTGCCCTCGAAGCAGTTGAGCGCCACGATGAACGGCTGGTCGCGCTTCTCGAAGTAGTCGACGGACGGGAAGCAGTCGTCGAGCCGCCGGGTGTCGGCGAGCACGACGGCGCCGAGCGCGCCCATGGCGAGCTCGTCCCAGACGAAGAAGAAGCGCTCCTGCCCGGGGGTGCCGAACAGGTAGAGCATGTAGTCGTTGGCGATCGTGATGCGGCCGAAGTCCATGGCGACGGTGGTGGTGAGCTTGCGCTCGACGCCGGACAGGTCGTCGACGTGCGTGCCGACCTGTGTGAGCGTCTCCTCCGTCCGCAGTGGCCGGGTCTCGGACACGGCGCCCACCATGGTGGTCTTGCCCGCGCCGAATCCTCCGGCGATCAAGATCTTGATCGCCGTCGGCAGTCGCCAATGGTCAGAGCGACCGAATTCCATCCAGCACCGCCCGTACATCTCCCGCGCATGCGCGGCCCCGACCTTGAGGTGCCGTGGTCAGTGGTACCTGTCAAGGTGTGTTGAGAAGGCCGATCCACATGCCTGGCATCGAGACACCCTAGCAACGCCACATTTTCCACTCAAGCCGCAAGTTTTTACAAGAAACCAAATGTCACGGTTTGTAGCGCTGAGCCCTCTTATACGCCGCCTTACCACTCGCCCAGTCAAGGAACGCTGTCAGGTGATCCGACAGACCCTTTACGCCGGCCCTCACAGTCCGAAAAGCCGCCGAGCCCGGACCTGCGGAGGAGGGCCGCCATCGCAGGTGGACGTGGGTGCGGCCGCTCTCGCACGGCCGCCGGCGCGAGACGTCCGGTGCCGCCGGGCACGAGACCACCGTGCGGTACGCGCCCGACCGGCCTCCGGCGGTCCTTCGCCGCGCCAAGGACGTAGGTTGCCGTCCCCGGCGTCCCGATTGCTCGCAACAGTTTCCCGCTCCGGGAGGCCGCACGCCGCGGATTCGGTCAGGTCGGCCGCCGCGACCAGGAGGGCGAAATCCGGCCCGATGAGCATCAACCCGTCGCAAGGTGGACGTATCCCGGCAGGACCAGCGCCCGCAGACGGTCATGGCCCCCTGCCGCCTACCGCGCGTCCGTGAGTCCGCCCTCCCCCCGACGGGCCTCGATGACCTTGGCGGCGAGGGCCGCAGGGGACCTGATGCCGAGCTTGGTGCAGATCTTGCCGAGGTGGTACTCGAAGCCACCGAGCCTGACCCGCTCCGCCCGCCCCCGCACCCCGAGCCCCTCCCCTGCGGCCGTCCACTCCCGGCGATCGCCCGTACCGGCCTCGCAGAAATGCGGTCATGCCCCCGGGAGCCGGGCCCACACGGCGGTGGCGTCGTCGTGGAGCTTGCCGCGCATCGGCCCTCGGGTGGTCTCCAGGGCCCGCACCGCCTCGACGGCCGCCCGCGGGCCCCGGGTCTCCAGCTCCGCGGCCAGGTCGTCCCAGCTCCAGCCGTACCAGTCGACGAGCCGGGTGACGCCGTCGGTGCACAATCCGGCCGCACGCACCGCGCGCAGGTCGACGCTGCCGTGTACGGCCTCAGCGGCGGCCTCGGGCCGGGCGGCGGCCACCCAGAACCCGCCGGGCGCGTTGCGCAGCCGCCGTACCAGCTCCAGCGAGTACGGCCGCCCGCCCGGCAGCCGCTCCAGCCGGTCGTCGGCCACCACCCGCACCCCGCCGCCCGCCAGGCCGAGCAGCACCGGGGAGTCCCCCAGCACGAGGTAGTCCAGGCGGCCGGCCGCGGCCCGGACCAGGGCGACGGTCGCCGACGGCGAGTCGAGGTCGCCCAGGTCGCAGCCGCTCCCGTGTGCCCCAGCGGTGTCGGCGATGGCGGCCGCCAGCAGTTCGGGCAGCGGCGTCGGCACCGGGGCGGGCGCGTCGGCGGACAGCCGGGCCGCGAGCGCCCCGCCGAGCCGCGCCACCAGCCACGCGACGTCGTGCGCGCACCCGCTGTCGACCCCGGCCGGCGCCGTCGCCCCGTCGATGACGACGACCCACGACGGCCCGGCGACGGCCAGGTCCTCGTTCGGCCGCCCGGCGTCACCGGGAGCGCTGGCGCAGGCTATCTCGGTGAACATCTACGCCGGGAGCGCTGTCTTGCGCCGGTCGGGTCCGCCGGGACCGTCGAGCCGGGCGGGCGGACGGGCCCGACGGGCCAGGCAGGCCGGCGACGGCACCGCCGCCGCCGCTCAGACGATCACCAGCTCGCGCGACGTGTTGTTGAGCCGCTCCCCACCGCTCTCCGTGCACACCACGATGTCCTCGATGCGCGCGCCGTGCCGCCCCGCCAGGTAGATGCCGGGCTCGACGGAGAAGGCGTGCCCGGGCTCCAGCGGTTCGCCGTTGCCCGCCACGATGTACGGCTCCTCGTGCGTCTCGATGCCGATGCCGTGCCCGGTGCGGTGGACGAAGTGCTCGCCGTAGCCGGCGGCGGTGATGAGGTCGCGCGCGGCCGCGTCGACCGACTCGCACGACACGCCGGGCCGCACGGCGGCGCACGCGGCCTCCTGCGCCTGGCGCAGCACCTCGTAGTAGGCGGCGAAGTCGGCCGGCGGCTCGCCGACGCTGTAGGTGCGGGTGGAGTCGGAGCAGTAGCCGTTGTGGAGCTGGCCGCCGATGTCGACCACGACCGGCTCGCCCGGCCGGATGACCCGGTCGGACACGTCGTGGTGGGGGCTCGCGCCGTTGGGCCCGGAGGCGACGATCACGAAGTCGACGGTGGCGTGCCCGGAGGCCAGGATGGCCTCGGCGATGTCGCGGGCCACCTCGCGCTCGGTGCGCCCGGCGCGCAGCAGCTCGGGCACCTGGCGGTGGACGGCGTCGATCGCCTCCCCCGCCTCGCGCAACGCCGCCACCTCGGCCGGGGACTTGCGCATCCGCAGCTCCCGCAGCACGCTGCCGGCCAGCACCTGCTCGGTGCCGGGCAGCACGTCGCGGAAGCGCAACGACGACATGGCCCACATGCGGTCGGCCAGCCCCACCTTCGCCACGTCGCCGAGGCGGGCCGCGGCGAGCGCGTAGGGGTCGTCGGTCTCGTCCCAGGCCACGAACTCCAGCCCGAGCCGCGAGGCGGGCGAGGCCTCGGCGGCGGGCAGCTCCAGGCGGGGCACCATCATGAAGGGCTCGCCGGCCGCCGGCACCACCAGGCACGTCAGCCGCTCGAGCGGCTTGGCGTCGTAGCCGCTGACGTAGCGCAGGTCGGGGCCGGGCGTGAGCAGCAGGGCGTCGAGCCCGCCCTTGGCGGTGGCCTCCTGCACGGCGGCCAGACGGGACACGGGATACAAGTCTGAGGACGTCACCAGGCCAATCTACTCTCGGCCGCCCCTCCTAAAATCCGCGGAAAGCTCTTCCCGGCGCTTCGGATCGCTACAGACCGTTCCTAATCGATCACGTAGTGTGGGAACAATTGTCCAGATCCACTGCGCTTTGGAAGCGAGATTATGGTCGACGTCATGAGCGCGGCCGGGCTGCTAGGGCCGGACACCGACGCGGAGATGCTGGCCGCCAGGCTGGCTCACGCGCAGCGGCTCGGCAACCTGGGCTGGGCCGAGTGGCACTTCCACACCGGCGAGACGACCTGGTCCGACCAGGTGTACACGATCTTCGGCCGCGACCCGGACAAGGGCCCGATCGCGCTGCCCCGGCTGGCCGAGCACGTCGTGCCGTCCGACGTGGCCGCGCTCGACCGGCTGCTGTGGGCCGCGCTGCGCTGCGTGGAGCCGGTCCAGGCCGAGCTGCGCATCCGCCGGGGCGGCAACTGGAGCGACCTGCGCGACATCCGCGTGGTGCTGGAGCCCCTGATGGGCGACGGCGGGGCGGTCGGCCTGCACGGCGTCATCCAGGACATCACCGGCCGCCGGCGGGCCGAGCGCATGATGTCGGAGTCGCGCCGCCAGCTCCTGGAGGCGCGCGAGCGGGCCGCGGAGGAGCGCCACGTGATGCTGGCGCTGCGCGAGGCGATCCTGCCGGATCTGGCCTGTTCGCCGGGCCTGCCGGACATACGGGTGGCGGTTCGGTACGTCCCCGCCGAGAAGACCGCGAGCCTCGGCGGCGACTGGTTCGAGGCGTCCCCGGCCCCCGACGGGCGGCTGCTGCTGGCCGTCGGCGACGTCTCCGGGCACGGCCTGCCCGCCATCGCGCACATGGCCCAGCTCCGGCACGCCCTGGTCGGCCTGGCCATGACCGGCCGGCCCGCGCACCGGCTGCTCGACTGGCTGAACGAGCTGGTGCTGCACCAGATCAGGGACACCACCGCCACGGCGGTCATCGGGCATCTCGACCCGGAGACGCGGGTGTTCGCCTGGAGCCAGGCCGGGCACCTGGCGCCCGTCCTGGTGCGCGACGGGACCGCGACGCCGCTGGACCCGCCGCGGGGGGTGCTGCTGGGGGCGGCGGAGGGACGGCCGTACGAGCTGGCCACGACCCGGCTGAAGCCGGGCGACGTGCTGCTGATGTTCACCGACGGGCTGGTGGAGCGGCGCACCCGCGACCTCGACGTCGGCCTCGACCTCGTCATGGCCGCCGCCCGCGAGGTGCCGGGCCGCCTGGAGCACGACCTGGAGACCGGGCTCGACAAGCTGCTCGCCGACATCGGCGGCCCCAATCCCGAGGACGACGCGTGCCTGCTGGGGGTGGGCATACTGGGGTAGTGCTGATGCTCCTGGACACCCCGTCCCTCTACTTCCGCGCCTTCTTCGGCGTGCCGGAGACGATCAAGGCTCCCGACGGCACGCCGGTCAACGCGGTCCGCGGCCTGATCGACATGATCGCCACGCTCGTACGCGACTACTCCCCCGCCGAGCTCGTGGCGACGATGGACGCGGACTGGCGGCCGGCGTTCCGGGTGGCGGCGTTCCCGACGTACAAGGCGCACCGGGTCGCCGAGGGCGACGCCGAGGAGGTGCCGGAGACGCTGGTGCCGCAGATCGCCGTCATCAACGAGGTGCTGGACGCGGTCGGCATCGCCCGCCTGGAGTCGCCCGGCTACGAGGCCGACGACGTGATCGGCACGCTCACCCACCGGGCGGGGCGGGGCGCGGTGGACATCGTGACCGGCGACCGCGACCTGTTCCAGCTCGTGGACGACGCCCGTCCGGTGCGGGTGCTCTACACCGCGCGCGGCATCCGCAACCTGCAGATCGTGGACGAGGCGTTCGTGACCGGGAAGTACGGCGTGCCCGGCCGCTCCTACGCCGACTTCGCCACCCTGCGCGGCGACCCCAGTGACGGCCTGCCCGGCGTGCCGGGCGTCGGCGACAAGACGGCCGCCGCCCTCATCACCCGTTTCGGCTCGCTGCCCGCGCTGCTGGAGGCCCTCGACGCGGGCGGCTCCGAGGGGTTCCCCGCGGGCAGCCGCGCCAAGCTGGCCGCCGCCCGCGACTACCTGCGGGCCGCGCCCGCGGTCGTCAAGGTCGCGCACGACGCGCCGCTCCCCGACGCCGACCTCGCCGTGCCGGCCAAGCCACGCGACCCGGAGGCGCTGGTGGCGCTGGCCGACCGCTGGGGCCTGGACAGCCCGCTCAACCGGCTGCTCACCGTGCTGGACCGCTGAGACCCCCCACGTACGGCGGGTCAGGCCGCCAGGGCGGCGCGGATCGCCGCCTGCGCGGCCTCGCGCAGGCGGGCGTGCACGCGCACGTTCTCCTCGCGGTCGGTGCGCACCTCGACGATCCGCGGCCCCTCGCCGCGCATGGCCTTGGGCAGGTCGGACAGGTCGGGCACCAGCGTGTACGGCGTCCCGGTGGCCGCCGCGACATAGCCGAGGTCCACGCCGTGCGGCGTGCCGAAGACCCGTTCGAACGGGTCGCGCACCGCGGCCTGCGGCAGCAGCGAGAAGATCCCGCCCCCGTCGTTGTTGACCACCACGAAGCACACGTCGGGCCGCGGCTCGCGGGGCCCGAGGATCAGCCCGTTCTGGTCGTGCAGGAACGTCAGGTCGCCGAGCAGCGCGTACGACGGCCCGTTGTGCGCCAGCGCCGCCCCCATCGCCGTGGAGACCAGCCCGTCGATGCCGGACGCGCCCCGGTTGGCCATGAGCCGGATGCCGCGCCGCGGCCGCATCGCCTGGTCGAGGTCGCGGATCGGCATCGAGGAGCCGCAGAACAGCAGCGCCCCGTTGGGCAGCGCGTCCACGAGGTCCCTGGCCAGGCGCGGCTCGCTGAGGCCCGAGGCGTCGAGCACGTCGTCGACGGCCGTCCTGGCGGCCCGGTCGGCGTGCCGCCAGGCGTGCAGCCAGCTGTCGTCGCCGGCCGCGACCGGGATCTCCACGGCCTGGGCGACCTGGGTGGCCGAGCGGGTCGGGTCGGGCCAGCGGCCGAGATCGGGGGCGACCACGATGTGCTCGCCGGCCCGCCGCAGCCACGACAGCAGCGGCCGGGACAGCCCGGGGCGGCCGAGCGTGACGACCACGTCGGGCCGGTGGTTGTCGGCGAACTCGGGCGTGCTCAGCAGGTGGTGGTAGGTGGAGACGGCGTGGTCGCCGTAGCGGGCGCCGCCGTTGGGCTCCGACAGCACGGGCCAGCCCGCCATGCCGGCCGCGGCGACGTAGCGGCGCACGTTGGCGGCGCCGTCGCCGACGACGAGCACGCCGCGCCGGGTGGGCGGGATGTGCAGGGCGATCGGCGGGGGCGCGACGCGGGCGCGTACCCAGGGGCCGTTCGCGCCGCCGTCCAGCGGCTCGCACCAGGTGGTGTCGCCGTCGGGGATCAGCGGCTCGCGGAAGGCCAGGTTGAGGTGGACGGGGCCGGGGTCGGACGGGCCGGTGGCGCGCTGGTAGGCGCGGCAGGCGAGCGAGCGCCAGTAGGCGACCTGGCCGGGGCGGTCCTCGGGGACGCCGACCTCGGCGAACCAGCGCGTCGCGGAGCCGTACATCTTGAGCTGGTCGATGGTCTGGTTGGCGCCGGTGCCGCGCAGTTCGGGCGGCCGGTCGGCGGTGAGCACGAGCAGCGGCACGCCGGACTCGGCCGCCTCGATCACGGCCGGGTGGAAGTTGGCGGTGGCGGTGCCGGAGGAGCAGATCAGCGCCACCGGCCGCTCGCTCCGCTTGGCCAGCCCCAGCGCCAGGTACGACGCCGAACGCTCGTCGATGCGCACGTGCAGCCGCACCCGCGACTCGGCGTGCAGCGCCAGCGCCAGCGGGGCCGAGCGCGAGCCGGGGGCGAGCACCACGTCGGTCAGGCCGCAGCGCACCAGCTCGTCGACGAGCACCGTGGCCAGTGCGGTAGCGGGGTTCAACGTGACGCCTCCTGCATCCGGCGAAGCCACTGGGGAGAATCAATCTCAAAGGCCGACAAAAGCTGAGAATTCACCTCGGGGCGGCGGACGGTCAGCTCGCCGTCCACGGGCACCAGCGAGTCGTCCACCACATCGCCGTCGAGCAGCGCCATCGTGCCGAGCCCGCACGCGTACGGCAGCGACGGCAGCGCGGCCGCCAGCGCCAGCCCCGCCGCGAGCCCCACGGACGTCTCCACCGCGCTGGAGACCACGGCGGGCAGCCCGCACGCCTCCACCACGCGCAGCGCCTCGCGCACGCCGCCGAGCGGCTGCACCTTGACCACCGCCACGTCGGCCGCCTCGGCCGCGCGCACCCGCAGCGGGTCCTCGGCGCGGCGGATCGACTCGTCGGCGGCGATCGGCACGTCGCAGGCCCGCCGGACGGCGGCCAGCTCCTCCAGGGTGGCGCACGGCTGCTCGGCGTACTCCAGGTCGTACTTGTCCAGGCGCCTCAGCCGGGAGACGGCCTCGTCGACGCTCCACGCGCCGTTGACGTCCACCCGCAGCCGGCCCGACGGCCCGAGCGCGTCGCGCACGGCCTCCACCCTGGCCACGTCGTCGTCGAAGCTCTGGCCGCGCTCGGCCACCTTGACCTTGGCCGTGCCGCACCCGGAGCGCCGCACGATCGCGTGCGCCTCCTCGGGATCGACGGCCGGGACCGTGGCGTTGACGGGGACGCGCTCGCGCACCGGCGCCGGCCAGCCCTCGAAGGCGGCCTCGCGGGCGCAGGCGAGCCAGCGGGCGCACTCGCGCGGGCCGTACTCGGGGAACGGGGAGAACTCGCCCCACCCGGCCGGGCCGCGCAGCAGCACGCCTTCCCTGACGGTCTGTCCCCGGAACCGCGTCCGCATCGGGATCCTGAAGACCACCGGGGCCTCGGGAGAACGCGCCACGACCCTCCCCCGCTTGCGCCTTTGTCCGACCTGTCGCCATTAACCTTACGAGCATGTGGAGGAACCCGTCGCATCCGGACCGCCCGCTGCATGCCATTGTGCAGCCTCCCGGGCCTGCCCTCTTCTCGGCGATCCGCGCGGCGCTCGACGGCGGCGGCCCCGCCGTCCTGCCGCTGCCGCCCGATGGCTCCTCCGCTGCCGCGATCGCCTCGCTGCGCCCCACGCACGCGGACGGCGTGCGGCTCGACGGCGGCGAGGGCGTCCCCGAGGACGTCGCCGTCGTGATCGCCACCAGCGGCAGCACCGGCGCGCCCAAGGGCGTCATGCTGTCGGCCACCGCGCTGCGCGCCTCGGCGGCCGCCTCGCTGCGCCGCCTGGAGGCGTCCAAGGGCGAGCGCTGGCTGTGCTGCCTGCCGGTCTCGCACGTCTCCGGGCTGCAGGTGCTGGTCCGCGCGCTGCTGTCGGGCACCGAGCCGATCATCCAGCCGCGCTTCGACCCGCGCGCGGTGCTGGAGTCGGGGGCCGAGCACGTCTCGCTGGTGCCGACGCAGCTGCACCGGCTGGTCGAGCTGGGGGCCGATCTGTCGGTGTTCCGCACGATCCTGCTGGGCGGCGCCGCGCCCCGCCCCGGCCTGCTGGAGCAGGCCCGGGACCTCGGCGCCCGGGTCGTGACCTCGTACGGCAGCAGCGAGACCAGCGGCGGTTGCGTGTACGACGGCCTGCCCCTTTACAACGTAGATCTCAAGATCGGCGCGGACGGGCTGATCAGGATCGCCGGCCCCGTGCTGTTCTCCGGCTACCGCTTCGGCGGCCCCGAGCCCTTCGACGGCGACTGGTTCGTCACCTCCGACCTCGGCGAGCTGTCCGGCGGGCGGCTGCGGGTGCTGGGCCGGGCCGACGACGTGATCAACACCGGCGGCGAGAAGGTGGTGGCCGGCGCGGTGGCGGCCGTCCTGGGCGAGCATCCGGGGATCGCCGACGTGGCCGTGATCGGCGTCCCCGATCCCGAATGGGGCGAACGGGTCACCGCCGTCGTCGTGCCCGCCGATCCCGACACACCCCTCACGCTTGAGCAATTGCGGGCGTACTCCCACGATAGGCTGCCCTCCTACGCCGCCCCCCGCGAGCTGCGCCTCGTCGCCGCCCTGCCCCTGCTGCCTAACGGCAAGACCGACCTGGTCAGCCTGAAGGCAGGAACCTGACGAAGTGCCGCTGCGTCATAGTGGGGAGAAGGAGGGAGCCTTCATGGACCAGACCCGCAAGATGTGGGCATCCGCGGCCGTCGTCGGCGTCATCGTCGCCGGGGGGATCTCCATCGCGGCGGCCGCCTCGGCGGGCAGGCTCGACCAGGCGGCAGAGGAGACGAGAGCGGTGGTGGAGGGGCCGGCCCCCGAGTCCTCCGGCGGCGCCGACGACGGCGTGGTCGTCTCCGAGGAGGTCAACCCCGACCCCGACGAGGTCTTCGAGTACTGGAGCGACGACCGCATGGAGGGCGCCGAGCCCATGCCCATGCCGGTGGTCACCGAGGGTGGCGTCTTCCACATCACGGAGTGACGGTACGGCGTTCCCGGTGTAATCTGCCGCTTTTTCGGTAGTTCGTCCCCTCGGGAACAAATGGCGGAAATTGGCGTTATTGATACTGGTGCGCCGTGCGGACAGCGAAGCCGCCCCGCCACAACCTGCCTGATCGCTTCTTACTCCGTACGGAGGAGGTGTCCTCATGCCCAGAACCGCCGTGGCGACCCCGCACGCGACTCTCGACCAACTGATCGAACGAGGACGTTACCAGGGTCACCTTTCTCTGGCGGAGCTGCGTGACGCGTTCGCCGAAGCCGGCGTCAGCCCTTCCGAGGGCCGCACGATCCTGCGCGAGCTCTCCGAGGCCGGCGTCAGCCTGGCCGCCGAGAACGAGCCGTCGCTCAGCAAGACCGCCCCCAGAAAGACCCGCAAGACCACGACCGTCGAGTCCGCATCCGCCGAGGAAGACGCTCCGAAGAAGTCCTCGCCCTCGCGCACAAAGGCTACCGGCCGCAAGGCGGCCAAGGCAAAAACCACCGCGCAGAACGGCGCCGGCAAGAACGTGACCCCCGTCGACGGCAAGCCGGAGCACGAGGAGGACGTCCCCGACGACCTCGTGCTGGACGAGGCCGAGCTGGAGCACGAGCAGGCCGACCTGGACGACGCCCAGTCGGTCATGGGCGACTCGGTGCACACCTATCTGAAGTCCATCGGCCGCCGCACGCTGCTGACCGCCGCCCAGGAGGTCGAGCTGGCCAGGCGGATCGAGGCCGGCCTGTACGCCGAGTACAAGCTGGAGACCCACCCCGACCTGCCGCCGGACGTCCGTGACGACCTGCACCTGGTGGTCGAGGACGGCCGCCGCGCCAAGGACCACATGCTGGAGGCCAACCTCCGGCTGGTCGTGTCGGTGGCCAAGAAGTACACCGACCGCGGCATGTCGCTGCTGGACGTGGTGCAGGAGGGCAACCTCGGCCTCATCCGGGCCGTGGAGAAGTTCGACTACACCAAGGGCTTCAAGTTCTCGACGTACGCGATGTGGTGGATCCGGCAGGCCATCCAGCGCGGCTTCGCCGACTCGGCCCGTACGATCCGGCTGCCCGTCCACGTGCTGGAGATGCTCTCCAAGCTGTCGCGGGTGGAGCGGGACATGCACCAGCGCCTCGGCCGCGAGCCCACGCCGGAGGAGCTGGCCGTCGAGCTGGACAAGACCCCCGACCAGATCGAGGAGCTGCTGCGCACCAGCCGCCAGCCGATCTCGCTCAACGCGACGATCGGCGAGGACGGCGAGACCACGATCGGCGACCTCATCGAGGACGTCGACTCGCCGGAGGCGTCGGAGATCGTCGACCGCCAGCTGCTGGGCGACCAGCTGCGCGGCGTGCTCGACAACCTCTCGCCGCGCGAGTCGAAGATCATGGCGCTGCGCTTCGGCCTGGTGGACGGCAAGCCGCACACCCTGGACGAGATCGGCAAGCACCTGGGCCTGACCCGGGAGCGGATCCGCCAGTTGGAGAAGGAGTCGCTGTCCAAGCTGCGGCACCCGAGCAACACCCGCCCGCTGCTCGACTGGGCGAGCTGATCCCCGCTTGAAAACGCCGAAAGCCCCGGCGCGCCTCACCAGGAGGCGTGCCGGGGCTTTTCGCGTGTCACGGCGCGAAACTGCCAGGCGCGCGGCGCGGAACCGCTACGCGCGGGGCGCGGAACCGCTACACGGTCGCGCGGCGCGGAAGCGCTAGGCGGTCGCGGGGACCGGGCGGGGGACGCGCGGGATGCCCCACAGGCGGTTCTCCTCGCGCAGGGTGCGCAGCCGGTCGACCTCGGCCGTCCACTCGCGCCCGCGCGGCGTCGCCTTGGCCTTGCGGCGCGCGATGCGGTCGTCGTAGGACTTGACCCCGAAGGTGGCCCGCTGGCCCGCCTCGGCGGCCCGCAGCGCCTCGGTCAGCGCCTGGTCGAACGCCCGGCCCGCGGCCAGCAGCTCGACCTCGTCGGCCGCCGCGGCCCGCAGCTCCCGCAGCGTGCTCTCGGCCTGCCTGGCCCGCTCCAGCAGCTCGGGATAGCTCCTGGAGATCTCGCGGTCCGCGTGGTAGCGAACCTCGGCCTCCCGGCTCACCCGCGGACGGAAAAACGCCATGGACCCTGCCCCTTCACCAGCCGGTAAGTCATGCCAGGCCCAAGAGTACGCCTCCCCGCGACACGTGCGGAAATCACCCCGCCGCCGGGCCCTTTACATAGTAAGATGATCTTCATGCCCGCCAAGAGACCACCGATCCCCCTCTCCCGCGAGCGGATCATCGAGGCCGCGCTGCACATCGCCGACAGCCAGGGCCTGCGCCGGCTCACCATGCGCCGCCTCGGCGACGCCCTCCAGGTCGAGGCCATGGCCATCTACCACCACCTGCCCCGGGGCAAGGAGGCGCTGATGGACGCCCTCGCCGAGCACGTGACCACCGTCCACGTCGAGCAGCGCGCCACCTGGCAGGAGACGGCCAAGGCGTGGTGCCGGGCCGAGCGGGAGCTGCTGCGCAAGCACCCCGGCGTGCTGGCGCTGGCGCTCACCAAGCCGCCCAAGGGCACCACGCTCATCGCCCTGCGCGAGCAGACCGAGCAACTGGCCGACGGCGGCCTCGGCGACGCCCCCGACGCGGTCCGGGCGCTGCGCGCGTTCGTGTACGGCAGCGTGGCCGTCGAGGTCCAGCGGTCCGGCTGGGCCGACCCGGAGGTCGACGAATGGATACGGCGGGACGAACGTGCCGATGCGGACTTCGAGCGCGGACTCGACGCTCTTCTCAAGGGTTTGCAAACGTGATGCGCGTGTCGTGCTTGGCCCGTTATCCTGCATAAGGCACCCTGTGTCGAAGGTCACACGTCACGGTGACGGCATCGCACCCTTGCCAAGAGAACAACCCGAGCCGCTCCCGCCCCTCACAACGGGAGCATTCCACGAGATATCGGAGGCACGCCGATGTGCCCGCACGTCCCGGCCTGTCCGGATGCAGAGGCGCCCGACCGCGAGGCGGCACGCACCCTCGCCTGCCATCCCGAGCAGGGGTGGAGCCTGCTCTGCAACGGCGTGGTCCTGTTCGAGGACACCGGGGAGCTCCTGCCGAGCGGCGCCACGATCGAGCCGCACCGCCCGGTGGGCGTCTGAGCCCGCCGGCTACGAGGGCTCCCGCGTCAGCGCGTAGTGGCCCAGCCACTCCGCCACGATCCCGCCGACCCGGGCGGGATCCCGTTTGAGGTCGTGCCCCTCGCCGGGCAGCACCACCAGCCGCGCCGCGTCCGCGGCGTCGGGGACGCCGAACGGATCGCGGTCGCCGTTGACGACCAGCACGTCCACCCCCGCCCCGCGCAGCTCCCCGGCCCTGGACGTGCCGGGCCGGCCCGGCGGGTGCAGGGGGAAGGCCAGCGCCACGACCGCCGCCGCGCCCACCGCCGCCGCCGTACGGCAGGCCACCCGCGCCCCGTTGCTCCGCCCGCCCTGCACGAGGGGCAGGCCGGGCCGGTGCGCCCGCAGCTCCGTCAGCACGGCCTCCCACGCCTCGTCCTGACGGGCCGGCGAGCCGGGCGCCCGCGCCCCCGCCAGCCGGAACGCCTGCGTGACCCTGGCCACCCCGAACCCCGCCGCGAGCGCGGCGTCGCGCACGGCCAGCAGGTCGGGGGCGTCCACTCCCCCGGCCGAGCCGTGGGTGAGGACGAGCAGCAGCCGCGGGTCGGCCGGCTCCTCCAGGTCCACCCGCGCGGGCCCGCGCGGGGTCGTGATCTCCATGGCAGAACCGTACCTTCGGACGAGCCGGCGATGGCTCTCAGGGCTGATGACGGCGTGCCGCCCGTGGACCATGATGTCCTCATGTACCACGAACGTTCCCTCCGTGAGGACCTCCAGGCCACGCTCGACGCCCGCCGCGACCTCGGCCCCGACTACGAGAAGGCGCTCGTGGAGTCCTTCGCGGACCGCCTCGACGCGACGATCGCCGGCCGGGTGCGGGCCGAGCTGGCCGCGCAGGGAGCCGACCCGGCCGCGTACGGCCCCCGCCCCAAGGCCAAGAGCCCGGGCTCGGCGATGGCCCCGATCGTGCTGGGCTCGCTCGGCATCGGCGTCCCGCTGACCGCGATCGCGGCCGGCCAGGCGGGCCTGCTGGGGCTCGCCATCGCCTGGATCGCCATCGTCGTCATCAACGTGGCCGCCGCCTCGGCCATCATGCGCCGCAGCTGACCCCCGGTCAGGACCCGCGCTCGTAGCGCAGGCGCACCTCGGTGGCCAGCGCCTCGTCGGCGTGCCCCAGCCCGTACGACCACACCTGGTCGGCGTCCTCGGTCCGCCCGCGCAGCGGCAGCGTACGGGCCAGCAGCTCGATGGCCAGGGCGCTGGTCGGGACGTCGGCCCCGCTCTCCACGGCCTCGGCGAACTCGGCGCAGGCCAGCTCCAGGTGCGCGATGCCGAGCCGCACCCGCAGCCCCGGCACCTCGGACTCGGGGGCGATGCCCAGGGCCTCGATGAGCACGTCGGCGGCCGCCCCCGGCTCGCCGTGCTCCAGCAGCAGGTCGGCGAGCTCCCGCGCGGCCAGCGCCGCCACCTGCTCGTCGCCGGCCGCCGCGCCCGACGACGTGGCCTCGCGCAGCTCCTTCTCGGCCTCGCCCAGGGTCTCGGCCAGGCGGGCCAGCGCCAGGTGGGCGTGCGGCAGGTAGGCGGGGGTGCCGACGCCCAGCACGGCCTGCCAGGCGGCTCTGGCCTGCTCGGTGCGCCCCTCGCGTTCGAAGCCCTGCGCCAGGTGGCAGGCGGCCTGGGCGGCGTACTCGGGGTGGTTGGTGGCCAGCGCGGTGCGGGCGGCCGCGCGGGCCGCCTCGACGTCGCCGCGCTCCTCCAGCACCACGGCGAGCCCGACGGCGGCCTGCGCGCGGTCGGGCTCGTCGGGGTCGGCGACGAGCCGGCGCAGGATCGCCGCCGCGCCGTCGAGATCGCCGCCCTCGGCGAGCCTGCGGGCGGTGTCGAGGGGCGGGGTCTCCAGCTCCGATGACGTCAAGAGAGCTCCTTACGGCGCCGCTTGGCCTGGGTCGCACCGAAGCCTAACCACTTCCGGCGATCATGTCTGCTCACTTGACGATGCCGGACTGGTTTCCCGCCCCGCGATCGGCTCAGTCCTCGTACGCCTCCAGCGGAGGGCACGAGCAGACCAGGTTGCGGTCGCCGTAGGCCTGGTCGATGCGGCGCACCGGCACCCAGTACTTGTTCTCGCGCAGCGACGCCACCGGGTAGGCGGCCTCGCTGCGGCTGTAGGGGTGCGGCCACTCGTCGGCGGTGACCGACTCGGCCGTGTGCGGGGCGTTGCGCAGCGGGTTGTCGGCCGGGTCGTACGCCCCCGACGCCACCTTGGCGATCTCCTCGCGGATGGCGATCATGGCGTCGGCGAACCGGTCGAGCTCGCCGAGGTCCTCGCTCTCGGTGGGCTCGATCATGAGCGTCCCGGCCACCGGGAACGACATGGTCGGCGCGTGGAAGCCGTAGTCGATGAGGCGCTTGGCCACGTCGTCCACGGTGACGCCGGTCTCCTTGGTGATCTGCCGCAGGTCGACGATGCACTCGTGCGCGACCAGCCCGCCGCGCCCGGTGTAGAGCACCGGGTAGTGCGGCGCCAGCCGCCTGGCCAGGTAGTTGGCCGACAGGATGGCCTGCTCGGTGGCGGCGGTGAGGCCGTCGGCGCCCATCATCCTGATGTAGGCCCACGAGATCGGCAGGATGCCCGCCGAGCCGTGCGGGGCGGCCGAGACCGGCCCGACCAGGGAGCCGTCCTTCAGCGGGTGGCCGGGCAGGTAGGCGGCCAGGTGGCCGCGGACCGCGACGGGGCCGACGCCGGGGCCGCCGCCGCCGTGCGGGATGCAGAAGGTCTTGTGCAGGTTGAGGTGGGACACGTCGGCCCCGAACTCGCCCGGCTTGGCCAGTCCGACCAGGGCGTTGAGGTTGGCGCCGTCCACGTAGACCTGGCCGCCGGCCTCGTGCACCTTGGCGCAGACCTCGGTGATGCTCTCCTCGTACACGCCGTGGGTGGACGGGTAGGTGACCATGATCGCGGCGAGCGCGTCGCGGTGCTTGGCGATCTTGGCGTCGAGGTCGGCGAGGTCCACGTTGCCGTCGGCGTCGCAGGCGACGACCACGACCCGCATGCCGGCCATGACGGCGCTGGCGGCGTTGGTGCCGTGCGCCGAGGACGGGATGAGGCAGACGTCGCGGCCTTCCTGGCCCTTGTCCCGGTGGTAGGCGCGGATGGCCAGCAGCCCGGCGAACTCGCCCTGCGAGCCGGCGTTGGGCTGCAGGGAGACCGCGTCGTAGCCGGTGACCTCGGCGAGCCAGCGCTCCAGCGTGCCGATCAGCTCCAGGTAGCCCTCGGCCTGCTCGACCGGCGCGTACGGGTGCACGCCCGCGAACTCCGGCCAGGTGATGGGCTCCATCTCGGTGCTGGCGTTGAGCTTCATCGTGCAGGAGCCGAGCGGGATCATCGACCGGTCGAGCGCGATGTCCTTGTCCTGGAGCCGGCGCAGGTAGCGCAGCATCGCGGTCTCGGAGCGGTGGCTGTGGAAGACCGGGTGGGTGAGGTAGCCGGACTCGCGCAGCAGCTCGGCGGGCAGCGCGTCGGCGGTGGCCTCGACGTCGGCGTCCCGCTCGGGCACGCCGAACGCGGCCTGCACGGCGCGCAGCTCGGCCGTGCCGGTCTTCTCGTCGCAGGCGACCGAGACGTGGTCGTCGTCGGCCCGCCACAGGTTGACGCCGCGCTCGGCGGCGGCGGCGACCACCTCGGAGGCCCGGCCGGGCACCCGGACGAGCACGGTGTCGAAGAACGCCTCGTGCACGACCTCCAGCCCGCTCGCGCGCAGGCTCTCGGCGAGGGCGGCGGCGTGCCGGTGGGCGCGCAGCGCGATGCGGCGCAGGCCCTCGGGGCCGTGGTAGACGGCGTACATGCCGGCGATGACGGCCAGCAGCACCTGCGCGGTGCAGATGTTGCTGGTGGCCTTCTCGCGGCGGATGTGCTGCTCGCGGGTCTGCAGGGCGAGCCGGTAGGCGGGGTCGCCGTCGGCGTCCACGGACACGCCGACCAGGCGGCCGGGGAGCTGGCGCTGCAGGCCCTCGCGGACGGACATGTAGGCGGCGTGCGGCCCGCCGAAGCCGAGCGGCACGCCGAAGCGCTGGGAGGAGCCGATCGCGATGTCGGCGCCGAGCTCGCCCGGCGCGGCCACGAGGGTGAGCGCGAGCAGGTCGGCGGCGGCCACGACGAGCGCCCCGGCCTCGTGCGCGGCGTCGGCCACGGCGCGGAAGTCGCGCAGCCGCCCGGAGGCGCCCGGGTACTGGACGAGCACGCCGAAGCACTCGGGCAGCTCACCGCCGTCGAGCGGGTGCTCGACGAGCTCGATGCCGAGCGGCTCGGCGCGGGTGGCGAGCACCCGCTTGGTCTGCGGCAGGGCGTCGGCGTCGACCACGAACACGTGGCTCTTGGAGCGGCCGGCGCGCCGGGCGAGAGTCATGGCCTCGGCGGCCGCGGTGGCCTCGTCCAGCAGGGACGCGCCGGCGACGGGCAGGCCGGTCAGGTCGGAGACGACCGTCTGGAAGTTGAGCAGCGCCTCCAGCCGCCCCTGCGAGATCTCCGGCTGGTACGGCGTGTACGCGGTGTACCAGCCCGGGTTCTCCAGCAGGTTGCGGCGGATGACCGCGGGCGTGATCGTGTCGTGGTAACCGAGGCCGATCATGGAGGTGAGCACCCGGTTGCGGCCGGCCAGGGCGCGCAGCTCGGCGATCGCCTCGCTCTCGCTGACGGCGGCGGGCAGCGTGAGCCGGTCCTTGGCCCGGATGGCCTCGGGGACCGCCACGGCCACCAGGTCGGCGACGGACTCGAAGCCGACGGCCTCCAGCATGCGCTGCTGGTCGGCCTCGGACGGGCCGATGTGGCGGCCGGCGAACGGCGGCTCGGACAGGGACGTCGGCGCGGACGGCGGCGGGGACGCCGGCAGGGACTCTGACAGGGCGGTCATGGACGGTGCCTCCCGAGGCTTATGGAGACCGGCGCCGGGGCGCGGGCGGATGCCGGATCTCCCCCTCTGTCAGCGCGGGCGTCACCGCGACCTGAGAGCTTCGCCTCGCGAGGAGGCTTGCACCGTCGGTGAGGCGCGCCTGGCGGGCGTGCCTGCTTTCCAGAGTTGCCTCACCCGAGCGGTACCGGTTGCCTGAGAGATTCCGGGGAGGGTTGCTCCTTCGGCGCCCCGGGACCAGGCGGTGCCGGGGACTCTCCCGCACGGGGTCGTCAGCCTTACCCGTCCTAGGGTACTACTCCGGACGTTACGGGCGAATTACTACCCTAGCCGTCGGGCACGGCGGCGCTGGGCGAGCTCGTCAGCGGGGTGGTCGGCCGGGACGTTGTCCTCGACCGCCGCGCGTTCCCCCGGCAGCTCCGCGAGGCTTCCCTCGACCTCACGCCAGACCCGGCCGAGCGCGATGCCGAACACGCCCTGGCCGCCCTGGAGGAGGTCTATCACCTCGTCGGCCGAGGTGCACTCGTAGACGCTGACGCCGTCGCTCATGAGCGTGATCTGCGCGAGGTCGGCGACCCCGCGGTTGCGCAGGTGCTGCACGGCCGTGCGGATCTGCTGCAGCGACACCCCGGTGTCGAGGAGCCGCTTGACGACCTTGAGCACCAGGATGTCGCGGAAGCTGTAGAGCCGCTGGGAGCCCGAGCCGTGCGCGGCGCGGATGGTCGGCTCCACCAGGCCCGTACGCGCCCAGTAGTCGAGCTGCCTGTAGGTGATGCCGGCCGCCGCGCAGGCGGTGGGCCCGCGGTAACCGATGTCGTCCGGCAGTGCCGCCGGACGCTCGTCGAAGAGCAGCCCCTGCTCCCCGGCACGCTGCCGCGCGTCCTCGCGCCGCACCGGATCTTCCTGGCCGGCCGTCTTTCCCTCGCCGCTGCTGACCGCCACGCGGACCTCCGGCTTTCTCTCATCCCGCGGCCCGATCTGGGGGTTCATATAGGGCGACCGCGGGTTTCACTTGCACCGTAGGACCGTCACCATGCTCAGTCAACGATCCGGCTCGGCGCGTCGTGAAGCGTAAATGCACCGAAATACCTACCCCGCCCTGCCGAAGTCCTCGGGAGTGATCGTGTCAAGGAACTCCCTGAACTTCTCCACCTCGTCCTCCTGGTCGTCCGGGATGACCACGCCGGCCTCCTGGACCACCTCCTCGCTGGCGAAGATGCGCGCTCCGGTGCGCAGGGCGAGCGCGATGGAGTCGGACGGGCGCGCGCTCACCTCGACGCCGTTGGAGAACACCAGGTCGGCGAAGAAGATGCCGTCGCGCAGCGCGACGATGTTGACCGCACGCAGGCCGACGCCCAGCGCGCTCAGCACGTCGCGGAACAGGTCGTGGGTGAGCGGCCGCGGCGGAGGCTCCTCCGCCTGGGCGAGGGCGATGGCCGTCGCCTCGGTCATCCCGATCCAGATAGGAAGGAACCGCTCCCCGTGTGCCTCCTTGAGCAAGACGATCGGTTGATTTGTGGGCATTTCGACTCTTACGCCCACGACCTCCATCTGCAACACGGGCTGCTCCGTATTCCTGACCGGTGACCCGGCACAGCTCTTGGTTCGTCGCTTCTGCTGACTGGCTACTTCATTTCAACGTAACACCCGGAAGGCCCCGATTGCTCCCCGGCCACCATCCGGGGTCTCCTCACCGCCCCAGGACCGAACGTACCCCTGTGCGGACCAACGACGCGTGCAGGTCGAGCAGGAGGTTGGACAGCTCCCGCGCGGTCTCCTCGGCCTCGCCGATGGCGCCCGGGGCGCGGCGTTTCAGCACCGGCGCGACGCTCTGCTCGACCAGGCCGCACTCGCGCTCGGCGGCGGCCTTGACCGCGCGCAGGTGCCGGGCGCCGAGACCGAAGCGGGCCAGGGCGCCGACGGTGCGGGCGATCTTGAGCGCCTCCTCGTCGTAGCGGCGGGCGACCGGGGTCAGCAGGCCGTAGTCCTCGCACTCGGCGAGGGTCTCCTCGTCGATGCCGGCGGCCTCCAGCAGCTCGGCGCGGCCGAGCCTGACCTCCTGCTTGTCGGGCAGGGCCCGGGGGCGGCCGAAGCTCTCGGCCATGCGGTCCTTGATGACCCGCAGCGGCAGGTAGTGGTCGCGCTGCTCGGTGAGGATGAAGCGGAGCTGCTCGACGTGCAGGTGCGTGAACTTGCGAAAGCCGGAGGGGCTGCGCTCGGGCTCGATGAGCCCTTCGCCCTCCAAGAACCTGATCTTGGAGATCGTCACATCGGGGAACTCGCCCTGCAGCAGGGCGAGCACCTCCCCGATGCTCATGTGCGAGCGGGCCGCCTGGGAAGTCATGCGCTGTGGTTGCCCCGCATGAGGAAGACCAGCCGGAATTTGCCGATCTGCACCTCGTCGCCGGAGTGCAGTGGAACCTCCTCGATCCGCTCGCGGTTGACGTAGGTGCCGTTGAGGCTGCCCACGTCGCGGACGGAGAACTGGCCGCCGCGGTGACGGTAGAACTCCACGTGGCGGCGCGAGACGGTGATGTCGTCGAGGAAGATGTCGCTCTCCGGGTGGCGCCCGGTCGTGGTGAGCTCCTTGTCCAGCCGGAAGCGGCTGCCCTGGTTGGGGCCCCTGGTCACCGTGAGCAACGCCGTGCCGGGCGGGAGCTGCTCCACCAGCGCCCGCTCCTGCAGGAGCATGTCGCCTGTCTCAGCCTCGTACGCCTCGATTCCCGCCACGGAGATCGTCGAAGTGGTGTCCCCTGCGACCTCGTGTCTGGTCAGCGGTGACCCGCAGCGGGAACAGAAACGGGCATCCTCGGGGTTGGCGTGCCCGCACTGCGTGCAGTAGACGCTCGGCATCGATCGGCTCGGCCTCCTACCGCGAAGACGCGGCGACGGTGCTCAGGACGCGCCTCGCTTCGCTTTCTTCAAGTTTGCGAATGCCGCAACATACGCTGATCAGCGGCAAAGGTCAACTCGGGGCGCTGGACGGTGGTTTGGACGCAGACAAAGTTACCGCCGCTTCCGCCCCGTGGTCCATGCCGCCGCGCGTTTCTACATTACGATCTTGCGGCGGCCGGCGCGCACCCGGCAACCGTGGTTTCCGCCACTTTCGTACCGTTCACGCACCGCTCACTCTCCGTGACATTCATGGCCGCCGGGTCAGCCGGCGGCCTGTTCCACCACCCGCGCCCACCGCTCCAGGAGCGCCTGGGCGCCGTCCATGTCCGCCGCCTCGGCCCACAGGTCGGTGACGGGCTCGGTGGCGGCGGGCAGCACCAGCACCCAGCTCCCGTCGTCGCGGGCCACCCGCACCCCGTCGGTGGTGTCCACGCGGTAGCCCGCGGGCTCGGCCTCGGCGGCCTCGATGACCGAGCGCATGACCGCGCCCTTGGCCGCCCACGGCGTCGGCACCGTCCTGCGCAGCAGCCTGACCTCGGGGATCCTCGCGTCGATCTGGCTGAGCGAGAGCCGGGTACGGGCGACCAGCCCGAGCAGGCGCATGAACGCGGCCAGCCCGTCGATGGCCGGGCTGAACTCCGGCACCACGAACCCGCCCCGCCCGTCCGCCGCGAAGATCATGTCGGGGCCCGCGACGGCCGCGGTGAGGGCGTCCAGCGAGGTGGAGGTCCACTGCACCTGCACGCCGTGGAAACGGCACACCTGCTCGGCGACCCGGGTCGTGGTGACCGGCAGCGCCACCCGGCCGCCCCTGCGCTCGGCGGCGACCAGGTCGAGCACGACGAGCAGGGCGCGTTCCTCGTCGATGAGCTGGCCCATCTCGTCCACCAGGGCGATGCGCTCGCCGACCGGGTCGAAGCGCACGCCGAAGGCCGCCCGCGAGGAGCTGACCAGCTCCGACAGCCGTTGCAGGTCGCGGCGGCGCTCGGCCAGCGTCTCGGTGGGCGAGACGTCGTCGAGGCGGGCGTTGACGGTGAGCACGTCCACGCCGACCCGGCCGAGCAGGGTGGGCAGCACCAGCGAGGAGGTGCCGCCCGCGCAGTCCACGACGACCTTCATGTCGCGTACGTCGCCGACGCCGACGTGGCGCAGCAGCTCGTAGGTGTAGTCCTCGATCGCGCGGGAAGGATGCGTCAGCTCGGCGATCTCGCCGGGGAAGGCGCGGCGGAACTCCTGGCGGGAGAAGACTCGCTCCAGCTTGCGCTGCGCGCCGGGGGCGAGGTCGGCGCCGCGGGCGTCCATGAGGACGATGTCCACGCTCTGCGGGTCGCCGGGCGTGGTGCGCAGCGCGATGCCGCCGGCGGCGCCCTCCCTGCCGGTGTGGAAGCGGGCCACCGGCAGCGGGGCCGCCTCCAGGTCGAGGACGTTGATCGCCCCTGCGGTGAGCGCGCCGTTGACCGCCCGCTTGAGCGCGCGGGCGGCGAGCGAGCAGTCGCGGGCGGTGACGACGTACTCGCCCTTCTTCAGGGTGGTGGCGTAGGCGCTGGCCAGGCGGACGCACAGCTCGGCGGTGATCTCGACGTTGACCAGGCCGCTCACGCCCCGGGGGCCGAACAGGCTGCGCTGGCCGCGCGACTCCCAGATGACGCTGGTGTTGACGACCGCGCCGGCCTCGATGGTCTTGAACGGGTAGACCCTGACGCCGCTGGAGACGTACGCCTCGGACTCGATGACGCACTCGTCGCCGATGACCGCGTTCTCCTCGATGCGGGCGCCGGTCATGACGTCGGTGCTCTTGCCGACGACGCAGCCGCGTAAGTGGGCGCCAGGGCCCAGGTAGACGTTGTCGTGGACGATCGCGCGGTGCAGGAAGGCGCCCTCGCGGACCACGACGTTGCTGCCGAGCACGGTGTACTCGCGCAGCTCGGCGCCCGCCTCGACCTTGGCGTAGTCGCCGATGAGCAGCGGGCCCTTGAGCACGGCGTCGGGGTCGACCGAGGCCGACTCGGCGACCCAGACGCCGGGCGAGAGCTCGAAGCCGCCGAGGTCCAGCTCGACCCGGCCGGACAGGGCGTCGGCGTGGGCCTTGAGATAGCTGTCGTGGGTGCCGACGTCCTCCCAGTAGCCGTCGGCGACGTAGCCGTAGATGGCGGCGCCCTGCTCCAGCAGGGCGGGGAAGACGTCGCTCGACCAGTCGACGGGCTCGCCGGTGGCGACGGCGTCGAGGATCTCGGGCTCCATGACGTAGATGCCGGTGTTGACGGTGTCGGAGAAGACCTGGCCCCAGGTGGGCTTCTCCAGGAAGCGCTGCACGCGCCCGCCCTCGTCGACGATGATGATCCCGAATTCGAGGGGGTTGGGGACGCGCTTGAGCCCGATGGTGACAAGTGCCGAATTTTCCCGATGAAAACGGATCATTTCGGATAAATCGATGTCCGTGAGGGCGTCGCCGCTGATCACCAGGAACCGGTCGTCGCGCAGGCGGTCGGCGGCGTTCTTGACGCTGCCGGCGGTGCCGAGAGGGACGTCCTCGGTGGCGTACTCCAGGTGCATGCCCAGCTCGTCGCCGTCGCCGAAGTAGTTGCGCACCAGCGCCGCCAGGAACTGCACGGTCACCACGGTCTCGGTGATGCCGTGCCGTTTGAGCAGGCGCAGGACGTGCTCCATGATCGGGCGGTTGACCACCGGCAGGAGGGGTTTGGGCTGGTTGGCGGTCATCGGCCGCAGCCGCGTGCCCTCCCCGCCCGCCATGACGACCGCCTTCACCCGCTCACTCCTTCTTGGCCGAGGTCACGAGCCGGCGCACCTGCACCACGTACAGCAGTCCGGCCCACCAGTACAGGCCCGTTCCCCAGAGGGCGAAGGCCCAGCCGACGATCCGGGCTATATCGGCATACCACCCGGAGTGGGAGGCAAGGAAGAGGAGGGGGAAGGCGTACATGAGGTTGAACATCGCGGCCTTGCCCAGGAAATGCACCTGAAGTGCCCGGTAGCCGTGCCTGCGGAGGACGGGGAAGGAACACGCGACGAAGACTTCGCGCGCCAGGATGACCAGCACCAGCCACCACGGGATCACCTCGCGCAGCAGCAGCGCCAGGATCGTGGCGAAGACGTAGAGCTTGTCGGCGGCCGGGTCGATGAGCCGGCCGAGCTTGCTGGTCTGGTTGAACGCCCGGGCGATCTTTCCGTCGAGCCAGTCGGTGAAGCCCGCGACGGCGAGGATCCCGATGGCCCACCCGTCGGCCTGCGGCACGAGGACCAGCCACAGGAACACGGGCACGCCGAGGAGGCGCAGGAAGCTCAGCAGGTTGGGAACCGTCCAGATCCGGTCCTCGGCGGAAGTTTCGCTCACGCAGCAGACCCTACTGATTGCGCCGAACTCCCGCGCAGCCGGTCGGGCCCGGCCCCGTGCTCCGCCGTCAGGCGCGCTGGAAGGAGTGCGTACGGCCGACCTCGGCGAAGCCGAGCCGGGCGTAGAAGTCCTTCGGCCAGTCGGCCGCGTCGGCGACCAGGAAGATCAGCTCGGCGCCGGCCGCCTCGGCGAGCAGCGCGCTCAGCAGCGCGCGGGCGTGACCCCTGCCGCGATGCTCCTCGGCCGTCCAGACGTCCTCGATCTGGGCGACGCCGCCGTGCAGGTAGAGGTCGGCGCGGGCGGCGAGCTCGCCGCCGGGGGCGCGCACGCCGCGGAAGAGCACCCGGTCGGCGCCCGCCACGCGGTTCTCCACGCGCCTGGCCAGCGCCTCGACCACCTCCTCGCCCGCCTCGGGCAGGCTGCGGCGCCAGTCGCGGCGCAGCACCTCCATCAGCTCGGCCGTCTCCAGGGGCTCGGCCGGGGGCGGGTCCTCGGGGACGGCGCCGCGGAAGGCCATGACGAGGTGGACCTCGTGGGCGTAGCCGGCGCGGGCGAAGGCGGGCGCGAACGTCTCGCCGAGGCGGTCGTCGGCGACCGTCACCAGCCGGTGGCCGTGGCCGGTCAGGACCTCGTCGGCGGCCCGCAGCACCTCGTCCGGCTCGGCGGGCTCCCACACGAGGAGGCGGTTGTCGTCGTAGGAGCCGGGGTAACGCTCGTCGAGCACGGCCACCCCGCCGGGCACGGGCACCTCGCGCGGCGCCCGGCGGCGGGCGAAGCCGCGCAGGAACGCGAGCGCGCGGGCCAGGTCGGCCGCGTCGCTCTCGCGCCGTAAGGCGGCCAGGTGGGCGACGTCGTCCATCACACCCGCCATGTCGGGAACGCGGGCCGTGCCCGCCGGGCCAGGAACGCGGGCCGTGCCCGCCGGGCCAGGAACGCGGGCCGTGCCCGCCGTGCCGGGCGGGAGCGGTCAGCCGGCACTGCGCACGGCCTTGAGGAACGCCTCGATGAGGGCCGGGTCCTTCACCCCGGGCGCGGTCTCGACGCCGCTCGACACGTCGACCCCCCACGGGTCGGCGGCGGCGATCGCCTCGGTCACGTTGTCCGGGGACAGCCCGCCGGCCAGCAGCCAGCGGCCCGACGGCCGGCCACGCACGGCCGCCCAGTCCCACGGCTGCCCGGAGCCGGCGTGCGGGGCGTCGACCAGGAGGAGGTCCTCGTCGTAGGCGCCGCAGCGCAGGTCGGCCCCCGAGTCGACGGCGCGGACCAGGGTGGGGCCGAGGTCGCGCAGCGCGAGGAAGTCGGCGTGCGGGTGACGGCCGTGGAGCTGGATCGCCCGCACGCCGGAGGTCAGCGCCGCCGCCCGGACCGTCTCCGGGTCCTCGCCGCGGAAGACGCCGACGGTCAGGACGTGCCCGGGCACCGCCGCGGCCAGCTCGGCGGCGCGCTCGGGCGTGACCCGGCGCGGGCTGCGGGTCATGACGAACCCGATGGCGTCGGCCCCCGCCTCGACGGCGGCGGCCACGTGGGCGGGCTCGCTCAGGCCGCAGATCTTGACGTACACACCCACGACATTAGCGGCGCCGGGCGGCTGCCGGCGACCACGACCAGAACAGCAGCGCGAGGATCAGCCCGAACAGCATCACCCCGTTGGGCAGGTGCGCCCCCAGGACCGCCCAGGTGAAGTGCTGGGCCATGCCGAGGACGAACAGCGCGAGGCTGGCCAGGGCGGGCCAGCCCGCGCCCCGGCCCGGCCGCCAGACGAGCACGGCCAGCACGATCTGCACCAGGGCGATGAGGTGGACCACCATCCCGGCCATCACGTGCGTCTCGGCCAGGGACTCGGTCTCGACCGCCTGCCCGGCGAACGAGGCCGCGACCAGCAGCGCGGCGGCCTGGGCGATGATCGCCACGCGGAGCGCGTACAGCAGGCCGGCGGAGACCTGGCCGGCGGCCGGCCGGTTCATGACCGTGGTGCTCTCCATGTCGGAGGTCCTTTCGAAGCAGGGGTTCGGTGCGGGACCTCATGGTGGCGACGCGCGGCTCGGGGCGTCGTCAGCCTGCGGGATGAGAGCCGGTCCGCCCCGCGGCGGAGCGGGCGGGAGCGCAGGTCAGGAACCCCGGCGGACGGGGCGGAAGGAGGCGTCCACCAGGCCCGCGCGGTGGGCGACCACGGCGGCCTGGATGCGGTTGCGCAGCCCCAGCTTGTCCATCGCGGCCGCGATGTGGGTCTTGACGGTGGTCACGCCGACGTGCAGCTCCTCGGCGATCTCGGCGTTGGACAGGCCGGTGCCGACCAGGGCGAGCACCTCCAGCTCGCGCTCGGTCAGCCCGGCGGGCACCGGGGCGGCGGCCTGCTCCTCCGCGGCGAGGAAGCGTTCGACGACGCGGCGCAGCACGGACGGCGCGAGCAGCTGCTCCCCCGTGGCGGCCCGGCGCACGGCGTCCACCATCCGCTCCGGCTCGTCGTCCTTGACCAGGAACCCGACCGCTCCGGCGCGGAGGGCGGCGTGCACGTTGGCGTCCTCGGCGAACGTGGTCAGCACGACGATCCTGATGCCCGGCCGCCCGGCCAGCACCCGCTTGATCGCCTCCAGCCCGTCCACCCGGGGCATGCGCAGGTCCATGAGGATGACGTCGGGCAGGTGCCGTTCGGCCAGGCGGACCGCCTCGGCGCCGTCCTCGGCCTCCCCGACGACCTCCATGTCGCCCGCGGCCTGCAGCAGCATGCGCACGCCCGCGCGGACCAGCGCCTGGTCGTCGGCCACCAGGACGCGGATCACGTGGCGCTCCTCGCGGGCAGGCTCGCGGCCAGCAGCCAGCCGCCCTCGCCGTCGGGGCCGGCGCTGAGCGTGCCGCCGAGCGCGCGCACCCGTTCGCGCATGCCGGCCAGGCCACGGCCGGAGGACGGCAGGCGTTCGATGACGGTGGGCGGGGGGCCGTTGCGGATCTCCACCGCCAGCCCCTCCCCTTCGGGGGCGACGCTGACGCTGACCCGGGTGCCGGGGCCGGCGTGTTTGAGCACGTTCGTGAGTCCTTCCTGGACGATGCGCGCCGCCGAGGCGCGGGCGGTGAGCGGGGCCTGGTCGGTGGCGGGGTCGAGGTGGAGGTCCACGACGAGGCCGGCGGCGGCCATGCGCTCGGCCGACTCGCGTACGACGTCGGTGGGGTCGGCCAGCAGGTGCGGCTGACGCTCGGGCTCGCGCAGCAGGTCGAGCAGGTCGCGCAGGTCCTGCAGCACCTGGTGTCCGGTCTCGCGGATGTCGCTGAGCGCGTCGGCGACCGGGCCGTCGGGCGCGGTGTAGCGGGCGGCGCTGGCCCGCAGCACCATGGCGCCGACGTGGTGGGCGACGATGTCGTGGACGTCGCGGGCGATGCGCTCGCGCTCGGCGAGCTGGTCGGCCCGCACCTGGGCGACGGCCGCGCGGGCCGCCTCCTCGGCGCGCAGCCGCTCGGCGGCCGCCGCGGCCTGCCGCATGCCGAGGTAGCGGCCGATGGCGATGGGCGTGGCGACCAGCATCATGAGCACGCCGACGCGGAACGGCGTGACCTCGGTGCCCTCGCCGACGACGGCGATGGCGGTCAGCATGCAGCCGGCCGCGTAGGCCGCCACCAGCCACGCCGCCGACGCCACCCGCATGGCGAACACGCCGACGGAGATGAGAGTGAGGATCACGCAGGTGTTGACGGCCTCGTTGAGATAGGTGTCGGCGCACACCAGCAGCACGCCCTGGCCGAGCAGGACCAGGCCGGGCAGCCGCCTGGCCACCCCCAGCGACAGGCCGCCCACCACGGCCAGCAGCCCGACCACCCAGACGGGCTGGCTGCCGGAGTGCCAGGTCGTCCAGGTGCTCAGCACGGTGATGGCCACGCCCCCGGCGGCCAGCAGCGCGTCCGGGGTGACGTCGCGCTCCTCCAGCGGCCCGGCCGAGCCGCGCAGGTACGCGCCCAGCACGGCGGGCACGACCGGCAGCAGCACCGAGTACATCCAGCTGTTGACCGTGAGCGCGATGCCGGGATCGGCGATGTTGACCGCGGTCGCGGCGACGGCGGCGGCCGCCGCGACCACCGTGCCGCGCCGCCCGGAGCGGAACCCGGCCACGCCGACCGCGACGCAGAGGAGGATCTGCGCGGTGTTGGAGGTGTACGAGCCGAGCTGGTCGGTGATGACGAGCAGCGCGGCGAGGTAGAGGGTGACCGGCACCGGCCGGCTGCGGACGAACCCCATGGGCAGGCCGGCCAGCAGCCCCATCGGCAGGTTCGCCTCGGCCGGCAGGTAGGTCGTGTCGCCCGCGTGAGCGGTGGTGAACAGGTCCAGTGCCACTCCCGAAACCGCCAGGAGGACATCCAGCGGCACACCGCGCCAACGCATGCACTCACGCTATCCGCACACCGTGAACCGCTGATCCTCCGGTCGAAGGATGCCGCCTCCTCCTACTGGCCGCAGGTACGCCCGGTGGGTGGAGCGGTGTAGAGGGATCTTGGCCGTACTTTCGTCGCATGTCCAACGACACCGCACTTTTTCTCGGCCAGTTCCTGCGCTCCCCCGCCGTGATCGGCGCGGTCGCCCCCAGCTCGCGGCGGCTGGCCGCGGCCGTCTGCGCGCCGGTGCCCGAGCGCGGCGAGCCCACGGTCGTCGAGCTCGGGCCGGGCACGGGGCCCTTCACGGAGGAGATCCAGCAGCGGCTGGGCGGGCGCGGTCACCATCTGGCGGTGGAGCTGAACGCGCCGATGGCGAAGCTGCTCGCCGCGCGGTTCCCCCTGGTGGACGTGGCGCACGCGGACGCGGCCCGGCTGGGCGAGCTGCTGCGGGAGCGGGGGCTGAGGCAGGCGGACGTGGTGGTCAGCGGGCTGCCGTGGGCGGCCTTCCCCGAACAGGCCCAGCGGGACCTGCTGGGGGCGGTGACGGCGGCGATGGGGCAGGGCGCCGCGTTCACGACCTTCTCCTACATCCACGCGATCCCGCTCAGCTCGGCGCGGCGGTTCCGCGCGCTGCTGGCGGAGCGGTTCGAGGAGGTCGTGCCGGGCCGGACGGTGTGGCGCAACGCCCCGCCGGCGTTCGTCTTCCACGCCCGGCGGCCCCGGGCGTGACCCGCCCGGGGCGCACCGGGTGGGGGGCGGGCGCACCCGAGGCGGAGGAAGCTCTGGCTCAACCACCTCACGCCACAGGTGCTCACCCGCGCGGTGCGCCCGGGTGCCGATCGACCCCGCCTGCCCTCGCCTCGCCGATCACGCACGGGCCCTGACGTGATCGCCGCGGGCGGGCCCGCCGGCAGGATCCTCGGCGCCGTCCCGTCCCCTGCGGGCGGGTGCGCGGGGCGCCATCGCCTCGGCGGCGCCGGCCCCGGGTCGCCCCGGTCTCCGTGTGCGCGCAACCCCCTTCTTCGTCGTCCCGCACGCGGCCGGCGGCCCGCCGCCTTCCCGGCCCGTCCGCCGGGGCGGCGTTCTCGACCTCGCCGGACGGTCCGTCATTGATCTGCGCCTACCCGGAGCGGGCGGAAGCACACGCCCCTCCGTCAGCCTCCCCGTGTCAGCCGAACGCCGGCGGGCGCTTCTCGCGCAGCGCGCGGACGCCTTCGGCGACGTCGGGGCCGGTGAAACCGAGGAACTCCATGGCCAGCGAGGCGTCGAAGGACGGCCCGGCCAGGCGCAGCCAGTTGTTGAGCGCGTACTTGGTCAGCCTGATCGCCTCCTGCGCGCCGGAGGCGAGCCGGACGGCGAGCTCCATGGCCCGCTCGTGCACCTGGTCGTCGTCGACGCAGACGCTCACCAGCCCCATGCGCTCGGCCTCCTCGCCGGTGACCGGCTCGCACAGCAGCAGGTGGTATTTCGCCTTGGCCAGGCCGCACAGCAGCGGCCAGACGATGGCGGCGTGGTCGCCGGCGGCGACGCCGAGGCGGGTGTGGCCGTCGATGATGCGGGCGGTGCGCCCGGCGACGGAGATGTCGGCGAGCAGCGCCACCGCCAGCCCCGCGCCGACGGCGGGGCCCTGGATGGCGGAGACGACGGGCTTGCCGCAGTTGAGCACGTTGTAGACGATGTCGCGGGCCTCGCCGAACACGCGCAGCCTGGTCGCGTGGTCGGCCATCATCTCCTCGATCATCGACAGGTCGCCGCCGGAGGAGAACGCCCGGCCCTCTCCCCTGATGAGGACGGCCCGTACGCTGTCGTCGCGGTCGGCGTCGCGCCAGATCTCGGCCAGCTCGCGGTGGGCGGCGGCGTCGACGGCGTTGAGCCGGGCGGGCTCGCTGATCGTGATGCGCAGCACGCCGTCGGCCGGGGTGTCGAGGCGCAGCTTCTCGTAGCGGGCGTAGGCGTCGTCCTTCACCGGTCCTCCTGGGTCAAAGGGCCTGCCTGAGCCGGGCGGCCAGGTAGTCGCGGGCCTCGGCGCCCTGGTCGAACAGGCCGGGCAGGGCGGTGAAGCCGTGCAGGGCGCCGTCCCAGCGGCGGCACTCGGCCGGCACGCCGGCCTCGGCCAGGCGGCGGGCGTACGCCTCGCCCTCGTCGCGCAGCACGTCGTACTCGGCGGTCACCACGGTCGCGGGCGGCAGGCCGGCGACGTCGGGCAGCCGCAGCGGCGACAGCCTCGGGTCGGCGGGGTCGGTGTCGCCGGCGTAGCAGCGCAGGGACCAGGCCAGCTCGGCGGCGGACAGGAGGTAGCCCTTGGCGTGGTCGCGGTGGCTGGGCAGCTCCATGGCGGCGTCGAGGAGCGGGCAGGCCAGCGCCTGGTGGGCCAGGCGCAAGCCGGCGTCGCGGGCCTGCCAGGCGGCCACGGCCGCAAGGTTGCCGCCCGCGCCCTCGCCAACGACGGCCACGACGCCGTTGCTCTGGTAGAAGGCGGGCCGGGCGAAGATGTCGCGCACGACCGTCCAGGCGTCGTCGGGCGCGGCAGGGAACGGGTGCTCGGGGGCCTGCCGGTAGTCGGCCGACACCACCACCGCGCCCGTGCGGACGGCGAGGAAGCGGCCCATCGCGTCGGAGCGCCGGACGTCGCCGATGACGAAGCCGCTGCCGTGGACGAAGCCGCCGCCGTGGAAGTAGACGACGACCGGCAGCGGGTGGTCGCCGGGGTCGGCGCGGTAGACGCGGATCGGCACGTTCTCGGCCAGCTCGTCGCGGACGAAGGGCAGCGTGGTCAGCGGGCCGCGGTGCAGCGCGTACGGGTCGGGGGCCGCGCGGGCCCGCCGGATGTCCTCCGGCGTGCGCGCGTCGTGGTCGGTGCCCTCGTCAGACCCGGCGGTGGCGAGGAAGCTCCGCGCCTGGGGGTGCAGCGGCATGATCGCAGCCTAGCGGGCCGCCTCCATGAACGCATCGAAGATCCGGGTGTCCCCGTCCCGCTCGGGATGCCACTGCACGCCCACGCCGAAGCGGTGTCCCTGCAGCTCCACGCCCTCGACGATCTGGTCCTCGGCCCAGGCGACGGCCAGCAGGCCGGTGCCGAGGCGGCGTACGGACTGGTGGTGCGGCGCGACCACCTCGACGCGGTCGCCGACGGCCTTGCCGAGCGTGCTGGTCACGCTCACCTGGATCGTGTGGGCGCCCGGCCCGGCGTGCCGGTCGCTGTCGAGGGAGTCGGGCAGCCACGGGATCAGGCTGCCGCCCTGGGCGACGTTGAGCACGTGCATGCCGCGGGCGATGGCCAGGATGGGCACGTCGGCGCGTACGGCGGCGCGGGCCAGCGCCAGCTCGAAGCGGTCGCGGTTGCGCTGCGGCTCGGGGACGCGGGCGTCCTGCTCGCCGTTGTAGGCGTCCGCGCCCACCTCGACGCCGCCGGCGAGGACGAGGCCGCTCAGGCCGCGTACGTAGTCCTCCACCGCGTACGAGCTGACCGGCGGCAGGACCACCGGCGCTCCGCCCGCCCGCAGCACCGCCTTGGCGTAGGAGGGAGGCGACAGGACCGCCTCCCTGACCCAGTCGCCCCAGCGGGCGGCCTCGAAGTAGGCGGTGATGCCGATCAGCGGTCGGGACATGCGCTCTCCCGGGGGGGCAGGATGGAGTTTGGTGCCGCCGCCGGCCCGTCAGCGCCGACGGCTTGAGGCCCATCATGGCGTACGCGCTTTCCGGTATGTCACTTCTCCCAAAGATCCCCCCACATCGGACTTCAGGCTGTTCGTCCGCTTCACTGCCGCCTGTCAGGCGACCGCCTCCCGTGCCAGGCTCTCGCACAGCGCCCAGACCGCGTCCTGGTTGCGCCGGTCGAGGGCGCTCGCGGGCCAGTCCACCCGGCGGCTCTTCATGCTGAAGTAGGCCCCGCTGACCCCCTCGACCTCGGGACTCGACGCCAGGTGGATGCTGGAGCGGGCGGGCTTGGTGAGGTCGCCGAACACGTGCGGCGCGGAAAGCCGCAGCAGCGGGACGACCGGGCGGTAGGCGTAGGGGAACGATCCCATGGTCATCGACCGGTTCATCGGCGTGTGCCCGTGGCCCGGATAGGCGACGTTGACCGTGACGCCGCTGCCGGCCACCTCCTCGGCGAAGCGCAGGCTCATCGCCATGAGCATCGTCTTCGTGTGGTTGTACTGGCTGAACGTCCACCCCATGAAGCGGCGCTCCGCCTGCAGGTTGCCCAGGTCGATCGGCCCGCCGGGGATGCCTCCGGTGATGTTGACGACCCGGCCGGCGAGCACGGGCAGCAGCAGGCGGGTCAGCGTGTACGGCGTCAGCACGTGGGCGGCGAAGTTGAGCTCCACGCCGTCCTCGGTGAGGGTGCGCCGCGGCGGGTTGACGCCGACGTTGTTGACCAGCACGTCCAGCCGGTCGCAGCGCCCGGCCACCTCGGCGGCGAGCCTGGCGACCTCGCGCTGCCGCGTCAGGTCCGCGGCGACGGCCTCCACCTGCGCGCCGCCCGCGCCGAGCTCCTCGGCCGCCTGCCGGGCGCGTACGGGGTCGCGTCCGACCAGGATCACCCGGGCGCCCAGGGCGGCCAGCCCGCGCGCGGTCTCCTTGCCGATCCCACCGGTGCTGCCGGTCACCAGCACGGTCTTTCCTCGCATGAGAACCTCCGGTCCACAGTTCGTAGAGCAATGCCCTCAATATGACACTCAGTGCCACACCTGGCAACTGGTGTAGGCTCCGGGGTCATGGAGGGTCTGCGGGATCGCACCCGGCGCGCCGTCCGCGCCGAGCTGGCCGGGCGGGCGCTGGAGCTGTTCACGACGCACGGGTTCGACGAGACGACCGTCGACGACATCGCGCGCGCGGCCGGGATGTCCAGGCGCAGCTTCTTCCGCTACTTCCCGAGCAAGGAGGACGTGCTCTTCGGGCAGCTGGAGGCGATGGGCGAGCAGGTCGCCGAGGAGATCGCCGCCCGGCCGCCGCAGGAGGGGCCCTGGGAGTGCCTGCACGCGGTGCTGCGCGACTGGGAGGCGCGGATCAACACGCAGGCCGAAGTGATGCGGCTGGTCGAGCGCACCCCGGCGCTGCGCGCGAGGCTCCTGCAGAAGCGCGACGAGGCCCGCGTCCGGATCGTCGAGGCGCTGATCGGGCGGGGGGTGGCGGCGCTGGAGGCCGATCTCGTGGCGGCCGCCGCCGGGGCGGCACTCGACACGGTGGCCCGCGAGTGGCTGCGCACCCACGAGGGCACCGACGAGGGCACGGGCGAGGGCGCGGGCGGGAGCGCCGACCGGGTGGAGCTGACGGACCGCGTCTTCGCCATGCTCCGGCCCGCGTTCCTGGGCTGACCCGCCCCCCGGACCCTCGCGCCACAAAAGGCGAACACGACTTTTGTTCGGATTAATTGCCCCCGGAATAACGAAAAAAGCGATCGCGGAGAAATTCGCCCCCTATTGCGGCGAAACGGTTGTGACGCGTCAGGCGGGGTGTAAGACTCCTTTGCGAGCGCGTGGTAGCCGGGGCCGGACCGCGCCGCTCGTCACCCGGAGCCGTCAGGGAGGTGGAACGACGAGGACCGGAGCGTTTCTCCGGTCAGCAAAGTGGGGTTGCGTACAAATGTCGTTGAATCCGCGCCTGGTGAAAGAGAGTTTCTCCGTCGTCGAGCCGCACGCAGAACGGGCCACCGCCTATTTCTACGGCCGCTTGTTCGCCGAGAACCCGCAGCTGCGCGCCATGTTCCCGCCCGCCATGGACGTTCAGCGCGACCGCCTGTTCGGCGCGCTGACCCGGATCGTCTGGAGCCTCGACAGCCCCGACGGCCTCGACTCCTACCTCGGCCAGCTCGGCAGGGACCACCGCAAGTACGGTGTCCTCGCCGAGCACTACACCGCCATCGGCAACGCGCTGCTGGCCACGATCCGCCGCTTCGCCGCCGACATCTGGGACCACGAGATCGAGGCGGCGTGGGTGTCGGCGTACACCGCCGCGGCCAACTCCATGATCCGCGCGGCCGACGCCGACGCCGGCGTCTCCCCGCCCTGGTGGCTGGCCGACGTCGTCGGCCACGAGCTGCGCCACCGCGACATCGCGGTCATCACGCTGCGGCCGGCGCAGCGGCTGCCGTACCTGCCCGGCCAGTACGTCAACGTGCAGACCTCCCGCTGGCCGCGCGTGTGGCGGACGTTCTCCATCGCCAACGCGCCGCGTCCGGACAACACCATCCGGCTGCACGTGCGCTCGGTCCCCGGCGGCTGGGTGTCCACGGCGCTGACCCGGCACACCGCGGTGGGCGACACGGTCCTGCTGGGCCCGGCCATGGGCACGATGACGCCCGACGACGAGAGCGGGCGCGACATCCTGTGCGTGGCGGGCGGCACCGGCCTGGCGCCGCTGAAGTCGATCGTCGAGCACGTCATCGCCTCCGGCCGGCGGCCCAACATCCACCTGCTGTACGGCGCCCGCACCGCCGCCGAGCTCTACGACCTGCCCGACCTGCTGAGGATGGCCGCCGCGTTCCCGTGGCTGCGGGTGGTGCCGGTGGTCTCCGGCGACCCGTCCTGGGTGGGGATGAGCGGCGGCCTGCCCGAGGTGACGCAGCGCTTCCACTCCTGGACCGAGCACGAGGTGTACGTGTGCGGCCCGCCCGGCATGGTCAGCGAGACCGTGCGCCGCCTGCAGTCCGACGGCGTCCCCCTGTCCCGCATCCACCGGGACCTCGCCCACGCCCAGAGCTGACCGCCGGGCGGGGGCGCGGGTCCCGTGAGGCGCGGGGGCTGGTCGGGCGCGGGGGCCTGGTCGGGCGCGGGGCCGGTCAGGCGCGGCGGAAGGCGGCGGCGGTCTCCTCGTCGCTCGGCCAGAACGTCTCGATCGCCAGCTCCGACACCGTCACGTCCAGCGGGGTGCCGAACGTCGCGATCGTCGTGAACATCGACAGCACCCGGTCGCCGGCCGCGATGCGCAGCGGCACCAGGATGTCGGCCGGGCCGGGCACGTGGGCCACGTTGAGGTCCACGCCGGGGTAGGTGTAGGAGGCCAGTTCCTCGTACAGCTCCGCCAGCCGCGGGTCGCCCGAGGTCTCGGCCTGCCGCCGGATCGGGGGCAGCAGGTGGGCGCGCACCTCGGCCAGGTTGAGCAGCCGCCCGCCCATGCCCTGCGGGTGCAGCGACAGCCGCATCACGTTGACGGGCTCCTTCAGCAGCTCGGCCGGCACGCCGTCCATGAACATCCCGGCCGCCGCGTTGGCCGCCACCAGGTTCCACGCGGCGTCCACCACGACCGCCGGGTACGGCTCGTGCCCGGCGAGGATCCGGTCCAGCGCCTGGCGCACCACCCCCAGCTCCGGCGCGCGCACCTCCCGCTCGGGGTACATCGGCGCGAACCCGGCCGCGGTCAGCAGCGCGTTGCGCTGCCGCAGCGGCACCTCCAGCTCCTCGGCCAGCCGCCGCACCATCTCACGGCTCGGCCGGGCCCTGCCGGTCTCCAGGAAGCTGATGTGGCGGGCCGACACCTCGGCCTCGATGGCCAGGTCGAGCTGGCTCACCCGCCGCCGCTGCCGCCACGACCGCAACAACTCACCAAAAGTCTCATTTCGTACGGCTACCGCTCCCATGCCGGAAAACCTACCGTTCCGAGGGAAGCGCCACGATTACCCGTCAGGTAATGGGCGGCCCGGCGAGCCGAGGCCGGGGACGTCACGGGGCGAATCCACCAGTGCCCGGAAGTTGTCGGCGGCGCGTGGCACGATGGGCGCCAAGCCCCACCCGACAGCGACACGCTCACCAGAGACACGCCGTTTCACCTCCGCGCCCGCATCCTCCGCTCCCGCTCCGAGACCAGCTTCCACGCTGAAGGAGATCCGATGACTGACGCACTGCTCGCGATCGGCACCCGCAAGGGCCTGTTCCTCGCCCGCTCCCGCGACGGCGGCCCGTTCGAGATCGAGCCGATCCAGTTCTCCACGGTGGCGGTCCCCTCGGTGGCCGTCGACACCCGCGCCCCCGCCCCCCGGCTGCTGGCCGGCATCGAGTACGGCCACTTCGGCCCGTCCGTCATGTACAGCGACGACCTGGGCCGCACCTGGAACGAGGCCGAGCGGCCGCCGATCGCCTTCCCCGAGAAGACCGAGACCACCCTGACCCGGGTGTGGCAGCTCGTGCCCTCCCCCAGCGAGCCCGGCGTCGTGTGGGCCGGGGTCGAGCCGGGCGCGCTGTTCCGCTCCGAGGACCGCGGCGTGACCTACCAGCTGGTCGAGGGGCTGTGGGAGCACCCGCACCGCCCGCGCTGGGTGCCGGGCGGTGGCGGGCTGTGCCTGCACACGATCGTCTGCCATCCCGCCGATCCACGGGTGATGGGCGTGGCGATCTCCACGGGCGGCTTCTACCGCACCTCCGACGGCGGGCTGTCCTGGGAGGCGGCCAACCAGGGCATCAGGGCGCCGTTCCTGCCGGAGGGGCAGCAATACCCCGAGTTCGGGCACTGCGTGCACAAGGTCGCGCCCGACCCGGTCGACCCCGAACGGCTCTACCTCCAGCACCACTTCGGCGTCTACCGCAGCGACGACTTCGGCGGCGCCTGGCACGACATCGGCTCCTCGCTGCCGTCCGACTTCGGCTTCCCCGTCGTCGCCCATCCCACCCGGCCGGACACCCTCTACGTGCTGCCGCTGCACGCCGACATGGACCGCACGCCGGTCGGCCACCGCTA
Source organism: Nonomuraea sp. AD125B (assembly GCF_041402765.1). Lineage (NCBI taxonomy): Bacteria > Bacillati > Actinomycetota > Actinomycetes > Streptosporangiales > Streptosporangiaceae > Nonomuraea > Nonomuraea sp. AD125B. The sequence continues at coordinate 149,162 of NZ_JBGLOU010000018.1, read as the reverse complement.
CCGCGTCCACCGCAGCGACGACGCCGGCGGCACCTGGCGGGCGCTGGAGCGCGGCCTGCCGGAGGGGCCGGTGCACGCCGCCGTGCTGCGCGACGCGATGACCATGTCGGAGGCGGGCCTGTTCTTCGGCACCCGCGACGGCGAGGTCCACTGCTCGCGCGACGACGGCGAGAGCTGGACCCTGGTGGCCCGGCACCTGCCCGACGTCCTCACCGTGCGTGCGGCGGTGCTCTGACCCATGGCCGGATCGGTGACGATGGTGGTCTTCGTGCTGCCCAGCACGTTGCGGCGGTGGGTGAGCGGCCGGGCCGAGGTCAAGGTCTTCGCCGTGGGCGCCGACCGCGACTCCCCGCCCACCCTGGGCTCGGCGCTGGAGTCGCTGCGCCGCGCCCATCCGCTGCTGGAGGAGCGGCTGCGCGACGAGTACGGGCGCATCCGCCGCCACATCAGCATGTTCGTCTGCGGCGAGAACGCCCGGGGGCTCGGCGGCCTCGACTGCGCCCTCCCGCCGGGCGCGGAGGTCTATGTGCTGCCCGCCCTGACCTGACCTGAGCTGACCGGCCCCGCCGGGGGGCGGGGTCAGACCTTGCGCCAGCCGGGGATCCAGGCGCCGTCCTCGACGACGTAGTCGCCGAAGAGGGCGGGGGCCTCCTCGCGCATCAGCTCGCCGATGCGCTGGAACAGCAGGCGGATCTCCTCCTCCGCCCCCACGGCGGTGCGGGCCTCGATGGTGTGCCGCAGCGTGCGCACGTTGGCCGTCCACACCAGCCCGGTGGCCAGGCCCTCGGGGGCGAACCTGCGCATGAACGAGGTGCGGTGCTTCTTCTCCGAGAACGGCACGCCCTCCTCGTCGAGCCCGAAGTGGCCGGCCATCCAGAGCTGGAACTGCTCAAGCTGCTCCAGCACCGCCGTGGCCCGCTTCATCAGCTCGGCGTCGGCCTGCGCCCACTCGGGGAACCAGAACGGCAGCTCGTCGAGGCGGACGAAACGCAGCGACTCCTGCGAGATGGCCACCCCGGGACGGTGCCGGACCAGCTCGTGGGTGAGCACCCGGCTCACGTTGTGCAGCACGAAGCTGAAGCTGACGTGCTCCAGGACCGAGCCGTGCGCGCTGGCCAGGATGTTGCGCAGATATTCGTCCTGGTTTTCGCGGATGCGTACGACGTTGGGGTTGAGGCCCGGCTCGAAGGAGCGGTAGCAGAGCCGGCCGGCGAACTCGGCGAGGTTCTGCGCGTCGAGGTCGCCGCGGTCGAGCCGCTCCAGCCAGCTCTCGCCGCCGACCTCGGAGAGGTAGCGGGCCAGCTCGTCGTAGTCGAGCGCCGGACGGGCGACGACGAAGACCTCGGGTTCGACACTGCGCATGTTTTCTTGAGCCCCCCGCTCGTTCGGGTATTCGGTGACCGCAGTCATGCATCCAACCAGGTGAGAGGCCGTTTGGGAAACGGGCCGGTCAGAGGCGGTAGACGCGGCGGGCGTTGCCCGAGCCGATCATGTGGGCGATGCGGGCGGCGTCGGCGGCGCTCCACTCGCCGTCGCGGACGCGCCCGGCCAGGGCCGTGCCGAGGGCGCGCCGGTAGTAGAGCGCGCCGAGCAGGCAGCTCTCGGCCAGGCCACGGGAGCCGGAGCTGAACAGCAGCTTGTGGAACGGGGCCAGCTCCAGCAGGTCCTCCATGACCCGGGCCGCGGCGCCCGCGGTGTGCGGCAGGGCGAGGCCGACGTCCACGTAGACGTGCGGGTGGAGGCCGGCGAGGTAGGCGGCCTGGCGGTGGAACGGGTAGCAGCCCAGCAGGATCACCGGGACGCTCAGGGGCTGCAGGGCGGCGATGAAGGCGCTCAGCCGGACCGGGTCGGCGCGGTGCGGGCCGGGCGGCTCAGGGGCCGCGACGAGGCCGCTGAGCAGCAGCTCGGACGCGCTCAGCCCGCGCCCGCCATGACCGGTACGGCCGGGGTCGGCGGGGTCGGGCTGGGGCGGGACGGGGGCGGCGGAGGTGGGGAAGCCGGTGTGGAGCTGGAGGGGCAGGCCGCGTTCCCTGGCCACGTCCACGGCGCTCCACAGCAGGTGCCGCAGCAGCACCGGGTCGGTCAGCGGCTCCCTGGGCGCGGCGAGCCGCCGGTTGGCGGCGGCGATCACCGAGCCGCGGCTCGGCCGGGCCGGGTCGAAGTCGAGCCCGCACCGGGTGGCGACGACGGTCTTGAGCCCGACGGCGCGGGCGGCGCGGGCGGACAGCTCCTCGCCCAGGGTGTCGAGGTAGTCGACGGCGAGCGCGGCGCTCTCGGCGACGTCCTGCTCGATCTGCTCGACGCGGACCAGTTCGTCGGCGGCGGCGCCGCCGTGGCGGCCCATCTCGGCGGCCGACAGCAGGTCGAGGTCTTCAGTCCCGGTGTCGACCAGGAACGCGACCACCCCGGCCGCGGCCAGCAGCCGCCGGTTGACCTCGACGGCCCCGAGGTCGGCCCGGCGGGAGAGGTAGACGGCGGGCGGGGCGTGCGGCTCCAGGTCGAGCACGGGCGCGCACCAGCGCCGCACCGCCATTCCGTACGGCGTGTCGAAGTGCGTGGTGCCGGGCGGCGCCGGGGCCCCGCCCTCGCTGATCAGCAGCTCGAACCGGGCCCGGCCCAGGTCGTCGCGGTGCACCCCGTGGCAGTGGTGGTCCACCAGCGGGGCCAGCAGCGCGTCACGCACCGTGACGGGCAGTTCTACGGGGAGCATGCGGAGACTCTAAGGGAGCTCCGCACGCCCCCGCGGCCGTTTTCACACAGCCGTTTTCACACAGCCGGCGTCACCGGCGGGACAGGCGCAGCACGTTCGCGATGACCTTGGCGCCCGCGCCGCCCTCCTGGGTGAGGATCGACTCGGGGTGGAACTGCACGGCGAAACGGCGCCGCTCGGGGTCCTCGATCGCCATGACGTTGCCGTCGGGCGTGAGCGCGGTGGCCTCGAACCCGACCACTCCGGGCTGCTTGGCGTGCAGCGAGTGGTAGCGGGCGGCGGTGAACCGCTCGGGCAGGCCGTCGAGCAGGGCGCTGTCGCCGAGCCGGCCGACCTCGCCGCGCTTGCCGTGCTCGGGGTAGCCGAGCAGCTCCAGCGTGCCGCCGGCGTGCTCGACCATGGCCTGCAGGCCGAGGCAGACGCCGAAGACCGGCAGGTCGCGGGCGTAGACCTGGTCGAGCAGGGCGGACATCCCGAAGTCGGACGGCCAGCCGGGGCCGGGCGAGAGCACGACGAGGTCCGGCGCGATGTCGTCGATCATGTGGGGCGGGAAGCCGTGGCGCAGGGTCACGACGTCGGCGCCCTCCTGGCGGAAGTAGTCGGCCAGGGTGTTGACGAAGGAGTCCTCGTGGTCCACGAGCAGCACCTTCATGCCGAGCCCTGGCTGCGGGCGGGCCTCGGCGACCGGGACGGCGCCGGGCTCGTTGACCGCGGCGAGGGCGCCGAGCAGGGCGCTGGCCTTGAGCTCGGTCTCGCGCTCCTCGGCCTCGGGGTCGGAGTCGAACAGCAGCGTGGCCCCGGCGCGGACGGTGGCCACGCCGTTCTTGATCTGGGCGGTGCGCAGGGTGAGGCCGGTGTTCATGGAGCCGTCGAAGCCGATGAAGCCGATGGCGCCGCCGTACCAGCGGCGGGTGGTGGCCTCGTGGTCCTCGATGAACTGCATGGCCCAGGTCTTGGGCGCGCCGGTGACGGTGACGGCCCACATGTGGGTGAGGAAGGCGTCGAGGGCGTCGAACTCGGGGCGCAGGCGGCCCTCGATGTGGTCGACGGTGTGGATGAGGCGCGAGTAGAGCTCGATCTGGCGGCGGCCGATGACCTTGACGGTGCCGGGGACGCAGATGCGCGACTTGTCGTTGCGGTCCACGTCGGTGCACATGGTCAGCTCCGACTCCTCCTTGACGCTGGACAGGAGGGTGCGGATGGCCTCGGCGTCCTCGACCGGGTTGCTGCCGCGGGCGATCGTGCCGGAGATCGGGCAGGTCTCGACGCGGTCGCCGCTGACCCTGACGTACATCTCGGGCGAGGCGCCGACCAGGTGCTCGCCCTCGCCGAGGCTGATGAGGAACTCGTACGGGGCGGGGTTGCTGCGGCGCAGGCCGCGGTAGAAGGCGGCCGGGTCGGTGCAGGCGGCGTGGAAGACCTGGCCGGGCACCACCTCGAACAGGTCGCCGCGCTTGAACTTCTCCTTGGCGGCGGCGACGACCTTGGCGTAGTCGCCCCTGACCGGGTTGGGGGGCAGCTCGCCGGGCTCGCGCAGCGGCGTGGCGGAGCCGGCGCGCTCCAGCCCGCGGGTGGTGGCGCCGTCGACGGTGAACTCGTAGCGGTATTCGACGCAGGTCTCGCGCTGGCGGTCGACCACGACGAGCCGGTCCGGCAGGTGGAGCACCAGATCGCGCTGGTCGTCGGGGCGGACGAGCTCCTGCCGGATGGGCTCGAACTGGAAGGCCAGGTCGTAGCCGAAGGCGCCGTACAGGCCGAGGTGCGGGTCGTCGCCGCGGAAGGCGGCGATGACCTCGCGGATGGCGGTGAAGACGGTGGGCCGGCGGCTGCGCTGCTCCTCGGGGAGCAGGTCCTCCGACTCGGGGACGTGCACCTCGACCCGGTCGGCGGTCGGCTCGCTGACCGGCTTGCCCGCGGCCAGCAGGCAGGAGGCGACGGCGGGCAGGACGACGCGGCCGCGCTCGTTGAGCGCGGTGGCCGCGATGGTGCGGCCGCGGGCGACCAGTTCGAGGCACGGGTCGACGTAGCCGAAGGCCCATCGGCTGTAGCGGCCCGGGTAGTCCATGCCCGAGGAGAAGGCGCCGCCGCGGCGCTCCCCGAGGGCGGTCACGATCTCTTCGAGCGCCGCCTCGTCGACCTCGCGAGCCTCGCGCTCGACGCCGATCCCCCCGGCGGTGGTATATCCGCTCGTCTCCACTTGCTGCCCCTTACCACGTGAAATGATCGAGCCCCGGGGGCGGACACGAGAAAGGCCGCCTTCCGGGGCGGCCGTCCATGAGGAATGCGAAACTCGCGCCGCCTAGGAGCGGCGCCACCACTGGAGCTGAGCGCTGTTTCGCATGCCGACAGGTTAACCCGCCGACCAAGATCGCGCAACGCGGCCACGCCGCGGCCGTGACAAAAGGCGCGCGAAGGATCTAGCTTGGGCGTTCATGGAGCGGCCCTTGGCGTGGCGGTCGGTCTCGGTGGTCGCGGTCCTGCTGTTCGGGGCGCTGCTGGCGCTGAGCCCCTCCTACGGCTACCACCGCGACGAGCTGTACTTCCGGGTGCTGTCCGAGCACCCCGGCTGGGGGTACGTCGACCAGCCGCCGCTGACGCCGCTGCTGGCCGGGGCGGGCATCCGGCTCTTCGGCGACACGATCACCGGCATCCGGGTGTTCCCCGCGCTGGCCATGGCGGTCCTGGTGTGGCTGGTGGCGCTGATCGCGCGGGAGCTGGACGGCTCACGGGCGGCCCAGACGCTGGCGGCGGCGGGCACGGCGACGGGGGCGTACACCCTCATCGCGGGGCACTCGCTGCTGACGCTCAGCTTCGATCTGCCGCTGTGGGCGGCGGCCATCCTGTTCCTGCTCAAGGCGCTGCTGCGGGAGCGGGAGTCGCGCTGGTGGCTCGCCGCGGGGGCGGTGATCGGGCTCGCCACCTACAACAAGCACCTCATCGCGCTGCTGGTGCTGGGCCTGGCGGCCGGGCTGCTCGCCGCGGGGCCGCGCCGGGTGCTCGCGAACCCCTGGCTGTGGGCGGGCGGCCTGCTGGCGCTCGCGCTGGCCGTGCCGAACCTGCTCTACCAGGTGGCCAACGACTGGCCGCAGCTCAAGATGGCGGCGGCGCTCAGCGCGGACAAGGGCGCGGAGCTGCGGATGATGTACGTGCCGATGCAGCTCACGCTGTTCGGGCCGGCGGTGTCGGTGATCGCCGCGTTCGGGTTCGTCCGGCTGTGGCGGGACCGGCGGGTGCGGGCGCTGGCGGTGGCCTACCCGGTGGCCGCGGCGCTGACGCTGATCGCCGGCGGGCGCTTCGACTACACCGCCGGGCTGATCCTGCTGCTGTTCGCGGCCGGCTGCGTGTCGGCCGCCGCGGCGGCCCGCCGGGTCCGGCTGGCGGCGGGCGCGGGCCTCGCGCTCAGCGGGCTGGGCTCGGCGCTCCTGGCGCTGCCGCTGGTGCCGGTGGCGGAGCTGGCGGGGACGCCGGTGCCGGCGATCAACGAGGTGGCGCGCGAGTCGGTCGGCTGGCCCGAGTTCGTGGCGGCCGTCCAGAGCGTGCGCGCCGCGATCCCGCCGGCCGAGCGGGCGACGGCGATGGTGTTCACCGGCAGCTACGGCGAGCACGGCGCGCTGGCGCGGGCCGGGGTGCCGCGCGTGTACTCGGGGCACAACCACCTCTGGCTGTTCGGCCCGCCGCCGGACACCGCCACCACGGCGGTGCTGGTCAACGTGGGGCCGCGGATCCGCGAGCAGTTCGGGACGTGCGAGCGGCGGGCCACGGTGGACAACGGGGCCGGTCTGGACAACGAGGAGCAGGGCCTCGCGGTGTGGCTCTGCCGGGACCTGCGCACCCCCTGGTCGGTCACCTGGCCGCGCTGGCGGCATTTCAGCTGACCCGCGCCGGCGCGGGCCCGCTTTTGTGCATGACCGAATCTCCTATCTCTCTGTCATGTCACGGTTTACGACAAGTCTTGCTTTCCCGACATGTGCGCTTCACTCTTTCCGACAGAGGCGGAAAGATCACTCGAAGGAGAGCGTGTGCTCATCACCCCCCGAAGGCGGGCGGCCCTGGCCGGGCTCGTCGCCGCCGCCCTGTTATCCCCGCAGGCGTTGTTCCCGCAGGCCGCGGCCGCGGCCGAGCCCGGCAAGATCGACGCCGTCGTCCAGGCGGAGCTGGAGCAGGACGGCAAGGCCACCTTCTGGGTCCGGATGAAGGGGGCCGCCGACCTGAGCGGCGCCCGCCGGGCCGCCACCAAGCAGGCCAAGACCGAGCTGGTGGTCGAGTCCAAGACCGAGCGCGCCGAGTCGGCCCAGCGGAGCCTGCGCAAGCTGCTGGACGCCCGCTCGGCCGACTACACCTCGTTCTGGATCGTCAACGCCGTGCGGGTCACCGCCGACGAGAAGCTGGCCGCGGAGATCGCCAAGCTGCCCGAGGTCGAGACCATCGCCCCGGTCCGCACGCTCAGCCTGCCCAAGCCGGACAAGGCCACGGCCGAGGCTCGGGTGAACGCGGTCGAGTGGAACATCGACAGGATCGGCGCCCCGCGCGTGTGGAGCGAGACGGGCAACCGGGGCGAGGGCATCGTGGTCGCCACGATCGACTCCGGCGCCCAGTTCGACCACCCCGAGCTGGCCGCGAGCTACCGGGGCAAGAACCCCGACGGCACGGTGACGCACGACTACAACTGGTTCGACCCGGCCCGGGTCTGCCCGACGTCGGCGCCGTGCGACAACAACGGCCACGGCACGCACGTCATGGGCACCATGGTCGGCGCGAACGGCATCGGCGTCGCCCCCGGCGCCCGCTGGATCGCCGCCAAGGGCTGCGAGCTCAACACCTGCACCGACGCCTCCCTGCTGGCCGCCGGGCAGTGGATCCTCGCGCCCACGGACGCCTCGGGCCGGAACCCGCGCCCGGACCTCGCGCCGGACATCGTCAACAACTCCTGGGGCGGCGACGGCTACGACCCCTGGTACAAGGAGACGGTCGAGGCGTGGGTGGCGGCCGGCATCTTCCCGGCCTTCGCCAACGGCAACGAGGGCCCGGCCTGCGACACCTCGGGCTCCCCCGGCCAGTACGTCATCAGCTACAGCGCGGGCGGCTTCGACGTCAACAACGCCGTGTACGCCCGCTCCAGCAAGGGCGAGGGCGAGGGCGGCGAGATCAAGCCGAACATCTCCGCCCCTGCCGTGAACGTGCGCTCCTCCACCCCCGGTGGCACCTACGACAGCTACACCGGCACCTCGATGGCCTCGCCGCACGTGGCGGCCACGGTGGCGCTGATCTGGTCGGCCTCGCCCGCGCTGCAGGGCGACGTGGCCAACACCCGGCCGCTGCTGGACTCGACCGCCGTGGACGTCAACGACACGAGCTGCGGCGGCACCGCGGCCGACAACAACGTCTGGGGCGAGGGCCGGCTCGACGCGTACGCGGCCGTCAACGCAGCGCCGAGAGGCGAGACCGGCGACCTGAGCGGCACGGTCACCTCCGGCGGCGCGCCGCTCGCCGGGGCGGCGGTCACCGTGGCGGGGGCGGTGACCCGTACGGTCACCACCGGCGCGGACGGCCGGTACACGATCCCGCGCCTGCTGGAGGGCGACTACGAGCTGACCGCGGCCAAGTTCGGCTACGACACGGCGACCGCCCGGGTGACGATCGCCGCCGGGCAGAGCGCCACGGCGGACGTGCCGATGACGCAGAAGCCGGGCGGCACGGTGTCCGGCACGGTCAGCACGGCGGGCACGCCCGAGGCGGGCGCGACCGTGGCCGCGCGCGGCACTCCGGTGAGCGCCGTCACCGATGCGGCCGGCCGCTACAGCCTCACGCTGCCCGAGGGCTCCTACGAGCTGGACGTCACACCGGCCTCCCGCTGCTCGACCGCGGCGAGCGCCGAGGTCACCGTTGCCGGGAACGTCACCAAGGACATCGAGCTGCCGCTGCGTGGCGACGGGTTCGGCTACACCTGCCGCGGCGGGGCGCAGCCGTACGTGGCGGGGACCGAGAAGCTGGCGCTGACCGGCGACGACGAGGCCACGCAGGTGACGCTGCCGTTCCCGGTGCCGTTCTACGGGGCGGGCCAGAGCCGGGCGTGGATCGCCACGAACGGGTTCCTCACCTTCGCCGACAGCCGGGCGACCACCGCGAGCAACGGCAACCTGCCCACCACCTCGACGCCGAACAACGCGGTCTACCCGTACTGGGACGATCTGATCGTGGACGCTCAGGCCGGGGTGTACACGGCGGTGACCGGCACGGCACCGCACCGGGCGTTCGTGGTGGAGTGGCGCGACGTCGCCTTCTACAACGTCAGCGGGCAGCGGATCTCGTTCGCGGCGCTGCTGGGCGAGGACGGCTCGATCTCCTTCCGCTACAAGGACCTCGCCAGCGAGCGCGCCCGGGGCACCAGCGCCACGGTCGGCATCGAGAACGCGACCGGCACGGACGCGATGCGCTACTCCTACGAGGAGGCCGCGCTGTCCTCCGGGCAGGGCGTGACGTTCACCGCGAGCCGGCACGGCCTGGTGACCGGCGCGGTCACCGACGCCAACGACGGTGAGCCGATCGCCGGGGCGACGGTCAAGGTGGGCGACGTGGCGACGTTCACGACCGGCGCGGACGGCTCGTTCTCCGGCCAGGTGCTGGCCGGCGACTACGACGTCACGGTGTCCAGGGAGCACTACGGCACCTTCACCAAGCAGGTCTCGATCGCGCCCGGCTCGGTGACCAGGATCGACACGAAGCTGGTGACCGGGCGGGTGAGCGCGTCGGCGGCCGAGCTGACCGTGGTCATGCCGGCCGGATCCACCCGTACGCGGACGCTGACGCTCACCAACCTCGGCGCGGCGACGCCGTACACGGTGACGGGCGAGACGTGGGCGGCGGTGACGCCCGCGGCCGGTGAGCTGGCCACCGGGCAGCAGGTGACGCTCAAGGTGACGGTCTCCAGCGACGGGGTCGCGGCGGGCGCGGTGCGCGCCGGGAAGATCCTGGTGAAGTCGGCGAGCGGGCGGCAGCCCACGATCGAGATCGCGGTCAAGGTCGTGGTGCCGAGGCTCCAGGTGGCGGTCGACGTCGGCGGATCGAAGGCGGCGACCGACGCCGCCGGGGACGCCTGGACGCCGGACCGCAAGTACGCCCAGGGCTCGCACGGCTACGTCGCCACCTCCAGCAGGACGCTGAGCACGACCAGGACCGTCGCGGGGACGACGGACCAGGCGCTGTTCCGGTCCGCCCGCGAGGGCATGCTGGAGTACCGCTTCGACGGGGTGCCGGCCGGGACGTACACGGTGGAGCTGGACTTCGCCGAGATCAAGAACACGCAGATCGGCAAGCGCGTGTTCGACGTGCTGGTCGAGGGGCAGCTCGCGATCCCGGCGCTGGACCTGGCGCTGGAGGCGGGCGCCTACACGGCCGTGGCCAGGCAGTACACGGTCCGCGTGACCGACGGGCAGCTCAACGTGCGCTTCGCCACGCGCGTGGGGTCGCCGGTGGTGAACGCAATCCGGATCTCCGAGCGGCCCGACCGCACGGCCTCCTGACGGGGCTCCCGGGCCGGTCCCTCTCCAGGGGCCGGCCCGGGCTACCGCGCCAGGACCGGCGTATGTTACTGAGTAGTACATGAGACGCGTCCGGCTCCAGCGCGACCTCCCGGTCCCGATGCCCGACGGCGTGCGGCTGCTGGCCGACCACTACGCCCCGGCCGGGGCCGGGCGGGCGCCCGTCGTCCTCGTCCGCTCGCCGTACGGGCGGCGTGGCCTGTTCGGATTCATGTACGGCCGCGGGTTCGCCCGCCAGGGCTTCCATGTCGTCATCCAGAGCTGCCGGGGCGGCTTCGGCTCGGGCGGCACCCTGGACCCCCTCGGGGACGAGCACGAGGACGGCCTGGCCACCATCGCCTGGCTGCGCGAGCAGCCCTGGTACGGCGGCTCGTTCGCGATGTTCGGCCCCTCCTACCTCGGCTACACGCAGTGGGCCGTCGCCCCCTACGCCGGGCCGGAGCTGAAGGCGCTGGCGACGCAGATCACCGCCTCCCAGTTCCGCGACGCCGCCTACGTGGGCGGGGCGTTCGCGCTGGAGTCGGCGCTGAGCTGGACCACGCTCACCGACGGCATGTCGCGCCGCCTCGGCGGGGCCGCGGTGCTGACCGCGCCGCGCTCGACCCGCCGCGCGGTGCTGTCGGGGCGGCCGGTGGCCGAGCTGGACCTGCTGTCGGCGGGCCATCCGCTGCCGTTCTTCCAGGACCTGCTGACCCATCACGCCGACCCGGCCGTCCCCTACTGGGACAAGCGCGACTTCTCCCCCAAGGTGGGCGAGGTGGACGCGGCCGTCACCATGCTGGGCGGCTGGTACGACGTCTTCCTGCCCTGGCAGCTCCAGGACTACGCGGCGCTGCGCCGGGCGGGCCGCCGGCCCTACCTGACGATCGGCCCCTGGTGGCACATCGACGCCCGGCACGCCCGCCCCACCCTGACCGAGGCGTCGGCGTGGTTCCGCGCGCACCTGCTGGGCGACCCCTCGCTGCTGCGGCCCCAGCCGGTGCGCCTCTACGTGACGGGCGCGGAGGAGTGGCGCGACTACCCCGACTGGCCGGTGCCGGGCGTGCGCGAGCGGCGCTGGCACCTGCAGCACGGCTTCGGCCTCGGCGAGGACGGCCCGCAGGAGGCCGGGCCCGACCGTTTCCGCTACGACCCGGCCCGTCCGACGCCGGTCATCGGCGGTCCCGTGCTGCTCGGCGACTCCCGTCCGCGCGACCAGCGCAGGCTGGAGCAGCGCCGCGACGTGCTGGTCTACAGCTCGCCCGCGCTGCGCGCGGACATGGAGACGATCGGCCCGGTACGCGCCGAGTTGTTCGTCCGCTCCAGCACGCCGTACGTTGACGTCGTGGTACGGGTGTGCGACGTGGCGCCGGACGGGCGCTCGCTGAACGTGTGCGAGGGTGTGCGCCGGCTCGGGCCGGGGCCGGACGGCGTCCGCCGGGCCGAGGTCGACCTGTGGCCGATCGCGCACCGGTTCCGGCGCGGCCACCGGGTCCGCGTGCACGTGGCGGCCGGGGCCTACCCGACGATCGCCCGCAACCCGGGCACCGGCCACCCGCTGGCCGCGGGCGGGCCGATGGTGCCCGCCGACGTCGAGGTCTTCCACTCCCCCGAGCTGCCCTCCGCCGTGGTGCTGCCGCTGTGCGCGCCGCGCGGCTGATGTCGCTGGTCCTGCTGCTGCAGGGCCGGGGCGGGATGACGGCGGCGGAGCTGGCGAAGGAGCTGGAGGTCTCGGAGCGGACCGTGCACCGCGACGTGCTCGCGCTCGCCGGGGCGGGCGTGCCGGTCTACGCCGACCGGGGACGGGGCGGCGGCTACCGGCTGCTGGACGGCTACCGCACCCGGCTGACCGGGCTCGACCGGGCCGAGGCCGAGGCGCTGTTCCTGTCGGGGGTGCCGGCCGCGCTGCGCGAGATGGGGCTGCAGGACGTCGCGGCCACCGCCCGGCTGAAGGCCGCCGCGGCGCTCTCCCCCGGGCTGCGCGACGCCCCCGCGACCGCCGCGCAGCGCTTCCACCTGGACGCGCCCGGCTGGTTCGCCGGGGACGAGCCGCCGCCGCCCGCCCTCGCCACGCTGGCGCGGGCGGTGTGGAACGACCGGCGGGTGCGGGCCCGCTACAAGGACCGCGTCCGCGTGCTGGAGCCGTACGGGCTCGTGCTGAAGGCCGGGACCTGGTATCTCGCGGCGCGGCTCGGCAGCCGCTTCCTCATCTTCCGCGTGCACCGGTTCGGCGAGGTGGCCGTGCTGCCCGAGACCTTCGACCGCGAGCCCGGCTTCGACCTGGCCGCGTTCTGGGCGGAGCAGTCCGCCGAGTTCAGCCGCTCGCTGCTGCGCGAGGAGATCACGCTGCGGCTCAGCGAGCGGGGCCGGCGGATGCTCCGGCACGTCGCCGATCCGGCCGCGCTGGCCGGCGCGCTCGCCACGCTCGCTCCCGACGGCACCGTGCGGCTGGCGGTGGAGTCGATCGAGGTGGCCTTCTCGCAGGTGCTGCGGTTCGGGCCGGAGGCGGAGGTGCTGGAGCCGCCGGAGCTGCGGGCGATGGTCGCCGACGCCGCCGCCCGCACCGCCGCGCTCTATCAGCGGTAGCCCGCCGGGTCCGCCTCCTTCCCCTGCTCCAGGACCTCGGTGATGTAGCGCCACACCTGCGGGCGGCTGCCGTCCACGTCGGTGAAGCCGTACGCCTCGGCCAGCTCGCCGCTGGTCACCGAGCGGCCCGACCAGCGGCCCCGGTCCGGGTCGGCGGCGAGCGCGGCGACGGCGCGGCCCGCGTAGGCGGGCGTCTCCGACACCATCCAGGCCGGGTCGGCCTTGGCCTCCCGCCAGTTCTCCTCCGTGACGCCGAAATTGTCGAGCATGGCCTCCGAGCGCAGGAAGCCCGGCGTGATCGCCACGCCGGCGCCGCCGTGCGGGCGCAGCTCGTGCGACCAGGCGTACGCCAGCCGGTTCACCGCCACCTTGGCCAGGTCGTAGTAGACGTTGCCCCGGTAGCGGGTCTGGTTGAACTCCCAGGTGCCGTCGGTGACCTCGACGACCAGCCCGCCCTCGTGCCTGACGAGCAGCGGCAGCAGGAACCTGGCGGTGACGAGGTGGGTCTCGACGGCCAGCCGCAGCAGCCGCAGCCCGTCGTCCAGGTCGTGCTCCCACACGGGGGTGTCCCACTTCCACAGGCGGTCGCCGCCCCAGATGTCGTTGACCAGCACGTCGAGCCGCCCCTGCTCGCGCCCGACGCGCTCGGCCAGCGCGGCCACCTGCCCGGGGTCCAGGTGGTCGGCGGGCACCGCGATGCCGGTGCCGCCGGCCGCCGTGACCAGCTCGGCGGTCTCCTCGACGGTCTCCGGCCGGTCCATCTCCGAGCGTGCCGCGCGGGTGCTGCGACCCGTGCAGTAGACGGTCGCGCCGATCTCCCCGAGCGCGACCGCGATTCCTCGTCCCGTTCCGCGGGTGGCTCCCGCTACCACAGCGATCATGACGCCGATCGTGCCGCCGAAAGAGGACATCTCATGTCATGTTTTACGGCAGGACCCTGTGATAAGCACGGAATTACTATGAACACCGAATTCGAGCTTCGCGGGGTCAACCACATCGCGCTGGTCTGCTCGGACATGAAGCAGACCGTCGACTTCTACTCCGGCGTGCTGGGCATGCCGCTGATCAAGACCATCGAGCTGCCTATGGGCTGGGGCCAGCATTTCTTCTTCGACTGCGGCGGCGGCAACGCCCTCGCCTTCTTCTGGTTCCCCGACGCTCCCGACGGCGTGCCGGGGGTCTCGGCGCCGCGCAACCTGCCCGACCGGGGCGAGCTGGTCTCGGCCGTCGGCTCCATGAACCACATCGCCTTCGACGTGCCGCCGGAGAAGATCGAGGAGTACCGCGACCGGCTCGTGGCCAAGGGCATCGACGTGGGCGTGCTGCTCAACCACGACGACAGCGAGTTCGGCGTGGCCCCGGAGATGCACGACGGCGTGTTCGTACGCTCGATCTACTTCAAGGACCCCGACGGCGTCCTCGTCGAGTTCGCCGCCTGGACGCGGCGGGTCGGGCAGCCGGGCGACGTGCGTCACGAGCCGAGGACGGCCGCCGACAGGACGGGCGCTGACAGGACGGGCGCCGACAGGACCGTGCCCGGCGGGGCCGGCTGATGCCGCGCCTGCGCCGCGTGCCGCGCGCGGAGATGACCGACCCGCTCGTGACGTACTTCCACGACCGGCTGTTCTCCCCCGACAGGGAGGGCACGGCGACGGGCTCGCCGGGCGACTGGTGGGAGGTCTTCGCGCTGGACCCGAAGATCTTCCGGCACTGCGTGAAGGGCTTCCAGGTCTACCGCGAGGCCACGCTGGACCCGGTGCTGCGCGAGCTGGGCCAGACCCGGGCCGGCTGGGCGCGGCAGAGCCAGTTCGTCTACTCCCAGCACTGCAAGCAGCTCCGGGCGCTCGGCGTGCCCGAGGAGAAGGTGCGCGCGATCCCCGCCTGGCAGGTGAGCGACTGCTTCGGGGAGCTGGAGCGGGCCGTGCTGGCCTACGCCGACGCGCTGGTGCTGGACGGCGGCCGGGTGCCGGACGAGGTGTTCGCCGTGCTCCAGCGGCACCTGCCGGACGAGCAGATCCTGGAGCTGACGTACATCACCTGCATGTACGAGATGCACGCCACGATGGCGCGGGCGCTGCGGCTGGAGTTCGACGACCGGCCGGACCCGGTGACGGAGGTGCCGGCGCCCGAAGGCTACGGCTCGCGGGACATCGCCGACAACCTGACCGGCGACTTGACCGTTCGGCGCGAGTAACCGACCGCTCACCGACCACCAGGCGGCGAACTACCCACGAGTAACCAGGATGCGAAGCCGGGACCTGCGACGACGTGCGCGGGTGTCCCGCATGGTGAGACGATGGCTCGCCATTTAGGCCGAACCGTAATATTAACGGCACTGGGTTTAATACCACCGCAAAGTTAGTGTCCCTCCGTTGACGCCACGTGTCAGGACCGGTCACCCCCCGGTCCCTGGCCTTCGCCATCGGAGGGTCGATGACTACCGGTGAACCCGGACAGCAACGCACCGACCGCAGCCCCTGGAACTGGCTGCTGGTCCTGCCGATCGTGCTGCCGCTGCTCACGTTCCTGTTCAACGCCGACGAGCCCCGCCTGCTCGGCTTCCCGCTGTTCTACTGGCTGCAGATCGCCTTCATCGCCGTCGGCGTCACCTGCACGACGATCGTCTACAGGATGACCAAGTGAGCGGGCACACGACCGAGCTGGTCGTCTTCGTCGTCCTGTTCCTGCTCGTGACCGTCATGGGCTTCGTCGCGGCCCGCTGGCGGCGGCCGGAGAGCATCGACAGCCTGCACGAGTGGGGCCTCGGCGGGCGCAGCTTCGGCTCCTGGATCACCTGGTTCCTGGTCGGCGGCGACCTCTACACGGCCTATACCTTCGTGGCGGTGCCCGCGCTGGTGTTCGGGGCGGGCGCGCTGGGCTTCTACGCGCTGCCGTACACCGTGGTGGTCTACCCGCTGGTGTTCCTGGTGCTGACCCGGATGTGGTCGGTCTCGCACGTGCACGGCTTCGTCACGCCGGCCGACTTCGTCCGGGCCAGGTTCGGCTCGCCGACGCTGGCCCTCGCGGTCGCGATCACCGGGCTGGTCGCGACGATGCCGTACATCGCACTGCAGCTCGTCGGCATCGAGGCCGTGCTGAAGTCGATGGGCATCACCGGCCACCTGCCGATCGTCATCGCCTTCGCGATCCTCGCGGCCTACACCTACCAGTCGGGGCTGCGCGCGCCCGCGCTGATCGCGTTCGTCAAGGACGCGCTCATCTACATCGTGATCCTGGTCGCGGTCCTCTACATCCCGACGCAGCTGGGCGGCTGGGGCTCGATCTTCGACGCGGCCGCGCAGAAGTTCGCCGCCACCCCCGCGCCCGGCGACGGCATCACGCTGAACGCCACCAACCAGCTCCAGTACGTGACGCTGGCCTTCGGCTCGGCGCTGGCGCTGTTCCTCTACCCGCACAGCCTGACCGGCGTGCTGGCGTCGAAGAACCGCAACGTCATCAAGCGGAACATGTCCGCCCTTCCCGCCTACAGCCTCGTGCTCGGCCTGATCGCGTTGCTCGGCTACATGGCCATCGCGGCCGGCACCAAGCCGGTCGTGGGCGCGAACGGCCGGCCGGACGCCAACACGATCGTGCCGCGGCTGTTCGACCAGGTCTTCCCCGACTGGTTCACCGGCGTGGCGTACGCGGCCATCGGCATCGGCGCGCTCGTGCCCGCCGCCATCATGTCGATCGCGGCGGCCAACCTGTTCACCCGCAACATCTACCGGGAGTACCTCAACAAGGACGCCACCGACGCGCAGGAGGCCAAGGTCTCCAAGATCGTCTCGCTGGTGGTCAAGGTGGGCGCGGTGCTGTGCATCCTGCTGCTCGACCCGCAGTTCTCGATCGACCTGCAGCTCATCGGCGGCGTCATCATCCTGCAGACGCTGCCGTCGGTGGCGCTCGGCCTCTACACCCGCTGGTTCCACCGGGGCGGCCTGCTCGCGGGCTGGGCGCTCGGCCTCGCGGCCGGCATGTGGATGCTCTACCTCATCCCCAACCCGGCCAACGGCAAGGCGCACTTCGGCGGGTCGGCGTTCGGGCTGGCCAACCTGGGCTTCGACACCACGATGACGGTGTACGCCGGGTTCCTGGCGCTGATCGTCAACCTGGCGGTGGCGGTGCTCGGCACGCTGGCCTTCCGGGCGTTCAAGGTGGCCGACGGGCCGGACGCCACCCGGCGCGAGCACTACTTCGTGGACGAGGGCGACCCGCGGGTCAAGGACCTCGACCTCAGCGGCTCGCACTGACGTCAACCATGGAGGTGGGCGGGGTTGGCGACCTCCAGCTTCGCCCGCACCGCCTGCTCCAGCGCGGTCACCAGCGCGTGGTCGTCGGGCAGGCGGCCGTCGCGGACGGCGGCGGCCAGCTCGGCGTCGTCGGCCACGCCGAGCGCGGCCAGGCGGGCGGCGTGCTCCTCCGCCTGGGCCGGGCCCAGCTCGATCTCCCGCTCCACCATGCCGAGCACGTTGATCGCGACCCGGGTGTGGAAGCGGGTGCGTCCCTCCACGGCCGGCAGCACGTCGCTTTCCAGGAAGTCGCGCACCGCGGCCACGAGCTGCGCCGCCGTGGGGACGTCGTGGGGACCCGTGGACGATCCGGTTCGCGTCATGGCTTCCTTCTAGCACACGCCTGCTCCCTTTATCCGGGTCCGATGAGGGATACGGCTAATCTGCGCTCATGAGCACTCAGTCGCCGCCCGCGGCCCTCCCGGCACTCGCGCCCCGGCTCATCGGGGCCGAGATCTTCGTCGTGATGTCGGTCTCGCTCGGCGCGAGCGGGCTGATCGCGCTCATCCGGCTGATCGGGGCGCTCACCGCGCCGAAGGAGCTGAAGAGCCAGCAGGCCGTGCTCGTCGGCTCGATGGCCCCCGGGCGGCCGTGGCTGGACCTGTCGCTGCAGCTCGCCCAGATCGCCATCGCGGTGGCGCCGGTCGGGCTGGTGGCGTACCTGCTGGTGCGCTCCGGCGAGTCGCTGCGCACGATCGGCGCGGACCTGCGCGAGCCGCGCCGCGACCTGCTGCGCGGCGCGCTGCTCGCGGCCCTGATCGGCGGCAGCGGGCTGGCGTTCTACCTGGTGGTGCAGGCCGTCGGGGTCAACCTCACCGTCGTGCCCGGCGCGCTGCCCGAGGTGTGGTGGCAGGTGCCGGTGCTGCTGCTGGCCGCCGCGCAGAACGGCGTTCTGGAGGAGGTGCTGGTCGCCGGCTACCTGCTGCACCGGCTGGGGCAGGCCGGCTGGTCGCCGTGGCGGGCGGTCGTGGTGTCGTCGCTGCTGCGGGGGTCGTACCACCTGTATCAGGGGTTCGGCGGGTTCGTCGGGAACGTGGTGATGGGCATCGTGTTCGGCCGGGCCTATCAGCGGTGGGGGCGGACGATGCCACTGATCGTGGCGCACACGCTCATCGACGCGGTGGCCTTCGTCGGGTACGCCTTCCTGCGCGGCAAGGTGAGCTGGCTGCCCTAGACCGTTGCCCGTACCGTTGACTGGGCAACGATATTCGGCTGAGATCCAGGCATGAGCTTCGCCGTGCCCGCGAGCGTCCGGCCCGTCCGCGACGCCGTCCATGCGTTCATGACCGAGCGGGTCGAGCCCGCAGAGCCGGTGCTGCACGAGGGCGGGCCCGCCGCCGAGGAGGCCCTGGCCGGCCTGCGGGCCGAGGCCAAGAAGGAGGGCCTGTGGGCGCTCGGCCACCCGCGTGAGCTGGGCGGCGGCGGGCTGCCGTTCCTCGACTACGTCTACGTCAACGAGGTCCAGGGGCGCAGCGAGTTCGGGCAGCTCGCGCTCGGCACGTACACCCTCCAGGACTCGCTCATGCTGCACGAGCACGCCTCGCCCGAGCAGCGCGAGCGCTACCTGGAGCCGCTGGTGCGCGGCGACATCTCGCCCAGCTTCGCCATGACCGAGCCGGGCGTCTCCAGCTCCGACCCCACCCAGATCCGCACGAGCGCCGTGCTCGACGGGGACGAGTGGGTGATCAACGGGCACAAGTGGTTCACCACGGGGGCCTCGCGGGCGGCGTACACGACCGTGATGTGCCGCACCGAGCCCGACGCGCCGGCGCACCTGGCCTTCTCCATGATCCTGGTGCCGACCGACACGCCCGGGTACACGATCGTGCGCGACACGCCCGTGCTCGGGCTGGACGGCGCGCACTGCGAGGTGCGCTACGACAACGTCCGGGTGCCCGCCTCCAACCTGCTGGGCGAGCGGGGCCGCGGATTCGTCATCGCGCAGAAGCGCCTCGGTCCCGGGCGCATCTTCCACTGCATGCGCTGGCTCGGGCAGGCGCAGCGGGCCTTCGACCTGATGTGCCGGCGGCTGCACGAGCGCACCGCGTTCGGCGAGCCGCTGGCCAAGAAGCAGCTCATGCGCCAGCACGTGTTCGACTCCTACGCCGAGATCCAGTCGGCCCGGCTGCTCACGCTCCACGCCGCCGAGGCGATCGACGCCGGCTCCGACGCCCGCGTGGAGATCGGCGCGATCAAGGTCGTCGGCGCGCGGATGCTGCACAACGTCATCGACCGGGCCATCCAGGTGCACGGGGCGGCGGGGCTGACGGGCGACACGCCGCTGGACCGGATGTACCGGCACGCGCGGGCCGGGCGCATCTACGACGGGCCCGACGAGGTGCACATCGACTCGGTCGGGCGGCGCATCCTGGGCTCGTACGCGGCCGGCGGCAACTGGGAGTTCGGTCTCCGATGAGCGGCGACACCGTCGCCGCCGTGGTGGCGGAGGTGTTCGGCCCCCAGGCCGCGCTCCCCCACCGGGTACGGCTCCCCGGCGGCGCGTCACGGGAGACGTGGGCCTTGGACGTCGCCGCGCCCGGCGGCGAGCGGCACGAGCTGGTGCTGCGGCTCGACTCGCCCGGCGGGGCCGGGGAGGCCGGGACCACGCTGGAGGCGGAGGCGCGGCTCATGCGGGCGGCGGCCGCCTCCGGCGTGCCGGTGCCGCGGATCGTCGCCGCAGGGTCGGCGGGCGGGGCGCCGTACGTGCTGATGGAACGGGTGGACGGGGAGACGATCCCGCGCCGGATCCTGCGCGACGACGCCTACGCCGCCGCCCGGCCGCTGCTGGCCGCCCAGTGCGGGCGGGCGCTGGCCGCCGTGCACCGGATGCCGCTGTCCAGCCTGCCGCCAGACCCCGATCCTGCTGCCGATCCGCTGGCCCGCTGGCGGGACGTGCTGGACCTGCTGGGCGAGCCGCACCCGGTGTTCGAGCTGGCGTTGCGGCGGCTGGCCGCGTCCCGGCCGCCCGCCGGGCCGCCCGCGGTGGTGCACGGCGACTTCCGCAACGGCAACCTCATCGTCGGGCCGGAGGGCGTGCGGGCCGTGCTGGACTGGGAGCTGGCCCACGCCGGCGACCCCCTGGAGGACCTGGGGTGGCTGTGCGTGAAGGCGTGGCGGTTCGGCTCGCCGCTGCCGGTCGGCGGGTTCGGCGGCTACGACGAGCTGATCGCCGCGTACGAGGAGGCGGGCGGCGCGAAGGTGGACCGCGACGCGCTGCGCTGGTGGGAGACGTTCGGCGTGCTCAAGTGGGGCGTCATCTGCGTCATGCAGACCATGCGGCACCTGCGCGGGGGCGCCAGGTCGGTGGAGCTGGCGGCGATCGGGCGGCGGGTCTGCGAGACCGAGTGGGACCTGTTGCGGATGCTGCGGGACCACGGCTGAGGCAGCGCAGGGGGCGCGGCTGGGGGCTCGGCGAGCGCTGTTCGGGGCCCGGCGAGCCTGGCCCGGAAAATGCGTTGCCGCCGTGTGGTCGGGGGCCGCACCCTTGAGCGGTGGCCATCCTGCGGGCGTCCCATCTGGTCAAGCGGTTCGGGCCGGTCACGGCCGTCCGCGACGTGAGCCTCACCGTCGGCGAGGGCGAGATCGTGGGGCTGCTCGGCCCCAACGGCGCCGGCAAGTCGACGACCCTCCACATGCTGCTGGGCCTCATCACCCCCGACGCGGGCAGCGTCGAGCTGTTCGGCATGGAGCTGGCCCGCCACCGCACCGAGGCGCTCAGCCGGCTCAACTTCGCCGCCAGCTACGTGGACCTGCCCGGGGCGCTGCGGGTGGGCGAGGTGCTGGACGCCTTCGCCCGCCTCTACGCCCTGCGCCGTCCGCGCGAGCGGGTCGCCGAGCTGGTCGAGATGTTCGAGCTGGGCCCGTTCGTCAAGCGGAAGGTCATGGCGCTGTCGTCCGGGCAGCGCACCCGCGTGCAGCTCGCCAAGGCGCTGCTGAACGCGCCCCGGCTGCTGGTGCTGGACGAGCCGACGGCCAACCTCGACCCCGACGCCGGTGACCGCGTACGTGGCCTGCTGACCCGGGTGGCCGCCGAGAACGGCAGCGCCATGCTCATCACCTCGCACAACATGCGCGAGGTGGAGCGCATGTGCGACCGGGTGCACTTCCTGTCCGGCGGGGTGATCGTGGCCGCGGGCAGCGCGGCCGAGCTGGCCGGCCACTACGGGGCCGAGGACCTGGAAGAGGTGTTCCTGAAGGTGGCCAGAGGATGAGCATGTCACAGGCTTCCACGCTCACGCTGCCGCCGCTCGGCCTCGCCGCCCGGCGCACCCGGGTCATGGGCGTGGTCCGGCGCGACTTCGCGGCGCTGCGGCGCAGCCCGGTCCGGGTCTTCGAGATCTTCTTCTGGCCCAGCGTGGAGCTGGTGCTGTGGGGGTTCATGACGCTGTTCCTGCAGGCGCAGCGGGTGCCGTTCGCGGTGTCGTTCCTGCTGGGGGCGGTGCTGCTGTGGCAGGTGCTGCAGAAGGCGAGCAACGAGATCTCGATCGCCTTCCTGGAGGACATCTGGTCGCGCAACCTGCTGAACGTGCAGGTCAGTCCGCTGTCCAGCGCCGAGTACCTGACCGGGCTCGTGCTGTTCTCGCTGGGCAAGGTGATCTTCGCGCTGGCCGTGATGGCGGCGCTCGCCCTCGGCCTCTACGGTTTCGGCGTGACCGCCATCGGCGTGGGGCTGGTGCCGTTCATGGGGGTGCTGCTCGTGCTCGGCTGGTCGCTCGGGCTGGTCGGCATCGCGGCGGTGCTCCGTTTCGGCGAGAACGCGCAGGTCATCGCCTGGTCCATCGTGTTCATGGTGCAGCCGCTGGCCGGGATCTTCTACCCGGTGTCCGTGCTGCCCGCGCCGCTCCAGGCGGTGTCGGAGTTCCTGCCCGCCTCGCACGTCTTCGAGGGCATGCGCACGGTCATGGCCGGCGGCCCGGTGCCGTGGGACCGGCTGGCCTGGGCGGCCGGGCTCGACGTGGTCTATCTGGCGGCGACGGTGGGGTTGTTCGCGTGGGCGCTCACGTACGCCCGGCGGCACGGGAAGCTGTCACGCTTCGGCGAATGAGCGCGGGTCGGTGACGGCGGCCGTGATGACGTCCACCAGGCTCTCCACCACCTGGTCGCGGTCGAGGCCGGGCTGGTCCAGCCACCAGTCGCCGGTGGTCTGCACCATGCCGACGAAGGCGTGGCCGAGCACCTGCGCCCGCACCGGGTCGGGCACCACCCCCTCGGCGGCGAGCACGCCGCCCAGCTCCTCGCCGAGGCTGCGGACGAGGGAGGTGACGCGGGAGCGGGTGCGGACGTCCTCGGCCCCGGCGCGCTGGAACAGGAAGCGGTAGAGGTTGAGGTTGGCGGAGACGAGGTCGAGGTAGGCCGTGATGGTGGCCCTGGCGCGGGCGCGCAGGTCGGCGCCGGCCTCGGCGAAGCGCGGCCGGAGCTGCGCGATCACGGTGCGCACGTGCCGGTCGGCGAGCGCCTCGTACAGGCCGCTGCGGTCGCCGAAGTGGCGGTAGAGGATGGGCTTGGTGACGCCCGCGGCGGCGGCGATGGCGGCCATCGACACGTCGGGGCCCTCGGCCGCGATGGCGCGGTCGGCGGCGTCGAGCAGCGCCCTGCGCCGGTCGGGGTCGCGTCCGCTCACGGGCCCAGGATAGATCGCCGGCCGCGCGGGAGCAGCGCCGAGAGGACGAGAACGACGCCGATGAGCGCGTAGAGGCCGGTGATGCCGGCGAGGGTGCCGGGCGGCTCGGCCGCCTCCGCCCAGGGGGCGGCGCCGGGGCGGGCCCAGGGCAGGCCGCCGGCGTACGGCAGGGTGGCCGCGGCGGCGATGGCGCCGGTGGCGTCGAGCGCGAACAGCGTGCCGGCCGCCGCCAGCGGCAGTCCGCAGGCGAGGGCCGCCGGCGGCCAGGCGGCGAGCATCGCGACGATCGCCGCCACCGCGAGGAGGCAGCCGAGGCCGGCGGGCGACGGCCCGGCCGCCACCGTGCCCGCGCGCAGCTCCCGCGCGCCCGCCTCGGTGAGGTAGTAGACGGGGGCGAGGGCCGCCAGCCCAGCGACGGCGCCCAGCAGATGACGCAACCCACGACTCACAGGGACCAGTGTCCCCTGCTGACCCGTCCTTTACTCGGTGTTGATCGAAAGACGGGAGCCGGTCCCCTTTACGAAGTAGATTTCGGAAACGCCGCCAATTTACTGGAAAATGCTGGGACTGTTGGTACGCTCGCGCTCATGAGTGACCGGCTGGACGAGCTCGAACGGCGGATCGACGAGCTGCGGGCCGGCGTGCGCAGGGCCATGCGCGCACGGGACGGCGGCGCCGCCCGCGGCCTGCGGGCCGAGCTGCGCGCCGCCGAGCGGGCCTGGGACGCCCTGGTGGGCGGCGAGCAGCCCGAGGAGCCCGCGGCGCGGGCGGTCCCGCTGGTCACCGTGCGCGAGCAGGTCCACCAGGGGCTGCGGCTGCTGGGCGCGACCGCGCAGCCGCGGCTGGTGGTGGCGGTCAGCGAGGCGTTCCTCGGCGGCACGATCCGCAGCGCCCAGCTCACCAGCCTGCGCAGGGACGAGGAGCGTTCGTTCCGGTCGGCGCCGTTCGGGCGGCCGTACTATCTGTGCGCCGCGCTGACCGACCGCCTCTCCCCCGCCCGCGGCCTGCTCACGCTGAGCACCTGGCCGCTTGAGCGGCGCGTGGTCGGGCCGCTCAGCCCCCGCGTCGACTTCCTGACCTGCGCGATCGCCGTGGCGGGGCGCGAGCAGGCCGATCCGCGGGCGGCCCGGTTACTCCTGCGCATGGCCAGGAACATCCCCGGCGCCACCGACGGCTCGCTCGGCCCGCCCGACCCGGACCGGGTGATCGCGGCGGCCCGCGCCGAGCTGGCCGTGCACGCCCCGCGCGACACGCGCGACCGCGCGGAGCTGGCGCGACGCGCCGCGCGGCAGCTTGATGACGTCGCCCGACTGTTCGGCGCCGCTACGCTGAGCACGATCAAGAAGGAGTACGCCACGTGAGCGGCTTGAAGCGCGAGGGCGACCCCGCGCACCGGCTCGACGCGCTGCGCGGCACCACGCCGCCGCGCCCCCATGACGCCCGCGCCATCGCGGCGCTCGCCGCCAACCCCGGCTGCGCCCGCCGCGCCCTCATGGACGGCGCCGGGCTCGACAAGGACGCCGCCGCCCGCCATCTCGGCTTCCCCGCGCCGTTCGGGCAGTCGCCGTTCGCGATCACCCGCGGCAACGCCTTCGAGGCGCTGGTCAAGGCCGACGGCTGCGCGGAGCTGCTGCGGATGCTGCGCGAGCTGCTGCGCCTGCCGGTCGCCGAGGTCGCCTACCACGACGTCGAGAACGTCGGCGAGAAAGCCGACGCCAAGACCGGCGCCCACCTGCGCCACGCCCACACCCGATCCTTGATCGACCGGGCGGCGCGCGGCGAGGACGACGCCGGCACGCTCTACGACCATCCGCTGCTCGCCCTCACCATCGCCGGGCACACCGCCTACCTGGAGCCCGACGTGGTGGCCTTCCAGCTCGGCGGCCGCTTCCACATCGTGGAGATCAAGTCGTTCGCGGTGATCGACGGGCAGGCCGAGCCGTCGGCGGCGGCCGCGGCGGCCCGGCAGGCCGCGGTGTACGTCCTGGCGCTGCGCACCCTGCTGGAGGAGCTGGGCCACGACCCGCTGCGGGTCTCCCACGACGTGGTGCTGGTCTGCCCCGAGAACTTCGCCAACCGCCCGGTCGCCGCCCTGGTGGACGTACGCCGCCAGCTCGCCGTGCTGCGCCGCCAGCTCGCCCGCATGACGACCCTCGACCGGCTGATGGCCGGCCTGCCCGAGGACCTCACCTTCGACCTGCGTCCCGGCGAGGACGGCCGCCCCACCCGGCCGGTCGCCGAGCTGGCCGACGCGGTGCGCAGGACCACCGCCCGCTACGCGCCGGAGTGCCTGTCCACCTGCGACCTGTGCTTCTTCTGCCGGGACGAGGCCCGCCAGGAGGGCGCCTCCGACCTGCTCGGCCGTCAGGTGCGCGACGAGCTCGGCGGGGTGGCGTCCGTGGCCGAGGCCCTGGGCCTGGCCGACGGCACCCGCGACCCGGCCGAGGGCCAGGAGGAGATCGCCCGGCTGCTGCGCAACGCCGAACGCCTGCGCAGGGAGTGCCTCGGGAGTGTGTGACAAGTGAGCCTGCTGACCTCGCTGGCCCGGCTGCGGGCCCTGGACGAGGGCATCGCCCAGCCGGTCGCGACCGTGCGGCACTGCCATCTGTCGGCGCGGCCGATGGTGTTCGTGCCGCTGCGGCTGTCCGGCGAGGCCGCCGCGCCGCTCGCCGCGATGCTCGGCGACGACCGCGACCGGCCGCGCCTGCTCGTGGTGCCCCAGCCGCGCAACCGCGACCTGCGCTTCGCGTGGGCGGCCGAGCTGGCCGGGGTGCTGCTGCCGTACGTGGAGAGCTTCACGGCCGACACCGAGACGGTCGAGCGGCGGGGCGGCGACCCGTACGAGCGGGCGCTGGACGCGCCGCAGCTCGTCGTGCCCAACACCGGCGGCGTGGCCTTCACCCGGCTGCTCGGCCGCTCCACCCGTTTCCGCCGCGCCGACGGCCCCTACCCGGTGCCGGAGTCGGTGCCGCTGCTCGGGCGGTGGCTGACGTACTTCGCCGAACGGGCCGCGTACCCGGGGTCGTCGCTCATGCTGGCCGCGACGGAGGAGCTGGGCCGGCACTGGGCGAGCGGGCAGAGCGGGCTGGAGGACGGCAACCTCGCCTCCCTGGTCGCCTGGATCACCGAGGGGCCGCGCGAGGAGGCCGAGGACCCGCTGGTGTGGCCGCCCGCCGGTCCGGCGACGGACCCGGGGTTCGACGCGGAGGTGCTGGCCCCCGCCATCGAGAGCGGGTCGGCCGAGCGGGTCACGGAGGCGCTGCGCACCCAGCTCGCGCCGACCTGGCGGCTGATGTGGCGGGCGCTCGACCTGCTGGCCGGGCTGGAGCCGGGGGCGAGCGTGGCGCAGCGGTGGGAGCAGGACCGGGCCTCGTTCAGCGCCATGGCCGAGAGCGTCGCGGAGGGCGGCCCGCCGCAGCCGCGCAGGGACGGCGCGGTGGCCGCCGCGGCCCGGCTCGCGCGCATGGAGCGCGCCCAGGCCGCCTACGAGGTGCAGCGCGCCTATGACGACCCGCTGGTGATGGCCGAGTACCGGTTGACCGGCGAGGCGTTCGCCGGCGAGGTGGTGGAGACCGTCCCCGACAACGCCGAGGGCGAGGGCCGCTCGCGCAAGCTGCGCCCGCTGGTCGTGGTCAAGACCGACGACCCGGTGCTGCTGCCGGTCGGCACGGCGCTCGGCACCCCGGAGCGCCGCGCCCAGGGCGCGGAGCTGGTCGAGGCGCACGAGGGCCTGGTCACCATCAAGATCACCAAGGGCATGGGGCGGGGCAGGACGGCCGCTCCGGGGTCGGTGCCCGACGTCGGCGAGCGGGTCTGCTACACCTCGCTCACCGGCGACTTCCAGGGCTCGCCCGGCCTGCCCGACGCCGAGGCCACGCCGTGGACCCACGGCGGGCCGCCCCAGCAGTACGTGCCCGACGACGAGGACGCCCAGGAGGAGTGGTCGTGACCGCCAGCCCGCCGGAGCGCAGCCCGGAGCAGGTCATCGCGGACGTGCTGGCCGACCTGCCCCGGCATCGGGGCGTGGTCGTGGACTCCCCGCCGGGCGCGGGCAAGTCCACGCTGGTGGTGCGCGCGGCGGCGCATCTCGCGGCCACCGGCGAGCCGCTGATGATCGTCGCCCAGACCAACGAGCAGGTCGACGACCTGGTGGTGCGCATCTGCGACAAGCACCCGCATTTGACGGTCGGGCGGCTGTCGGCCGGCGCGTACGCGCCCCCGCAGCGCCTGCTGGAGCTGGCCGGGGTCCGGGTCGGCACGCGGGTGCAGGATCTCGGCGATCCGGACATCGTCATCGCCACGGCCGACAAGTGGGCGTGGATCGGCGACAGGAAGTGGCCGTGGGCGATCGTGGACGAGGCCTACCAGATGCGCTCGGACAAGCTGCTGCGCATCGCGGGGCTGTTCGAGCGGGCATTGTTCGTGGGCGATCCCGGGCAGCTCGACCCGTTCTCGATCGTCGACGGTGACCGCTGGTCGGGGCTGTCGTGGGACCCGCTGCAGAGCGCGGTGTCGGTGCTGCTGCGGCACAACCCGGACCTGCCGGTGCACCGGCTGCCGGTGTCGTGGCGGCTGCCGGCGACGGCCGCGCCGGTGGTGTCGCGGGCGTTCTACCCGTTCACCGGGTTCCGGTCCGGCACCGGGCCGGGCGAGCGGCGCATGGAGCTGGTCACCGGCGGCCTCGGCACCCCGCACGACCGGGCGCTGGAGGAGGCGGCCCGCTCCGGATGGGCGCTGCTTGAGCTGCCGGAACGGCACACCGTGCGCACCGACGGCGAGGCGGTGCGGGCGGTGGCGCTGCTGGCGGCGCGGCTGCTGCAGCGCGGCGCGGTGGCGGGCTCGGAGCAGGGCGAGCGGCCGGTCACCGCCGACCGGATCGCGGTCGGGGCCGCGCACCGCGACCAGGTGGCGGCGATCCGCGCGGCCGGGCTGCCGCCGGAGATCACCGTGGACACCGCCAACCGGCTCCAGGGCCGCGAGTACGACGTGACGATCGTGCTGCACCCGCTGTCGGGGCGGCGCGACGCGACGGCCTTCCACCTGGAGTCGGGGCGGCTGTGCGTGCTCGCCTCCCGGCACCGGCACGCCTGCGTGGTGGTCGCCAGGGCGGGGATCGCCGAGCTGCTGGACGCCCACCCGTCGGCCGAGCCGGTGCAGCTCGGCGTGCCGGTGAAGTTCCCCGACGGGTGGGAGGCCAATCAGGCGGTGCTGGAGCACCTGTCGCGGCACCGGGTCCGGGCGGGCCGGGGCCAGATGTACGGCTAGAGCCTGCGGCGCCAGACGTCGATGCCCATCACCGGGCGCATGCCGGCCGACTCGTACAGGCCGAGCGCCGGGGTGGTGTTGTTGCTGTCCACGTGCAGGATCGTGCCCTTCCTTCCGCGGGCGGCGTCGGCGGCGAAGGCGTGCCGGAGCATGAAGCGGCCGAGACCCTGACCGCGGAACTCGGGCAGCACGGCGAGTGTGGCGACGTAGCCGCAGCCCTGGTCGGGCAGGAACTGGTCGGTGCCGATCACCACCGCGGCCGGGCGGCCGTCGATCCTGGCCAGGGCGAGCTGGCTCCAGTCGGTGGAACTGTGGGCCTGGCGGCGTTCGTACCACTGCTCGTAGGTGACGGGGACGAACCCGAAGTGATCGGCGAAACCCTCCTGGTGGACGCGGTGCGCCTCGCGCCGCACCTCCTCGCTCTCCCCGGAGTGCAGCGTCAGCCCGGCGGGCGGGGCGGGCGGCTCGACGGGGCCGTCGAAGTCGATCCGCATGCGGTGGAAGCCGGTGCCCGGCTCGAAGCCGTGCTCCTTGGCGATGACCTGCTTGCCCTGGTCGGCGCGGTAGATGCCGAGGTGGAGGGTGGCGCCGTCGTGGCCGCGCGCGGCGGTCAGCTCGCGGGCGCGGCCGAGGACCTTCTCCCAGAGCGGCTCGGTCAGCTCCTCGGCTCCGGGACGGACGATGACGTCCAGGTCGACCAGGTCGCTGTCGCCGTTGGCGCAGGCCCAGGCGTAGGCGAGCAGCCGGCCGCCGGGCTCCTCGGCGACCCAGCCGTCGCGGTCGAGGTCGAAGTCGGGCTCGGCGAGCTCGTCCGCGATGTCCTGGAGGGTCATGTCGGGGCCGCCGAGCACGGCGGTCTCGTACGCCGCGACGAGGTCGTACAGGGCGGCCGCGTCGTCCGGGCGCGGTCGTCGGAAAGTGTGCATGGGGACAATTGTCGTCAAAACCCCCAGCTGGCACCTCTCCTTTTTTCGCCGAATAAACTGGACATCTCCTTACCGGCCGTCCAGTCAGAAAATGGTGCACAGTGCGAGCAGACACACGGACCCGTATTCAGGAGGTCGCGCTGCGGCTCTTCACCGAGCAGGGGTACGAGGCGACCTCGCTGCGGGAGATCGCCGAGGAGCTGGGCGTCACCAAGGCCGCGCTCTACTACCACTTCAAGACCAAGGACGACATCGTGGCGAGCCTGGTCGACCTGCGCGTGGCCGAGATCGAGGAGCTGGTGGAGTGGGCGCGGGAGCGCCCGAAGACGTCCGCGACCCGCCGCGAGCTGCTGGAGCGCTATGCCGCGAACCTGACCCGGCCCAGCCACCTGGAGGTCACCCGGTTCCTGGAGCGCAACCAGACGGCGCTGCGCGAGCATCCGAAGCTCATCAAGATGCGCGAGGCGATGCTGGCGCTCACGGCCGAGCTGAGCGAGCCGGGCGCGACGCCGGTGGAGCGGATCAGCCGGTCGCTGGCGCTGTTCGCGCTGCACGCCGGCAAGTGGATGGCGGCGCAGGACGGCCTGACCGAGGACGAGATCGCCGAGGCGTCCATGGAGGTGGCGCGGCGGCTCGCGGACATGTGATCCCGGGGAGGCCCGGTTCCGCCGCCGACGATTGGGCTCCGCGATCTCGGGCAGAAGGTCGCCACGCGTTCCGCAAGGAAGGAGAAGTCGTGGAGGCCTCGATAGCGCTCCGGCTGCCCAGGGATGCCGCGAGCGTCCCGCTGATCAGGCAGATGCTGGACGGCACTCTGCGCTCGCTCGGCGTGGAGAGCGGGATCCGCGACGACATCGAGCTCATGCTCACCGAGGCCTGCTCCAACGTGATCCGGCACGCCGAGCCGAGCGACGAGTACACCGTCAGCGCCACCGTCCACGACGACCGGTGCTTCATCCGGGTCGTCGACACCGGGCACGGCTTCGACCCCGACAAGCTGCAGGAGCCGAAGCCGGGGGCCGAGCACGGACGCGGGCTGATGATCATGCGGGCGCTCGCCGACGACATCCGCTTCACCAACAAGCGGGAGAACGGCGCGATGGTGTGCCTGGAGAAGCGCCTCCGGTACCAACCCGGGGCCGCCGGGCCCCACCTGATGTCAGCGGACCACCGCTCCTCCCCCGCCTCGCGCTGACGCCCTCCCCTGGCTTCAGCGCCTTCGGCGTGCCCGTTCATTCTCATTATTGATAGTGATAACGTCTGGGGTGTGAGGACATCCCCAGAGCGCTGGGCGCAGCTGGCGCTGCACCCCGTGCGCATCCGCATCCTGCGTGCCACGGCCGGCGCCCGCCGCACGTCGTCCGACCTGGCGGGCCTGCTGCCCGACGTGCCGCAGGCGACGCTGTACCGGCACATCGCCACGCTGGCGCAGGCCGGCCTGCTGCAGGTGGTGGAGGAGCGCAAGGTCGGCGGCGCGACGGAGCGGGTGTACGCGGTGCCGGAAGGCGGCGTCACCCCCTCCCCCGAGGCGCTGGCCTCGGCCTCCCCCGAGGAGCACGCGCGGTACTTCACCGCGTTCGTGGCCAGCCTGCTGTCGGAGTTCTCGCGCTACCTCGCCAGGGAGCACATCGACCTCGTGGCCGACGGCGTCGGCTACCAGCAGCTGGTGCTGCACCTGGACGACGAGGAGTTCGTACGTTTCGCGCAGGGTTTCGCCGGCCTCGTCCAGCCCCTGCTCGCCAACCAGCCGGCGCCGGGACGCACACCCCGGCTGCTGGCCACGATGTTGCTCCCCCTGACGGAAGAAGGTTGACATGGCGACGGTCATCATCGACGGCGGCTCGATCATCGTGAAGTTCGGCCCCTGGGAGAGGTTCTTCGCCGGCCGCGCCCGGCACGTCATCCCCCTGGCGGCCGTGCGGGAGGCGGTCGCCACCGGGCAGCCGCTGCGCGTCCCGCGTGGCGCGCGCAGCGGGCTGGCCGTGTCGGGCCACACCAAGATCGGCGTCTGGGGCCTGTACGGCGGCCCCCGCCAGCTGGTGGCGGTCAACCGTCACCTGCCCGGGCTGCGGCTGCTGCTGGACCGCGCGGGTTCGGGCGGCGAGTTCGACGAGGTCGTGGTCTCGGTCCCCGGCGCCGACCGGCTCGCCGAGACCATCCGGGCGACGGCCGCATGAGCGGCGTCGAGGTCCGGAGCCTGACCAAGAGGTACGGCACGCTCACCGCCGTCGACGACCTCAACTTCACCGTCAGGCCGGGAGCGGTCACCGCCTTCCTCGGCCCCAACGGCGCCGGCAAGACCACGACCATGCGCATGATGGTCGGCCACGTCGCGCCCACCTCCGGCGGCGTGACGATCGGCGGGCGGCGCTACCGCGACCTGCCACGCCCGACGAGCGTCGTGGGGGCGGCCTTCGACGCCGCCGCCTTCCATCCGCGCCACTCGGCCAGGGACCATCTCAGGATCTACGCGGCGATGGGCGGGCACCCGTCCCGCCGGGTGGATGACCTGCTCGGCCTGCTCGGCCTGGCGGCGGCGGGCGACCGCGCGACGGGCACCTACTCGACCGGCATGCGGCAGCGGCTCAGCCTGGCCACCGCCCTGCTGGGCGACCCCGGCGTCCTGCTGCTGGACGAGCCGGGCAACGGCCTGGACCCCGAGGGCACGGCCTGGCTGCGCGCGTTCCTGCGCGAGCTGGCCGGGGAGGGCCGCGCCGTCCTGGTCTCCAGCCACGCGCTGGGCGAGGTCCAGCAGGTCGCCGACGACGTCGTGGTCATCCGGCGGGGCCGGCTGCTGGCCGCCGGGGCGCTGAGCGAGCTCGCCGGCGCGGGACACGTCGTACGGGTGAGCAGCCCGGACGCGGACCGGCTCGCCCGCGTCCTCGCGCCCGCCGCCCGAGGGATCGACCGCGACGGGCCCTGCGACCTGCGGGTGCACGGGCTGGAGCCCGCCGAGATCGCCGGCCTGGCCGCGGCGCACGAGCTGCCCGTCCACGGCCTGGCCGCCTGCCCGCCCAGCCTGGAAGAGCTCTTCCTGGACCTGACCGGCGAACGGACGGACGCATGAGACCCCTGATCCACGCGGAGCTCCGCAGGCTGCTCGCGACCCGGCTGTGGCTGGGCACCCTGCTCGTGGCCGCCCTGCTCGGCGGCGGCCTGGTCGGGCTGCTGGCCCTCGTCGGGCCGGAGAACTTCGACCCGCCGATGCCGGGGCTGCACACCGAGGCGGGGGTGCGGGCCGTGCTCGGCTTTCTCGGCTTCACCGCCTTCGTCCCTGCCGCCGTCGGCACCCTGGCCCTGACCTCCGAGTACCGGCACCGCACGATCACCGTCACGTTCCTGTACGCCCCGGACCGATGGCGGGTGCTGGCCGCCAAGCTCGTGACGTACGGGCTGGCCGGCGTGGTCTACGGGCTCGTCCTGTCGGGCACCGCCGCCGTGGCGCTGTTCGGCGCCGCCGCGGCGCGCGGCGTCACCCTGGGCCTGGACGCGGGGACCGTCGCCGAGCTCCTGGCCCGCCTGGCGGTCGCGATGGCCGCCTACACGGTGCTCGGCGTCGGCATGGGCGCGCTGATCCGCCACCAGGTCGCGGCGCTCTGCGTGGTGGTCGGCTACCTGTACGGGGCGGAGCTGATCCTCGTCACGATCCCGGGCGTCCGCCACCTCTATCCCCTGCTGCCCGGCGGCGCGACGGCGGCGCTCACCGACTTCACCGCCGTGGCCGACGCCCTGGCCCAGCAGCTGTCCAGCGAGCCCGTCCGTCTGCTGTCCCCCCCGGCCGGAGCGCTGGTGCTGCTCGGATACACGGCGCTGGCCAGCACGGCCGCGCTGCTCAGACCCCTGCGCCGCGACGTCGCCTGACCTCCAGCGCGAAGTGGCGGCGCAGGCGCGGGGTGCGGCCGCTCAGCTCGCCGCGCCGCCGCTCGGGGACGCTCTCGCCGCTCAGCTTCACCGTCAGCCGCCGCTCCCGCCCCGTCAGCCGCCGCCACAGCCGCGGCAGGGGGAGCATGGAGCCGGCCATGACCACGAACGCCACCAGGGCGATCACGGCGATGACGGCGATCGCGACGGCGATGAGGAGCAGCACGACCAGCAGGGACCCGATGGCGCCGAGCACGTCCAACATCTGGCGAAGAGTTCCCGATCATCAGCCGGTTATGCCAACTCATGCGGATATAACGCACTTACTCCACGCCAGAAGAGTGCGTGCTCAGCCCGCTACCAGTCCCGACTGGTCGAGCCGGCCCGGCAGCAGGTCGAGCCGGCGCAGGATGACGCCCTCGCGCAGCGCCCACGGGCACACCTCCAGGCTGTCCACCTCGAACAGGTCCATGGCCGCGTCCGCGACCAGCGCGCCCGCCGCGAGCTGCGCCGCCCGCCCCTCGGACACGCCGGACAGCCGCGCCCGCTCGGCCGTGCTCATGGCGGCGAGCTTGGTCACCCAGTCGGCGGTGTCCTGCCGGGTGAGCCGGCGGGGCACGTACAGGCCCTCGCTGGTGGGCGCGGCCCCGGCGATCCTGGCGAGCTGCTTGAAGGTCTTGGAGGTGGCGACGGCGCGGTCGGGCCGGCCGTAACGGGCGACGGAGCCGACCGTGCGGGCGACCTCGGTGCGTACGTGCCGCCGCAGCCTGCGCACCTCCTCGGCGGACGGCGGGTCGGCGGTGAACCAGTCGCGGGTCAGCCGCCCGGCCCCCAGCGGCAGCGAGACGGCCACGTCGGGCTCCTCGTCCACGCCGGCCGCGATCTCCAGCGAGCCGCCGCCGATGTCGAAGGCCAGCAGCCGCCCCGACGACCAGCCGAACCACCGGCGCACGGCGAGGAAGGTCAGCCGGGCCTCGTCGCGCCCCGACAGCACCTCGATGTGCACGCCGCAGCCGTCCTCGACGCGGGCCAGCACCTCCTCGCCGTTGGCCGCCTCGCGCACGGCGGAGGTGGCGAAGGCGAGCAGGTCCTCCACGCCCTTGTCCTCGGCCAGCTCGACGGCCTCCTTGACGAACGCGCACAGCCGCTCGACGCCCCGCTCGGCGAGCCGGTTGTCCTCGCCGAGGTATTCCGTGAGGCGCAGCTCCTCCTTGTGCGAGTACGCAGGGATGGGCCGGGCGCCGCGGTGGGCGTCCACGACGAGGAGATGCACCGTGTTCGAGCCGATGTCCAGCACGCCGAGTCGCATGGGAAGACGCTACCGTTCTGCCGGATTCATGGCATAACGCGAGGGGTGACCAGCGGCGGCCGCGTGATCGGGGGCATGGTGCAAGGGCTACCCTTCCTTACTGGTATGACACGTTTGGGGGGACTTTGAGCGCTTGCTGTGGCCCGAGCAGGGAGGGCGCCGCCACGCCGCAGCCGCGGCCGGCCGTCCTGACCACGCGGCGGTCGGCGCCGCCGCGCGGCATGGTACGCGTCCCTGGCGGGACGTTCCTCATGGGCGGCGACGACTGGGACGCCCGCCCGGAGGACGGCGAGGGACCGGTCCGCGAGGTGCGGCTGGACCCGTTCATGATCGATCCGACGTGTGTGACGAACGCCCAGTTCGCCACCTTCGTCAAGGAGACGGGCTACGTCACCGAGGCCGAGCGGATCGGCTGGTCGTTCGTGTTCCGCCAGTTCGCCCGCGCGGGCGTCATCGACGCGACCGTGCCCGGCGCGTCCTGGTGGGCGGGCGTCGAGGGGGCCGCCTGGCGCACCCCGGAGGGGCCGGGCTCGTCGATCGGCGCCCGGCAGAACCACCCCGTCGTGCACGTCTCCTGGAACGACGCCACCGCCTACGCCGAGTGGGCGGGCAAGCGGCTGCCCACCGAGGCCGAATGGGAGATGGCCGCCCGCGGCGGGCTGGAGCGCAAGCGTTTCCCCTGGGGCGACGAGCTGGCGCCGAACGGGCGGCAGCGGTGCAACATCTGGCAGGGCCACTTCCCCACCGCGCCGAGCAAGGGGACGATGCCGGTCAAGTCGTTCCAGCCGAACGGCTACGGGCTCTACAACGTCGCGGGCAACGTCTGGGAGTGGACCGCCGACTGGTGGGGCACGGCGTGGGAGCCGTACGCGGAGAACCCGGCAGGGCCGGCCGAGGGCACGGCGAAGGTGATCCGCGGCGGGTCGTACATGTGCCACGACTCCTACTGCAACCGCTACCGGGTGGCCGCGCGCACCTCCAACACCCCGGACTCGGCGACCGGGCACACCGGTTTCCGCTGCGCGGCCATACTCTGATCGCATGTCACGAACCCTGCGACTGTTGATCACCGGCGGCGGCACCGGCGGTCACACCTACCCGGCCCTGACGACGCTGTCCGCCTTCCAGCGCCGCCAGGTGCCGCACGACGTGCTCTGGGTCGGCACCGCGAACGGCCTGGAGGCCAGGATCACGGCCGAGCACGGCATCCCGTTCAAGGCGATCACGACCGGCAAGCTGCGCCGCCGCCCCAACCTCCGGGAGCTGGGCACCAACATCGCGGACGTGTTCCGCATCCCGGTCGGGGTGTTCCAGGCGATCGGGCACGCGGCCCGCTACCTGCCCGACGTGGTGCTGTCGACCGGGGGCTACGTGGCCGTGCCCATCGGCGTCGCGGCCAAGCTGATCCGCCGCCCGCTCGTCATGCACGAGCAGACGACCGTCGTCGGGCTGGCCAACCGGATCCTGTCGCGCCTCGCCACCCGGATCGCGCTGTCGCACGAGTCGTCGCTGGAGCACCTGCCCGCCTCCGCCCGCGCCAAGGCCGTGGTGACCGGCAACCCGGTACGGCCGGAGCTGCTGGCCGGCGACCGGGCGGCGGCCTACGACCTGTTCGGGCTGACGTTCGAGGTCCCGCTCATCTACGTGACCGGCGGCGCGCAGGGCAGCAAGCAGATCAACACGCTCATCGCCGAGATCCTGCCGCGGCTGCTGCCGCACGCGCAGGTCGTGCACCAGTGCGGGCCCAACTGGATCGAGCAGATGCGCGCGGTGCCGGTGCCCGCCGAGCTGGCCGACCGCTACCACCCGGTGCCGTACGTGGGGGCCGAGCTGGCCGATCTGTTCGCCGCGGCCGACGTGGTGATCGCGCGCAGCGGCGCGGGGACGGTCTCGGAGCTGACCGCGATCGGCAAGCCGGCCGTGCTGATCCCGCTCATCCCGACCGGCGGCGACGAGCAGCGCAAGAACGCCGGCTACCTGGCCTCGGCGGGGGCGGCGCGGGCGCTGCTGGAGCCGCACCCGACGCCCGACATGCTCCTCGCTGAGCTGATGCCGCTGCTGGCCGATCCCGGGCTGCGCGCCGCGATGGGGCAGGCCGCGGCCAAGCTGGGCCGCGTGGACGCCGCGGACGCCCTGTGCGACCTGCTGCTGGAGGCGGCCCACGCGGGCGGCGCCGGCGTGGGTCAGGGCTCGCCCGGTGCTCCCGGCACCTCTTTCGGCGCTCCCGGGTCCAGGTAGCGGAAGGCCTCGCGGGCGGAGCTCACGCTCCGCCTGAGCGCCTGCTCCAGCCGGTCGGCGTCGGCCGCCAGCCGGTCCAGCTCGGGCACCGCGAAGCCGTCCGCGCCGGTCTCGGCGACGAGCTCCTCGTACTGGTGCAGCCGCCCGCGCAGCTCCTCGATCTGCTCGTGGGCGAGGTAGGCGCGCTCGGCCTCGGTGACGTTGGCGGCGTAGCGCTCCAGCGCCTCGACGCGGGCGAGCACGGCGTCCTCGCTGCCGTCGAGCGCGCGGGCCAGCGGCTCGGCGACGGCCTCGACCTCGGGCGTGAGGCCGCGCGAGACGGTCTCGCGGTGCTTGGTGCGCAGCGCCGACAGCTTGGCCAGCAGGCGGGCGATCGCCCATTCCTCGGCGGGCAGCATCACGGCGTTGCGGGCGTCGTCCAGCAGGCCCTCGGTGTTGACGCGGGAGCCGGTGACGGTGGCGACGGCCCGCTGCGCGCGGGCCAGCAGCCGCCTGGCGGACTCGTCGAGGTCGTCGAGGAGCACATAGCGGCCCTCGTGCCAGCGCAGCAGCTCGTAGATCTGGCGCTCGGTGTCGTCCTCGTCCTCCCCGGCCAGGTCCTGGCGGGCGAACAGCCCGATCACCAGGGGGACGGCGAACAGCACGAGCAGAAACAGGCCGACACCCCTGCTCGCGGCGCCGAGGCCGAGCACCAGCCCGAAGAGGACCACCATGGCGAAGATCCTCACCATGCCGCGGGGCGCGACCGGCGAGGCCCTGCGCGACTGGGGCGCCCAGCCCTGGCGCATCTTGACCAGCACGCGCCGGGACTGCCTCAGCACCTGCGCGTCGTCCGGTGGTATCTGGGGATCGACCACCATATCCGCCACAAATTCGGATCCTAAGCCAACTCACCCCCCAAGGTGGCGAAAAGCCTCGTGAGCCGAGCTGACGCTGTCGCGTAACGCCTGCTCAAGGCGGCCGGCCTCCTCGGACAATCCGTCGAGCTCCGGGACGGCCGCGCCGTCGGCGCCCGATTCCACGAGCAGCTCCTCGTAGCGGGGCAGGCGGGCGCTGAGCCGCTCGATCTGCCGCCGGGCGCGGTAGGCGCGCTCGGCGTCGGCGACGTGTCCCGCGTAGCGTTCCAGCGCCTCGACGCGGGCGAGCACCGCGGCCTCGCTGCTGTCCAGGGCCTCGGCGAGCGGCCCCGCCACGGCGGCCACCTCGGGCGTCACCCCCTCGGCGATCACCTCCTGGTGCTCGGCGCGCAGCGCCGACAACTTGGCCAGCAGGCGGGCGATCTCCCACTCCTGCGCGGGCAGCATCACCGCGTTGCGCACGTCGTCCAGCAGGCCCTCGGCGTTGATCCGGGAGGCCGTGATCTGCTCGACGGCCGCCCCCGCGCGGGCCAGCAGGGCGCGGGCGGGCTCGTCGAGGTGCTCGTCCAGGACGTAGTGGCCCTCGTGGCCGCGGGCGTGCTGGTGGACCTCGCGTTCGAGGGCGCGACGGCGCTCGATCCCGGCGTCGGTACGCGGCCGCAGCAGCACGGCGACGGTCAGCACGGCCGCGCCCGTCATGGTCATCGCGAAGGACGTGTAGCGCTCGGCGGCGAACAGCGCCAGGCCGTACAGGGCGAGCACCGCCGCCACCACGCCGGTGCCGACGCTCACGGCCAGGCCGAGCGTGGGGTCGGGGCCTTTGGGCGGGGGCCGCCAGCCCTGGTGGACGCGGGCCAGCAGGGCGTGGTTGGCGCGCAGCAGGTCGGCGACCTCGCGGGAGAGCGCCGGATCGACGACGACCTTCGCGGGGCGGCCGGGCAGGATGTCGGTCATGGCGCGGCCGTCAGCTTTCCAGGTGGCGGAAGGCCACGTGCGCGGACTCGACGCTGTGCCGGAGCGTGCGCTCCAGCGTGTCGGCGTCGTCCGCCAGCTTCTCCAGCTCCGCGAGCGCGAGCCCGTCGGCGCCCGACTCGGCCAGCAGCTCCTCGTAGCGCGGCAGCCGCGTCCGCAGCTCCTCGATCTGGGCGTGCGCGTGGTAGGCGCGCTCGGCCTCGCGTACGCGGTCGGCGTAACGTTCCAGAGCCTCGACGCGGGCGACCACCGCCGCCTCGCTGGCGGACAGGGCGCGTTCGAGCGGCTGCAGCACCGGGGCGACCTCGGGCGCGAGGCCGCGTTCGTGCAGCTCGCGGTGCTCGCGGCGGAGGGCGGAGAGCTTGGCCAGCAGGCGGGCGATCTCCCATTCCTGCGCGGGCAGCATGACGGCGTTGCCGGCGTCGTCGAGCAGGCCCTCGGCGTTGACGTGGGAGCGCAGCACCGCGCCGACCGCGCGCTGCGCGCGGCCCAGCACGAGCCGCGCCTCCTGGTCGAAGTCCTCGCCGAGGAGGTAGCGGCCGTCGTACCAGCGGGCCTGCTCGTAGACCTGGCGTTCGTGGGGGCGCTCGTCCTCGGGCGGCTCGCTCATGGAGGCGATCTTCACGAGGACGACGAAGACGAACGTGCCGAGCAGCACGAACCCGGCCGGCGCGAACGGCGAGTCGAGCAGGACGGCCATGAGGGCGATCACCACCGGGGTGGCGGCCAGCAGCAGGGTGCTGGAGGAGCCGCGGCGTGGCCGGCGGGAGTCGCAGGAGGAGTCGCGGGGCGTCCATCCGGCGCGCATCCTGGACAGCAGCGAGGCGTTGACGCGTAACAGCCCGGCGACTTCCGCCGGAACCGACGGATCGACGACCACACCCACGCTCTGTCCTGGCACCCTGGCGCCCCCCAAGCTCGGTATGTGGATATTACGTAACAATCCGCTCGCGTGTCAGCCTCGAATGTCGCCGGGCGTACGGGGTTTCAACCATCGTCCTGCTGGATCTCCCACAGCGCGGTCTCGGGGATGCCCGCCTTGACCAGCAGCTCCCAGGCGGCCCGCCGCTCGCGCGGATCGGCGAGCACGGCGCGCAGGAGGGGTCGCAGCCGCGCGTGGTCGGCGCCGCCCTCCGCCCACAGCGCGCCGAGCGCCTGGTGCACGGCCGGCGAGCGGACCGCGGCCGTGCGCAGCAGCTCCTCCAGGATGGCCACCCGGTCGCGGTACGGCAGGGGCCGCCCCTCCCCCAGCGCGCGCAGCAGCAGGTCGAGCAGGCGGCGGTGGCGCGGGCCGTGCCCGGTGGCGACGGCGACGACGGCGTCACCCATCCCCGTGGGATCGTCGGCGCCGAGCACGACGTCCTCCACGCCGTTCTCCATGACCCGCCGCGCCGACAGGGCGGTGACCAGGCCGTTCCATCCCTCCTCCCCGAGCTGGCCCTTCCACAGGTGGGTGAAGGACGACCAGCGCTCGGCCGCGTCGGGCCCCGGCAGCAGCTCCGAGACGCGGACCGGCCCGTCGGCGGCGGCCACGACGAGCAGCGCGAGGTTCGCCGAGTACGCGGCCAGCCGCCGCGCCAGGCTGTGCCGCACCGGGCGGAAGCCGGTGAAGTGGCGGCGCCCGGTCTCGTGCAGGGAGCGGCGCAGCAGCCCCGACAGCTGCTCGACGCAGCGGGCCCGGATCTCGGGCGGCACGTCGTCGAGCAGGTCGATGACGAACCCGACGATCGGCCCGCGCTCGGCCAGGCAGGAGTGGGAGATGACGGCGTAGAGCAGGTCGTCGTCCACGCTCTGCACGAGCGCCAGGGGCTCGTCACCGGCCTGGCTGCGCCTGCGGTCGAGGTCGCGCAGCGCGTAGACGGCCAGCCAGGCGACCAGGAAGTCGCCGAAGGTGGAGTGCAGGAAGGCGTGGCCGCCCCTGCGGACGAAGAAGAACCGCTCGGTGGCCCTGCGCGCCCAGCCCGCGCGGGCCGGCCGGTCGGGGTCGGCGTCCGCCGGGTCGTCCTCGCCGCCGTGGCACAGGGCGGGCAGGTCGCGTTCGAGCGCCTCGTCGGTGATGACCTGGCGGCCGCGGGCCAGCATGGACAGCGCCGCCGCGCCGAGCAGCACCAGCTCCTGGTCGATGACCACCCGGCCGGCGCCGCCGGTCTCGCGTTCGGTGAAGTCGCGCAGCAGCACCTCGTACAGGCGGGAGCGCTTGAGCGGGCGCCGCCGGGGGTCGTCCTGCTGCGCGGCGTTGCCGCCGGCGTCGTAGAGGGCGAGCAGGAGCAGCAGCAGCGGCTGGCGGGCCATCTCGCCGTGGGCGAGCGCGGCCTCGGCGGGCAGCGGCGTGAGGTCGCGGCGGGCCAGCAGGGCGCGGTTGGCCTGGTCCCAGATCTCCAGCCACTGGCGTACCTGGTCGTCCTCGAACGGCAGGAGCCGCAGCGCCAGCAGCCCGTCGGGGAAGCGGATGCGCTCGGCCACGACCGTGCGGCTGGTCACGATGACGGCGGCGGGGCGGCCGAGCCCGGCCTCGCGGCGCTGGAACTCCTCCACGCGGGCGAGGTAGTCGTAGCGGCCGGCGCCGCCGAGCAGCAGCTCGTCCAGCCCGTCGAGGAGGATGACCGGCTGCGCGCCGCCGGCGGCCTCCACGAGGTCGCCGTAGGAGACCTCCTCGCCGAGCACGGCGGCGATGGCCTGCTCGATCTGCTCGGTGACGTCCGCGCGCGGCGCGACCCCCTGCAGGTCCACCCGGATCGGCAGGAACTCCGAGCGGGCCAGGCGGGCGGCCAGCACCTCGGTCAGCTTGGTCTTGCCCGAGCCGGGGTCGCCGAGCACGAGCAGCGGCGCCCGGGTGGCGCGCAGCGAGGTGAGGTGCCCGACGAGGAACGCCTCGGTGTCCGGCAGCAGCCGCTGGTCCTCCCACCAGCCGTCGAGCGTGGGCGAGGCGTCGCGGGTCAGCTCGGCCACCCGGCAGCGCGGGGTGAGGTAGCCCTCGCCGAGCAGCGGCAGGTAGACGTCCTCGGGCAGCTTGCCGGCCAGCAGGAGCGGCTGGTCGAGCAGGTTGGCGGCCATCCTGGCCAGGTGGACCATGGGGCGGTCGCCGACGCGGGGCGGCGCCAGCTCGGCCAGCAGCCACGCCACCCTGGACAGCGCGGTGGAGGGCTGGGGGCGCTCGGTGACCAGGCTGCGCACGCCGAACTCGTGGCTGTCGAGGGCCAGCGAGCGGTAGTTCTCGTCGTAGACGCGCAGGGCGTGGGCGGGCGGGCCCTCGGCGAGCATCCGGGGCAGCAGGATCTGGTCGTCGTGGCTCAGTTCGTCCCAGACGGGCAGGCCGGCGGCGTAGCCGGTCAGGGCCTCCGACATGCGCGCGTAGGCACGTTCCACCGCCTGGCGGGTCTCGCCGAACGGGACGTGCGGCTCGGGGGTGGGCAGGCGCTCCAGCATCAGGGCGGCCATCAGGCGGGCGAAGCGCTCGGGGGTCGGCACGCCGCGTGCGATCTTCTCGGTGCGGTCGAGCTGCTCCAGCGTGAACGGCAGCTTGGCCTCGCCGAGCGCCTCGAAGTAGGCGGAGACGACGATGACGGCGTGCGCGGCGGCCAGGCGCTGGGTGCGGGTGTGCCGGTCGACGCCGCCGCGCAGCTCCGGCAGGCGGCCGAGGACGTCCTCGCCGTAGCGGACGACGGAGGCGCGCATGTCGGCCACGCCCATGACGAGCTGCCCGGCGCCGGCCAGCGGCCACCCGCTGCGCTCGGCCGCCGCGGCGAACCCGATCACCTTGGCCAGCCTGCCGTCCTTGCAGCCGAGGATGCGCAGGGCGTCGGCGTAGCTCGGGGTCTCGATCATGGCCTTCTCCCGGGGACTGGGGTTGTCCCGTCAGCGCTGGGTGCGGCGGTCACATTCCTTTCATGCCCGTTTCATCGCCTCGGCGATCTCCGGCAGGGCGGCGGGGTCCTCGATCGTGGACGGCGTGGTGTACGGGCGGTCGTCGGCGATGTCGCGCATGGTGCCGCGCAGGATCTTGCCGGAGCGGGTCTTCGGCAGCCGGGCGACCACGACGGCGCGGCGGAAGGCGGCGACGGGGCCGATGCGCTCGCGTACCAGGGCGACCAGCTCGCGCTCCAGCTCCCCGGGGTCGCGCTCGCAGCCGGACTTGAGCACCGCGAAGCCGACCGGGACCTGTCCCTTGAGCTCGTCGGCCACGCCGATGACGGCGCATTCCGCGACGTCGGGGTGGCCGGCGAGGACCTCCTCCATGGAGCCGGTGGACAGCCGGTGCCCGGCCACGTTGATGACGTCGTCGATGCGGCCCATGACGTAGAGGTAGCCGTCGGCGTCGAAGTGGCCGCCGTCGCCGGTCAGGTAGTGGCCGGGATGGCGGTCGAGGTAGGAGGAGCGGAAGCGGGCCTCGTCGCGGTAGAGGGTGGGCAGGGCGCCGGGCGGCAGCGGCAGCTTGACCGTGACCGAGCCCTCGACGCCGGGCGGGCAGTCGTTGCCGTCGGCGTCCAGGACGTGCACGCCCCAGCCGGGCACGGGCTTGGTCGGGGAGCCGGGTCTGGCCGGCAGGGTCTCGATGCCGACGCAGTTGGCGGCGATGGGCCAGCCGGTCTCGGTCTGCCACCAGTGGTCGACGACGGGGACGCCGAGCAGGCCGGCGGCCCAGTGGTAGGTGTCGGGGTCGAGGCGTTCGCCGGCGAGGAAGAGGTGCCGCAGCCCGGACAGGTCCCACTTTTTCGCGAATTCTCCGGAGGGGTCCTCCTTTTTGATGGCGCGGATCGCGGTCGGCGCGGTGAACAGCGTCCGCACGCCGTGCGTGGCCACCACCCGCCAGTACGCGCCGGGGTCGGGGGTGCCGACGGGCTTGCCCTCGTACAGGACGGTCGTGCAGCCGGCCAGCAGCGGGGCGTAGACGATGTAGGAGTGGCCGACGACCCAGCCGACGTCGGAGGCCGCCCAGAAGACCTCGCCGGGGGCGGCGCCGTACACGTTGGCCATGCTCCAGTGCAGCGCGACGGCGTGGCCGCCGTTGTCGCGCAGCACGCCCTTCGGCGAGCCGGTGGTGCCGGAGGTGTAGAGGACGTAGAGCGGGTCGGTGGCGGCCACGCTCACGCAGGGGGCGGGCGCGGCGTCGCGCACGGCCGCGGCCCAGTCGAGGTCACGGCCCTCGGTCAGCTCGGCCGGGCACTGCGGGCGTTGCAGGATCACGCACCGCTCCGGCCGGTGGGCGGCCTCCTCCAGCGCCGCGTCCAGCAGCGGTTTGTACGCCACCACCCGGCTGGGCTCGATGCCGCAGGAGGCCGACAGCACGACCTTGGGCCGGGCGTGGTCGACGCGCACCGCCAGCTCGCGGGCGGCGAACCCGCCGAACACCACCGAGTGCACCGCCCCGAGGCGCGCGCAGGCCAGCATCGCGACCACGGCCTCGGGCACCATCGGCATGTAGATCACGACGGTGTCGCCGGCGCCCACGCCGAGGTCGCGCAGCATGCCCGCGGTCCGCGCCACCTCGTCGAGCAGCTCGGCGTAGCTGAGCACGCGCACGGCGCCGGTGACCGGGCTGTCGTGGATCAGCGCCGGCTGCCCGCCGCGGCCCGCGGCCACGTGCCGGTCGAGCGCGTTGTGGCAGGTGTTGAGCCGCCCGTCGGGGAACCAGCGGCCGTCGGGGCCGAGGACCGCGGCCGGAGCCACGTCCCAGT
This sequence comes from Nonomuraea sp. AD125B, assembly GCF_041402765.1. Lineage (NCBI taxonomy): Bacteria > Bacillati > Actinomycetota > Actinomycetes > Streptosporangiales > Streptosporangiaceae > Nonomuraea > Nonomuraea sp. AD125B. The sequence goes on along the minus strand of NZ_JBGLOU010000018.1, from coordinate 105,337 downwards.
CGATGCCGCGGGCCGCCTCGGCCCAGAACTCCTCGGGATGCCGGATGCTCCGCAGGTACGTCTCGTCATAACCAGCCACTTATCGATCAGACCAGCCGCCGGGGCCCCGGCGCAAGTGTCCGGCCCGGCGGCGGCCCGATCGTCTGGACGGTCAGCCGGCCGACAGCACCAGCCGGACGGCGAAGGTGCGGTACCCGGCCCGCTCGAACGCCTTCACCATCGGCACGTTGCCGAGGTCGGTGTCGGCCGCGACGCGCTCCACGCCCCGCTCGGCGTGAGAGCGGGTGATCTCGCCGAGCAGGTCGTCCACGTAGCCGTGGCCGCGGTGCTCGGGCACGACGCCGAGGTAGCCGACGACGGGCCCGGCGTTGTTGGCCGACGGCAGCGCGACGCCCACCAGGGAGCCGTCGGCTGCCGAGTACGCCAGCCGCCACCACGACCGGTCCCCCGGCATCTCCCGGTAGTCGGCGACGTCCTGGCGCGCCTGCTCCTCCGGCGTCATGGTGCGCAGGGCCGTCCGGGTGGTGTGGTCGAGCGTGCCCTCCGCCACCCGGCGGAACGCCGCCACGAACGCCTCGTCGTCGTCATCGCCGCGGAAGACCAGCCGGCCCGACGGCTCGGGCACGGCCTCGTCGGCCGTCCAGGCGAACCTCAGGCGTTCCAGCTCGTCGGTGAGCCCGGCGCGGCCGGCGGCCTCCTTGCGCCAGCCGAGCCCGGCGGTGGCCTTCGGGTCCTCGCGCCAGCCCTCGGACAGGAACACGTGGTACGCCGGGCGGTCGCCGAACGCGGCGTGGCCGCGCTCCAGCAGCTCGGCGGCCAGCGCGACCCGGTCCCGGACGGACGGGTGGACATGGATGCAGTCGAGGGCGAGCGGCCGCCCGCCGGGGAAGCCCCACCAGACGGCGCGGGCCAGGATGTCGCCGGTGTCCTCGTCGAGGGCCAGCCAGATGTGGTCGTAGCGGTAGTTCCCGCTCTCCAGGAAGGACAGGAGGCGGTCAGGGTGGGCCCAGCTGACGGACTCGTCGACGACGCAGCCGAGCAGGCGGTCTAGGTCGTCGCCGACCGCGGTACGGAAAAGCACGATTCCTCCGAGAAGGGGAAGAGGGCGCGCGGAGCGCCCGGGGCAGTGCCGAACATCTCAGCGCCTCCTTTCTTCCGACTTTTCGGCGTCAGCGGGCACTGTATCGCAAAGAACGCGAAAGGATGGGCTCGTGAGGTCCTACGACGACGAGACGCTGCCCCTGCAGCCGCCCATCCGGCTGCCCGACGAGGCCACGCTGGCCGCGGCCGTCCGCGCCGCGCCCCTGGCGAAGGAACTGGGGGCGGAGGGCGGCGACGCCGAGGTGCTGGCCGCCTGGGCGGACCACTGCAGGGAGCGGCTGGCCGCCGACGAGGGGCTGCTGGTGGAGCTCATCCGGCTGTTCCTGTCCCGTGAGCCGGTCAAGGGCGAGGCGCCGGAGACGCTGGCGGGGCTCGGGCTGGTGCGGACGGCGGAGCCGTACACGCTGAGCTGGCTCGGCCTCTGGGCGGCCCGGCTGATCATCGCCGACACCACCGGGCAGGAGATCCCCGTCATGGGCTCGCTCGCCGGCGCCGACGCGGCCACGCTGCTGCACGCGCTGCGCTCCTACCCCGAGGCCGAGCGTGACGAGGAGCTGGCCGGCTGGCTGAAGGGCCGCGACCGGGACGACGCCGTCGCCTCCCTGGCCGCCGCGCTCGCCACGGTGAGCCCGCTCAGCCGGGCGGTCGGCGTCGAGGTGCTCTCCCACGACCTCGGGGACGAGGGCAGGCACGCGCTGCTGCGGCTGCTGGAGGAGCCGAAGCTGGGCGCGGTGGTCGCGGCCAGGACGGCGAACCCGCAGCGGCAGCCGGTGCCGGAGGAGATCGCGTGGGTGCTGGTGGACATGGCGGCGGCGCTGCTGGAGTTCGGCGACGCGCCGGACGAGGTGATCAAGTCGATCGCCATGGGGATGAACTCCGAGGAGCAGGCCGCCACGATCGCGATCCTGGCGTTCGGCGACCATCCGTGGACCGGGCGGGTGCTCCAGGTCTTCATCGACCACCATCCGGACGAGCGGATCGCGGCCGCCGCCAGGAAGGCGCTGCGGCGGCTGCGCGGCCTGTCGGACCTCCGGGGATGAGCCCGCGCGTGAGCCCGTGATCCGGTCGTGATCGGCGGCCCGCCGGTGACGGTAGAGTCGGCTCGGTGACGAAGCATACGATCTCCCCGCAGAACAGCATCCTCGGTGAGGCGTTCGCCTGCGCGTGCGGCGTCATCCTCGGCGGCCGGATGACGGCCGAGCTCCACGCGGCCGAGAACAACCTCTGCTCGGCCTGCCTCGGCTCGGCCGAGGAGGAGGTCGCCCCGGGCCTGTCGCGCGGCTGCACGTCGTGCGCGGGCAGCGGGCGGCGCAAGGAGCAGATCACCTGGCAGCTCGCCCACGCCGAGGCGGAGAACCTCATCACCATGAGCGTCGTACGCGGGATCGTGGCCCGCTTCGACGGGCCGTTCCGCCTGTCGGAGATCGCCGACACGGTGCGCACCGGCCTCGGCCTGCCCGCCGGACGGCTGCCCGTGGGCCCGCGGGTGCGCGACCTGCTGCTGCAACTGCAGGCCGCGGGCGAGATCGCCATGCTGTCGGCCCCCGACGAGATGCTGGGCACCGACATGGTCCTCTACCGCGACCCGCAGTGGCAGCGCGCCCGCACCCTCGGCCTTTGACGCCTTTCGGCGCCTCGCCGGCCGCTTCTGCCGGGAGGCTCGGGTCCTTCATCGCGGAGGTCGGGCCTTCACGGCGTTCAGTACGGTCATGAAACGGGTGAGAAGCGGCCCTATGTCCCCGGCCTGCCAGACCAGGTGCAAGGTGGTGGCGGTGCCCGCGAGCCGTCGTGCTGTCACGCCCTCCCGGCGCAGCACTCGATAGGAGTCGGCCATCACGGCCGCGCCGAAACCGGCGGCGACCAGCGCGAGGATCGTCTGCACGGTCCGGCCCCGCGCGCCGACGCGCGGCACGATCCCGGCGTGGTGGCACAACGAGGTGATCTCGTCGTGCGCGTGGGGGGCGGCCTCCCGTGGCCACAGCACCAGGGGGATCTCACCGAGCACGGAGACCGGCGCCGGCTCACGGGTCGTGGCGAGCGGGTGCCCGGCCGGCAGGAAGAGGGTCAGCGGCTCGCGCGTCCAGACCCGGGTGGCGAGGCGGGCGTCGCGGACCGGCAGCCGCTGCACCGCCACGTCGAGGCTGCCGTCCAGGATGCCGGCCGACATCTCGGCGTCGTCGAACAGCTCCACCAGGGACAGCTCGACGTCGGGGAGCTCTGCGCGCAGCCGGCCGAGTGCGTCCCCGAGTGCGCCGTTGATGCCCGATCCGGCGAACCCGACCGTCAGCCGGCCGGTCTTGCCCTCGGCGGCCAGCCGTACGTCGTGCAGAGCCCCTTCAGCGTCGGCCAGCATGCGCACGGCCCGCCGGAGCAGCGCCTCGCCGGCAGTGGTGGGAACGAGGCCGCGGCCGGCGCGGGTGAACAGCTCGGCTCCCAGGCGTCGTTCGAGGTCATGGAGCTGCCGGCTCAGGGTCGGCTGGGTCAGCCGGAGGCGGCGAGCGGCCGCGCTGATGGATCCCTCTTCGGCGATCGCCACCAAGTAGCCCAGCAGCCGCAGATCCATCCATGCCTCCACGGCATGGATGCTATATCGATCGATGCCTCGAAGTGGGCAACCGGCGTACTCCAGGGAAGAATGGAGCCGTCCCGAAGTCATGAAACGCCGGAGCCGTCGTGAAACACCTTGGAGTTCTCGCTCACAGCACGGGAGGAGCCGCCCTTTGCTTCCTCGACTTCTGTGAGGAGGGATTCCGCCGGACCGGCCGCAACGAGCATCCCGACGTCACCATGGACTACATCGCCTTCGGCTACAGCATGCCCGCCTGGGACAGCGGAGATCACGCGGCCGTCCGGGCCACCCTGGCGACCAGCGCGCAGCGGCTCGCCCGGGCCGGCGCCGACTTCTTCGTCTGCCCGGACAACACCGCCCACCTGGCTCTGGAGGCACCGGGGCCGGACCTCCCGCTGCCGGGCCTCCACATCGCCGAGGTCGTCGCGGACCAGGCAGCGGCCGAGGGGCGCACCCGTGTCGGCGTGCTGGGCACCAGGTACACGATGGACGGGCCGCTGTACCCGCGGGCGCTGGCCGCCCGCGGGATCGCCGCGGAGCTGCCGGACGCCGGCGACCGCCACCTCGTCAACGAGATCATCTTCAAGGAGCTGGTGAACGGCGTGGTCAGCGACGCGTCGCGCCAGGAGTATCTGCGCGTCATCGCACGGCTGGCCGAGCGGGGCTGCGACGCGGTCGCGCTCGTCTGCACCGAGATCCCGTTGCTGATCACGCCCGATGTCTCCTGCCTGCCGACGTTGGACTCGACCCGTCTGCTGGCCCGCGCGGCCTACGACGTCGCCGTCGGCGAGCGCGCGATGCCGGACTGGCGCGGCGGCCCCCGATGAGCCCGGGACACGCCGGAACGGAGCGGGCGCCGTCTCATCCCGAACGGCGTCTGGAGGAGCTCGGGCTGACGTTGCCGGAGCCCGTCCCTCCGGTCGCGACGTACGTGCCCGCCGTACGCAGCGGCGACCACGTCCACGTCTCGGGCCAGGTGCCGCTGCGGGAGGGGCGGCTGATCGCGACCGGCCGGCTCGGTGACACGGTCAGCGTGGAGCTCGCCTACGAGTGCGCGCGCCAGTGCGCGCTGAACGCACTGGCCGCGCTGAAGGCGGAGATCGGCGATCTCGCGGCGGTGGCCCGCGTCGTCAAGGCCCTGGTGTTCGTCGCGTCGACGGCCGATTTCACCCGTCTTCCCCAGGTCGGCGATGGGGCGTCGGACCTGCTCTGCGAGCTTTTCCGCGACGCCGGGCGGCATGCCCGCTCGGCGGTCGGGGTGGCGTCGCTGCCGCTGGGCGCACCCGTCGAACTGGAACTCCTGGTCGAGATCCGCCGACCGGCCAGCGGCTGAGCCCTCGAATCCCCGTAACCCCCGGGCTGCCGGCCCGCGGGGACAGCAACCCCTTTTCGGTCACAAGGAGGGCGTACGCATGCCCGTGAAAGTCCCGGCGGCGATCGTCGGCTCAGGCAACATCGGCACGGATCTGCTCTACAAGCTGCGCCGATCCGAACTCATCGATCCGCGTTTCATGATCGGAATCGACCCTGACAGCGAGGGCCTGCGGCGGGCGAGGGACCTCGGCGTCGAGGTGTCCGCGGAGGGCGTCGACTGGCTGCTCAGCCGATCGGACCGGCCTGCGCTGGTGTTCGAGGCGACCTCGGCGAAAGTGCACGCCGCGGCCGCGCCGCGCTACGCGGCGGCGGGGATCATCGCGATCGACCTGACACCCGCGTCGGTCGGCCCCTGGGTCGTGCCCGCCGTCAACCTCGACGATCATCTGCAGGCGCCGAACCTCAACATGGTCAGCTGCGCGGGGCAGGCGACCATCCCCCTCCTGTACGCGATCGACCAGGTGGCCGACGTCTCGTACGGCGAGATCGTCGCCACCATCGCGAGCGCCAGTGCGGGCCCGGGCACCCGGTGGAACCTCAGCGAGTTCAGCGAGAAGACCGCACAGGCCCTGACCGCCGTCGCCGGGGTGGACGAGGCCAAAGCGTTCTCGCTGATCAATCCGGCCGAACCGCCCATGGTCATGCGTGACACCGTGTACGCGAGGGTCCGCCGGAGAGACGCCGACCGGATCGAGCACGCCGTACGGGACATCGTCGCCGAAGTGCGACGGTACGTGCCGGGTTACCGGCTGCGGCTCCTGGAGATCGACGGCGACCTGGTCACCGTCATGGTCCAGGTGGAGGGCGCCGGCGACTTCCTGCCCGCGTACGCGGGCAACCTCGACATCATCACCGCCGCCGCGACGGCCGTCGCCGAACGGATCGCGCAGAAGACCCTGGGAGCCGCCCGATGATCACTCTCGTGGACACGAGCCTGCGCGACGGCATGAGCAGTGTCTCGCACCGGTTCACACCGGAACAGGTCGGCGCGGTGGCCGGCGGTCTCGACCGGGCGGGTGTCCGGGTCATCGAGGTCGCCCACGGCATCGGCATCGGCGCCTCCTCGATCCAGTACGGCTTCGCCGCCGCGACGGACGTCGAGTACGTCCAGGCCGCCGTCACCGCAGTGGACCAAGCGGACATCGCGGTGCTGTACGTGCCGGGGATCTCGACGCTCGCCGCCCTGGACGCCGTCCGCGACGCGGGCGCGACCACGGTACGGGTCGCCACGCACTGCACCGAGGCGGACTGCGCGGAGCAGCCGATCCGCCACGCGCGCGACCGGGGCATGCGCGTCATGAGCTTCCTGATGATGAGCCACAAGCTCGAACCCGCGGCACTCGCCGAGCAGGCCGCCAAACTGGACTCGTACGGCGCACAGGTGATCTACGTGGTCGACTCCGCCGGGGCGCTCGTGCCCGGTTCCGCCGGAGCCCGTGTCGCCGCGCTGCGCGACGCGGTCCGCGCGGACATCGGGTTCCACGCCCACAACAACCTGGGCGTGGGCGTCGGCAACGCGCTCGCCGCGGTCGAGAACGGCGCGACCTACATCGACGGGTCGCTCCGAGGTCTGGGGGCCAGCGCCGGCAACGCCCAGACGGAGGCTCTCGCGGCGGCGCTGGAACGTGCCGGTCACCCTGCGGGAGTCGACGTCCTCGCACTGATCGACGTCGCCGAACACCTCATCGCGCCGTTGATGACGCAACCGCAGATCGTCGACGAGACCGCGCTCCTTCTCGGCTACGCCGGCCTCTACTCCACCTTCTTCCACCCGGCCAAGCGCGCCGCGGACAAGTACGGCGTACCTGTGCGCGAACTCCTCCTGGAGCTGGGCCGACGCGAGGTCATCGGAGGTCAGGAGGACATGATCATCGATGTGGCGGCGGAGCTTTCGAGCCGGGCGCGGAGCGCGTGAATGATGAGGCCTTCCGAGATTCGAGAGGCGGCCGCCGCGCTGCTCGGCGCCCACCGGTCGGGTACGCCGATCCCTCCCCTGAGCACTGCCCACCCCGGCGCGACGGTCGCCGACGCCTACCGGATCCAGCAGGAGCAGGTGCGGTCCTGGACCGAGGACGGAGACCAGGTCCGCGGCCACAAGATCGGCCTGGTCTCGGCCGCGATGCAGCGGCAGATGGGCGTTCACGAGCCGGACTACGGCCATCTGACCGCGAGCATGTTCCGCCCGGAGCACCGGCCGATCCCTGCCCGCGGGTTCATCCAGCCCCGCATCGAGCCGGAGATCGCCTTCGTCCTCGGCGCCCCTCTCCGGGGACCCGGCGTGACCGCCGACGACGCCCGCGGAGCGGTGCGATACCTGCTGCCGGCGCTGGAGATCGTCGACTCCCGGATTCAGGACTGGAAGATCTCGATCATCGACACGATCGCCGACAACGCGTCGTCGGGGGCGGCCGTCCTGGGAAGCACGCCGATCGATCCAGCCGGCGTCGACCTGCGATCCGCGAGCTGCGCACTGCTCAGGAACGGCATGGTGACCGAAACCGGCACGGGAGCGGCGGTCCTCGGGACGCCGTTCAACGCTCTGGCCTGGCTGGCGAACGCCATCGGGGCGCTGGGAGTGTCGCTGGAGCCGGGCCAGGTCGTGCTGTCCGGCTCCCTGACCAGGGCCGTCACGATCGCGCCGGGCGACAGCGTCACGGCGGACTTCCCCGGGATCGGCCGGGTGACGGCGGTGCTGGCCTCCTGATCGACAGGCGGGTGAGCGCCATGCTCAGGCTCGGGCGCTACGCGGCGCCCTGCCTGAGCGCCGCGTTCGCCGCGTCCGGCTGGACCAGGGCGCGCTTCCTCGAGCAGGAGCCGTACCCGGTCACGGGCGGCAGATGAGCTCGCCGTGCGGGACGGACAGCCAGCCGTCCTCGGCGGCCGCCCAGGCGCGCCAGCCCGCGGAGATGCGCCGCAGGTCCGCCTCGGTGGCGGCTCCGGCGGCGAGGGCCTGGTCGGCCATGGCGGAGCCGAGGACGCGCTCCGCCCACATGCCGCCCCACCAGGCGCGGTCGTCGGGGGTGGCGAAGCACCAGGTGGAGGAGGTGGCGGTGACGTCGGAGAAGCCCGCGGCGCGGGCCCACGACAGCAGCCGCCGGCCGGCGTCGGGCTCGCCGCCGTTGCCCCGCGCGACCCGCTGGTAGAGGGCCAGCCACTCGTCCAGCTCGGGCAGCAGGGGCCACCAGGCGAAGGCGGCGTAGTCGCTGTCGCGGACGGCGACGTAACCGCCGGGCTTGGTCACCCTGCGCATCTCGCGCAGCGCCCGTACGGGGTCGCCGACGTGCTGCAGCACCTGGTGGGCGTGGACCACGCAGAAGGTGTCGTCCTCGAAAGGCAGGTCGTGCACGTCGGCGACGGCGAAGCCCACGTTGGTCAGGCCGCGGGCGGCGACCTCGGCCCTGGACAGCTCCAGCGCGTCCGCGCTGACCTCCGAGGCCGTGACGTGGCCCGTCAGGCGGGCCAGGTCGGCGGTGATCGTGCCGGGGCCGCTGCCGACGTCCAGCACCTTCATGTGCGGCTTGAGGTGGGGCAGCAGGTACGCCGCCGAGTTCTCCACGGTGCGCCAGCGGTGCGAGCGCAGCACCGACTCGTGGTGGCCGTGCGTGTAGACGGCGGTCGCCGGACGGTCCATCGCCAAACTCCTTCGTTTCGCCTCGGATGCCGTCACTCTAGCGCGTATCTCATTATTCAAGAGAGAACGTCTTACTATTCGAGACATGGCTCTCGCGGCCCTACACTGGGACACAAGGAGCTTCACAGGAGGAACCGTGGGAGAGGTCCGGCCGATCGTGCACGTCGGCGACCCCGTGCTGCATCGTCCGTGCGAGCCGGTCACCCGGTTCGGCGAGGAGCTGGCGGCGCTGGTCGACGACATGTTCGCGAGCATGTACGCGGCGGAGGGCGTGGGCCTGGCCGCCAACCAGATCGGCGTGGCGCTGCGGGTCTTCGTCTACGACTGCCCCGACGCCGGCGGCGTGCGGCACAAGGGCGTCGTCGTCAACCCGGTGCTGGAGCCGCCCGGCCTCGGCGAGCGCCGGCTCGACACCGGCGACGAGGGCTGCCTGTCGGTCCCCGGCCAGTACGCCCCGCTCCCCCGCCCCGACCGGGCCACCGTCCACGGCTTCGACGCGACGGGCGAGCCGGTCACGGTGACGGGCACCGGCCTGCTGGCGCGCTGCCTGCAGCACGAGAGCGACCACCTCGACGGACGGCTCTACATCGACCGCCTGCCCGCCAAGCGCCGCAAGCAGGTGCTGGCCGCCTACCAGGCGACACTATCCGCGATAGCGGACAATTCATCGCTATAGTGGAGGAATGACGGGCGAAAGTGTGCTGTCCAGCGGGCTGTCCATGGCCGAGCTGGGGCAGCGGGTCCGCGCCGAGCGGCGGGCGCGCGGGCTGTCGATCGAACGCCTCGCCGACCTGGCGGGCGTCAGCCGCAGCATGGTCTCCGACATCGAGCGCGGCGCCAAGACGCCGACCGTGCTCGTGCTCGACCGGCTGGCCACGGCGCTCGGCACGTCCATCGCCCGGCTGCTGGACGAGCCGGCGCACGGCGCGATGCGGGTGCTGCGCCACGCCGAGCAGCGGGTGCTGCGCGACCCCTCCGGCTGGGAGCGGCGGGTGCTGTCGCCGGTGCTCGGCGACGTGGAGTTCGAGTTCATGCGCACGACCATCGGTCCTGGCGTGGACGCCGGCGAGTTCGCGCCGCACGCGCCAGGGTCGCGGGAGTACCTCGCGGTCGAGCGCGGCAGCCTGCGGCTGACGATCGACGGGCGGGCGCACACGCTGGAGACCGGCGACTCGGCGTACTACCCGGGCGACCTCCGCCACGCCTTCGCCAACGACGGCGCCGAAGACTGCGTCTACTACCTCGCCATGGAGCTGAGCACCCCCGGACACCTGAACCATCACGGAACCACCTTGGAAGGGACAGCTCGATGACTGACCTGCGCGCCGCCGGTGAGCGGGCGGCCGCCCTCGTGGCCGCGCACCTCGCGGGCTTGCCGGACGGACCGGTGTGGCAGCCGGTCCCCGACGGCGAGCGCGCCTGGCTGAGCGGCCAGGAGCTGCCCGCCGACGGCCGGCCGCTCGACGACCTGCTCGACGACGTCCGCGCGCACGTGCTGCCGCACCCGATGGGCAACGGCCACCCGCGCTTCTTCGGCTGGGTCAACTCCCCGCCCAACCCGGCGGGCGTGCTCGTCGAGCCGCTGGCCGCCGCGCTCAACCCGAGCTGCGCGGGCGGCGACCACGCCGGGCCGCACCTGGAGCGGGCCGTGGTGCGCTGGCTGGCCGAGCTGATCGGCTTCCCGCATCCGCCCGGCGGCGGGCTGCTGACCAGCGGGGCGTCCATGGCCACGATCGTGTGCCTGGCCGCCGCCCGGCAGCGGGCCGCCCTCGCCGACGGGTGGGACGCGCGCGAGGAGGGCCTGGCCGGACGGCCGCCGTTCGTCCTGTACGTCACCGAGGAGGGGCACAGCTGCCTGCACAAGGCGGCCCAGCTCCTCGGGCTCGGCGCGCGGAACGTACGGACCGTGCCGGTGGACGCGGCCTACCGGATGGACGTGGCCGCGCTGCGCGCGATGGTGGCCGAGGACCTGGCGGCGGGGCGGCGGCCGTTCTGCGTGGCGGGCAGCGCGGGCACCGTCAACTCCGGCGCGGTGGACCCGCTCGACGCGATCGCGGACGTGGCGGCCGAGCACGGGCTGTGGTTCCACGTGGACGGCGCCTACGGGGCGCTCGGCGTGCTGGCCGAGGGCGCGGCGCCGCACTACGCGGGCCTGGACCGGGCCGACTCGCTCGCCCTGGACCCGCACAAGTGGCTCGGCGTGCCGGTCGGCTGCGGGTGCGCGCTGCTTCGCGACCCGGGGGCGGCGCGGGCCGCCTTCAGCCTGGTGCCGTCGTACCTGGTGGACGACAACGCGGGCGACCTGGGCTGGCTCGCCGAGTACGGGCCGGAGCAGACCCGCCCCTTCCGCGCGCTGAAGACGTGGGCGACGCTGTCGTCCCTCGGCCGTTCCGGCGTGGTCCGCCTGGTCGAGCACACCACGGGCCTGGCCCGTACGCTGGCGGCGATGGTGGAGCGGGCGCCCGACTTCGAGCTGCTGTCGCCGGTGGTCACGTCGATCACCGCCTTCCGGCACACGCCGGCGTGGAGCGGCGACCCGGACGCGCTCAACCGGGCGATCCCGTTCGCGGTGCAGGCGCGCGGGAACGCGTTCCTGACCGGCACCCGGCTCGGCGGCCGGGACGCGCTGCGGGCCTGCTTCCTGCACCCGGACACCACCGAGCGTGATCTGGAGATCCTCCTGGACGAGATCCGCGTGGCGGCCAAGGGCCTTTGAGCAGGTGGGGTGAGGTCCGGCCCGCTGCGGGTAGGGGGCGTTTGACATCCGTTCGGCAGAAGGAGGTCCCCATGGCGAGGACCGTGGCAGACGTGATGACAAGGGACCCGGCGGCGGTGGAGGCCGAGCAGCCGGTGTCCGTCGCGGCGGCGCTGATGCGCGAGAACGACGCCGGGGCGGTGATCGTCAACGAGAACGGGCGCATGCAGGGCATCGTCACCGACCGCGACATCGCGGTGCGGGTGGTGGCCGACGACAAGGGGCCGGAGACGCCGGTCCGCGAGGCGTGCAGCGCCTCCGTCGAGGCCGTCGGGCCCGACACCGAGATCGACCAGGCGGTCCAGCTCATGCGTACGCACGCGGTGCGCCGCCTGCCGGTCGTCGAGGACGGCCGCGCGATCGGCATCGTGAGCCTCGGCGACCTGGCGATGGAGCGCGACCAGAACTCGGCGCTCGCCGACATCTCCGCCGCCGAGGGCAACCGCTGAGAAAACTGTCGGTCGCGGCGGTTAGCGTGGCCGCGTGTTCACAGTCGAGGATGTACGACGGTTCGCGAGCACCCTGCCGCGCTCGTCGGAGCACCTGATCCGGGACCGCGTGAAGTTCCGGGTAGGCAAGATCGTCTACGTGGCCTTCTCGCGGGACGAGACGCTCATGGGCTTCGGGTTCCCCAAGGAGGAGCGCGAGGCCCTGGTGGCGGCGGAGCCGGCCAAGTTCCAGCTGCCGCGCGAGTCCGACCTGCGCTTCCACTGGGTGGTGGCGCGCACCGCCGCGCTCGACGTGACGGAGATGCGCGAGCTGGTGCTGGACGCGTGGCGCATGTGCGTGCCCAAGAAGGTCCGCGCCGAGCAGGAACTCCTCGCCGCCACCCGCCCGGCCCCCTGACCGCCCCACCCGGCCCTCTGACCGTCCCGCCCGGCCCGCCCGGCTCTCTGACCGTCCCGCCTGCCTGGGACGGGAGGCGGGTCAGGGGGCCAGGGCGAGGCGGTCGAGGCCGAGGGCGCTGATGAGGAGGCGTTCCTTGCGGTTGCCGAGCAGGCGGGCCGTCCAGTCGGTGAAGCCGCCGTCGCCCACCTCCACCCCGCCCGCGTACACCTTGAAGCACAGCCCGCTGTAGTAGCCCCTGCCGCTCTCCCGCCCCGGGTCGGGGGTGCCGCCGAGGGCCGCGGCGACGCGCTCGAGGCGTTCGTCGAGCACCGTGACCCGGGCCTCGGGCTCGCCCGCGCCGCACGCGCGCACCGCCTCGCCCAGGATGGCCAGGTGCTCGGCGGCGTGCTGGCGTTCGAAGGCGTGGTCGCCGGTGTCGCGGCCGGCGGTCACCAGCGCGAACAACGTGAAGTGCGCGAAACGGGCGGCTCCTTCGACGTGCTGGGCCCGCACGACCCGCTGCACGGCGGCCAGCCGCACCGGCTCGGTCCCGCCCGCGGCGCGGCGGCGGACCGCCGCCTCCAGGGCGAGGGCGTTGGTGGGGTCGGCGGCGACCTCGCCGTTCCTGACGGTCGAGATCACCTTGTTCTGGTCGACGGTGGCGAGGGCCGAGCACGCGCCGAGCGGCGTGACCGGGGAGAGCACGACGGGCTCGAAGCCGGGCGGGAGCGCCGACAGCGCGGCGTCCTCGGCCCGCCGCAGATCACGGAACGCGACCGCTCCGGGCGCGGCGAAGCGGTCGTTGCCGTAGCGGCGCAGCACGTCGGCGGGCGAGAGTGCGCCGGCCCTGCGCCGCATGACCTCCAGCAGCAACGTGGTGAGGTCCGCCCCGGACAGCCGTTCGGCCAGGACGTCGAGGATCTCGGGTCCGCCCGCCTGCCGCAGGACGCGGTCGAGTGCAGCGGTCGTTCGCTCAGCCATCCTCCATGCCTACCTGATCTTCGCCGGCGCCCGCGAACGCTTTTCCGCGCGCGCGGGCCGGGTCAGGACGTGGCGTCGCGGTAGAGGCCCCTGGTGAGGTCGGTGATGCGCTTGACGGAGGCGCTCCACGTGCCGCCCGCCGGGTGCGCGGTCAGCACCGCCATGACGTACCGCTCCCCCGGGCCGACCAGGCCGGTCGTGTGCAGCACGGGGCGGCCGTAGTCGGGCACGCCGGAGCCGGCGGCGCGCTGGGCGATCCACGAGACGGGCGCGCCGAGGGCCCTGGCGTCGCGGCAGCGGGTGGGCGGCGTGGTGCCGAACCCGGACCAGCCCTGCTTGACGGCGTGGGGGCGGGGCACCGCGTCGGGGATGCCGAAGGTCTGGTCGAAGCCGTCGGTGCCGCAGGGGGCGGCCCGGCGCAGGTGGCCGAGGATGGTGTCGCGGACCCGGGCGTCGGCCCTGTCGAGCAGGTAGCGGTAGGTGCGGACGACGTCGTACGCGCTGAGCGAGGTGTAGCCCCAGAAGCCGGGCTTGGACGCGGGCGGCGGCGTGGTGTCGGCGAGGCCGAGCCGGCGCGCGGTGCGCACGATGATCCGCCCCTTGCCGCCCCGGTCCCAGAGGGTGGAGGCGGCGTCGTCGTCGCTGGCCCGCAGCATGACCTTGAGCAGGTCGGCGTCGGCCCTGGGCACGCTCTTGCGCCGCTCCAGGTAGTCGATGGCGATGAGGATCTTCACCACCGACGCCGAGCGGTACTTGCGGTGGGCGTTGCGCGCCGCGACGAACCTGCCCGCCTGCCGGTCGAAGACCACCCAGGCCGCCGTCGTCCCCACGGGCACGCGCGGCGGCCCTGCGGCCGTCGCTGCGGCGGGCGGGGCGAGGGCGGCGAGGAGGGGGACGGCCGCCACCGCGGCGGCGAGGGAGGTGATGCGCATTCGCCTATAACTACCAGATCCGGCACCGGCACCCTTGACCTTCCCACCGAAGCGGGTATAAACACAGAAGAAACCAACCCGAAACGGCGGTGAATCAACATCATGTACGCCGAGGAGCGGCAGCAGGAGATCCTGCGGAGAGCGCGCGCCGCCGGCCGCGTCGACGTGGTGACGCTGGCCGCCGAGCTCGACGTGACCACCGAGACGATCCGCCGCGACCTCACCGCGCTGGAGCGGGCGGGGGTGCTGCGCCGGGTCCACGGGGGCGCGATCCCCGTCGAGCGGCTCGGCTTCGAGCCGGCGCTGTCCACCCGCGACGAGGTGATGACGACCGAGAAGGAGCGCATCGCCAAGGCGGCGATCGCCGAGCTGCCCGAGGACGGCTCGGTCATCATCGACGCCGGCACCACCACGGGCCGCCTGGTGCAGGTGCTGCCCGCCGACCGCGAGCTGACCGTCGTGGTCAACTCGCCGCCGCTGGCGACGGCCCTCGCGGCCCGGCCCAATCTGCACGTCATCGTGCTGGGCGGGCGGCTGCGCGGCAACACGCTCGCCACCGTGGACGACTGGGCGCTGCGCCCGCTGGAGCACCTCAACGTGGACGTCGCCTTCATGGGCACCAACGGCTGCTCCCTGGACCGGGGCCTCACGACGCCCGACCCGGCCGAGGCGGCGATCAAGCGGGCGATGGTGCGGGCGGCGCAGCGCAGCGTCCTGCTCGCCGACCACACGAAGTTCTCCAACACCTACCTGGCGACGTTCGCCGCGCTGGCCGAGATCGACGTGGTGGTCAGCGACACCGGGCTCGACGCCGCGCTCGCCGCCGACCTGGCCGCCGCCGGGCCGGAGGTGATCCGGGCGTGATCCTGACGCTGACGCTCAACCCGAGCCTGGACCGTACGATCGAGGTCGCCGCGCTGCGGCGGGGCGAGGTGATCCGCGCCGCCGCGGCCCGCCTCGACCCCGGAGGCAAGGGCGTGAACGTCTCGCGCGCGCTGCTGGCCAACGGCGTGGCGGCGCGGGCGGTGGTGCCGTTCGGCGGGGACGAGGGCCGCCAGCTCGTCGGGCTGCTCGCCGCCGAGGGCCTGGACATGGTGACCGTCCCGGTGACCGGGCGCACCCGTTCCAACGTCACCCTGGCCGAGCCCGACGGCACCGTCACCAAGATCAACGAGCCGGGCACCGCCCTGTCCCCCGCCGAGCTCGACACCATCGCCGACGCGGTGCTCGCCGCCGCCCACACCGGCGGGCAGGGCGCGGACTGGGTGGTCGCCTCCGGCAGCCTGCCCCCGGAGGTGCCCGCCGACGTCTACGCGCGGCTGTGCCGCCGGTTCGCCGAGGCGGGCATCGAGGTCGCGGTGGACACCAGCGGGCCGGCGCTGTCGTACGCGCTCGCCGCCGGGCCCGCCCTGGTCAAGCCGAACCTGGAGGAGCTCGGCCAGGCCACCGGCCGGCCCCTCGCGTGCCTCGGCGACGTGGTGGAGGCCGCGCGAGCGCTGCGGGCGGCGGGCGCGCGGGCGGTCCTCGCCAGCCTGGGCGCCGACGGGGCCGTGCTCGTCGAGGACGGCGGCGTCTGGTACGGCCGGGCGCCCGCCATCGAGCCGCGCAGCTCCGTCGGCGCGGGCGACGCCATGCTGGCCGGGTTCCTCGCCGCGGGCGGGCACGGGCCGGAGGCGCTGGCCCGCGCGCTGGCCTGGGGCGCGGCGGCGGCCGGGCTGCCCGGCAGCCGCATGCCGGGGCCCGCCGACATCGACCCGGCGGTCACCGCGGCCGGCCCGCCCGACCCGGCGTGCCCGCTCGCCGTCCCTTTCGTCCCGCCCGCCGATCCCCCCTCCGTCCTCTCCTCCGGTCCCTCCACCGCGAACGCACCCGCTCCTCTGCCGTAGCCCGGCCGCCCCGGCCGGGCACCGGCTGCCGAACATCTGCTCAACCCCCCGAAGGAGCAAGTCCATGGCCGACACTTACACACCCCCGGTCGCCGGCACCGGCGTCAAGGCCACCATCCAGCGCATCGGCGGCCACCTGGCCGGGATGATCATGCCGAACATCGGGGCGTTCATCGCCTGGGGCCTGATCACCGCGTTGTTCATCCCGACCGGCTGGCTGCCCAACGAGACCCTCGGCAAGATGGTCGGCCCGATCATCTCGACCCTGCTGCCGGTCCTCATCGCCTACACCGGCGGCCGGATGGTGCACGGTCAGCGCGGAGCGGTCGTCGGCGCGGTGGCGGTGATGGGCGTCGTGGTGGGCACCGACGCGCCGATGTTCCTGGGCGCCATGATCATCGGCCCGCTGACCGCCTTGATCCTGAAATATGTGGACAAGTTCACCGAGGCGCGTACCCGAGCGGGCTTCGAGATGCTGGTGGACAACTTCTCCGCCGGCATCGTGGGCGCCGCGATGGCGGTGGTCGGCTTCCTCGCCATCGGCCCCGTCGTCCAGACCATCACCACCGCCGCAGGACAGGCCGTCGAGTGGCTGATCACGAACAACCTGCTGCCGGTCGCGTCGCTGCTCATCGAGCCGGCCAAGGTGCTGTTCCTCAACAACGCCATCAACCACGGCGTGCTCAGCCCGCTCGGCGTGGCCGAGGCGGCCGAGACCGGCAAGTCGATCCTGTTCATGCTGGAGTCGAACCCCGGCCCCGGCCTCGGGCTGCTGCTGGCCTACCTGCTGTTCGGGCCGCGCGCGCTGCGCCCGAGCACACCGGCCGCGATGATCATCCACTTCTTCGGCGGCATCCACGAGATCTACTTCCCGTACGTGCTCATGAAGCCGCGCCTCATCGCGGCCGTCATCCTGGGCGGCGCGGCCGGCGTGTTCACCTTCATGATCACCGGAGCGGGCCTGGTCGCCACCCCGTCGCCGGGCAGCATCTTCGCCTACATCGCGGTCACGCCCAAGGGCGGCTGGCTGGCCTCCAGCCTCGGCATCCTCGTGGCCGCCGCCGTGTCGTTCGCCGTCGCCGCCGTCCTGCTGGGCTTCGGCAGGGGCGAGAAGAAGGACGGCGAGGACGACCCCGCCACCGCCGGCGCCGAGACCGGCGCCGAACCTCTCACCAGCAAGGAGGCCTGACTCATGGCCGGCATCGACAGCAAGGACATCCACAAGGTCATCGTCGCCTGCGACGCCGGGATGGGCAGCAGCGTGATGCTCGCCTCCCAGCTCCGCAAGCAGCTCAAGGACAGCGGCGTCACCGTGGAGCACACGCCCGTCAACTCCATCCCGGACGACGCCGACGTGGTGGTCTGCCACACCGGCCTGGCCGCCCGCGCCCGCGCCGCCGCTCCCGGGAAGGTGCTGGTGTCGTTCCAGGTCTTCCTCGGCGACCCGGCCGTGACCAAGCTGGTCAACACCATCAAGAACGGCGGCGTCGTCGATGCCTGACCTGCTCGACCCCCGCGCGGTGCTGCTGCACGAGCGCGCGCCCGACCGCGAGGCGGCGATCCGCCGGTGCGGGCGGGCACTGGTCGAGGTGGGGGCGGTCACCGAGCCGTACGTCGCGGCGATGCTCGAACGCGAGCGGTCCATCTCGACCTACGTCGGCGAGGGGGTGGCCATCCCGCACGGGACGAACGCCTCCAAGGACGCCATCCTGCGCGACGCACTGTGTTTCGTACGCTTCCCGGACGGAGTCGACTGGGACGGCGAACAGGTCACGGTCTGCGTCGGCATAGCCGCCCGCGAGGGCGGGCACGTACCCCTGCTGGCGGCGCTGGCCGAGATCCTCATGGATCCGGACCGCGCCAGGACGCTGCGCGAGGCCACCGAGGTCGCGCAGGTGATGAAGGAGCTCACGCTATGAAGGTCGCCAGGTTCCACGCCCCGGGCGACATCAGGATCGAGGACGCGCCCGAGCCCGTCGCCGGGCCGGGCGAGCTGAAGATCCGGGTCCGCAACTGCTCGACCTGCGGCACCGACGCCAAGATCTACAAGTTCGGGCACCACCACATCGTGCCGCCCCGGGTCATGGGCCACGAGATCGCCGGGGAGGTCGTGGACAGCGGCGCCCGCGTGCAGGTGATCGCGGCGATCCCGTGCGGCTCGTGCCCCGAGTGCCTGCGGGGCCGCCGTACGGTCTGCCCCAACCAGGAGTCGATGGGCTACCACTACGACGGCGGCTTCGCCGAGTACATGATCGTCCCGGCGAAGGTGCTCGCCGTCGACGGCGTCAACGCCATCCCCGAGAACGTCGGCTTCGCCGAGGCGTCGGTCGCCGAGCCGCTGGCCTGCGTGCTGAACGGCCAGGAGCTGGCCCGCGTCGGGCCCGGTGACGACGTGGTGGTGATGGGCGCCGGCCCGATCGGCTGCCTGCACGTACGGCTGGCGCGGGCGCGCGGCGCGGCCCGGGTGTTCCTCGTGGACGTCAACGCGCAGCGGCTGGCGATGGCCGAGGAGCTGGTGCGCCCGGACGCCGCGATCGACTCCGACCCGGTCGACCAGGTGCTCAAGCTGACCGGCGGCCGGGGCGCGGACGTCGTGATCACGGCGGCGGCGTCCGGCGCGGCCCAGGAGCAGGCGGTGCGGATGGCCGCCCGCCAGGGACGGATCAGCTTCTTCGGCGGGCTGCCGAAGGACGACCCGGTCATCGCGCTGGACGCCAACCTGGTGCACTACCGCGAGCTCACCATCGTCGGCGCGAACGGCTCCAGCCCTGCGCACAACGCCGCCGCGCTGCGGCTGGTGTCGGAGGGCGCGGTGCCGGTGGCCGACCTGATCACCCACCGGCTGCCGCTGCCGCGCGTGCTGGACGGGATCGATCTCGTCAGCCGGGGCGCGGCCATCAAGGTCACCATCGAACCCTGACACCTGGAGGCTTTCGTCATGTCACAGCGAACGGTGGCCGTGGCCTCGGCGAGCGGGCTGCACGCCCGTCCCGCCAAGCTGTTCGTGCAGGAGGCGGCGCGCCTCGGCGTGCCGGTGACGGTACGGCTCGGCGAGAAGGCGGTGCCCGCCCGGAGCATGCTGGGCGTGCTGTCCCTGGGGGCCGTCCAGGGGACGGAGGTGACGCTGGAGGCGGACGGGCCGGGGGCCGAGGAGGCGCTGGACGCGCTGGCGGCGCTGCTGTCGCGCGACCTGGACGCGGACACGGAAGAGGCTCTCGATGCCTGAGACGGGGTCTGCAACGGGGCCTGCAACGGGACCTGACACGGGGTCTGAGACGGGACCTGGGACGGGGCCCGAGACAGGGCCGGGGACGGGTTGGGCCGGGCCCGGAGGGCGGCTGAGCGGGCTCGGGGTGAGCCAGGGGCGGGCGGCTGGTCCGCTGGTGCGGATGTCCGGCCCGCCGAGCCTGCCCGCGCCACGGCGGGTCGCCGATCCGGAGGCCGAGGCCGCCACCGTCGTCAAGGCGCTGGAGGCGGTGACCGCCGACCTCAACCGCCGGGCCGCCGCCGCCCGCACCGGCGGGAGCGCTGGTGAGGGCAGTGGCGCGGGCACTGGCGCTGACGCTGACGGAGGCGCGGGCGCGGGCGGAGGCACGGGCGCGGGCGGAGGCACGGGCGCGGGCGGAGGCACGGGCGCGGGCGGAGGCGCGGGCACGGGCGGAGGCGCGGGCGGGGAGGCGGCGGAGATCCTGGAGGCCCTCGCCATGATCGCCGACGACCCCATGCTCCGCGAGGAGGCCGAGAGCCGCGCCAGGGGCGGCGCCGACGCGGCCCACGCCCTGGACGCCGCCTTCACCGGCCACCGGGACGCCCTGGCCGCCCTGGGCGGCTACCTCGCCGAACGGGCCGCCGACCTCGACGACCTCAAGCACCGCGCGGTGGCCGCCGCCCTCGGCCTGCCCATGCCGGGCCTGCCCGATCCCGGTCATCCGTACGTGCTGGTCGCCGGGGACCTCTCCCCCGCCGACACCGCCGGACTCGGCCCGGACGTGCTGGCGCTGGTCACCGAGCGGGGCGGCCCGACGAGCCACACGGCGATCCTGGCCCGCGCGCGCGGGCTGCCCGCCGTGGTCGCCTGCCCGGCGGTCGCGGACGTCCCCGACGGCACGATCGTCGGCGTGGACGGCGCGAGCGGCGAGATCGCCCTCGGTCTCACCCCGGAGCAGGCGGCCGAGGTCATGGAGCGCGACCGCGCCGAGCGGGCCAGGCTGGCCGCCGCCACCGGCCCCGGCAGGACCGCCGACGGCCATCCGGTCAGGCTGCTGGCCAACATCGGCTCGGCCGCCGACCTGCGGCCGGGGGCGGAGGGCGTGGGCCTGTTCCGTACCGAGTTCCTGTTCCTCGACCGCAAGCAGCCGCCCTCGCCGGAGGAGCAGACGGCCGCGTACGCCGAGGTGTTCGAGCGGGCCGAGGGCCCGGTGATCGTGCGGACCCTGGACGCGGGCACCGACAAGCCCCTGCCCTTCCTCGGCCTGCCCGAGGAGCCCAACCCGGCCCTGGGCGTACGCGGGCTGCGTGTGGACCGCCTGCTGCCCGACGTGCTCGACGCACAGCTCGCCGCGATCGCCGAGGCGGCGCGCGCGACGGGCGCGGACGTGCGGGTGATGGCGCCGATGGTGACGACGCCCGCGGAGGCGGCCGGCTTCGCCCGACGGGCCCGCGCGGCGGGCATCGCGCAGGTGGGTGTGATGGTGGAGGTGCCGGCCGCGGCGCTGCGGGCCGCCGAGGTGCTGCGCGAGGTGGACTTCCTCAGCATCGGCACCAACGACCTGGCCCAGTACACCTTCGCCGCCGACCGCCAGCATCCGGCCCTGGCCGACCTGCTCGACCCGCGCCAGCCCGCCCTGCTGGGGCTGATCGAGGCGTGCGCCGCCGCAGGGCGGGAGGCGGGCAAGCCGGTCGGCGTGTGCGGCGAGGCGGCGGGCGATCCCGCCGTCGCCCCGCTGCTGGTGGGGCTGGGGGTGACGAGCCTGTCCATGGCGCCGTCCTGCGTCCCGCTGGTCCGCGAGGCACTGGCGCGGCTGACGCTGGAGGAGTGCAGGGAGCTGGCCCGAGAAGCGCTGGCCTGACCAGGCCCGGCGCGACCGGCCCCGCCTAGCTGGGCGCGGCGCGACCGGCCTCGCCTGACCGGACCCGCGCCAGTAGGCCCACCTGACCCGGGCCCACCTAGCCGGCGGGCGTCGGCTCGTGGGCCCGGAGCTGGAGGGTGTCGCCGGTGACGTCCACCGTGACCTTGCCGCCCTCGGTGACCTCGCCGGTGAGCAGCATGGTGGACAGCCGGTTGTCCAGCTCACGCTGCACCGTGCGGCGCAACGGCCGGGCGCCGAACTCGGGCTGGTAGCCGCGCTGGGCGAGCCAGTCCTTGGCGGCATCGGTGACCTCCAGCGTGATGTTCTGGCCGCGCAGCCGCTGCCGGGTGCGCTCCAGCAGCAGGTCCACGATCTGGCGGAGCTGATCGCGTTCGAGGCGCTTGAAAATGATCGTCTCGTCGATGCGGTTGAGCAGCTCGGGCCGGATGGAGCGGCGCAGCAGCTCCATGAGCCGCCCTTCCAGCGTGCCGGGGTCGCCGGCGGCCTCCAGGATGAGCTGCGCGCCGATGTTGCTGGTCATGATGACGACGGTGTTGCTGAAGTCGACGGTACGGCCCTGGCCGTCGGTGAGGCGGCCGTCGTCGAGCAGTTGCAGCAGGATGTTCATGACGTCCGGGTGGGCCTTCTCGATCTCGTCGAGCAGGATCACGCAGTGCGGGCGGCGCCGTACGGCCTCGGTGAGCTGCCCGGCCTCCTCGTAGCCGACGTAGCCGGGCGGCGCGCCGATGAGCCGCGAGACCGTGTGCCGCTCCTGGAACTCGCTCATGTCGACGCGGACCATGTGGTCCTCGCCGCCGAATAGGGCCGCGGCCAGCGCCCTGGCCAGCTCCGTCTTGCCGACGCCGGTCGGGCCGAGGAACAGGAAGCTGCCGATGGGCCGGTTCGGGTCCGACAGCCCGGCGCGGGCGCGGCGGACGGCCTCGGCGATGGCGGTGACCGCCTCGTCCTGGCCGATGACCCGCTCGTGCAGGTGCTCCTCCAGCCGCATGAGCCGGTCGCGCTCCTGCTCGGTGAGCTGGGTGACGGGGATGCCGGTGCGGCGCGAGACGACCTCGGCGATGTCCTCGACCATGACCTGCGGCACGTCGTCGTGGCCGCGGCGGGCGCGCTCCAGCTCGGGGCGGAGCTTGTCGATCTGGGCGGTGATCTCCTTGGCCCGGTCGAAGTCGTCGGCGGAGACGGCCTGGTCCTTGTCGCGGCGCAGCGCGTCCAGGCGCCCCTCCAGCTCGCGTACGTCGCTGCCGGGCGTGCGGGCGCGCAGCCGCACCCGGGCCGCGGCCTGGTCCATGAGGTCGATGGCCTTGTCGGGCAGGAAGCGGTCGGTGATGTAGCGGGCCGACAGGGTGGCGGCCGCGTCCAGGGCCTCGTCGGTGATGCGGACCTGGTGGTGGGCCTCGTACGCGTCGCGCAGCCCGGCCAGGATCTCGACCGTCTGCTCCACGGTCGGCTCGGCGACCAGGATCGGCTGGAAGCGGCGTTCGAGCGCGGCGTCCTTCTCGATGTTCTTGCGGTACTCGTCGATCGTGGTGGCGGCGATGACGTGCAGCTCGCCGCGGGCCAGGGCGGGCTTGAGTATGTTGGCGGCGTCCATGCCGCCCTCGGCCGAGCCCGCGCCGACGAGCGTGTGCACCTCGTCGATGAAGACGATGATCTCGTCGGCGTGCGCGCGGACCTCGTCGATGACCTTCTTGACGCGCTCCTCGAACTCGCCCCGGTACTTCGACCCGGCGACCATGCCGGTCAGGTCCAGGGCGATGACCCGCCGGTCCTTCAGGGTGTCGGGGACGCCGCCGTTCACGATGCGCTGGGCGATGCCCTCGACGATCGCGGTCTTGCCGACGCCGGGCTCGCCGATCAGGCACGGGTTGTTCTTGGTGCGGCGCGAAAGGACCTCGATGGACTGCTCGATCTCGTCCTCGCGGCCGACGACCGGGTCAATCCGGCCCTGGCGGGCCTCCTCGGTGAGGTCGCGGCCGTACTCGTCGAGCGACGGGGTGTCGCCGTCGCGGCGGGCGCTCTCGCCGGGGTGGGCCGACGCGGTGGCGAGGGCCTGCTGCAGCTCGTTGGCCGAGACGCCCTGCTCGCGCAGCAGGCGGGCGGCGGTGGAGTCGGGGTTGGCGGCCAGCGCGAGCAGCAGGTGCTCGGGCCCGATGTACGACGACTCCAGCGCCCGCGAGATCCGCTGCGCGTCCAGGATGGCGCGTTTGGCGGCCGGCGAGAGCGTGGTGGGCGGCTCAGGGGCCTCCCCCGGCCCGGCGAGCTCGTCGACCCGGTCGCGCAGCCGCTCCACGTCCACGCCGGCGGCGCGCAGCAGCGACCGGGTGGCGTCCACGTCGATGAGGGCGTCGAGGAGGTCGAGCACGTCCAGGTCGGGGGCACCGCGCTGCCCCGCCCTCTCGACGGCCTGCCGCAGGGCGTCCCTGGCCGAGGCGCTGAGCAGCCGCCCGACGTCCACCCGCTGGACGCCGGGCCGGGACGGCGGCCAGCCCTCCATGCCGCCGAACACCCGGCCCGTCAGCTCCTCGAACCCTCTGAACGGGTCTCCGCCGAAAAACGACCTGAACGGCATGTCCGCCATGGATGTCCCCTTTCACGTTCCAAAGGGGCTCCTAGCCGCCCGCGCCGCGCGTCAATGCCAGCGTTCGGCAAAAGCTGCGGCGGCGGGGGTGCTCACTCGTTCGTCGCGACGAGGTCGATGACCGGGGTGTCGCCGGAGACCAGCTCGTACGTCCGCCGCGCCGTGCCCGGATTGTCCAGCAGCGCCATGATGACGGCGGCCACGTCGTCGCGCGGCACCGCGCCCGGCGGCACCTCGGAGGCCAGCCGGACCAGGCCGGTGCCCGGCTCGTCGGTGAGGCGGCCGGGGCGCACGATGGTCCAGGCCAGGTCGTCGCGGCGGCGCAGGTCGTCCTCGGCCGCGGTCTTGGCCGCGATGTAGGCGGCCCACACCTCGTCACCGCCGGCGGGCGGCTTGCCCGCGCCCATGGAGGAGATCTGGATGAAGCGCCGCACCCCCGCCCGCTCGGCGGCGTCGGCCATGAGGACGGACGCGCCCCGGTCGACGGTGTCCTTACGGGCCGCGCCGCTGCCGGGCCCGGCGCCGGCCGCGAACACGACGGCGTCCGCGCCGCGCAGGATGTCGGCGACCTGCTCGACCGAGGCCGTCTCCAGGTCGCACACCACGGCCTGCGCGCCGGTGGCCTCGACGTCGGCGACGTGCGCCGGGTTGCGCACCAGGCCGACCGCGCCCTCCCTGAGCCGCGCCGCCAGACGCAGCGCGATCTTGCCGTGGCCGCCCGCGATGATGATCCGCATGCGGTCATGGTGTCATGGAGCCATGACGGAGTTCCCGCACGCACCCACCCCGGCGTTTCTGTTCGACCTCGACGGCACTCTGATCGACAGCGTCTACCAGCACGTGATCGCCTGGCGGCAGGCGCTGTCGGGGATGGGGATCGACCTGTCGGTGTGGCGGATCCACCGTCGCATCGGGATGAGCGGCGGACTGTTCGTCAGCGCGTTGCTGCGCGAGACCGGGCTCAAGCTGTCGCGCGAGCAGATCGAGCGGCTCCAGGTCGCCCACATGGAGGCGTACGAGCGGCAGGCCGACTCGGTGCGCCCGCTGCCCGGCGCGCCGGAGCTGCTGGCCGAGCTGACCGCGCGCGGCGTGCCGTGGGCCATCGCGACCAGCGGCTACGCCCGCACCGCGCGGCTCGCGCTCGGCCTGCTCGGCCTGCCGGAGGACACGCCGATGGTGACCCGCGACCTGGTGCGCAGGGCCAAGCCGGACCCCGACCTGTTCCTCGCCGGAGCGGCGCTGGTCGAGGTGGACCCGGCCCATGCCATGGTGGTGGGTGACAGCGTCTGGGACCTGCTCGCCGCCCGCCGGGCCGGCGCGCTCGGCATCGGCCTGCTGTCCGGCGGGTACGGCAGGGACGAGCTGGAACGCACGGGCGCCTTCAGGGTCTACGCCGACCCGGCGGACATGCTGGAGCGGCTGGACGAGCTGGGTGTGCGGCTCGACGATTGACGCCCAGAACAAGGCGCCCAGAACAAGGCGCACGGAACAAGGCGCACGGAACAAAAAGCCGAACTCCCCGGCTGGATCATGCGTATTCCCCGTAAGAGGAGCTTGAATATGGATTTGGCAGACATCGGCGTCACCGGCCTGGCCACGATGGGCCGCAACCTGGCCCGCAACCTCGCCAGGCACGGCTACGCCGTCGCGGTGCACAACCGCTCGCACAGCCGCACGCAGCAGCTCGTCAAGGAGTTCGGCGGCGAGGGCACGTTCGTGCCGTCGGAGGACCTGGCCGGCTTCGTGGCCTCGCTCAAGCGGCCCCGGCGGGCGATCATCATGGTCAAGGCCGGCGCGGGCACCGACGCGGTCATCGACCAGCTCGCCGCGCTCATGGAGCCCGGCGACATGATCGTGGATGGCGGCAACGCCCACTACGCCGACACCCGGCGGCGCGAGGCCGCACTGCGCGAGCGGGGGCTGCACTTCGTCGGCACCGGCATCTCGGGCGGCGAGGAGGGCGCGCTGCTCGGGCCGAGCATCATGCCCGGCGGCTCGGCGGAGTCGTGGGAGGCGCTCGGGCCGATCCTGCAGGACATCGCGGCCAAGGTGGACGGCGTGCCGTGCTGCGTGCACGTCGGCCCGGACGGCGCGGGGCACTTCGTCAAGATGGTGCACAACGGCATCGAGTACTCCGACATGCAGCTCATCGCCGAGTCCTACGACCTGCTGCGGCAGGCGCTCGGCGTCACCCCGTCCGAGCTGGCCGGGGTGTTCCGCGAGTGGAACCAGGGCGACCTCGGCTCCTACCTGATCGAGATCACCGCCGAGGTGCTGGAGCAGGTGGACGCCGCGACCGGCCGGCCGTTCGTGGACGTCGTGATCGACCAGGCCGAGCAGAAGGGCACCGGCCGCTGGACCGTGCAGAGCGCCCTCGACCTCGGCGTGCCGGTGACCGGCATCGCCGAGGCGACGTTCGCGCGGGCGCTGTCCGGCCATCCGGAGCAGCGGGCCGCCGCCGCCTCGCTCGCCGGGCCGAACCTGTCCGGCGTGGACGGGCGCGAGCTGGTCGAGGACGTACGGCAGGCACTGTACGCCTCCAAGATCGTGGCGTACGCGCAGGGCTTCGACCAGATGGCCGCCGCCTCCCGCGAGTACGGCTGGGACCTCGACCTCGGCGCGATGGCGACCATCTGGCGGGGCGGCTGCATCATCAGGGCCAAGTTCCTCGACCGCATCCGCGCCGCCTACGACGCCGACCCGGCCCTGCCGACGCTGCTGGCCGACCCGACGTTCGCGGCCGCGCTGGCGGCGGCGCAGGAGTCGTGGCGGCGGGTGGTGACCACGGCCGTGCGGATCGGCGTGCCGACGCCCGGCTTCTCCTCGGCGCTCGCCTACTACGACGGCCTGCGCCGCGAGCGGCTGCCGGCCGCGCTGGTGCAGGGGCTGCGCGACTACTTCGGCGCCCACACCTACCGCAGGGTCGACAAGGAGGGCGCCTTCCACGTCGACTGGTCGGGCGACCGCGCCGAGCGGCCCGCCTGACCGCCGCTATCTGCCGATGCGGGCGACCGGGTTGGCCACCGCCGTCACCAGGCAGAAGCCGAACGGCCCAGCCGTGTCGTGCATGGTGACCTGCCCGGTCGCGACGCCGCTCGCGCTGAGGTGTCCGGTCGCCTCGACGCCGATCAGCTCGCCCTCGGGCAGGCGGGCCAGGGTGAGCGTGTAGTCGGCGTTGATGAAGCCGAGCCCGCTGGTGCCGACGTTGGCGAGCGGGCTGGCGAAGTCGGCGGCCAGCGCGGCGCGCACGACCGGCGTCACGGGCTCGTCGTCCACCAGCGGGTACGTCTCGCGCATCCACACCCGCCCCGGGCCGGGCTCGCCCCATTCGGTGACCCGCCACAGGTCGAACGGCGGCTGCCAGCCGTCGGCGGAGACCGGCTCGTGCTCGGGCGGGCGCTCGTCCCATGCGGGGGTGACGATGCTCTGCTCGCCCTCGGGCTGCTCGCCCTGCCGCAGCAGCACGGCGGTGACCCGGCCGATCGGGCCCTGGTCGGTGGACAGGACGGCGTCGGCGACGCGGATCCTGCGCCCGTCCCTGACCAGGGTGGTCTCGACGGTGACGGGCAGCAGCGGGCTGTTGCGGAACAGGTCCACCGTCAGCCGGGCGAAGTGCAGCCCCGGCTCGGCGTACCGTTCCTCCAGGGCGCGGGCGGCGAGCCCGCCGAGGAGGCGGCCGTGGAGCATGTCGGGGGACCAGGGGCTGCGGGCGTGGGGCGCGGGCACCAGTTCGCCCTGCTTGCGGGTGAAGAACGCTGTCGTCGGCGGCACAGAATGAGATTCTAGAGCAGGATCGCCACCCGGCCCAGGGCGGCCGCGCTCGATTGGATTTCCGCCCGTCATGGGCCATAAGCTCACCCAATGCGTGATCTAGGTGAGGACCCCCGGCCCGCCCGCGGCGCGGTGCGCGAGATCCACGTCCTCGACGGCAGGGCGACCCTGGCCTACGCCCCCGACCTGGACGGCCTGGCCGATCCGGGGGAGATCGTCTGGGCGTGGGTGCCGTACGAGGAGGACCCGTCCCGCGGCAAGGACCGCCCCCTGCTGGTCGTGGGCCGCACCGGCCGCCGGCTGCTCGGCATGATGCTCTCCAGCAAGGGCGACGACGGCCCTGAATGGCTGCCGATCGGCGCGTGGGGAAGCGACGGGCGGGCCTCGTACCTGCGGCTCGACCGGGTCTTCGTGCTCGACGAGGACGACCTGCGCCGCGAGGGCGCGGTCCTCGACGCCGACCGGTTCACCCGCGTGGCGGCCCGCCTCATGAAGCTCCACGGCTGGGAGGCGGGCCGCTAGTCCGCGTACTGGAGGCCCGTCTGACGCTCGGCGGTGACCTCCAGTCCGACCACGCCTTCACGCGCGGGCACGGCCTTGAAGACGATCCAGTCGCCGCCCACCTGGTCCGCGGCCAGCGGTTCGACGGCGTACCCGCCCTCGTGGACCAGGACGCGGCGGAACTCCGCGCCCAGGCCGCGCCTGCCGACCTCGTCCAGCACCTCGTCGACGGTCCGGCCGCTCACCTTGACGCCGGCCAGCGGCTCTCCCGGGCGGGTGGCCGACTGCCAGTCGTTCTCGTAGGACTCCCCCGGCCCGGCCGGCCGGCCCAGGTCGAAGTGCACCCCGTCAGGCCTGCCCTTGATCGCCGCCGGGACGGTCACCACCATGAAGCAGCCGCTGCCGGCCAGATCGCAGTCCGCCGGCTCCCTGCGGGCGCCGATGGGCACGTTCACCGGGGTGGCGCCGCCGCCCATGCTGACGATCTCCCCGACCGCGCTGGGCGAGACCGGGATCACCCTGAGCTCGACGTCGAGACCGAGGGAACGGAACGCCTCCGAGAACTTCCGCCGGTCCGCGTAGGGATCCTTGATCCGGGCGACGTAGGTGCCGGCCTCCTCGTGGATCTCCACCGCGGAGTTGGCGTAGGAGGTCGCGGCGCCGCCGAACAGGCCCGGCCCGAGGACGACGCCGAGGACGAGGACGCCGGAGGCGGCGATCCCGAGCAGCGCGCGACGCGCGCGCGGGCGTCGCGGGAACGCCGCCGCCTTCGTGTCCCGCTCCTGGGCGATGATGTCGGCGAACAGCGCCTGCGCGCGGGGGCCGCCGGCCCGCCCGCCCGGCTCGTCCGGGCTGATCCTGGCCAGCGGCCTCAGCAGCTCGTTGATCTCGTCGATGTCCCTCATAGTGACCTCCCCGTGGGCACGACCGCGCCGGTCGGCGTGAATCGGACGTCGGCTGCTTCGAGCGCCCGGGAGAAGCGCCCGCGCGCGCGGTGCAGCCGGATGCGGACGGCGTTGCGGGACAGCCCCAGCATCGTGGCGATCTCCCTGCGGTCCAGGCCCTCCCAGGCGACCAGCGCGAGCAGCTCGCGGTCGGCCTCGGGAAGCGTCGCGAACGCCTGGGCGATCGCGTTCCTCTCGACGCTGTGGTCGGCGAGGTCGCCGTAGAGGTCGGCCATCTCCGCGTCGAGGTCCCGGTGCCGCGCCCGGCGGCGCAGCGCGCTGCGGCGGTGGTCGGCCAGCACGTTGCGGGCCACCCCGTAGACCCAGAGCCTCGCCTGCGCGCCCGGGGGCAGCTCGTCGAGCTTGCGCCATACGATGACGAAGGTCTCGGCGACCACGTCGGCCGCGTCCTGCGGCGAGTCGCAGCGGCGTCCCGCGTACGCGGTGATCTGGTCGTAGGTCGCCCGGTAGACCGCTTCGAACCTCTGGACGTCATCCGGCACGGACGGTTCCCATCGTGACTGTCCTCCACTTCCGGTACGGGTACGAACGTCCTCTTCATGGGTGGAGGCGCCCCGATCATTTCGCCCGGAACCGGAGAAACTTGCCCGCGTGAGGGGTCAGCCTTCGGGCCCGCCCGTCCCCACCGCCGGAGTCCGGGCTCGCCGGGCCGCGAACGCCGTCCAGCCGTGCCAGGCCAGCACGTAGCAGGCGAGGACCAGCGCCGCCCCGTCCACGCCGCCCAGGATCGTGCTGCGTACCAGGTCGTAGTCGCTCACCGCGGCGCGCTCCGACGTCGCCCCGGCCGCGGCCCCGGCGGCCGTGGCGAGCAGCACCGCCGCCACCACCAGGCCGCGCGCCCGGCCCGTCAGCCCCGGCCACCGCCCGGGGCGGACCGGAGCCCGCCGGTACCAGCGCGCGAGCCAGCCGGCCAGGATCGCCACGCCGCCCGCCGAGCTGACGTACATCAGCACGTTGAACACCCGGTGCGCGCCGACGACCTGCTCCCGCAAGACCTGCCAGTGCGCCACCGCGAACCCGCCGGCCTGCGTGAAGGCGTCCCAGACGAGATGCGTGGCCATCCCGGCGAGCAGCGCGGCCACCACCGCCGCCGCCATCGGCGCCGTCACGGTCCGGGGCGCGTCCGGCAGCCGGGACCGCAGCCCGGCGGGGGCGAGCGCGGTCAGCGGCGCCCGCAGGACGTGCTGGAACACCACCAGCAGCACCACGCCCGCGGGCAGGCCGAGCAGCAGCGGCCCCCACCACGTGTGGGTGCTCGCCGACGAGAACGGCAACGGCAGATAGTACGGCGCGTCGGGCACCACGGCCCCGACGACCAGCGCCGACGGCGGCAGCCACCGCCGCACCGGCAGAACGGCCACGACATGGCTCAGGGTGAAGGGCACGGTCGATTATGGCCGCCCGACGCCGCTCCCGTCGGCGGATCAGAGCGTGATGATCAGCGCGTGCGCGGCGCGCGCGGGAAACGCCCACACGTGCCTGCCCGCTGTCACCAGCCGCCCGACCGGCCCGGCCGGCCCGAGCGGGATCGCGCGGAGCGGGGCGCCGGCGGCGGGGTCCAGTGTGAACAGCTCGTGCCCGCCGCCGACGAGCGTGCCGTTCGCGCAGGCCAGGAAGGGCACCGGCCCGGCGGGCGCGGCCACGAACCGCCCCGGCTCCCCCGACCAGGTCGAGATCCGCAGCAGCCCGCCCGTGACGCTGATCCAGAGCGAGCCCGCGCAGACGGTCATGCCGCCGCGCTCGCCGTACCGTCCGAGGCCGCCGAGGTCGCCGAGGTCGATGTCTCTTGGCCCGCCGCGCAGGACGTCGTCGTGCCGGGACGTCCACCACAGACGCTCGCCCTCCACGGCGCAGGCGGCGAGGCCGGGCAGCTCGACCGGCGGGCCGAGCGTGCCGGGGCCGGTGAGCCTGCGCGCCCGCGTGCCCGAGACCGCCCAGATCTCGCCGCCGCCGGCGATGACCCGGCCGGGGCAGCGGGCGGCGGCGATCGGCGCGCCGTCCGGCGCGAGCCAGTGCACGCGGCCCTTCGCGGTGGCGGCGAGCGTGCCGGAGAGCGCCTGCGGCACCGGGATGGGCGCGGTCGCCAGCGTACGCGGCACCACGACGGTCTCCGCCAGCGTGCCGGGAACGCCCGCCGTCCCCGCCACCGTGCCGGGGACCGCGGCCAGCGACCGTAATCGCGGCAGGGCCCCGGCCTCGCCGGGCGGGAGGGGCGTGCCTGTGGCCGTGTAGGCGCGTACGCCGTGCGCGTCGGCGCACCACACGGTGACGCCGTCGGAGGCGGCCGCCCGCACGGGCGCGGGCAGGTCGATCCTGGTGAGGGCGGCGTCCATGCGCCGACCTTAGTCCTCGTACGCGGCCGGGCCCATGAGGGGGCGGCGCCGATCCGGCGACCCGGCCGTCACCCCAGGTCCGGCGGGCTGCGACCATGGCCGTATGCGTGTTGTGGTGATCGGGGGCGGCATCGTCGGAGCCGCGGCGGCCTACTACCTGACCGGCCGGGGCGCGTCCGTGACGGTGGTGGACGGCGGCTACCAGGGCGAGGCGACGCAGGCGGGCGCGGGCATCGTGTGCCCGTGGGTGGACCATCCGGAGGACGACGACTGGTACCGGCTCAACCGCGAGGGCGCCCGCGCCTATCCGGGGCTGGTGGAGGAGCTGGGCGAGGACTTCGGGTACGCCAAGGTGGGCGCGCTGCTGGTGTCGGAGGACCCGGCGGAGCTGGAGCCGGTGCGCTCGCTGCTGCAGCGCCGCTACGCCGACGCCCCGGAGATGGGCGAGGTCGTGGACGTGGCGGCTCCGGCCGAGCTGTTCCCGCCGCTGTCGGACACCCTGAGCGCGCTCCTCGTGCCCGGCGCGGCCCGCGTGGACGGGCGGTCGGTCCGCGGCGCGCTGCTGAACGCCGCCGTCGCCCGGGGTGCGCGGATCCACGCGGGGGCCGCGACCCTCACGCCCGACGGCGAGGTCCGCGTCCACGCGGCGGCGGGCACGCCTGCGGAAGCAGGATGGACGTGGACGCCGGGCGGCGGGCCGGGCCAGGCCCGCAGCGAGGAGACCGGCTCATGGCGACAGGCCGCTCCGCGAGGCCCGGCGGCGGCGCGGGGACCGGAGGCCACGCCGGGCCCCCAGACCGGGAACGACACGGAGGCGGTGCGGCCGGTCGCCGCCGGCGCGGGCCGGGTGTTCGCCGACGAGGGCGTTCCGGTGGAGGCGGACGCCGTGATCGTGGCGGGCGGCGCGTGGACCGGCGAGGTGTGCCGGCCGCTCGGCGCGGAGCTGCCGGTGTTCCCGAGGCGGGGCCAGATCCTGCACGCCACCCTCGAAGGCGTCGACACCGCGTGGTGGCCGATCGTGCTGCCCAGCGACGGGCCTTACCTGCTGGGGTTCCCCGGGTCGCGGGTGGTGATCGGGGCGACGGTGGAGGACGTCGGGTTCGCGCCCCGGGTGACGATGGGCGGCCTGGAGGAGGTGCTCCAGGCGGGGTTGCGGGTCGCGCCGGGGCTGGCCGGGGCGACGATGGCGGAGACCCGGGTGGGGCTGCGGCCGGTGTACGCGCCGGGCCGGGCGCTGATCGGCCCGCTGAACTCGCGGGTGGTGGTGGCGACGGGCCTCAGCGCGTACGGCCTGACGGCGGGCCCGTACGCGGGCCGGCTCGCGGCGGCGCTCGCGCTCGGCGAGACCCCGCCCATCGACCTCACGCCCTACGCCCCCTGCCCCTGATGCCGGGGCCGACCCTCCCCCGGGTCTGTCCGTTTGCCCAGCGTATGATCGGTTTCCTCCCCACCGTCGCGTTTCGTGGGGAGGCCGGGGTGCCGCGCATCGCACCGTGGATGACGCCGTGGATGACGCCGTTCGTGCTGGCCGGGCTGCTGCTCGCCGCCGGGTGCGGCGCGGAGCCACCGTCCCGGCCCGTGATCCGGTCCGTGCCGCCGCCCACGCGCCCGCCCGTACGCCCGCCCGTGCGCCCGCGGCGGACGGAGCCGCCCGCGGTCCAGGTGCCGTACGCGGCCTCCGGCTCGTACGCCGTCGTCCCCGGCGGCGCGCCCCCGCGTCCGGGCCGGGGCCGGCCGGTGCGTTACCTGGTGGAGGTGGAGCGGGGCCTGCCGTTCGGGCCGCGCGAGTTCGCCGCCCAGGTGCACCGCATACTGAACGACGCCCGCGGCTGGGCCCGCTTCCAGCGGGTGGACCACGGCCCGGTACGGGTCCGGGTGGCCCTGTCGAGCCCCCGCACGACGACCCGCCAGTGCCGCCCCCTCCGCACCGGCGGCGAGCTGTCGTGCTGGAACGGCCGCCGCTCGATCATCAACGCCCTGCGCTGGGCGGTCGGCGTCCCGCAGTACGGGGGCGATCTGGCCGCGTACCGCAGCTATCTCATCAGCCACGAGGTCGGGCACGCCCTCGGCCACGGCCACGAGCCCTGCCCGGGCCCCGGGCGGCCGGCCCCGGTGATGACGCAGCAGTCGAAGTCGCTGGGCCGCTGCCGCCCGAACCCGTGGCCGTTCCCCGGCCGGGGCGACGGGAAACCCTGAGCCGGCGGGGGCGGCCGCCGCACGAAGAAGCGTCGCGATATATCGTACGGAGGGGAACTCCGGGACCCCGTCCCGGATACGCGAATGTACCGATTTCCAGGGGAGTGTGGGCGATGGCGGGAATGCGGACGGCACGGCGGATCCTCGTGGGCGGCGCCGCCCTGGCGGCCGCCGGATGGGTGGTGCGCAACGTGCCGGCGGAGCTCGGGGTGCGTCCGCTGGAGTCCGGCCCGGAGCGTGCGGCGCGCATCCAGCGCTCGAAGCAGTTCAGGGACGGCTCCTTCTACAACTCGATGCCCGAGCCGACCCATGTGATGAACACCCCGCCGGTGGGCCTGCTGGGCGAGCTGGCGAAGAACAAGCAGGAGCGCCGTCCGGCCGGCCCGCTGCCGCTGCGCGTGCCGCCCGCCGGGCCGGCGCCCGCCGACGGGGTGCGCGCCGTCTGGTACGGCCACGCCTCGACGCTGGTCGAGATCGAGGGCAAGCGGGTGCTGTTCGACCCGGTGTGGAGCCGGCGCGTCTCGCCGTCGCAGCTCGTCGGCCCCAAGCGGCTCCACCCGCTGCCGGTCGAGCTCGGCGACCTGCCGCAGGTCGACGCGATCGCGATCTCCCACGACCACTACGACCACCTGGACCGGGCCACCGTCCAGTCGCTCGTCCGGACGCAGAAGGCGCCGTTCCTGGTGCCCCTGGGCATCGGGGCGCACCTGGAGCGGTGGGGCGTGCCGGCGTACCGGATCATCGAGCTCGACTGGGACGAGGAGGCCCAGGTGGCGGGGCTGCGCTTCGTCGCCACGGCGGCCCGGCACTTCTCGGGGCGGTCCCTGCGCCGCAACGACACCCTGTGGGGGTCGTGGGTGGTGGCGGGCGCGGCCAGGCGGGTGTTCTACGCGGGCGACTCCGGCTACTTCGAGGGCTACCGGGGCATCGGGGCGGCGCACGGGCCGTTCGACCTGACGCTCATGCCCATCGGCGCCTACAGCCCCGCCTGGCCGGACATCCACATGAACCCGGAGGAGGCCGTCAACGCCCACCTCGACCTGGGCGGGAAGCTGCTGCTGCCGGTGCACTGGGCGTCGTTCACGCTCGCGCTGCACCCGTGGGCGGAGCCGGTGGACCGGCTGTGGCGGGAGGCCAAGGCGCGCGAGGTCTCCATCGTCGTGCCGCGTCCCGGCGAGCTCGTGGACGCCGCCGAGGCCCCGGCGGTGGACGGCTGGTGGGAGACCCTGGGCTGACCGAACCCGCCACGGCGGGACGTACAGTGCGAGGGTGAGCAACCTGGAGCGTGAGCCGCGGGAGATCCGCTGCGCCGCCGAGCCCGGCGCGGACGGCGAGCTGCTGGAGGGGCGGGCGGTGCCGCTGGGCGGGCCGCGCGCGATGTCGGTGAGCAGGACCCTTCCCGGCGTGCACCGGCGCATGATCGGCGCCTGGTGCTTCCTCGACGCCTACGGCCCCGAGGTGACGGCCATGCGCGTGCCGCCCCACCCGCACACCGGCCTGCAGACCGTCACCTGGCTGCTCGCCGGCGAGGTCCTGCACCGCGACAGCCTGGGCAGCCTCCAGCGGGTACGCCCCGGGCAGCTCAACCTCATGACCGCCGGCCGCGGCATCTCCCACTCGGAGGAGTCGGCCGAGACCACGCTGCACGGGGTGCAGCTCTGGGTCGCGCTGCCCGAGGAGCACCGCGCCGACGCGCCCTCCTTCGAGCACCACGCGGAGCTGCCGGTGCTGGAGGGCCCCGGGTTCGCCGCCACGGTGATCATGGGCGCGCTGGGCGGGGCGGTCTCCCCCGCCACCGCCCGCACCCCGCTGACCGGCGCGGAGATCGCGGTGGACGGCACGGGCGAGGTGCCGCTCGATCCCGGGTTCGAGCACGGGCTGCTGCTGCTCGACGGCGAGGTCGAGGGCCTGGAACGGGGTCCGCTGGCGTACCTGCCGCCGGGGCGGGGCGGGCTGCGGCTGTCCGGGCGCGGGCGGGTGCTGCTCGTCGGCGGCGCCCCGTTCGGCGAGGAGATCGTCATGTGGTGGAACTTCGTGGGCCGCTCGCACGACGAGATCGCGGCCTTCAGGAAGGAGTGGGCGGAGGGCGAGGGCTTCGGCGTCGTCGAGGGGTTCGACGGCCCCCCGCTCCCCGCGCCCGTCCTGCCCGGCATCCGGCTGAAGCCACGCGGCCGCGTGAGATGACCGGGGACCGGCCCTCCGCACGGGCTCAGGAGCCCTCTCCGCTCACCGGCCGGCCCATCCGGTAGACGGCGAGCGGACGGCACAAGGCCGTGATGTCGTCGAGAGGATCGCCGGCGACGACCAGCAGATCGGCGTCGTGGCCGGGCGCGATCATGCCCTTGCGCCCGTCCACGTGACAGGTCACCGCCGCGACCGAGGTGATCGCACGCAGCACGTCCACGGGCGCGTACCCGGCCCCGACCAGCATCTCCGCCCCGTACGGCAGCACGCCGTGCGGCTTCGGCGGGCCGACCCCCGCGTCGGTGCCGATGACGAAACGCACCCCGGCGGCGTACATGACGCTCAGCCCCTCCAGCGCGGCCGACAGCCGGGCCCGGATGCGCGGAGGCGGCGGCGGGGCGCCCGGCGCGACGCCCGCGGTGAGCGAGGCGACGACGCCGGACGCGGCCAGCCGCCGGATCAGCGCGTGGTCGAGCTCGTAGAAGTCCTCGGTGAAGAACGAGCAGTGCTCGATCGAGTCGAACCCGGCGTCCAGGGCGGCGGCGATGCCCGCCGCGCAGTGGGCGTGCCCGGTGATCGGCAGCCCGTGCGCGTGCGCCTCGCCGGCGGCGGCCCTCAGCTCGGCGGGACCGTACTGGAGGAGGTGGGAGCGGGACCCGGGCGTCATCTCGCCGCCGGTGACCATCATCTTGACGACGTGCGCGCCGCGGGCCGCCCGCTCGCGCACCGCCGCCCGCACCTCCCGCTCCCCCGCCGCCTCGCCGCCCAGGAACCAGCAGTGCCCGCGCGGCGTGGTGATGGGCGGCCCGGCGGCCAGGATCTCCGGCCCGTCGAGCCCCAGCCCGAGCTCCAGCGCCAGGTAACCGAGGTCGCCGAGGTCGCGGACGGTGGTGACCCCGGCCGCGAGCTGGTGCCTGGCGGCCTGCCGCATCCGCCCGGCGAGCCCTGGCCGCTCCAGCCCGCCGAGTACGTCGGGGCTCGCGTCGAAGGCCAGGTGGACGTGGCAGTCGATGAGGCCGGGCAGCAGCGTGGCGTCCGCCCCAAGGTCCACGACGGCGGCGCCCTCCGGCGGGTCGCCGGAGATGACGGCGGTGACGCGGCCGTTCTCGACGAGCACCACGCGGTCGCGGTGCAGGTCCCGGCCATCGAACAGGCGAGGGGCGCGGATGGCGAGCATGCCGCCAGTGTGAACCCGTTCCGCCGGCCGCGCCGGCGTTCTGTGATGGCTCGTCGCTAGTAAACGGAAATGTGCGGGTGGTCGTAGTGGTTTGCGGTCGTGCCGCCGCGGTCGGACATGGGGCGCCAGGCTCCCGTGCGTGTGTGCCAGATGCGCTGGCGGTAGATCACGTACATGATGCCGAGGCGGCGGGCGTTCTTGATGGCCCAGGCGGCGATCTGGTCGCCGCGTGCCTGCTCGGCCGCCGACGGCAGCGCGCCGCCGCGGCTCAGCATGAAGTCGCAGGCCCGGCCGAGCGGGTGCTCGCCGCCGTCCTGGATGGCGCGGTAGCAGCCGATCCCGAACGGCACCTCGAAGCGTTCCTTCACGAGCTGCCTGACCAGCGCCATGCGCGGCGTGATGTTGTCCGCCCCCTGCGGGAGCTGCGGGACGAACGTGCCGTCGGGCCGCATGCCGGGCGCCCGGTAGAGCTGGTCGATCTTGTCCTTGATGCGCTCGATCTGCTTCTCGGCCTTCTTCTTGCGCCCCTCCAGCTCGCCCAGCGTCTGGTCGAGCTCCTCCGCGCGGGCCGTGGCCTCCTCCTGCGCCCGCTGCCGGTCGTCGCGGACCTTTGCGTAGCCGCGCAGCTTGGCGTCCTGGAGTGAGACGAGATGCTGGACGAGGGCCAGGCGGCTGAGCAGCGTCTCGGGGGCCTGGCCGGAGACGAGCAGGGCGGTCTGGTTCGGCTCGGCGCCGGTGTAGTGGGCGACGGCCAGCGCGCGCAGCTCGGTGGAGTGGCGGTCGAAGACCTCCTGCGCGGCGGTCAGCTTCTCGCGGGCCGCCTTCTCGGCCTTGTCCGCCTTCTGGTGGGCGATGCGGCTGCTGTAGTAGTCGGTGATGAGCCGGTCGGAGTCCTTCTGCAGGTCGGCCAGCTCCTTCTTAAGCTGCTTGACCGTCGGCTTCGGCTCGGCCTGCGCCGGGGGCGCCCCGGCGAGGAGTCCAGCGCAGACGGCGGCGAGGACCGGACGCCACCGCACCGGTCGTCGCGGGACGCATGACCGCGGAGCGGGGGACTCAGCCGCCACACTTCTCCTTCTCCCGAACCACAGGGCCGGGCCCTCTGTCCGAGGTGTGATGGTAGAGGATCACGCGCGGCGGTATGCACTTTATGACGATTACGGGTACCCCTAGCGCGGGGGTGGAGCGCCCAACGCCCGGCGGAAGGCGTCGCGGTGCCGGGCGAGGTGCTCGTCGTCGGTCAGGTAGAAGCGGTCGTCGCCGCGTTCGAGGTGGCTCGCGAACCCGGGATGCCCGGCCGCGGCCTGCTCGCGCATGTGCCGGACGAGGTGCGCGAGCCGGGCCCGCGCGGTGTCGATGAGCGCCTCACGCCCGGCGGGATCCAGCCCGTACGCGTCCGCGAACAGCCGCAGCCTGCGCGCCTGGCCGTCAACCGGGGGCCCGTCCAGCTGGAGGGGATCGGAGAGCGGGACGAAACGGTAGGCGGCATAGGCCACGTCCCAGACCCGCGGACCAGGATGCGCGGTGTCGAAGTCGATGAACGCCACCGGCCGCCCGTCCCTGAACACGCAGTTGTACGGGGCCACGTCGCCGTGACAGATGACCTCAGCAGGGCTCACGGCCGGGAAGTACCACGTCAGTCCCGGATCCGCGGGGAAGCCGGCGGTCGCGTCGTGGAAGTCGCGCAGCAGCCTGGCGACGCCCGCCAGCACGTCGTCCGCCAGCGCCCACGCGGGCAGCGGGTAGTCGGGGACCTCGCCGGGCACGTGGTCGAGGATCTCCCGCCCCCGCTCGTCGACGCCGTGGGCGCGGGGCGCGCCCGTGAAGCCGCGCTCGGCCAGGTGGGCGAGCAGGGCGTGCACGGCCGGCGTCCAGGGGCCGGTCAGACGGCGTACGGTGTCGCCGGCCCTGACGACCCGGTTGACGCTTCCCCCGAGCAGCTCCTCCACGGCCTCTCCCCCGCCCGCGCGTACCGACGTCAGCGCGTCGGCCAGTGTGCCATGCGCCGGCCATGAGCCACCACCGGCGAGGGCGGCGGCGGGGTCAGCGGCGGGGTCAGCGGCGGGCGCCGAAGGCCACGGCGGTGGTGGAGGCGATCGTGGTGACCAGGACCACCATGACCAGGACAGAGCCCAGCGGGTTCTTGCGGCGGGCCTGCGGCGGGGCCGCGGCCTGCCTGACGCGAGCCGGCGGGGTGAGACTCGGGGTCGGTTCCGGGGTCGGCGTGGGCGGGAGCGACGCGCGGGCCGGGACGACGGGCGGCGCGCCCGGCGGGCGGGGCGTGGAAGGGAGCGTGCCGCGCTGGGAGCACTGCCCCACCTGCACGCTGCCCTCGCACACGGCCCTGGGGTAGATCGTCATCCCCGGCACGGTGACCTTGGGGATGAGGCGCCCGCCCGGCGGCCGGCCGGCGATCGACACGTGCGGAACCGGCGCCTGGCCGACCCGCACCCCCGCCACCGACCCGTCCCGCGACACCTTGCCGGCCCGCACGGCCGCACCCGTCGGGACCTTCCCCGCCCGCACCCCGGGCACGGATCTCCCGTCGGGCACCTTGCCCGTCCTCACCTGCGGCATCGCCCCGGCGCGAGGCAGTTTGCGGCCCCGCGGCCCCGGCACCGCACCGCCGACCGGGACCTTGCCGCCGCGCCCACCCGGCACGGCGCCGCCGACCGGGATCTTGCCGCCCCGGACACCGGGCACGGAGCCGCCGACCGGGACCTTGCCGTCCCGGTTGCCGGGTGCCGTAGCTCGGACATGGACCTTCCTCGCCTGCACCCCGGCGTCTGCCGCCCCGGCGGCGTGCATCGGGCCCACACCCGGGGCCTGCCCGCCTGGCAGCTCAGGCGGGTGCGCCGAGACCTGAGAGTAGGCGGCGAGCGCCGCCCCGGAGCGCGCCTCGTCGGCGACCACGGGGCCCGCGACCGCGGCGCCGAGCAGCGCGACGGCGAGCAGCGTCAACGACGCGACGCGGTACCCACCCCCCACCGGGCCCCCCTCGTCCGGGGACGCGACGCCGTGCCCATCGTCAGTACTCACATGCTCCCGCCTATCCGGGCGAACTCCTGCAGCGCCGCCTGGAAAGGCTCCGGCCCCACCGCGAGCGGGCCGTCGAAGGCGTGGGAGATGTCCCAGGTCAGGTAGACGCCGAAGCCGAGCAGGCCGCCCATGGCGAGCAACGGCAGCAGGGTGAGCCCGCGCGGCCGGGCCCCGGCCATGAAGGGGAAGACGAGCACCACGAGCCCCGTGAGGATGGTCAGGAACAGCAGGCCGTCGGGCGGCGTGGCGGCGGCGTCGGCGGCGCGCTGGGCCCGCGCGCCGGAGACGGCGCCGAGGTTGGCGAGCAGGTCGGTCTTGGCGTCCTCCTGTGCGGTGCCGCTGACCTTGAGTGCGCTGACGCGGCCGCGCAGGGCGTCCATCCGGGCGGCGCCGACCGGGTCCATGTGGCCCTGGGCCATGAGGGGCCACTCGTCGCGGACCACGAAGGTGATGTAGTCGCGCAGGGCGGAGCGGACCTGGCGGGCGTCGTCGGGAGGCAGGGCGGCGGCGGCCCAGTAGGCGTTGATCGCGGCCTGGCTCTCGGCGTGGGTGTTCTGCCGGGCGGCGTCGGCGGTGGTCCACGGCACGATGATCGCGATGGCGAACACCAGCAGGAACAGGGCCGACAGCATCGATCCGGCGTGACCGGCGGAGGGGCCGCCGGGATCTCGGTCGTCCTCCGCCCGGCGGACCTTGCGGAACAGCAGCGCGGCGAGGACCACCACACCGCCCGCCGCGAGGATCGAGAGCGCGTACGCCACCATATGATCTCCCGAAGAACTCCGGATACGCAGTGTCACATTACTATCACACCGTGCAATGATGGCGTGAGGCCCGGAAAGGTAAAGCCGTGGCAATGCGTGCGAACGTGAGTCGGTGCGAGCCGGGGGCGGCCCCGCCACTGGACGGATTGGCCGGCATGACCGGAGGCGCTGACCATTCGTCCAGCGGCGCGGTGATGTCCCGGAAATGTGTGGACCATGGGTCCGTGAATCTCAACGACCGTAAATTCGTGATGGTGAGCTCGACCGCGAGCGCGGTGGACCCGGACAGCCCGACGGAGTTCCACTACTGGGAG
Source organism: Nonomuraea sp. AD125B (assembly GCF_041402765.1). Lineage (NCBI taxonomy): Bacteria > Bacillati > Actinomycetota > Actinomycetes > Streptosporangiales > Streptosporangiaceae > Nonomuraea > Nonomuraea sp. AD125B. The sequence goes on along the minus strand of NZ_JBGLOU010000018.1, from coordinate 64,371 downwards.
TCCGACGGGCTGGTGTGGGGCAGCTACACGGGCGACACCGTCATCCAGGGGCGCTTCGTGGGCACGCGTGAGGGCGAGAACGTGCAGATCTCGTACGTACACGCGTTGAAGGCGGGCGGCACGGCCGCCGGCCGGAGCAGCAGCCGCCTGGAGACCGGCGAGGACGGGCTGCTGCGCCTGGTGGAGGAGTTCAGCTTCGACGGCGACGACACGCCGCACGTGAGCGTGTGCAGGGAACTCGCCGGCTAGGAGACGCTCAGTCGTCCTTGCGCAGGGCGGCCCGGCCCTCGGCGGCGCCGACGAAGCGCATCTTGCCGAGCGGCACGTCGTCCCGCTCCTCCGAGGGGGCCGGGCGGCGTGCCTGCCGGGCGGCCTGGCGTCCGTCGCCGGGCAGCACGTACGGCCGCCGCAGCACCTCGTCCAGGATGAACACCGTCTCGGTGGCCTTGACCGCCGGGATGTTGGCCAGCCGGTCGGTGACCATGGTGTGCACGGCCGCGACGTCCGCCACCCTCACCTGGATCATGGCGTCGTGCTGGCCGGTGGTGATGGCGCAGTATTCGACCTCGGGCATCCGGGCCAGCTCGGCCCGGAACTGCTTCCACATCTGCTGGCGTACGGTCACGAAGATCAGGGCGGTGATGCCGAGCCCGGCGCGCCCGTGGTCGATCTCCGCGGTGAAGCGCTTGATCGCGCCGTCCGCGCGCAGCGCCTCGAAGCGCGTGTAGGCGTTGGCCCGGGAGATGCCCACCCGTTCGGCCAGCGCCGCGACCGAGATCCTGCCGTTCTCCCGCAGGATCTCAAGGATCTTCAAATGGATGTCGTCCAGCTCGAGACCGATGCCGATCCGTCCAGGCTGACCGCTCCCGCTGTGCCCATTTCTGGAAATTTCACTCATCATTACCTCACTGACCTTTATATACGTCTCAGCGACCGCACAGTACCTGGACGATCTGCCGCACAATCCTCGGCATCTCCCAACTGAACGTCCAGATCTTGGAGGACCTCCATGGCGACCCGCTCGCAGAAGGCGGCCGTGCTGCTCGCCGGTGCGCTGACCCTCGCCGCCTGCGGTAGCGGCGGCACGTCGTCGCAGGCCCCCGCGGACGGCGGCGGTGGCGGCGGCAAGACGCTCGTCATCGACACGTCCTTCGACCTGAAGACCGCCGACCCCGGCCGCACGTACGAGCCGACCGGCCTGATCGTCGGCAAGGCCGTCTACGAGACGCTGCTCACCTTCGACGGCGCCGACGTGACCAAGCCGGTGCCCGCGCTCGCCGAGTCGTACGAGCTGAGCGAGGACGGCAAGACGCTGACCCTGAAGCTCAAGCAGGGCTCGACCTTCGCCGACGGCTCGCCGGTCACCGCCGACGACGTGGTGTTCTCGCTGACCCGCGTGCGTGACATGAAGGGCACCCCGTCGTTCCTGCTGGACGGCGTCGAGGTGGCCAAGACCGACGACACGACGATCACGCTGACGTCGAAGGCGGCTAATCCGGCGCTGCCGTACATCCTGCCGAACCCGGCGCTCGGCATCCTCAACAGCAAGCTCGCCAAGGAGCACGGCGCGACCGCGGACGCCCAGGACAAGGCCGAGCAGTGGCTGAACTCCAGCTCCGCCGGGTCGGGCCCGTACACGATCGAGTCGTTCAACGTCAGCAGCCAGGTCACGCTCAAGGCGAACCCCAAGTACTACGGGACCAAGCCGACCTACGACAAGGTCGTGCTGCGCAACGTCGAGGCCTCCACGCAGAAGCTGAACGTCCAGCGCGGCGACAGCCAGATCGCGCTCAACCTGTCCGGCGACCAGGTCACCGGCATGCCCTCGACGCTGCAGGTGAAGAAGACCGCCTCGGCGAACGTGCTGTTCCTGCTGGCCAACCAGGACTCCTCGATCAGCAAGACCACGCCGAACCCCAAGTTCGTCGAGGCCGTGCGCAAGGGCGTCGACTACGCGGGCCTGCTGGAGCTGGCCGGCGAGGGCGCCACGCAGGCGCCGGGCATCATCCCGTCACAGCTGCTCGGCGCGCTGCCGCCGGAGCAGGCCCCCAAGCGGGACGTCGAGGGCGCCAAGGCGGCGCTCGCCGCGAGCGGCCTGTCGAACCCCACGGTGAAGCTGGAGTACCCGAGCGAGCTGACCGTGAACGGCCTGTCGTTCCAGCCGCTCGCCGAGCGCATCCAGGCCAACCTCAAGGAGGTCGGCATCACGGTGGACCTGCAGCCCGCGCCGGTGACGACCGCGCTCGACAACTACCGCAACGGCAAGGAGGAGATGGGCCTGTGGTACTGGGGCCCTGACTACCCGGACCCGAGCGACTACCTCGCCTTCCTGCCCGGCAAGACGGTCGGCCTGCGCGCCGGCTGGAAGGAAGGCACGGCCAAGGAGATCGAGGCCGCCGGCGTGAAGGCCGCCGAGGCGGTCGGCGACGAGGCCCGCAAGAGCGCCTACGCCGACATGCAGAACAAGCTCAACGCGGCCGGCCCGTTCGTCCCGCTCATCCAGGCGAGCCAGAACATCGTGACCGCCGCGTCGGTGACCGGGCTGGAGTACCACCCGGTGTGGACGGTCGACGTCGCCGACCTCGGCGCGAAGTAGATGAAGCCGGACGCGACGCGCGAGCGGACCGGGCGGCGGGTGCCCCCGCTCGCCCGGTTCCTCGTGCGCCGGGTGCTGCTCGCCGTGCTCATGGCCTGGGGCATCACGCTCATCACGTTCGTGCTGACGAACCTGGTGCCCGGCGACCCCGTGGCGGCCAACCTGGGCCAGCGGGCGCTCGGCGACCCGGCCATCGTGGCGCAGTGGCGGGCCGAGCACGGCCTGGACAAGCCGCTCTGGCAGCAGTACCTCCTGCACCTGCAGGGCCTGCTGCACGGCGACTTCGGCACCAGCCAGCAGAGCCACCGGCCGGTCGCCGCCGACCTCGCCGAGTTCGTGCCGGCGACGCTGGAGCTGGCCGGCGCGGCGATCCTGGTGTCGCTGGTGCTGGGCGTGGCCTTCGGCGTGGTCGCCGCGCTGCGCAGGGACCGCCTCGCCGACCACACGCTGCGCGTGGTCAGCCTCATCGGCATCTCGGTGCCGACGTTCTGGCTGGCGCTGATGGCGTTCTACGTGTTCTTCTACCGCCTGCAGATCACCCCCGGCAGCGGCCGGGTGGACGTGGCGCTCGGCTCGGCCCCGCCGGTGACCGGGCTGCAGACGGTGGACGCGCTGCTCGCCGGCCGGTGGGACATCTTCGCCTCCGCCGCCGGGCACCTGGTCACCCCCGCCCTGGTGCTGGCGCTCTACACGATCGGCCTGCTCACCCGCTTCACCCGCTCGGCGGTGCTGGAGGTGCTGGGACAGGACTACGTGCGGGCCGCCCGCGCGAAGGGCCTGCCCGGCCGGGTGATCCTCTTCCGTTACGTGCTGCGCTCGGCCCTGGTGCCGATCATCACGGTGGCGGGCCTCGCCTTCGGCTCCCTGCTGTCCGGCACGGTGCTGGTCGAGGCGATCTTCGCCTGGCCCGGCATCGGCCAGTACGCGTACAAGAGCGCGACCACCCTCGACCTGCCCGCCGTCATGGGCGTCGGCCTGGTCGTGGGCGTCGTCTACCTGGCCATCAACCTGGTCGTGGACGTCCTGTACGGCGTCATCGACCCCCGAGTGAGGTTGCAATGAGACGCGCGAGCCTCCTCGCGAGGCTGCCCGAGGCGTGGCGGCAGCCGCTGGCCGTCAGCGGCGCGGTGCTGGCCGCGATCTGGCTGGTCGTGGTGCTGGCCGCGCCGCTGCTGGCCCCGCACGACCCGCTCGCCCAGGACCTGCCCAGGCTGGCCCCGCCGGGACCCGGGCACTGGTTCGGCACCGACCAGCTCGGCCGCGACATCCTCAGCCGCGTCCTCTACGGCGCGCGGGTGTCGATCCCGCTGACGCTGCTGCTGGTGGTGCTGTCGGTGGCGATCGGCGGCCTGCTGGGCGCCTGCGCGGGCTACTTCGGCCGCTGGGCCGACGAGACGATCATGCGGGTGGCGGACCTCGTGTTCGCGTTCCCGACGGTGATCCTCGCCATGGTGGTGGCGGCCGCGCTCGGCGCGAGCCTCGCCAACGCGGTGCTGGCGGTGCTGGTCGTCGCCTGGCCCTCCTACGCCCGCGTCACGCGCGGGCTGGTGCTGGGGATCCGCGAGCGGGAGTTCGTGCTGAGCGGGCGGCTGCTGGGCTTCTCGGTGTGGCGCTCGCTGCGGGTGGACGTGCTGCCGAACATCACCGGCCCCGTGCTGGTGCTGGCCACCCTGGACATCGGCACGGCGCTGCTGCTGCTGTCGGGCCTGTCGTTCCTGGGGCTCGGGGCCAAGCCGCCGTCCCCGGAGTGGGGGGCGATGGTGGCCTCCGGCGTCGAGGTGTTCGACAGCTGGTGGGTGGCGACGTTCCCCGGACTCGCGATCCTGACGGTGGTGCTGGCGTTCAACTTCCTCGGCGACACCCTGCGTGACGCGCTCGACCCGCGTACCGCCCGTGCGATCAAGGAGCGTGCGCTGTGACGGCACTCGACATCGCCGGGCTCAAGGTGACGATCGGCGGGCGGGACGTGCTGCGCGGCGTGGACCTGCGGCTGGAGCCCGGCAAGGTGCACGGCCTGGCCGGCGAGAGCGGGTCGGGCAAGACCATGACGGGCCTCGCGGTGCTGGGGCTGCTGCCGCACGGCTCGCGCGCCACCGGGGCGATCCGGCTCGGCGGGCGCGACCTGCTGACGCTGCCGCCCAAGGAGCTCAACAAGGTACGCGGCGGCGAGGTGGCCATGGTCTTCCAGGACCCGGCCACCAGCCTGCACCCCATGCTGACCGTCGGCCGGCAGCTCACCGAGCACATGCGCCACCACCTCGGGCTCGGCAAGGCCGAGGCGCGGGCGCGGGCCGTGGAGCTGCTCGGCAAGGTCCGCATCCCGGGCGCCGAGGAGGCCTACCGGCGCTATCCCCACCAGTTCTCCGGCGGCATGCGGCAGCGCATCGCCATCGCCGTGGCGCTGGCCTGCTCGCCGAAGGTGCTGATCGCCGACGAGCCGACGACCGCGCTCGACGTGACCGTGCAGGCCGGCGTGCTGCGCCTGCTGCGCGGCCTGTGCGACGAGCTGGGCCTCGCGGTGCTGCTGGTCACCCACGACCTCGGCGTCATGTCGGCGGTCGCCGACGAGGTGAGCGTGATGAAGGACGGCCTGGTCGTGGAGTCCGGGCCGCGGGTCCGGGTGCTGCGCAGGCCGGAGCACCCCTACACCCGGTCCCTGCTGGAGTCCCTGCCCGACGCGGAGGTGCGATGACCCCCCAGCCCACGACTGCGCCCACGACAGCTCCCCTGCTGACGGTGGACGACCTGGTCGTCGAGCACCGCACCTCCGGCCGGCCTCCGGTGCGTGCCGTGGCGGGCGCGAGCCTGCGGGTCGGCCCCGGCGAGGTCGTGGGGCTGGTCGGCGAGTCCGGGTGCGGCAAGTCCACGCTGGCGCGGGCGGTGTGCGGGCTCGGCCCGGTCAGCGGCGGGTCGATCACCTTCGAAGGTGAGCCGGTCACGCCGCTCGGGCTGCGCCGGCGGCGGCACACCAGCGTGCAGATGGTGTTCCAGGATCCGTACACGTCGCTGAACCCGCGGCGCCGGGTCGGCGACCAGATCGCCGACGGGCTGCGGACCGCGGGCGACACCACCACCTCCCCCGCCGACCTGCTGGAACGGGTGGGGCTGCCGCGCGAGTTCGCGAGCCGGCACCCGCACGAGTTCTCCGGCGGGCAGCGGCAGCGGGTGGCGATCGCGCGGGCGCTGGCCGCCCGGCCGCGGCTGCTGATCGGCGACGAGCCCATCTCGGCGCTGGACGCCTCCGCGCAGGCGCAGGTGGCCAGGCTCATGCGCGACCTCGCCGTGGAGTCGGGCGCGGGGCTGCTGTTCATCAGCCACGACCTGTCCGTGGTGCGGCTGATCGCCGACCGGGTGGCCGTCATGTACCTGGGGCGGATCGTCGAGATCGGACGCACCGAGGAGGTGTGGGCCGAGCCGCGGCACCCGTACACGAAGGCGCTGCTGGCGGCCATCCCGCATCCCGACGGGATGGGCGTGCTGCCCGCGGAGCTGCCCGGCGACGTGCCGGACCCGGCCGCGCCGCCCGCGGGATGCCGCTTCCATCCGCGCTGCCCGCTGGTCATGGACCGGTGCCGGGAGGAGGACCCGGCGTTCGGGCCGGTCGCCTGCTGGCTGCACGAGCCGAAGTGACGCCGCTGCCGGAGGCCGGGCGGGCGGCCAGGCTGGCCGCCGCCCGCGCCGCGATGGCAGCTGCCGGGGTGGACGCCTTAGTGCTGCGGCCCTCGCCGGACTTCCGCTTCCTCGGCGGCCGGGACGGTGCCGGTTTCCTCGTCGTGACGGGGGACGCGGCCGTCGAGACCGGCGACCCGGCCGCGCTGGTGCCCCCGGGCGCGCGGCGGGTCGGGGTGGACCCGGAGATGCGGGTGCGCGAGCTGTTCGGCATGACGATCGAGGCCGAGCTGGTGCCCGCGTCGGCGGTGCTCGCGCCGCTGCGGCTGCGCAAGGAGCCGCACGAGGTGGCCGCCGTCGAGCGGGCGGCGCTGCGGGCCGAGGAGGTGCTGCGGCAGGCGCGCGAGCTGGCCTGGTTCGGCGCGACCGAGCGGGCGATGGCCGCCCGGCTGCGGCTGCTGGCGCTGGAGTCGGGCTGCGAGGAGGTGCTGGCGCTGCGCGTGGCGGCCGGCGAGCACACGGCCAGGCCCGCGCATCTGCCGGGCGGCCGGGTCATCAACCCCGGGGACGCGCTGGCGGTGTCGGTGTGCGGCCGGTGGGGCGGCTACTGCGCGGAGGTCGCGCGGGTGTTCGCGGTCGCCGAGCCGCCGGAGGACTTCGAGGCCATGTACACGGTGGTGGTGGCCGCCCACCGGGCCGGGCTGGCGGCGGCCGGGCCGCCCGCGCCCGCCCGCGCCGTCGCCCGGGCCGTCGGCGAGGTCATCGACGCCAGCGGCTACGGCCGCTTCGCCGCCGCGCACGCCGGGCGCGGCGTCGGCCTCGGCCCCGAGGAGGGGCCGTGGCTGGGCGAGGACACGCCGCTCGCGGCCGGCATGACGCTCTGTCTGGAGCCGGCGATCTACGTGCCCGACCTGTTCGGCGCCCGGGTGGCGGACGTCGTGGCGTGTACGGACTCCGGGCCGCTGGTGCTGAGCGGCGGGCCGCCGCCGCTCCAGGTGCTCGACCGGTGACGGGGTAGCGCGGATCGCCCGATCCGGGACCAACGGCCTCAAGATCGGGACCCTTCGGCCCAGGTGCGCGCCCGCCCCGATGCCCGAGGCTGGCAGCCATGAGCACCGAGGCACGGAGCAGGTCGCGCGAGCTGCGCGAGGCCCGCGCCGCCGCCGGGCGGCGCAGGAGGAGACGGATCCACCTGGTCGCGATCGGCGGCGGTCTGATCATCGCTGGACTGGTGGTGGCGATCGTGATCGCCCTCGTGAACGCGGCGGGGAGCACGTCCTCCCCCGCCGCGGGGTCCGGCCCGGCCCCTGCCATCGCGACGACGGGCGGCGCGCTCGCGCTCGGCCGCGCCGACGCGCCGGTGAAACTGGAGGTCTACCTCGACTACATGTGCCCGTTCTGCGGGCGCTTCGAGACGGCCAACGGCGCCGAGGTGGCGCGGCTGGTCGAGGCCGGCGCCGTACGGCTGGAGCTGCACCCGCTGGCCTTCCTCGACCAGGCGAGCAGCGGCACCCGCTACTCCACGCGGGCCGCGAACGCCGTCGCCACGGTCGCCGACCGCGCGCCGGAGAAGGTCCTGGCGTTCAGCGCGGCCCTGTTCGCGTACCAGCCGGCCGAGGGCGGCGAGGGGCTCACCGACGAGCGGATCGCCGAGCTGGCGCGCGGGGCCGGGGTGCCCGCGGACGTGGTGACCGCCTTCGGGCAGCGGACCTTCGAGGCGTGGGCGGCCTCCGCGACGCGGGCGGCGTTCGCGTCGGGCGTCACCGGCACGCCGGCCGTCCGGATCGACGGGAAGGCGTTCCAGGGCGATCTTTACACCGCCGGACCCCTCAACGAGGCGCTGACGGCGGCGGCCCGGTGACCAGCCCCACGATCGGCGTGCTCCCCCGGCTGCACGCGTTGCGGCACTCGAACGGCTGGCTCTACGGCACCATGCTCCTGTCGGCGTGCCTCAGCCTGACCGCGTCGTTCGTGCTGTCGGTGGACGCGCTGCGGCTGGCCGCCGACCCGGCCGCCGACCTGTCCTGCGACATCAACAGCGTGGTGAGCTGTGGCACGGTCGGCAGCTCGTGGCAGGCCCACCTGTTCGGCTTCCCCAACGCCTTCCTCGGGCTGGTCTGCGAGCCGGTCGTCATCACGATCGCGACGGCCGCGCTCGGCGGGGCGCGCTTCCCGCGCTGGTTCATGTGCGCGGCGCAGGTGGTCTACACGCTCGGGCTGGTGTTCGCGTACTGGCTGCTGTCGCAGTCGATGTACGTCATCGGCGCGCTGTGCCCGTGGTGCCTGCTGGTGACCGTCTCGACGACGCTCGTGTGGTCCACGCTGACGCACGTGAACATCCGCGACGGCAACCTGTACCTGCCCCGCCGCGCGCAGGGGGCGCTGCGCCGGGCCGTCGCCGCCGACCTCGACGCGCTGGCCGTGACGATCTGGCTCCTCGCGCTGACGCTGCTGATCGTGCTGAGGTACGGGCCCGCCCTGTTCGCCTGACCCGCCTCGGCTACGCTGGTTCGCGGTCGATCACATGGGGGTGGCGGTGGACCAGTTCGTGCTGCTCATGCTGGTGCTGCTGGGCGCGCTGATCACCGTCCCGCTCGGCGACCGGCTGGGGCTGCCCGCCCCCGTGCTGATGACCCTGCTCGGCATCCTCATGGCGATCCTGCCCTTCGTGCCCAACGTGAACGTGCCGCCCGGCATCGTCCTGCCCCTGCTGCTGCCGCCGCTGCTGTACGCGGCTTCGCGGGGCACGTCGTGGCGGCAGTTCGCGGCCCAGTGGCGGCCGATCTTCCTGCTGGCCGTGGCACTGGTGTTCGTGACGACGGCGGTGGTGGCGGCGGTCGCGCACGCCCTCGTGCCCGGCCTGCCGCTGGCCGCGGCCGTGGCGCTCGGGGCGCTGGTCGCGCCGCCCGACCCGGTCGCCGCGACGGCGGTGGCCGGCCGGCTCGGGCTGCCCCGGCGCATGGTGGCGCTGCTGGAGGGCGAGGGCCTGTTCAACGACGTGACCGCCATCGTGCTCTACCACGTGGCGATCGCGGCCGCCGTGACCGGCACCTTCTCCTGGCCGGGGGCGCTGGCGGAGTTCGCGCTGTCGGCGGTGGTGGCCGTGCTGGTGGGGCTCGGGCTCGGCTGGCTGAGCTCGAAGCTGATGGACCTGCTCGGCGACGCCACGCTGCAGGTGGGGCTGTCGCTGCTGGTGCCGTTCATCAGTTACGCGCTGGCCGACGAGCTGCACGGCTCCGGCGTGCTGGCCGTGCTGACCAGCGCCTTCTTCCTCGCCGACCGGACCGTCGACGCCGACGACGTGATGGGCAGGTTCGCCGCCCGTACGTTCTGGCAGGTCGTGGAGACGCTGGTCACGGGTGTGGCGTTCGGGCTGATCGGGCTGGAGCTGCACACCGTGCTCGGCATCGAGGCGGACCGGCTCGGCCCGCTGCTCGGCTGGAGCGCCGCCGTCGTCGCGGCCGTGGTGCTCGTCCGGCTGCTGTGGCTGCTGCCGGCGGCCTGGGTGGCCAAGAAGACGGAAGGGCGGCGGCACGAGGACAGCGAGATCCCGCTCAGCTGGCGCGAGACCGTCGTCATGTGGTGGGCGGGCATGCGCGGGGTGGCGTCGGTGGCGCTCGCGCTGGCCATCCCGCTCACGCTGGCCGACGGCTCGCCGTTCCCCGAGCGGTCGGCGATCGTGTTCATCTCGTTCGCGGTCATCCTGGTCACGCTCGTCGTGCAGGGGCTGACGCTGCCGTGGCTGGTGTCGCGGCTCGGCGTCCAGGCCGACACCGCGGCCGAGCGGGAGCTGGAGAAACGGCTGGCGCGCGCCGCGGCCAAGGCGGCCAAGCGGCGGCTGCGGGAGATCGACGAGGCCGAGGACCTTCCCGAGGACGTGCTGGAGCAGCTCAACCGGCGCATGCTGGGGTTCGGGCCGCGGATCAGCCCGGAGGCGGGCGAGGAGGAGCGGCGGGAGGCGTACGAGGCGCGGGCGCAGCGCGTCCGGCTGGTCCGCCGGGTGCAGGACGAGATGTTGTCGGCCGCCCGCCAGGAGGTGCTGGAGGCCCGCCGCGACCCGCGCGCCGATCCGGCCGTGGTGTCGCGGGTGCTGCGCAGGCTCGACGTGTGGAGCCTGCGTTAGACGTGACCGTGTGTCACCGGCCGTTCCGAAGGGTAGTCAATCTTCATGTTGCGCATCGGCACCTGGAGGTCGGCCGGCACCGCCGACCTCGTCGCCTGCGGGTGGCGCGACAGCGGCCCCGGCCCGTCGGAGCCGGGCATCAAGCTCATCTTCTCGGTCGGCGGCCAGGTGCCGCACTTCCCCGGGCTGCGCGCGGGCACCCGGGTCGCCCGGGGCGCCGAGGAGATCGCCGGGCAGCTCTTCCGGGGCATGGACGTCGTGCTCATCGAGCCGGGCTCCTGCCCGGCCGCGCCGGTGATGGCGGCCGGGATGTGGCACTACGGCTGGACCGGCGACGACCTCGGCGCCCTCGCCGGGGCGGCGGTGGCGGGGCTGGCACTGGCCGCGCAGCCGGGCCCGTGCGCGGTCGAGATCGGCCGCGACGGCCGCAGCTCGCTCGACGGCCACGTGACGGCAGCGGCGGTGCGAGCGGCGCTCGCCGACCGCTTCGCCGGCGGCCGCTACCGCACGCCACAGGTGACGGTGCCGCTCGACGCGGTCCGCCTCAGCCAGGAGGCCCCGCGCCGGGTCCGCATCGCGCCCATGGCGTAACGTCGCCATGAAAGCCCAGGTGGGCTGATCCGTGCGGGAAGGGGCGGCTGCGGGTGTTCGAGGTCAGGGAGCTGCGCGAGATCGCGGAGTTCGAGCGGGTCGACGCGCTGTTCGAGGCCATCTGGCGGTTCGGGCCGGGAGCTCCGCCGGTCACGGTGGAGCTGATGCGGGCGCTGACGCACGCCGGCGGGTACGCCGCCGGCGCGTTCGACGGCGAGCGGCTGGTGGGGGCGTCGGTCGGGTTCCTCGCGGAAGGGGCCGCGCTGCACTCGCACGTCACGGGCGCGGTCGCGCCCGGCGCGGGGCACGCGCTCAAGCTGCACCAGCGGCGCTGGGCCGCCGAGCACGGGCTGGAGCGCGTCACCTGGACCTACGACCCCCTCGTACGCCGCAACGCCCACTTCAACCTACACAAGCTGGGGGCGCGGCCGATCGCGTACCTACCGGACTTCTACGGCGTCATGACCGACGCGATCAACCGCGGCGACGAGTCCGACCGGCTGCTGACCGAGTGGCCCGTCCAGGACTCCCCCGCCCCGGCCCGTGACACGGGGGACGCGGTGGTGGCGCTGGCGGACGAGGGCGGGCGGCCCGTCACCGGGTCATCGGACGCCGATACGGTGCTGGTGGCGGTGCCGGCCGACATCGGGCGGCTGCGCGGCGCCGACCCGGGCGCCGCCAAGTCCTGGCGGCACGCGGTGCGCGAGGTGCTCGGCGGGCTCATGGCAGAGGGCCGCGCCGTGACCGGGTTCCGCGGCAGGACCTACTACGTTGTGGAGAGAGCGTGAAGATCACTGGAGTCGAGCTGCGGCGCATCGCGATGCCGCTGGTGGCGCCGTTCCGTACCTCGTTCGGCACCGAGACCTCCCGCGACGTCCTGCTGGTGCGGGTCGTGACGCCGGAGGCCGAGGGCTGGGGCGAGTGCGTGGCCATGTCCGACCCGCTCTACTCCCCCGAGTACGTCGACGGCGCCGCCGACGTGATCCGCCGCTTCCTGCTGCCCGCCCTGCCGGCGAACCTGGACGCCAACACGGTCGGCCGCGCACTCCACCCGATCAAGGGGCACCGCATGGCCAAGGCGGCCCTGGAGACCGCCGTGCTCGACGCGCAGCTCAGGGCGTCGGGCGAGTCGTTCGCCGGGTTCCTCGGCGCGTCCCGCACGCGGGTGCCGTGCGGGGTGTCGGTCGGCATCATGGACACGATCCCGAGGCTGCTCGACGCCGTCGCGGGCTACCTGGACGAGGGTTATGTCCGGATCAAGCTGAAGATCGAGCCCGGCTGGGACGTCGAGCCGGTGCGCGCCGTGCGCGAGCGCTTCGGCGACGACGTGCTGCTCCAGGTCGACGCCAACGCCGCCTACACCCTGGCCGACGCGCCCCGCCTGGCCAAGCTGGACGCCTTCGACCTGCTGCTCATCGAGCAGCCCCTCGCCAACGACGACCTCGTGCAGCACGCCAGGCTGGCCCGCCGGCTGTGCACGCCGATCTGCCTGGACGAGTCGATCGAGTCGGCCGAGCACGCCGCCGCCGCGATCGAGCTCGGCTCGTGCTCGATCGTCAACATCAAGCCGGGCCGGCTCGGCGGCTACCTGGAGGCGCGGCGGGTGCACGACCTGTGCCGGGCGCACGGGGTCGCGGTGTGGTGCGGCGGCATGCTGGAGACCGGCCTCGGCCGGGCGGCGAACGTGGCGCTCGCCGCGCTGCCGGGCTTCACGCTGCCGGGCGACACCTCCGGGTCGCGGCGCTACTTCGCGACCGACGTGACCGAGCCGTTCGAGCTGGTGGACGGGCACCTGGAGGTGCCTGCCGGGCCGGGGCTCGGCGTCGAGCCGCTGCCGGAGGTGCTGAAGGAGGTCACCACCTCCACCGAGTGGATCGCCCGCTGAGCGCTCAGGCCGTCCTGGGGGTGGCGCGGGCGCCGAAATGCACGTACGGGGAGCCGTCCGGCAGCTCGTAGAAGACGGCGGACGCCCAGGCGGGGCCGCCGCGCGGCCGGCCGACGAACGTCGCCTCGTCCACGGCCACCAGGTCGAACTCCTCGGGCTCGGCCAGGTCGGCCAGCTCCCCCGTGGTCTCCAGGCGCAGCCGCAGGCCGCCGTCGCGGACGGTCACCGTCATGCGGTGGCCGGTCCGCTCGTACACGCCGGCGTGGCGGGCGGCGTCCACCTCGACCGGCGTGGCGGGCGGTTCGGGCGCGGGCGGCACGGTGAGGCCGTCGAGCTGGGCGAACAGCTCCGTCGCGACGGCCCGGGTGAACGCGCCGGAGTGGCCGCCGTTGGCGGTGACGCACACGATCGTGCCGGTGCCGGGGACGGCCCAGAGCATGGCGTGCTGGCCGATCGTGTTGCCGCCGTGGGAGATCACCCGGTGACCGTCCCACTCGTCGAGGACCCAGCCGATCCCCCACTGGCGGCCCAGCGTGTGCGGGTTGGGGATGTCCACCTGCGGCTCCCGCATCGCGGCCGGGTCGGCGAGCAGGCCGCCCTCCAGGTGGGCGCGGGCGAAGGCGACGACGTCGGCGGGGCGGGCGCAGATGAGCCCGGCCGGGCCCATGGCCCGCATGAGGCCCCAGCGCGGGGCGGGCGCGCCGCCGTCGAGGTGGCCGGTCGCGGCGCGGAAGCGGAGCACGTCCTCGGGCAGCGTCCAGGTGTGGGTGAGGCCGAGCGGCTCGGCAAGCTCGTCCCTGACCAGGTCGTCCCAGCGCTTGCCGGTCAGCCGCTCCAGCATCCGGCCGGCGATCACGAACCCGGCGTTGCAGTAGGACTGGGTGGCGCCGAGCGGGTGGTTCTGAGGCAGGTCGGCGCAGGCGGCGACGTACTTCGCCACGCAGTCGTCGCCGCGGCCGGTGTCGAGGAACAGGTCGCCGTCGATGCCGCTGGTGTGGGTGAGCAGGTGGCGGACGGTGACCGCCGCGCTGACCTCCTCGTCGGCCACCCGGAAGTCCGGCAGCACCTCGCGCACCGGGGTGTCCAGGGTGAGCCGGCCGCGCTCGGCCTGCAGCATGAGCAGGGTCGCGGTCCACACCTTGGTGATCGAGCCGATCTGGAAGAGCGAGTCGGGGGTCGCCTCGACGCCGGTGGCGGCGTTGAGCGTGCCGGCCGCGAGCTCGGTCAGCTCGCCGCGATGCAGGCAGGCCAGCGCCGACCCGGGCACCTCGTACGCGGCGATCAGTTCGGCGAGCCTGCTGCGGTCCATGACGTCGGCCACGCGGGGTCCTCTCCTCGGGGGAATAATGCGTTGCGGTCACGTGCTGATCACCGCACCATGGTCCTCATGTTCCCGCACGTTCGCCCCGTGACGCCCGCACTGCCGGGCGCCTGCGAGCGTGCCCGCGGCGGCCTGGAGCGCTGACCTCTTCCCGTGAGTCCCGAGGTGACCCGGCGGGGGGAGGTCGTCAGCCCCTTCGGACGGGTCACACACCACACCGGGCAGTCGAGGAAGGAACCATGGCCAAGCAGGCCTACGTACGCAACAAGCCGCATCTCAACATCGGCACGATGGGGCACGTCGACCACGGCAAGACCACGCTGACCGCGGCCATCACGAAGGTGCTGGCCGAGCGGGGGCAGGCGACGTACACGCCGTTCGAGCGGATCGACCGCACCCCGGAGGAGGCCTCCAGGGGCATCACGATCAACATCTCGCACGTCGAGTACGAGACCGACACCCGCCACTACGCCCACGTGGACATGCCGGGCCACGCCGACTACGTGAAGAACATGATCACGGGGGCGGCGCAGCTCGACGGCGCGATCCTCGTCGTGTCCGCGCACGACGGCATCATGCCGCAGACCCGCGAGCACGTGCTGCTGGCCCGCCGGGTCGGCGTCGAGCACCTGGTCGTGGCCGTCAACAAGGCCGACGGCGCCGACCCGGAGCTCACCGACCTGGTCGAGCTGGAGCTGCAGGACCTGCTGGCCGCGCACGGCTACCGTGACGTGCCGATGGTCCGGGTGTCCGGGCTGCGGGCGCTGGAGGGCGACCCGGTCTGGACCGCCTCCGTGGAGGCGCTGCTCCGGGCCGTGGACGAGCACATCCCCGTGCCGGTCCGGTACGTGGACGCGCCGTTCCTCATGCCGGTCGAGAACGTGCTGACGGTCACCGGCCGCGGCACGGTCGTCACCGGCGCCATCGAGCGCGGCTCGGTGCGGGTCGGCGACACGGTCGAGGCCGTCGGGTTCGGTGACGGGTTCACGGCGGTCGTGACGGGCGTCGAGACGTTCGGCAAGACGATGGAGCGGGGCGAGGCCGGCGACAACGCGGCCGTGCTGCTGCGCGGGGTCCGCCGCGAGCAGGTGCGGCGCGGCATGGTGCTGGCCGAGCCGGGCAGCCAGCGCGAGCGTACGTCGTTCCGCGCCCGCGTCTACCTCCTGACGCCGGAGGAGGGCGGACGGCGGCGGCCGATCGCCTCCGGCTACCGGCCGCAGTTCTACCTGCGGACCACGGACGTGCCCGGCGAGCTGCTCCTGGACGGGCCCGCCGAGCCGGGCGAGACCGTCGAGGTCGCGGTCGAGCTGGGCCGGCCGGTCGCGCTGGAGCCGGGGCTCGGGTTCGCCGTCCGCGAGGGCGGGCTGACGGTCGGCGCGGGCACGATCCTCGCCGTCTGACTCGCCCTGGGTGCCGGGGCCGGGTCCCGCCGTTCATGGCGGGGCCCGGCCCCTTGGCGCGTTCAGGCCGGGGTGAAGCGGAGCGTGAACGTCGCCGGGCGGGCGTACAGGTCGTAGCGCGGCAGCGGTCCTGGCCCGCAGGTGGCCGTGCCGATGCCCTGGTGGGCGAGGTCCAGGTGCAGGTGGACGCGGTCGCCGGGCGTCAGGTCGGGGCGGTGCCGGGCGGCGGCCAGCTCGGCGGTGCTCCAGCGGCGGGCGGTCAGCCCGAAGAGCGGCTCGCCGGAGACGCGGAACGGGCCGAGGTCGGCCCAGCGGACGTCGGCGCGGTGGCCGTTCTCCTGCGGGCGGACGTACGGGGTCTGCAGCTCCTCGATCGTGGCGCTCCAGCGGCCGACGCGGGCGGCGAGGCCGGTGTCGGGGTACGCCTCGCCTGGGCCGCGGCCGAACCAGGTGATCCGGTCCACGGCCGCGCCGGGCAGGGTCATGGTGAGGCCGAGGCGCGGGATCGGGTCGCTCCAGTCGCCCTCGGGCTCGACGTCCACGCGCAGCAGCAGCGCGCCGTCGTCGGCGGCGGTCCACCGGTAGGCCGCCCGCATCCCGAGGTCGCCGGCGGCGGGGGCGACGCGGGTGCGTACGGTCAGGGTGCCGCCGTGCCGTTCGACGGCGTCCGTGCGGTGGGTGAGGCGGTGCAGGCCCAGGGCCCGCCAGCGGGCTTCGAGGCCGCTGTAGCGGTCGTTGTCGGTGGGCGCCCGCCACAGGTCGAGCCGCGGCCCCTCCACCTCCACGCCGAACAGCCGGATCAGCCGCCCGCTGCGATCCTCGAACTCGGCGCCCGAAAGCGTGGCGGCGGTTCGTCCGGCCGGCGCCGGCGGGTCCGAGGGGAGGCGGGTCTGGGACCAGGCGACCTCGTGGCCCGCGGGGGCCCAGGGCTGGTCGGCGGCGAGCAGGGCGCGGACGGTCAGCCAGCGCTCCCCCGGTCCCGCCGCCGCGCCGGGCAGCCGCACCTCGCCGCCGTCCGGCGGCACCTCCAGCGGGTGCTCGGCGACGACCTCCCCCTCCACCTCGACGGTGGCGGTGAACCGCAGATGGGACAGGTCGCGGAAGCCGTGCCCGTTGACGACCCGCGCCACCCCGCCCTCCGCCGCGAAGGTGATCCTGACCGGCTCGAACGCCTTGTTCAGGTCGAGCAGCCCCGGCGAGGGCGTACGGTCGGGGAAGACGAGCCCGTCGATGACGAAGTTGCCGTCGTGCAGGGGCTCGCCGAAGTCGCCGCCGTAGGCGAAGTCATGGGCGGGGTGCGCGATGCCGTGGTCGATCCACTCCCACACGAACCCGCCCGCGAGCCTCGGGTAGCGCTCGAACAGCTCCTGGTACTCCGCCAGCCCGCCGGGCCCGTTGCCCATGGCGTGGGCGTACTCGCACTGCAGGAACGGCATCGCGCGCCGCCGCGCGTCCAGTGCGGGGTCCTCGAGCGGGTCCTCCTCGCCGCGGCCGATGGCCTCGACCTCGGCGTGGGAGGCGTACATGCGGGAGTAGACGTCGGTGTGGGCGCACGAGCGGTCGCCCTCGTAGTGGAGGGGCCTGGACGGGTCGCGCTCGCGCGTCCAGGCGGCCATGACGCCGAGGTTGCGGCCGACGCCGGCCTCGTTGCCGAGCGACCACATGACGACGCTCGGGTGGTTCTTGTCCCGTTCGACCATGCGGCGCATGCGGTCGAGCAGGGCGGCCTCGTAGCGGGGGTCGTCGGTGGGGTTGCCGCGCCAGCCGACCCGTTCGAAGCCGTGCGTCTCCAGGTCGCACTCGTCGATCACCCACAGGCCCAGCTCGTCGCACAGGTCGAGGAAGGCCGGGTGCGGCGGGTAGTGGCTGGTGCGGACGGCGTTGACGTTGTGCCGCTTCATCAGCAGCACGTCCTCGCGCATGGTCTCGCGGGTGACGGCGCGGCCCCGCCGGGGGTCGAACTCGTGCCGGTTGACGCCCTTGAGCAGTAACGGGCGGCCGTTGGCGAGCAGCGCGCCGTCCTCGATGGAGACGGTGCGGAAGCCGACGCGCAGCCGTACGGTCTCCTCGGGGAAGGTGACGGTGGCGTCGTACAGGCGCGGGGTCTCGGCCGTCCACGGCTCGGCGGCGACCCTGACCTCGACGCCGGGCTCCAGCCCGGCGACGCCGAGCTCGGGCAGGTCGAGCCGGCCGCCAGCCCCGTCGAAGCTGAGCCGGCCGTCGTGCGTGGCGTGCACGAACACGTCGGCCGCCGAGCGGGTGAGCGTGACGTCGCGGAAGATGCCGGGCAGCCACCACATGTCCTGGTCCTCCAGGTAGCTGGCGGCCGACCACTGGTGCACCCGCACGGCCAGCACGTTGCGTCCTGGACGCAGCCAGGGGCCCGCGTCGAACTCGGCGGGCAGCCGGCTGCCGGTCCAGAAGCCCAGCTCGTGCCCGTTGAGCCAGACCCGGGCCAGGGAGTCGGCCCCCTCGAACCGCAGCCGGCCGCCGCTCCAGCCCTCGGGCAGGTCGAAGACGCGGCGGTGGTCACCGGTGGGGTTCTCGTCCGGCACGTACGGCGGATCGACGGGGAACGGGTAGACGACGTTGGTGTAGGCGGGGGCGCCGTGGCCGTGGAGCGGCCAGTGCGACGGCACCGGCAGCTCGGCCCAGCCGGAGTCGTCGTAGCCGGGGTCGGCGAAGTCCTCGGGCGCGTCGGCCGAGGGCGACAGGCGGAAGCGCCAGGTGCCGCCGAGGTCGAGGGAGGGGGCGTCGGAGCGGAGGGCCGCGCGGGGGGCGAGCAGCCCGGAACCGGGGGCGAAAGTCACGAGTTCCATCGACGCGAGCCTAGAACGTCACGGACGTTCGGGGCAGTCGCCGACTTCCCCGTGGGCCGAGCCCCCGCCTGGCGGGCGGGGGCTCGGCGGAGGGTGCGGTGCGTCAGGCGGCGGCCTTGGCGGTGAGGGACACCGTGGCCTGGCGGGTGACGCCGTTGACCGTGACGGCGACCGTGACCTGCCCCTTGCGCAGCGCGGTCAGCGTCCCGGTGGCCGGGTCGAGGACGGCGACGTGCCACGGCTTGGCCGCGCCACGCGCCCCGACGTGCAGGTTCGGCGAGCCGGACCAAAACGCCGACGCCGGGTAGGCGGCGGGCACGGTCCGCGTCCCCTGCTTGACCACGGCGCTCACCTGCGCGGGCGTGCCGACCGCGACGCTGCCTGGCGCGGTGAGGACGAGCTCGTCCACGTGCGGCTGGACCTGCGCGCCGATCCAGGCGGGCGCGTCCACGAACCAGTTGCGCCGCACGTGCTCGGCCTCGGTCCGGGTGACCGGGTCGACGCCCCACAGCGACCAGCCGGTGAACCCGCCGTCGTCGGCCGCGGTGGCGGGGTTCTTGCCGGAGTTGCCGTTGATGAAGTACGGGACCGCGTCCACGTGCGAGGCGTGGAAGGTGCCCACGTGCGCCCCGATGTAGGCGGCTCCCTTGCCGGTCTCGCGCTGGAAGTCGGCGAGCCAGCCCTCGACCAGCGCGGCCTCCTTGCGGTCGCCGAGCTGGCTGCCCTTGCCGGGCGTGGGGTCGCGCGGCGGCACGTGGAACAGCACCGCGACCGAGCCCACGGAGCCGTCCTTCGCGGCCTTGTCCAGCTCGGCGCGCAGCGCCGCGACCTGGTCGTAGCCGCCGCCCCGCAGGGTGAGCCTGGAGGTGTCCAGCGTGATGAACCGGGTGCCCTTGTGGTCGAACGTCCGGTACGTCGCCCCGAACGCGTTCGTGAAGTTGGCGATGGCGCCGCCCATGACCTCGTGGTTGCCGGGGACGTAGTAGTAGGGCAGCGCGCCGCCCAGCTCCTCGTCCAGCACCCGCTTGGCCAGCGCGAAGTCCTCCGGCGACGCCTCGTCCACCAGGTCGCCGTTGATGACGAGGAAGTCCGGCCGGGCGGCCTTGATCTCGCGCAGCGTGCGGCGGGCGTTCTTCACGATGTCGCTGTCGGGGTCCCTGGCGACGAACTGCGCGTCGGACATGACCGCGAAGCGCCACGGCATCTCCGCCACCGACGCCTTGACCACGGGGTCGGCGACCTTGGGCGCGGCCGGCGCGGTCACGGTCGGCGGCACCTTCGCGACGAGCCCGTCGATGAGGATCTCGTTGGTGTATTTGGCGTCCGCCTTGGTCTCGGCGACGTAGAAGCGCCGCAGCTTGAGCGGGTAGTTGACGCCCGCGGGCACGGCGAACTCGACGTACTGCCAGCCGGTCCACGTCATGTACGGGCCTCGCAGGATCTGCGACTGTCCGAGCGCGTCGTAGAACTCCAGGCTCGGCCACTCGCCCTTGCCGGTGGAGTGGATCCACAGCCCGAACGCCTGGGGCTGCCCGTCCACCACGATCTGCTGCGGCGGGCTGGCGTAGGCGGCGCGGGTGGCGGTGGAGGTGGTGAAGTCGTAGGACAGCTTCAGCGCGTTGCCGCTCCGCCCGGGGGCGGCCGACAGCGAGCCGGTGGCGCGGGCCGCGGCGAACGTCCACGTGGCCGCGTCCTCGAAGTCGGCGACCGGCTTCTCCTCGAACCCGACGGTCACCGGCACGGCGGTGGTGATCTTGCCGACCTTGGCGGTGATCAGGCCGGAGCCGGTGGTCTTCTTCGCCTTGACGGTGAAGTAGCCGTGCTCGGAGGGGGTGACCTCCAGCAGGGCGCGGTCGTAGTCGAGGGTGAGATCGGCGGGCTCGACGGGGGCCGAGTTGCCGTTGCGGTCGTAGCCGACGACGCCGAACGTGGCGGTGCCGTCGGCGCCGGAGATGCCCAGCCGGTCGGCGGTGGCGCCGAGCCGCTCCAGCGGCTGGAGCACGGTCAGCTCGATGGTGCCCTTGGCGGCGCCGCGCGAGGCGGTGACGGTGGTCTGGCCGGGCACGAGGGCGTGGAACCTGCCGTCGCGGACGACGCCGTGCACGGCGGGCTGGGCCCGCCAGGACGGCGTGCCGGCGGCCGGGCCGTAGGTCTCGTCGTAGCCGGCGGCGGTGAGTTTCCTGGTGAGGCCGGGGAAGACGCGGTCGGGGCGGCCGCCCGCGACGGGGCCGACGCCGGGCGCCTTGGCCGGGTCGCTCGCGGTCTCCAGCCAGAAGCCCTTGAGCTTGCCGCTGCCCTCGGGCGCGTACAGGGCCAGGCCGTTCGGCACGTGCCGCTCGCCGCCGTCGGAGGGGCTGTTCTCGACCTGCACGGCGGCCGAGCCCGGCTCGCGGGCGAGCATCGTGGAGGAGCCGCCGCCGTCGAGGTTGAGCGCGTTCGCGGCGCCGAGGTCGGCCATCATGGCGGCCAGCTCGTTGAGCGTGACCCCGCGGCTGTCGGCCTGCCGGCCGTCCACGGTGAGCAGGTGCATCGTACGGCCGTCGGCGGAGAAGCCGACGGCGGTGCGCGGGTGGGCTGCCTGGTCGGTGCTGTTCTGGACGACGCCGTCCTTGACCAGCACCCAGTTGCCGCCCACGGCGGCCTGGACCGCGCCGCCGTCGTCCGGCTTGGGCCGGTACGTGACGTCCACGCGGTCGCCGGCCTTGAGCGCGGCCACGGCGGCGGCCCCGGCGTCGCGGCCGAGCAGGACGGTGGTGCCGGCCGGGATCGGCCCGTCGCCCGCGGCGTTGCGTACCTCGGTGACGACGCCGTCCACCAGGACGGCCTCGGCGACGGCGGTGGCGCCCTCGACGGCGCGGGCCCGCGTGTGCGAGCCCCACAGCGGCGTGAACAGGCCGGTCCCGTCGCGCTGCACGAGCTGGTTGAACTGGGTGAGCTTGATCGGCGAGCCGCCGGCCGGGGTCGCGGTGCCCTCGAAGTACATCTTGAGCACCCGGCCGACGCCGTCGCCGGTGATGGCGACCGCGTTCTCGTGCCCGGCGACGGGCGACTGGACGAGCGTGCCGTTCTGGACGCCGATGCCCTGGGCGGCGCCGGAGTTGTTGATGTCGAAGAAGTCGCCGTTGACGGCGGCGACGGCGTGGCTGCGGCCGGCCGGGCCGGACAGCGGCTCGGTCTTGGTCACCTCGCCGGAGAAGACGTAGTCGGCCCGGTTGCCGCCGCTGCCGCCGCCGAGTTCGGCGGTGATGGCGTCGGCACGCAGCCAGCCGAGCTCGTCGTAGGTGTCGAACGAGGTGAGCGAGATGCCGGGCGCGACCGGGCGGGTGCGCTTGGCGGTCTCCAGCCGCCGCTGTTCGGCGGCGGCCCGGGACAGCAGCGTGGACGGGGGCGGATAGGACGACGCCTGGAGGGCGTCCTCCACGGGTGGGGCGGGGTCGGCCTGCGCGGGCGCGGCGGTCAAGGCCAGGGGGCTTAACGCGAGCGCGGCGGCGGCCAGCATTCGGAGGGTCTGCACGACCGAACTCAATCGCTCGCGGATATAACTTTCAAGACCGAAGAGTGAACTAAAAGAAAATTTCAGATCTTGGGGGTGCGCTCACGCGGGCGCCTTGATCCGGACCAGCCGGTCGAAGGCCGCGTCGTAGGACGGTTCGAGCCAGTAGTCGGAGTGCCGTCGGGCCTCCGGCAGCGGCTCGCCGAGCGCCGGCCGGCGCGGGTCCCAGCAGTGGCGGTCCACCGGGTCGTCGCTCACCGGGCCGTGGGAGGCGGCGGCGAACGGGTCGAGCCGCCGGAAGACCGGCCCGCCGATGGGGTCGCTCAGCCGGTAGAGGTTGTGCCAGGGCACCGCGGCCCGGACCGCCGCCAGCCCCTCGGCGCCGAACCAGGCGGGGAAGAAGGCCGCGTACAGGCGGCGCAGCGGCGAGCCGTGGGTGAGCAGCGCGACCCGCCGCCGCAGCTCGGGCTTGAGCTGCAGCACCACCGCGGCGGCGATGACGCTGCCCTGGCTGTGGCCGGAGACGATCACCTGGTCCTGGTCGGTGCGGGCCAACCGGCCCACCCGCGCCACCAGCTCGGGGACGACGCGCTCGGCGTAGCAGGGCGGGCCGAGCGGGTGGACGGCGCGCGGCCAGAAGGTCGAGACGTCCCACAGGATGCCGACCGTCCTGCGCAGCCGGCCGTCGCGGTAGGCGCGCCGCCCGATGAGCACCAGCCCCACTCCGACGGCGACCAGCGCCCAGCTCCCGGCCGACGACAGCGCCCCGGCGAGGCCGCCCACCGGCGCGATCAGCCCGAACTGGCCGAGCGCGGTCGCCGCCGTGACCCCGGCCACCCCGACGCCGGTCAGCACGCCCAGCACGAGCCCGGCGCGGTCGGTGAGCGCGGCGCAGCTCCAGAGGGCGGCCACCGCCGGCGCATGGCGCTCGCCGTAGTAGTGGGCCAGCCGCTTCGCCAGCCGGTCGCGCTCGGTGCGGCCGGCCCGCCACAGGACGGCGGCGACGGCGAGCGCGGCGAGCGCGAGCAGCGGCACCACCGCGGCTCTCCACCAGATCGTGTCGTCGAGGAAGAGCATGACCGCCGGCGGCGCGAGCGCGGTCGGCGATCCGGGCTCGCCGAGGTAGCCGGCGGTCCAGAACAGCAGGCCGAGCGCCAGGACGTTGGCCATGCCCGCGGCGAGCATGAGTGCGACCCAGGCGCCCAGCCCACCGAGCGCGCGCCGCTCGGCGGGGTTGTGGCCGCGTGGCTGGTCCAGGATGGCGAGTGCGGCGACGGCGGCCAGCAGGAGCAGGCCGAGTCCGAGGACGAGGGTCTGCTGGAGTGTGCCGGCGCCGAGGCCGGGGAGTTGCCGCCCGGCCGCGCCCGGCCCGAGCCCGGCGAGGGCGGCGCAGCCGGTGGCGGCCAGCGTCAGCGCGGCGGCCGCCCGCAGCCCCCGGCACGACCAGGTGAGCCAGGCCGGCGCGGCGGCGCCGGTGTGCGGGTCGAGGCGGCGGGCGATCGACGGCAGCACGACCAGCGCCGCGGCGGCGACCTGGACGGCGGCGTTGGCGACGGTCAGCGCGAACCCGGCCCGGGTGGCGGCGAACGGCCCGGCCACCGCGAGCCCGACCGAGGCGGCCGCGAAGGAGACGTGCACCACGCGCAGCCGCCACACCGGCGCGCCGCCGTGCCACAGGCGCGGCCGGGCCAGGGGGATCGGCGAGTGCGGCCCGCCGCCGGGCGGGACGACGGTCTGCTCGTCGCGCTGCCAGGTGCGCCGCCCGAGCCACCACAGCAGCGCGACGACCAGCAGCGGCGCGAGCGCGGCGACGGCCAGCCGCCGCGACGGCTCCCCGGCCTGCGTCTCGGCCAGCCAGCGCGCGAACGCGGGCGCGCCGCCGAGGGTGCAGGCGCGGCCGGGCGCGGTGCACTGCCAGCCGAACAGGTCGACGCTCGCCCGGGTGACCGCGCCGACCAGCGTGCCGGTCAGCAGCAGCGCGAACAGCCGCAGCCCGGCCTCGGCGAGGCGGCGCAGCCACCTGCCGCGCGACGGCCTGGGCAGCATGAAGTAGGCCAGGTTGACCAGCGAGAACGGCAGCAGCGGCAGCCACAGGGCGAGCGTCCGGCCGCCGGAGGTGAGCCCGCCCCAGGCGTAGGCCTCCCGGCGGCGCACGCCGGGCACGTCGGCGTCGCCGCCGGCCGGGCGGCCCTCGGGCCACCAGCGCCGGTAGAAGCCCGTGACGCCGTCGCCGGCCACCCGCCAGGGATGGGGGTGGTGCAGGGTGGTCTGCGGCGGCGTGCCGTGCACGCCGTGCACGCGCAGCTCGGTGAGGCCGCCGCAGGTGTCGTCGAGGAAGCCGTCCATGGCACCAGCATCCTGTACTGGTGCTTTCACGTACAGTGACTATTCCATGACGTTATGCAAGGAGGGTTTACGACTTCGTGGCGCCGGCCGTGAGGCCGGTGACGAGGTGCCGCTGCACCAGCAGGAAGACCGCGCCGGCCGGGATGGCGATGAGCACCGCCGAGGCGGTCATCAGCCCCCAGTCCGACCAGTGCTGGCCGACGAACTGCTGCAGGCCCACGCCGAGCGTGCGCTTGTCCTCCTGCGACATGAACACCGTGGCGTAGCCGACCTCGCCCCAGGCGGTCATGAAGCAGTAGAACGCGGTCACCGCGATGCCGGGCCTGGCCAGCGGCAGCACCACCCGCCGGAACACCCCGAACGGCGTCAGCCCGTCCACCAGCCCCGCCTGGTCGATCTCGATCGGCACGGTGTCGAAGTAGCTCTTCATCATCCAGGCGCAGAACGGCACCGCGATCGTCATGTACGCGATCACCAGCCCCGGGATCTGGTTGAGCAGGCCGAGCCCGGCCATCAGGTTGTACAGCGGGACGATGAGGATCGCGACGGGGAACATCTGGGTGACCAGCAGCAGCCACATCACGCCCCGGTGGCCGGGGAAGCGGAAGCGGCTGACGGCGTACCCGGTGGTGGCGGCCAGCAGGACCCCGGCGACCATGGTGAGTCCGGCGGTCAGCACGCTGTTGAGCAGCCAGCGCGGGAACTCGGTCGCGGTCAGCACCCGGGCGTAGTTGTCCAGCGAGGAGTCGTCGAACAGGCGCAGCTCGCTCGACAGCCAGCCGTCGCGCGGCTTCAGCGAGGTCAGCACCAGCCACACGACGGGGAACAGGCTGATCGCCACCGCGATCAGCAGGCCCGCGTGCAGGCCGATCGAGGCGAGGGCGCCGCGCTCGCCGCGCGGCCGGCCCCCAGGTCCGTACGTGGTCACCAGGGATCTCCTTGCGAACGCAGCGTCCTTCTGTAGCCGGCGGCGAGCACGACCAGCATGAGCAGGATGATCACGCCCCAGGCGGCCGAGCCGGAGTAGTCGCGGATCCCGGTGAACGCCTCGCGGAAGGCGTAGGTGACGAGGATCTCCGTCTCGCTGCCGGGTCCGCCCCGGGTGACGAGGAAGATGATGGGGAACATGTTGAACGTCCAGATGGTGCCGAGCAGGATCACCGTGGACGACACCTGGCGCAGGCCGGGCAGCGTGATCGCGCGGAAACGCTGCCAGGGCCCCGCGCCGTCCACCTCGGCGGCCTCGTACAGCTCGGCCGGGATCGACTGCAGGCCGCCGAGCAGGGCCACCATCATGAACGGCACGCCGATCCACACGTTGACGGCGATCACCGCGACCTTCGCCGTGAGCGGGTCGTCGAGCCAGCCGACCGGGCCGAGCCCGGCCAGCTTCAGCATGCCGTTGATCACGCCGTAGTCGCTGTTGTAGAGGTAGCGCCAGACGAAGGCGGCCACGAACGCCGGCACCGCCCACGGCAGGATCAGCAGCACCCGGTAGACGGAACGGAAGCGCAGCTTCCTGTTGAGCATGACGGCGAGGGCCAGGCCGACGCCGTAGTGCAGGGCGACGCAGGCGACCGTCCAGATCACCGTCCAGAGGAGCTTGTCCCAGAACAGGTCGCTGGTGAGGATGCGCAGGTAGTTGTCCAGGCCGACGAACTCGTACGTGGACGGGATGACGTTGACGCCGATGGTGCGGCCGATGTTGGCCTCGGTGGCGTCGGTCAGCGACAGGTACACCCCGCGCGCGAGCGGCCAGCCGATCAGCACCAGCATCACGGCCAGCACCGGCGCGACCATCGCCCAGGCGTACCAGTGGGTCCCGAAGGAGCGCCGCAGCGGGCCTGGCCCGGCACGGCGGCGGCCGCGGGCGCCCGCGGCCGTCGCGTTCCTGGTGGAGACCGCCACCGGTCAGCTCCAGTCCTTCATGATCCCGTGGTACTGCTCGCTCACCTTCTTGAGCATGTCCGCGGGGGCCGACTTGCCGCCGACGAGGTCCTGGTAGCCCTCCAGCAGCGGCTGGAAGAGCTGGCCGCCCTCCGGGATCCACGGCCGCGCGACCGCGGTGTCCATGATCGGCTTGAACACGGCCACGTCCTGGTTGCCCTGGACGTCCGGGTCGGCGTAGGCGGAGGCGCGGGTCGGCAGCAGGCTGATCTCCTTGGCGATCTTCGCCTGGGCCTTCGCCGTCGTCATGAAGCGGACGAACTCGTAGGCCGCCGGGATGTTCTTCGAACCCGCGTAGATCGCCAGGTTCCAGCCGCCCGTGGGGGCCCCGGCCTTGACCGAGCCGGCCGGCACGGGGGCGATGCCGAGGTTCGCCTTGTCCTGGAACTCCTTGCCCTGGTAGATCTCCGACAGCGCCCACGGGCCGTTGTAGATCATCGCGGCCTTGCCCTCTTTCAGGGCTGTCATGGCGTTGGCGTAGCTCTCCGTGGTCGCGGGCTTCGCGGCCGCGCCGGAGCTGATGAGGTCGGCGACGGTCTGCATGGCCCGCACGTTCGCCGGGGAGTCGACGACGATCTTCTTGTTCTGGACGTCGAGCAGGTCGCCGCCCTCGCCGTACATGAAGGGGAGCAGGAAGTAGGAGTCGACGTTGAGCGCGAGCCCCTGCGCGCCCGTCTTGGCCTTGACGTCGAGCGCGGTCTGCTTCAGCTCGGCGACGGTCTTCGGCGGCTCCTCGTGGCCGGCCTCCTTGAGCAGCCGCTTGTTGTAGATGAGCGCGAGGGTGTCGGTCACCTGGGGGACGGCGTAGGTCTTGCCGTTGTACTTGGTGCTGCTCGACGGGCCCGGCAGGAAGTCGTCGGGCTGGTCCACCGCCCGGCTGCCGTCCAGCGGCTGCAGGTAGCCGAGCGAGGCGAACTGCGAGGTCCAGGCCACCTCGGAGCGGATCACGTCGGGCGCTCCGCTGCCCGCCTGGGCGGCGGTCTGGAACTGGTTCTGCGCCTGGTCCGACGGCACGTTCACATATTTGACCTTGATGCCGGGATAGGCGGCCTCGAACTCCTTGATGAGGGCCTGGAACGTGGGGCCCTCGCTGTCGGGCCGGGTCGTGTCCCACCAGGTCACCTCGCCGGTGATCTTCGCGGGGTCGGCCACGGAGGCTGCGGGTGCGGCCGGCTCGCCCCCTCCCCCGCCTCCGCCGCACGCGGCGACCGCCAGCGTCAGGCTCGCAAGGACGGTTCCGGCAGGTAAGAGTCGTCGCATGTCCTTCTCCTCACAGGTCGATCGGAGGTGGAGTCAGCCGGAGGTTACGCCGACGTGAGGCGCTCGGGTAGGGGCGTTCGTCAGGATTCTGCAAGTTGTTACATCGGCAGGGCCCTACATTTCTGAAATTTCCCGAAAGATTTGCAGGAGTGGCGGCGTGGGGAGCCTGGCCGGCCGGGTGGAAATCGCGTAAGCAAGACAGAGATGAAGGACCTGCTGGTGGTGCACTACCGACGCGCCGACCCCGACGGCTGGGGGCTGCACGTGTGGGGCGACGTGGCGGAGCCGGTCGCGTGGGACGCGCCGGTCCCGCTGGCGGGCGAGGACGCCTACGGGCGCTTCGCCTGGATCCCGCTGCGGCCGGGCGCCCGCCGCGTCGGCGTGCTCCCTCACCGCGGCGACACCGCCGACGGCGGCGGGCACCTCGTCGATCCCGCGTGGAATCCCGAGATCTGGCTGGACGAGGGCCGGGACGAGGTGTTCGGCTCGCGGGCCGCCGCCGACGGGCACGCCGTGATCCACTACCGGCGGCCGGACGGCGCGTACGACGGCTGGGGCCTGCACCTGTGGGGCGAGGCGGTCGCCGAAGCCGCGCTCACCGACTGGGCGCGGCCCCGTCTCCCGGACGGCGTGGACTCCTTCGGGGCGTGGTGGCGGGTGCCGCTGCGGGACCCGGCCGCCGCCCTGCACTTCGTGGTCCACGCGGGCCCGGTCAAGGACCCCGGCCTCGACCTGCGGATCGTCCCGGCCGAGCAGCCGGAGGCGTACGTGGAGGCGGGCTCCCCCCTCCTCCACCCGACCCGGGCCGCCGCGGACGGCGTGGTGGTGCTCCACTACCGCGCGCCGGACGACCAGCATGACGGGCTGACGCTGAGGCCCGCGGACGGCGACCCCGTACGCCCCTCGGGCTGGGACTCCTTCGGCGCGATCTTCCACGTCCCGCTCCCGCCCGACACCCGGACCCTCCGCTACGCCGTGCCTCCTTCGGGCGAGGTTGCGCAAGGCGGCGGGCATGGGCCGGACCGCGACTGCCCCCCTTCGGGGGAGACCGCGCAAAGCGGCAGACTTGGGACGGGTGGCAGCCATTCCTCTTCCCATGAAGCCGCCGGCGGCGACGGGGCCGCTGGGTGGTGGACCGTGGAGACGGGGCTCGTCGGGCATGAGGTGTGGCGGGTGGCGGGGGTGGTGGGGCATGTCCTGCCGCGGCCGCCGGCGCCCGATGTCGATCTGCGGCACTGTCTGGCGCACTGGATCGACCGGGAGACCGTCCTCTGGGAGGTGCCCGGTTCGCTGCGCCACGCCCTGGTGTTCAGCCCCGGTGCCGCCCTCGCCTTCGACAACCTGCGCGACCCGGCAGGCGAGGCGGGGGTTCTGCGGCTCTCGGCGGGCGAGCTGACCGATGAGCAGCGTCGCGCGTGGCCGCATCTGGCCGGGTACACCGCGCTCAAGGTGGATCCGCGCGACGCCGCCCTCGCCCCCGAGGCCCTGTGCGGGCAGGTGGCGGCGGTGGCCAGGGACGAGGAGGGCAGGCTGGTCGCGGCGACGGGCGTGCAGCTTCCCGGCGTCATCGACGACCTGTACGCCGCAGCCGCCACTGCCCCGCTCGGCCCCTCCGGCCGTCTGCGTCCGCGCCTCGCCCTGTGGGCGCCCACCGCCAGGAAGGTCGAGCTGGCCCTGTACGGCAAGGGCGGCAGGCGCACCGTCCACCGCATGCGCCGCGACGACGCGACCGGCGTCTGGTCCGCGCACGGCCGGCCCTCGTGGATGGGCCGCGACTACACCTTCCTCGTCACCGTCTACTCTCCCGCCGCCGGCCGGATGGTGACCAGCGAGGTCACGGACCCGTACAGCCTGGCCACGGTCCCCGACGGCGTGCGGAGCCGTCTCGTCCGGCTCGACGCCGCCGCCTGCAAGCCGCCCGGCTGGGACGCCCTGGCCAAGCCCGCCCCCGTGCCGCCGCACCGGGCCGTGATCTACGAGCTGCACGTGCGCGACTTCTCCGCCTCTGACGCCACCGTCCCCGAGGAGCTGCGCGGCACGTACGCGGCCTTCACCCGCGACTCGGACGGGACGCGCGAGCTGCGGGCCCTCGCCGCCGACGGCGTGACCCACGTGCACCTGCTGCCGGTCTTCGACCTGGCCACGGTGCCCGAGCGCCGTGAGGACCGCGTCGAGCCGGACTGCGACCTGGCGGCCCTGCCGCCCGACTCCGAGCGGCAGCAGGAGTGCGTGGCCCGCACCGCGGCCACCGACTCCTTCAACTGGGGCTACGACCCGCTGCACTACACGGTGCCGGAGGGCTCGTACGCGACCGACCCCGACGACCGGATCCGCCAGTTCCGCGCCATGGTCGCCGCGCTCAACCGGGCCGGGCTGCGCGTGGTCATGGACGTGGTCTACAACCACACCCACACGGAGTCGGTGCTCGGCCCGATCGTGCCCGGCTACTACCACCGCCTGCTCGCCGACGGCTCGGTGGCCACCTCGACCTGCTGCGCCAACACCGCCCCCGAGCACCGGATGATGGGCCGGCTCGTGGTGGACTCGATCGTCACCTGGGCCAGGCAGTACAAGATCGACGGGTTCCGGTTCGATCTCATGGGCCACCATCCGAAGGACAACATCCTGGCCGTACGCCGCGCGCTCGACGCGCTCACCCCCGAGGCCGACGGCGTGGACGGGCGCTCGATCATCCTGTACGGCGAGGGCTGGAACTTCGGCGAGATCGCCGACGGCGCCCGCTTCCCGCAGGCCACGAAGGAGGGCATGGCCGGCACCGGCGTCGCCACGTTCGCCGACGCCCCACGGGACGCGGTGCGGGGCGGCGGGCCGTTCGACGCCGACCCGCGGGCGCAGGGCTTCGGCTCGGGGCTGGCCGGCGCGCCCAACGGCAGCCCCGCCAACGGCGACCAGGAGCAGCAGCGGGCGCGGCTCGCCCACTGCACCGACCTCATCAGGATCGGCCTGACGGGCAGCCTGCGCGACTACGTGCTGCCGTGCGGCCGTACCGGCGGGGAGATCCGCCACAACGGCGCCCCCGCCGGGTACGCCCGCGACCCCGGCGAGAGCGTGGTCTACGTGGACGCGCACGACAACGAGACGCTGTACGACGCGCTGGCGTACAAGCTGGCGCCGGGGACCCCCATGGCGGACCGGGTGCGCATGCAGGTGCTGTCGCTGGCCGTGCCGCTGCTGTCGCAGGGGGCGGCGTTCGTGCACGCGGGCAGCGAGCGGCTGCGCTCGAAGTCCTTCGACCGCAACTCCTACGACTCCGGCGACTGGTTCAACCGGCTGCTGTGGGACTGCTCGCTGGGCAACGGGTTCGGCGGCGGCCTGCCGCCGCGGGCCGACAACGAGGTGCGCTGGCCGTACGCGCGGCCGCTGCTGGCCGATCCGGCGCTGCGGCCGGGCTGCGAGGCGATCGGCGCGGCCCGCGCCCGGTTCGGTGAGCTGCTGCGGATCCGCTCCTCGACGCCGGCGTTCGCGCTCGGGTCGGGCGAGGAGGTGCGGCGGCGGCTGTCGTTCCCCGCCGCGCCGGACGGCGTCATCGTCATGCACGTGGACACGGCCGGGATCGATCCGCGCTGGAGCGCGGTGACGGCGGTGCTCAACGCGACCCCGTACGAGCTGGCGCTGCCGGTGACGGCGCCGGCCGGGCAGGAGCCCGCGCTGCATCCGGTGCTGGCGGCCTCGGCGGATCCGGTGGTCCGCGGGTCGGCGTTCGACCGGGCGAGCGGGACGCTCACCGTGGCGGGACGTACGGTGGCCGTCTTCGTCACCCCCTGAGAACGTTTCGCCGTTCCGGCTCCGGGCAGCGGGCGCATGAACGGACGAAAGGCATCACGTCCTATACAGATCGCTGGAAATGCCAAGACTCACGGCGCAGACTGGAAAGACGGCGATCGCGTGGAGCAGTGGAGCACCCGTGGACAAACACCTTGAGCACATGCCGGTCCTGTCCCGCGGCAGACATCGCAACCCGAAACGCGGTGCCTGCTTCATGGAACTGGCCTCCTACCTTGCCGGGGAACGCTGGAGCGACCATCCGGCCTGCACGCACCCGTTGCTGGCCGCACTCGCCCGTCTGGTCAACGACAACGTCAACGACGAGAACCGGGCCGCGCTGGTCCCCCTCGTCCCGTCGATCATCGGGCTGACCAGTGACGACCTGCGCGTGGACGCGCGGATCGCGCTGCGCTGCGCCACGACGGCGCTGCCGGTGGCCGCGGCCGAGCGCCAGCTCGCGCTGGCGGTGTCGGTGCTGGCGGCCGAGGAGATGCTCGCCAGGCTGGACGGCGCGCCGCCCGGCCGGCTGAGCGAGGCGAGCCGGCGGGCGCTGGACGAGGTCCCGCACGCGAGCGAGCAGGCCAGGCGCTTCAGCCGGGCCGCCAAGATCACCGAGAAGGGCTTCCGCAGGTACGCCGCCCCGAACGCGGTCCAGCTCGCGGTCGTGGGGATCGTGCAGGCGTGCGTCACCGACCCGGACGCGCTGCTGCGGCGGCTGCTGGAGGAGACGATCGCGGACTGCGCGGCCATGATGCACGGCACCACCCCGGCCCATGAGGCCCCGGCCGGCAGGCCCGCGGAGGCCGAGGCCGCTCCGCAGGCAGCGGTTCACGCCTGATCGGCCACCGGTCCCGACCGCCCTGCCAGGGCCGACCGCCCTGCCAGGGCCGACCGCCCTGCCAGGGCCGACCGGCCGCCCGGCCCGATGTGTAGCCAGGGCCGATCGGCCGCCCGGCCCGATGTGTAGCCGGGGCCGATCGGTTGCCGGGCCCGATGGGCAGCCAGGGCCCATCGGTCGTGGGGCCCGATGGATGGCCGGGGCCGATCGGTCGCCGGGCTGATCGGTTGCCGAGCCTGATCGGTTGCCGAGCCTGATCGCCTGCCGAGCCTGATCGCCTGCCGAGCCCTTCGATCACCGTCCCCGCGGTCCCGTACCGCGGGGATCTTCACGCATCCGGCCGGTCACGTGGCGTGACGAACGCCTGGCGGAGCGGTTTTTCCGCAGGTCAGGCTAGCCTTTCCTTCGTTGCGGATCTTGTCGCAGAACCCTAAATTCTTGGACAAGAGCATCCGTAAGTGGAGGATTTCCATGACCATCGAGCTCGCCGAGCCGCGCTCCCCCGAGCAGCACCACACGCACCGCGACGTGACCGGTGGCTGGCTGCGTCCGGCGGTGTTCGGGGCGATGGACGGGCTGGTGTCCAACTTCGCGCTGATCGCCGGCGTGGTGGGCGCGGCGGGCAGCGGCGGGAAGGCCGCGGTGCTGGCCGGGTTCGCCGGGCTGGCCGCAGGGGCGTTCTCCATGGCGGCCGGGGAGTACACCTCCGTGAAGTCGCAGACCGAGCTGATGCGGGCCGAGATCGCCGTCGAGCGGCGTGAGCTGGCCCGCAACCCCGAGGGCGAGCGTGCCGAGCTGGCCGCGCTCTACGAGTCGCGCGGCCTCGACCCGGACCTCGCCCGCCGGGTGGCCGACGGCCTGTCGGCCGACCCCGAGCAGGCGCTGCGCGTGCACGTGCGCGAGGAGCTGGGGGTGGACCCCGACGACCTGCCCTCGCCGTACCTGGCGGCGGCCTCGTCGTTCCTCGCCTTCTCCCTGGGGGCGCTGGTGCCGCTGGCGCCGTTCCTGTTCGGGGCCTCGGGGCTGACGCTGGCCGTGGTGCTGAGCGTGCTCGGGCTGTTCGGGTTCGGCTCGGCGGTGGCGGCGATGACGGCGCGGCCCTGGTGGGTGGGCGGCCTGCGGCAGCTCGCGCTCGGCGTCGGCGCGGCCACCGTCACCTTCGGTCTCGGCCACCTCCTCGGCGTCACCCTGACCTGAGCCCGCACCTCTCAGGCCCCGCGCCGGGGTCAGTGCCGACGGCGGCGGCGGAGGAGGGGTTTGAGTATGACGCGCACGGTCAGCAGCAGCACGACGGCGACGAACTGGCCGCCGAGGACGATCCGGTTGACGTCCACGGCGGGATGCCACTTCACCTCGCCGTTCTTGACGACGTAGACCCCGGCGGGCGTGGCGCCGTGGCCGAAGCCGAGGCCGCTCCCGCCGCCCTCCTCCTTGTCCTTCCTGCCCTGCCCCTGGCCGGCCCCGCCGCCCTGGACGACCCGGGCGACGGGGATGACGACGACGTCGCCGTGCTGGATCGGCTCGCCGAAGACGCGCCGGACGGTGGCGGCGTCCTTGGACCGTTCGACCAACTCCATGATGTCCATGGGGACATCCTCGCCCAGAAGCCGCCGGGCGACTACGCGCGCCGGCCGCGCAGCTCGCGGTAGCGGCGGACCAGGCGCTCGGTCGAGGGGTCGGGGAAGCTGGTCGGCGGCTCCTCGGAGGTGAGGGCGGGGGCGAGGTCGGAGGCCATCTTCTTGCCCAGCTCGACGCCCCACTGGTCGAAGGAGTCGATGCCCCAGACGGTGCCCTCCACGAACACGATGTGCTCGTAGAGGGCGACGAGCTGCCCCAGCGTGGACGGGGTGAGCTTCGGCGCGAGGATCGTGGAGGTCGGCCGGTTGCCCGGCATGACCTTGTGCGGGACGATCTCGGCCGCGGTGCCCTCGGCCGCGATCTCCTCGGCCGTCTTGCCGAACGCCAGCGCCGAGGTCTGCGCCAGCAGGTTGGCGGTGAGCTGGTCGTGCATGCCCTCGCGGTCCTCGTAGGGCTCGGCGAAGCCGATGAAGTCGGCGGGCACGAGCCTGGTGCCCTGGTGGAGGAGCTGGTAGAAGGCGTGCTGGCCGTTGGTGCCCGGCTCGCCCCAGAAGATCTCGCCGGTCTGCGCGGTGACCGGGGTGCCGTCGGCGCGCACCGACTTGCCGTTGGACTCCATGGTGAGCTGCTGGAGGTAGGCGGGGAAGCGGTGCAGGCGCTGGCTGTAGGGCAGGACGGCGCGGGTCTCGGCGTCGAAGAAGTCGGTGTACCAGATGCCGAGCATGCCCATGATCACCGGCATGTTCCGGTCGAAGGGCGCGGTGCGGAAGTGCTCGTCCATGGTGCGGAACCCGGCGAGCATCTCGCGGAAGCGCTCCGGCCCGATGGCGATCATGAGCGACAGCCCGATGGCGCCGTCGTAGGAGTAGCGGCCGCCCACCCAGTCCCAGAAGCCGAACATGTTGGCGGTGTCGATGCCGAACTCGGCCACCTTGGCGGCGTTGGTGGAGACGGCGACGAAGTGCTTGGCCACCGCGTCGTCGCCGAGCGCGCCGACCAGCCAGCTGCGCGCGACGCGGGCGTTGGTGAGGGTCTCCAGCGTGGTGAAGGTCTTGGAGCTGACCACGAACAGCGTGGTCTCGGGGTCGAGGTCGCGCAGGTTGCCGACGATGTCGGCGGGGTCGATGTTGGAGACGAAGCGGGCGGCCACGCCGGCGTCGGCGTAGTCGCGCAGCGCCTCGTAGGCCATCGCGGGGCCGAGGTCGGAGCCGCCGATGCCGATGTTGACGACGGTCTCGATGGGCTTGCCCGTGGCGCCCTTCCACTCCTTGCCCCGCACCCGGTCGGCGAAGGCGCTCATCCTGTCGAGCACGGCGTGCACGTCGGCCGGGACGTCCTGGCCGTCGACCACGAGCTCGGCCTCGCGCGGCATCCGCAGCGCGACGTGCAGCACGGCGCGGTCCTCGCTGACGTTGATGTGCTCGCCGCCGAACATGGCCTCGATCCGGTCGCGCAGGCCCGCCCGCTCGGCCAGGGCCGTCAGCAGCTCGACGGTCCGCCCGGTGGCGCGGTGCTTGGCGTAGTCGAGGTAGAGGTCGCCGGCGGTCACCGTCATGCGCTCGGCCCGGCCGGGATCCTCCGCGAACAGCTCGCGCAGGTGCCTGCCGGCCAGCTCCTCCTGGTGCTTGCCCAGCGCCGCCCACTCCTGGCTCTGGGTGATGTCGCCGTCCACGTGTCTCCTCCTCGCACCGCTGAGCGCGGCCAAACGATCAGGTTCTGGTCCATCGTCCCGCAACCCCGTACCCATCGAGAATGATTCCGCGCACGGCGGAGCCGTGTCTTTGCGTCCCCAGTGGGAAAGTCGAATTCCTCCCCCTGCCGGGGTTCAGCGCCGTCCACGGAGGAAGGGGGAGAGGCATGGAGCACATCGACGCGTACTGGCGCGCGGCCAACTACCTGTCGGTCGGGCAGATCTACCTGCTGGACAACCCCCTGCTCGCCGAACCTCTGCGGCCGGAGCACATCAAGCCCCGGCTGCTCGGCCACTGGGGCACCACGCCGGGCCTGAACTTCTGCTTCGCCCACCTGAACCGGGTGATCAAGGAGCGGGACCAGGACATGATCTACATCGCCGGCCCGGGGCACGGCGGCCCGGCGGCGGTGGCCCACGCCTGGCTGGAGGGGACCTACACCGAGCGCTACCCCGACATCACCCAGGACGTACGGGGCATGAAGGCGTTGTTCCGGCAGTTCTCCTTCCCCGGGGGCGTTCCCAGCCATGTGGCGCCCGAGACGCCGGGCTCGATCCACGAGGGCGGCGAGCTGGGCTACGCGCTGGCCCACGCCTACGGAGCCGCCTTCGACAACCCCGACCTGGTGGTGGCGTGCGTGATCGGCGACGGCGAGGCCGAGACCGGCCCCCTCGCCGCGAGCTGGCACTCCAACAAGTTCCTGGACCGCCGCCGCGACGGCGTCGTCCTGCCGATCCTGCACCTCAACGGCTACAAGATCGCCAACCCGACGATCCTCGCCCGCATCCCGTACGACGAGCTGACCAAGCTCATGGAGGGCTACGGTTACCGCCCCCACCTGGTCGGCCCCGACCACGAGGAGATGGCCGCCACCCTCGACCTCTGCTGGGAGGAGATGGCCGCCTACAAGGCCGGCGACGCGCCGCGGCTGCCGATGGTCATCCTGCGCACGCCGAAGGGCTGGACCGGGCCGCGGGAGGTGGACGGCAAACCGGTCGAGGGCACCTGGCGGGCCCATCAGGTGCCGCTCGCCACCGTACGGGAGAACCCGACGCACCTCGCCATGCTGGAGGAGTGGATGCGCTCCTACCGGCCCGAGGAGCTGTTCGGGCCGGACGGCCGGCCGGTCGAGGAGATCGTCGCGACGGTCCCGGAAGGGCCCCGGCGGATGAGCGCCAACCCGCACACCAACGGCGGGGAGCTGCTGGAGCCGCTGCGCCTGCCCGACTTCCGCAAGTACGCGGTCGAGGTCAAGGCGCCCGCCGACCAGAAGACCGAGCCGACCCGCGTCCTCGGGACGTTCCTGCGCGACGTGATCGCCGCGAACCCGAGCACGTTCCGGCTCATGGGGCCCGACGAGACCGCCTCCAACCGGCTACAGGCCGTCTTCGAGGTCACCGACCGGGCCTGGGACGCCGAGCTGCTGCCCACCGACGAGAACCTGGGCGCGGGCGGCCGGGTGATGGAGGTGCTGTCGGAGCACCTGTGCCAGGGCTGGCTGGAGGGCTACCTGCTGACCGGCCGGCACGGGCTGTTCAACTGCTACGAGGCGTTCATCCACATCGTGGACGCCATGTTCAACCAGCACGCCAAGTGGCTGGAGACCGCGCAGAAGATCCCGTGGCGGCGTCCTGTGGCGTCGCTGACGTACCTGCTGTCGTCGCACGTGTGGCGGCAGGACCACAACGGCTTCAGCCACCAGGACCCCGGCTTCCTCGACGTGGTGGTCAACAAGAAGGCGTCGGCGGTGCGCGTCTACCTGCCGCCGGACGCCAACACGCTGCTCTCCGTGGCCGACCACTGCCTGCGCTCGCGCGACTACGTCAACGTCATCGTGGCCGGCAAGCAGCCCGTGCTCGACCTGTTCACCATGGACGAGGCCATCGCCCACAACACCCGCGGCCTCGGCATCCTGCCGTGGGCCTCCACCGACGACGGCAGCGAGCCCGACGTCGTGCTCGCCTGCGCCGGCGACGTCCCCACGCAGGAGACCCTGGCCGCCGCCGCGCTGCTGCGCGAGCACCTGCCCCAGCTCCGGGTCCGGGTCATCAACGTCGTGGACCTCATGCGGCTCCAGCCGCCGTCGGAACACCCGCACGGCATGCCGGACGCCGAGTTCGACACCCTGTTCACCGTCGACAAGCCGATCATCTTCGACTTCCACGGCTACCCGTCGCTGATCCACCAGCTCACCTACCGCCGCCACGGCCACGACAACATCCACGTGCGCGGCTACAAGGAGGAGGGCACCACGACCACCCCGTTCGACATGGCGATGCTCAACGACATCGACCGCTACCACCTCGTCATGGACGTCATCGACCGCGTACCGGGGCTCGGCTCCAAGGCCGCCCACCTGCGTCAGCGGATGAGCGACGCGCGGCTGCACGCCCGCGCCCACACCCGCGAGCACGGCGAGGACCCCGGCGAAATAAGCTCCTGGACATGGCCGGCCACATTCTCGTCCTGAACACGGGATCCTCATCGATCAAGTACGAGCTGGTGGACGTCCGGACCCACGAGCGCCCGGCCAGAGGGCTGATCGAGCGCATCGGCGAGCGGTCGGGGCGGCTCACCCACCACGCCGGGGACGGGCCGCCGTACGTGCGGGAGCGGCCCTTCCCCGACCACGGCGACGGTCTGGAGGCGATGATGGCGGCCTTCGCCGCGGCCGGTCCCGCGCTGGACCCGGTCGCGGTCGGGCACCGCGTCGTGCACGGCGGCGTGCGCTTCGACGGGCCGGTGCTCGTGGACGACGAGGTGGTGTCCGTGATCGAGGAGCTGGCCCCGCTCGCGCCGCTGCACAACCCGGTCAACCTGGCCGGCATCCGGCTTGCGCGCAAGGCGTTCCCCTCGGTGCCGCAGGTGGCGGTGTTCGACACGGCCTTCCACCGGACGTTGCCGCCGGAGGCGTACACGTACGCGGTGCCGCGCGACTGGCGCGAGGAGCTGGGCGTGCGGCGCTTCGGCTTCCACGGCACCTCCTGCGCCTACGTCTCGCGCCGCGCCGCCGCCGTGCTCGGCCGCGACCTCGCCGAGCTCAACCTGATCGTGCTGCACCTGGGCAACGGCGCCAGCGCCACCGCGATCTCCGGCGGGCGCAGCGTCGACACCTCCATGGGCCTGACCCCGCTGGAGGGGCTGGTCATGGGCACCCGCTCCGGCGACGTGGACCCGGGGCTCACCGGCTACCTCGCCCGCACCTCGGGCGCCGACCCGCAGCGGGTCGAGCAGGACCTCAGCCGCCGCGGCGGCCTGCTCGCGCTCACCGGCACGCTCGACATGCGGGAAGTACGCGCCCGCGACGACGACGAGGCCCGCCTGGCGCTGCGGATCTACACCCGGCGCATCCGCAAGTACGTCGGCGCCTACTACGCGCTGCTCGGCCGGGTGGACGCCGTCGTGTTCACCGGCGGCGTGGGCGAGCACGACGCCGCGACCCGCGCCGAGGCGCTGGCCGGGCTCGACCGGCTCGGCATCGCCGTGGACCCCGCGCTCAACGCGGCCGGGGACGGCGAGCGGGCCGTCTCCGCCCCGGGCGCGGAGGTGCCGGTGCTGGTCGTCCCGACGGACGAGGAGTGGGAGATCGCCAGCCAGGCGCTCGCCCTGATCTCCGGCGGCCCCCAGGGCTGATCCCGCCGACGATCTTGGAAACGCCGGAACGGGTGGACATCGCCTGCGCGTTCGTGATCACAATTGGCGGTCCGAACCCCCTACCAGCGGAGCACCCCCATGCCGAAACGCCGTCTGACCGCGCCGGTCGCCCTGGCCGCGCTGTTCCTCGCCCTCACCGCCCCCGGATCGGCGGCCGCGGCGGGCAGGACGACCGACCCGACGCTGCCGGGCCCGGTCTTCAAGACGGTCACCGACAAGAACGCGCTGCTGTCCCTCCAGACGTTCGGCCGCCCCGACGGCAAGGACATGGTCTTCCGGATCTCCGGCAGCGTCTACGCCAACATCGAGGGCAACGCCCTGGAGCCGGGGCTGCGGCACGGCCAGAAGCTGTTCGGCATCGAGGGCTACAACATCCGCCGCCTCTACCGTGAGCCCGGCACCACCAAGCTCTACCAGCTCTCCCGCGAGATCGTCTTCTACACCGACCCCGCCGACCCGACGAAGATCCTGCGGGAGTGGAAGAACCCGGTCGACCTCAAGACCTATCCGGTCGTCCCCATCAACAACGACACGGTGAACTTCGGCCCGTTCGACGTCACCCCGTCCTACGCCGGCCCGCCCACCCGCCGGCTGCACGACGAGACCGTCTGGACCAGCGACATCCCGGTGCGCACCGACTTCGGCAGCACGCTCGGCGAGAAGTTCGGCCTGGTGGGCGGCGTGTACGCGGCCCAGGAGATGTTCGACTTCTTCGTCGACGACCGCGAGGCGGCCGCCCGCGCCGTGCCGGGCAAGGTGCCCTCGGGCGCGATGAAGACGAAGATCGCCTGGAGCCGGACGAGCCCGTGGGCGCCGTTCATGTGCCTGGCCGAGAGCGAAGTGCGCGGCCAGCTCACCTACCACGCCCGGAGCTGGTCGCTGAACTCCTACGCCGACGTCGAGCCGTGGATCCGCGCCGAGGTCGACAAGAACCACCCGCTCTACCGGAGCGCCCCCGGCGCGCCGGGCGCCAGCGAGAACTCCTGGAGCTCCTTCCACGCCAAGCAGCTCCACAAGGGCGCCACCACGTGGGCCGGCTGGTGCGCCGCGAACGCCCGCTGAGCCTCCGGCCGCGCTAGGGCAGCCTGCGGGGCACGGCGGGCACCCAGAACTCGACCGTGGTGCCCGCGCCCCGCTCGCCCTTGATGTCCCACCAGCCGCCGGCCGTCTCGGCGCGCTCGCGCATCTCGACCAGCCCGAAGTGCCCGGCCTGACCGCCGGGCCTGGCCAGGCCCACGCCGTCGTCTCGGACCCGTACGTGCACGCCCCGGTCGAGCGAGACCAGCGACACCGTGACGGAGGACGCGCCGGCGTGCCTGGCCACGTTCGTCAGCGCCTCCTGGCAGACGCGGAAGACGGTGATGGCGGCCTCGGCCGGCGGCTCGGCGTCGAGGTCGTGCCTCAGCTCGCACCGCACGCCGGTGCCCGCCATGACC
Source organism: Nonomuraea sp. AD125B (assembly GCF_041402765.1). NCBI lineage: Bacteria > Bacillati > Actinomycetota > Actinomycetes > Streptosporangiales > Streptosporangiaceae > Nonomuraea > Nonomuraea sp. AD125B. The sequence continues at coordinate 23,998 of NZ_JBGLOU010000018.1, read as the reverse complement.
GTCTCCATGTACGCGGCCAGGCTCGCCACCAGGCCCTCCTCCGGCGGGCGCAGCCGGAAGGCGAGCTCGCGCAGCCGGTCGGCGGCGGCGTCGACCGCCTCGTCGATGCCGTGCACCGCGTCGGCGTACTCGCGGGGCAGCGGCGCGTCCCGCAGCCGGGACTCCAGCAGGCGCAGCCGCATGCCGACGGCGACCATGGACTGGATGGTGTCGCCGTGCACGTCGTTGGCGATGCGGCGGCGCTCCCGTTCCTGGGCCTCGATGAGGCGGGCCAGCAGCATGCCGCGCTCGTCCAGGGCGCGGGCCATGCTGCGCCGCTCGGTGAGGTCGCGGGTGACCTTGCCGAAGCCGCGCAGGCCGCCGTGCTCGTCGCGCAGGGCGGTGATGACGACGCCGGCCCAGAAGCGGGTGCCGTCCTTGCGGACCCGCCAGCCCTCCTCCTCCCATTGGCCGTCGGCGGCGGCGACCGCCAGCTCGGTGGCCGGATGGCCCGCCGCGACGTCCTCGGAGGGGTAGAAGACCGAGAAGTGCCTGCCGATGATCTCCTCGGCGGCCCAGCCCTTGATGCGCTGGGCGCCGGCGTTCCAGCTGACGATGCGGCCCAGCGGGTCGAGCATGAAGATGGCGCAGTCGCGGATGCTCTGGACGAGCAGCCGCATGTCCTCGGCGGGGCGGTCGCGCGCGGGCATGAGGAGGCAGCCTCCCACGGCCGGTCGGGAACCCAGGACCGCTCACCCGCGGCCGGCGCGGGATCAGGGGTCGGGGCTCAGGGGGTCGGGGTCAGGCGCCGGCGGGACGGGCCTAGCGGCGGGACGGCGTGCGCCGCCCGCTCGTACCCCCCGACCTTACCGCCCTCGCCACCGCACGACCGCACCGCACGACCGCACCGCACGACCGCACCGCACTGCGCCACCGCACGACCGCACCGCACGACCGCACCGCACTGCGCCACCGCACGACGGCACCGGCGCGTCAGTCCAGCAGCCCTTCGCGGCGGGCGACGGCGACCGCCTCCAGCTTGGAGCGGGCGCCCAGTTTCCCCAGCACGTGCTGGACGTGGTTGCGGGCGGTGTTCCTGGCCACGCCGAGGCGTTCGCTGATCTCGCCGATGCTGGCGCCCTCGGCCAGGAGCAGCAGCGTCTCGCGTTCGCGGGCGGTGAGCCGGGCTCCCAGGTGGCCGGACCGCCCGGTGAGCCGGTCGAGCAGGCCGGGCAGCAGGCCCGGCGGGAACACCGCCCCGCCCGCGGCGACCGCGCGTACGGCCGACTCCAGCTCGTCCAGCCGCGAGGACTTCACCAGCAGCCCGGCGGCGCCGGACTGCACCACGCGGGCGGCCACGGAGGCGTTGGCCTCGCCGGTCAGCACCAGCACCCGGGCCCGCGGCGCGGCGGCGGCGAGACGGCCGACGGCCGCGATGCCGTCGCCGTCGGGCAGCCGGCGGTCGAGCACCACCACGTCGGGCTGCGTCCTCGCCGTCTCGGTCAGGGCGGCGGCGATCGTGCCGGCGTGGGCGACCACGGCGATGCCGGCGGCGCGGCCCAGGGCCAGCTCGATGGCCTCCGCGACCATGGCGTGATCCTCGACCAGCACCAGCCGGATCGGGGGTGAGGCGGTCGGCATGGGCGTCGGCTTTCTCGGTCGCGTCGGCGCAGTCCGGTCGTGGGCGGTCCGGTTTCTGCGCGGTCCGGCCGGTGGCGCGGCCTGATCACGGTGTTCGGGCGGTCACTCCCAGCTTTCCATGCCGCCCCCGCCTCCTGCCAGCGGCGAGCGTACGGAGAGGGTGTCGCAGGTGAGCGGTCCAAAAGAGGGTGAAGGACAGGTAACGTGCCACTGGTAAGGTTGTCCGGAAATTTTACGCTTTCGAACGGGTGGGACAGGTGGAGGTCGAGCAAACAGCGCTGCCGGGGATCGGACTCAGACACGACTTCACCACCCGGACCGGCCAGCGCGTGGGAGTCGTCTCCCACCGCACCGGGCGCCGGGACCTGGTGATCTACGACAAGGACGACCCCGACCGCGCCTGCCAGACGGTGAAGCTGAACGACGAGGAGGCCGACGCCCTGGCCGAGCTGCTCGGCGCCCCGCGCATCGTGCAACGGCTCAACGCCCTGCACCAGCAGGTGGAGGGCCTGGTCAGCGTCCAGCTCCCGATCCCGGACGACTCCCCGTACGCGGGCCGGCCCATGGGAGACGCCCGGGTGCGCACCCGGACCAGCGCCTCCATCGTGGCCGTGGTCCGCAGCGGCCAGGTGTTCGCCAGCCCCGGACCGGACTTCGTGTTCCGTACGGGTGACGTCGTGGTGGTCGTGGGCAGCGAGGACAGCACCGCCGAGGTGGCCGACATCCTGGCCCGAGGGTAGGGGCGCGGGTTGCACGAAACCGCCATCCTCTTCCTCGAATTCGGAGCGGTCCTTCTCGGTCTCGGCGTCCTCGGCGCGCTGGCGCTGCGGGTCGGCATCTCCCCCATCCCTCTCTATCTGATCGCCGGTGTGGCGTTCGGCACCGGCGGGGTGCTGCCCCTCGCGACCAGCGAGGAGTTCATCTCCGTCGGCGCCGAGCTCGGCGTGGTGCTCCTGCTGCTCACACTGGGCTTGGAGTACAACGCCGACGAGTTGATGACCAGCCTCACCGGCAACGCCCGCGCCGGCATCGTGGACCTGGTGCTCAACGCGGCGCCGGGCGCGATCTGCGCGCTGCTGCTCGGCTGGGGACCGGTCGCCGCGGTGGCGATGGCCGGCGTCACCTACGCCACCTCATCCGGCATCACCGCGAAGGTGCTGTCGGACCTCGGCTGGATCGGTAACCGCGAGACGCCGACCGTGCTGTCGCTGCTGGTCTTCGAGGACCTGACGATGGCGATCTACCTGCCGGTGCTGACCACCATGCTGGCCGGTCTCAGCCTGCTCAACGGCGCCATCGCGGTGGGCATCGCGCTCATCACGGTCAGCATCGTGCTGATCGTGGCGCTGAAGTTCGGGCGGCTCATCGAGGCGTTCGTCTCCAGCCCGAACTCCGAGGTGCTGCTGCTGAAGGTGGTCGGGCTGGCGCTGCTGGTGGCCGGTCTGGCCCAGCAGCTGCAGGTGTCGGCGGCGGTGGGCGCGTTCCTCGTCGGGATCGCGCTGTCGGGCGAGCTGGCCGAGGACGCGCAGGCGCTGCTCGCGCCGCTGCGCGACCTGTTCGCCGCGGTGTTCTTCGTCTTCTTCGGGCTCCAGACCGACCCGGCGAAGATCCTGCCGGTGGCCGGGCTGGCCGCGCTGCTGGCGCTGGTCAGCATGATCACCAAGCTGCTCACCGGCATCTACGCGGCCCGCCGGGCGGGCATCGGCAAGGCCGGCCAGGCGCGGGCGGGCATCGCGCTCATCCCGCGCGGTGAGTTCAACATCGTCATCGCCGGCCTCGCGGTCGGCGCGGGCGCGCACCCCGACCTGGGGGCGCTGGCGGCGGCGTACGTGCTCATCCTGGCGGCGTTCGGCCCGCTGGCGGCCAAGCTCGTGCAGCCGTTCATCACGGCGATCGCGAAACGGGCCTGATCCGCTAGCTTTGTCCGCATGGGCACCAGACGAGCGGCGTTCCCCATCGAACGCACGATCGGCGCGGACGACTGGGACGCGCCGGAAATCACGGGAGCTGATTTCCGGCGCGTCCTGTTCCAGGACGTGGATCTGACGGAGCTGATCGACCGCGGCTCCTCCTTCGAGGAGTGCACGTTCGGCAACGTGCGCTTCAACGTCTCCGAGCACACCGACGCGCGCTTCCTCACCTGCCTGTTCGCCGGCTGCTCGTTCTTCGACGCGACGTTCACCGGCTGCAAGATGACCGGCAGCGTCTTCGACGGCTGCACCTTCGGGCTGCTGAAGATCAGCGGCGGCGACTGGTCGTACGTACAGCTCCAGGGCGCGGACCTGCGCCGCAGCACGATCGAGGACGTACGGCTGCGCGAGGCCGACCTCGGCGGCGCCCGGCTGGAGGGCGCGGCGCTGCGGCGCTGCGACCTGTCGGGCGCGTGGCTGCGCGGCGCCGACCTCACCAAGTGCGACCTGCGCGGCAGCGACCTCGGCGGGCTCGACCCCGCCGACGTCACGCTCAAGGGCGCGATCATCGACCCGGTGCAGGCGACGGCCGTCGCCACGGCGCTCGGCCTGGTCGTCCGCCCCTGACGTCAGGCCGGGGCGCCCGGCGGGATCAGGGAGACGGCCGCCCGCCGCAGGGCGGGCAGGAAGGCGAGGACGCGGTCGGCGCGGCGGCGGCGGTCGGCGGGCGTGCCCGCCCCCAGGTCGTCCAGCAGCTCCAGCAGCCCGTCCTCATATCCGCTCAGCCCGGCCGCGGCCCGCTTGGCCAGGCAGCGGGCGTAGGTCGCGGCCAGCCAGAAGACCGCCTCGCGGTGCAGGCCGCGGGCGACGAGCTCCCGGCCGCCGTCGACGGCCACCGGCCGGGCGGCGGGCGTGAGGTCGGAGGCGAACGGGTAGTCGGGGGCGTCCGCCTCCGCGGCCGCGTCGAAGACGGCCTCCAGCACGCTCAGGTGCCGCGACACCCTCGCGGGGCTCAGCTCGGCGCAGCCCAGCAGCTCCAGCAGCTCCTCGTGCAGGTCGAGACGGCCGTGCTCGGCGAGCAGATCGCGCACGGCGGCGTAGCGCCTGCGTACGGTGGGGTTGCGCAGCGCGGCCACGAGCGGCACGTGCGCGGTCACCCCGGTGCCGAACAGCCACGCCATGACCTGCGCGGGCAGCGGCGCGGCGGCGTCGAGGCCGCCGAGCCGGTCGCGGACCCTGGCCAGGGCGTCCTCGCAGCGGGCGAGGACCCAGCGGCGCTCGGCGAAGCCGCGGGCGACCAGCCGGTGCAGCCGTTCCAGTCGCCCGGTGGGGTCGGCGAGGACGCCGGGCAGGTGCAGGTTGCCGGCCAGGTGGTAGTCGCCGAGCACTTCGCGGGCGCCGCCGATCCCGGGGATGGCGGAGACCTCCAGCAGGACGCCCTCGTAGCGGAACTTGCCGATCCTGACGGGCGGGTCGGCGATCACCATGACGTCCACGTCGGAGGTCGCGGGCAGCTCGTCGGACGGGTCCGCCCACAACGCCGAGCCGGTCAGGAACGCGCCGCCGAACCCCGGCAGCGCGGCCCCCTCCTCACGCACCCACCTGCCCGCCAGCCGCCTGGCCGCCGCGACCCGCATCCCCGTCCCCTCTCCCCGTCCCCTCTCGCTGTCCCCGCCGGTCCCCTTCGTTGATGACGCGGGAGACACAACCCGCATTCTCCTGCGGAACAGTGGCCTTCTCGCGCGTTCGCGGCCGGGCGGAGGGGGGCAACGCTTGTTCATGAACGACGCCTCGAACGCGGGCCCGGACCTGGAGCTCCTGGTCCGCCGGGAGCTGGCGGAGGCCGGTTTCACCGTCGAGCCGTCCCTGCTGTCGGCGGACGGCGGGCTCGGCGTCTGGCACGATCCGGCGCGCGGGGTGATCGTGACGTGGGGCGGCGACGCCGACCGCCTGGTGAAGTACGCCACGGTCCGTTCGGCGGTCCGGCTCGCGCTGCGCACCGTCCTGGTCCGCGCCGGGCACGAGGTGCGCGAGGACCTCGACGGCACCGAGCTGGTCATCACCTCCTGACGAGACCGGGAGCAGGGCGGGCGTGACGACGCCCCCGCCGCCTGGGTGATCGGGCTGCCCACTTGCGGGCGGCCTTCATCGGTTGTGGGAATGGCGGGCGGCGGGGGCGTGGCTCTGGACGTCAGATGAGCTGCAGCGCGGGCCGGGCGGGCTCGGCGGCCTCCCCCCGCGTGTGCAGGTCCTCGCGGAACGCGGCGAGGTAGGCGTCACGGTCGTGGAAGGTGGCGGCGAGGGCGTCGCCGTAGTCGATGAGCCGGCGGTGGGCGTTCCCGCGCGGCTCGTAGCGGGCGTGCATCAGCCGGTCCAGCTCCGCGGGGTCGCCGCCGGCCGCGCAGATGACCTCGGCCAGGATCTCCGCGTCCCGCAGCGTGTAGCTCATGCCCATCCCGGTCATGGGGTGGCAGGCGAACGCGGCCGAGCCCAGCAGGGCGGCGTTGCCGCGGTGGTAGGCGGCGACCCGCATGGCCGAGACCTTGATCCGCTGCCACGCGGCGGACTGGAGGCTGTCGAAGGCGTCGGAGCTCTCGGAGACGAACTTCTTCAGCTCGTCCACGAGGGTGGGGACGCCGTCCTGGAAGACCTCCTCGTCGCACTCGGGGGGCAGGCCGACGAACACCCTGGCCTGCTCGGGGCCGAGCGGGTAGAAGTAGGCGAGCCAGCCGTCGGAGCTGAAGTAGAGCCGGTTGAGCCGGGCGACGCTCTCGGTCAGCGGCACCGTGGCCACGCGCATGATGAGCCGCTCGTACGGCAGCGTGACCTGCTCGATGCCGAGCGCCCGGCGCACCAAGGACTTCGTGCCGTCCGCGCCCACGACGACCCCGGCCCGCAGCCGGCGGCCGTCGGCGAGCGTCAGCTCCTCCACCCCTCCCCCGCCGACGGCGATGTCGCCCATCTCGGCGCCGAACCAGAACTCCACGCCCTCCATCACGCAGCAGGTGTAGATGAGCTCGACCAGCTCCTGGTAGGGGCGGATGAGGAAGCCGCCGTCGGGGAAGCGGCAGTCCTGGATCGGGTCGCCGTCGTGGTAGTAGCGGACGTGGTCGCGCCTGAGGCCATGGCGTCCGACGAGGTCCGCCAGCCCGTGCCGGGCCAGCACCCGCAGTCCCGGGGGCTTGAGGAAGTCCGCGCCCGCGCTGGGGATGGACGGTCCCTGTTCGATGACGACGACGTTCTGCCCGCGGCGGCGGAGGAGCAGGGCGAGGAAACAGCCGCCGAGCCCGGCGCCGACGATGGCTACGTCGCACGATGTGGTTGCCATGACGAGGAGCCCTTTCGGTGGTTCTGGATCTAGTTCGGATTCCCGCGGGTGCTCGCGAGCGGGCCGGAGTCGGCCGCGCGTGGCCGCGGGACGGCGTGGACGGGCGGGTTGGCGGGCTGGTTGACGTGCGGGTGGACGTGCACCCCGGCGTGCTGTCCTGCGTGCTGGCCGGTGTGCGGGTCCATGGGCAGGGCGCGGGTCTCGGCGGGCAGCAGCGCGTCGGCCTCCGCCGCCACGGTGGCGAGGGTCATGCGCAGCTCCAGCAGCATCCGGCGCGGCACCTTCACCATGACGTCGCCGGGGTCGGTCCGGACCCGGGTGATCTTGGTGAGGGCGAGGGCGCCGGTGAGCACCGAGATGGCGACGCAGATCGCGATCGCGCCGGCCAGGCCGCCGAACCCGCCGATCAGCGCCGGGTGGTCGATGACGAGCGAGACCACGGCGACGCCGACGGCACCGCCGACCATGCGGGCCATGGTGGCCGCGCCGACGGCGGAGGCGTACTGGTGGGGGCGGGCGGCCAGGGTGGTGGCCACCGAGGTGCCGGGCGCGAGCGCGCCCACGCCCATGCCCACGACCACGCTGGCGATCAGCCCCCACACGGTGGGGCCGACCTGGGTCAGGACGAGCACGCACGCGCCGCCGCAGAGCAGCGACCCGGCGTAGATGAGCCCGTACGGGCCGATGTGCTTGACGAGCTTTCCGGCCAGGTAGCTCGTCACGACGACCGCGACCGACGTGGGCGTCAGCCACATGGCCACCTCCAGCATGGGGTAGCCGAGGTGGAGCAGGTACAGCGGCTGCACGGTCAGCAGCCCGTACGACAGCGCGCCGAACCCCCAGGTGGCCAGCCAGCCCCAGACGAACCTGGGCCGGCGCCACAGCGCGAGGTCGATGGCGGGCAGCCGGTGGTGGCGGGCCTGGGCGAGCGCCCCGCCGATCAGCAGGAGCGCGGCCAATCCCAGCCACGCCACGTCCGTGCCCCAGGCCATGGCCTTGGAGATGGCGAGGACGATGACCGCGATGCCGGCCGCCAGCAGCCACGCGCCGAGCACGTCCGGCAGGCCGCGCGCGCCGGCCCGCTTGCCGGAGGGCAGCGCGAGGCAGGCGACGAGGAGCACGACGCCGATGACGACGTCGGGCACGAACAGCATCCGCCAGTCCACGGCGGCGGCCAGCCAGCCGCCGCCCGCCTGCATGAGCAGGCAGCCCAGCCCGGAGGCCGAGCTCCACAGCGCGATCGCGCCGCGCCGCTCGCTCTCCGGCAGCTCGCCGAGCAGCAGCCCGAGGCTGGCCGGGATCATCGCGGCGGCGCCCGCGCCCTGGACGGCCCGCGCCGCGAGGACGAACGACCAGGAGTCGGCGGTCACCGTGGCGATGCCGCCCAGCACGAACACCACCAGCCCGACGGCCAGCACCCGGCGGCGGCCGAACAGGTCGGCCCAGCGGCCGGCCGTGGCCAGCAGCGCCGCGATCGGGATGAACGCCGCGCTGGTCAGCCAGACGAGGTCGCCGAGGGGCATGCCGGCCCCTGCCGGTGTGTAGCGCAGCACGCCGACGGCCAGGGTGGTGGCCGTGGTGTCGGCCATCACGGTCAGCATGACGCCCGCGCCGACCAGGCGCAGCATGACTCCCTGACGGCGGCTCAGGACGGCCGTGCTCGTCCCCCGTGCCGGTGACGAACGCACGTGGTCACCTCCAACGTACTATCAGTGGTCCTCGCCAGCCGCGTGGGCCGGCGGGATGGGCGGGTTCGTGGTGCGGGTATGTGCGGGTTTCGCGTGATTCAGGCGCCGTAGCGGCCGGGCGAGAGCAGGCCGTCGGGGTCGAGCGCCGTCTTGAGCCGGTGGAGCATGCCGAGGCTGGCGGTGCTGGTCTCGGACCAGACGTCGGCGGCGGCGTGGTCGATGTCGGAGCGGTAGATGGCGCAGCCGTTGCCGCGCAGCACGCAGTTGCCGTCGTTGCGGAGCTGGTGGGCGCGGTAGGCGCCGTCCGGGCGGGAGCGGTCGAAGAAGATCTGGATGACGCCGTTGGCCAGGTGCCGGCCGACGACGTTCCACTCGGCCATGAGGGCGGTGGAGTGGGCGTCCACGGCGCTCTGCAGGGCGTTCACGATGTGCACGGTCTTGCGGGCGTCGGTCGGCATCAGCGGCATCAGGGCGAGGAAGCCGAGCCCGGTCGCGTCCACCTGCTCGCAGGAGGCGACGCCGAGCGCCTTGCGTACGCCCGCGCAGGTGGGGATGCCCTGCGACATGAGGGCCCTGGCGTAGAGCGGGTCGTCCGGCTTGACCTCGGTCGGGTCCACCACGAGCAGCTCCTCGGAGCCCTCGACCTCGGCGAGCGCCTTGCGCAGCAGCTCCTCGGCCAGCTCGACCGCGGCGGCGGTGCCGAGCAGCGGCCCCATGACGGCGAAGCGGTCCAGGTCGACGCCGGCGGGCAGCGTGAAGTCGCCGTGGGACGGGGTGAGGGCCAGCTCGCGTACGCGGAGCATGCCGTCGGCGGGGTTGCCGCGGCGGACGAACCCGGCCACCGCCTCCAGCGCGACCGCGGCCTGGTGGCGCGGCAGCCGGCCGTACACCATGCCGATGGACTCGGGGCGGGGCACCAGGGCGATCGCCATGGCGGTGACGATGCCGAGGTTGTGCTGGACGAACGCGGCCGTGAGGTCGGGCCCGGCGACCCTGCCGTGGTAGCGGCCGGCCGGGTCGAGCCCGCCGGTGGTGACCACGCTGCCGTCGGCGAGCACGGCCTCGAGGCCGGCCACGTCGTGGACGCGGGAGCGGAAGGTGCCGTCGCCGCGGTCGAGGGCGTTGCCCACCACGGAGGTGTCGGCACAGGAGTTGGTGACGTTCAGCATCCACGGGGTGTCGCGCAGCGCCTCGGCGAGCTGCCGCTGCGTCACGCCGGGCTCGATGACCGCGAAGCCGGTCTCCAGGTCGATGCCGCGGATGCGGTTCATGCCGCTGAGGTCGACGACGACGTTGTCGTCGGTGACCGGCATCCCCGAGCCCATGCCCCAGTTGCGGCCGGTGCTGATCGGGTAGAGGCGGTGCCGGGTGGCGCCGGCGGCGCGGACGAGGGCGCGGACCTGGTCGAGGGTGCGCGGGGACTCGGTGCCGGTGATGGAGCGTGGCTGGTGACCTCCGACGTCACGCGGCATCAGCTCGACTCGCGTTAGCTCCTGCATGGTCGTCCTTCCGTTCCTCTCAGGCGGTGTGCTGGAGCAGGTCGTCGATGGAGCCGATGGCCTGGTGGGACATGTCCCTGATCTCGAGCAGGCGCTGCTCGGCGAACAGGTCGGGCGCGGGGATCAGCGCCGGCTGCGGGGCCTGCACGGGGAACTCGCGCAGGGCGTAGGGGTGACGGCGGGGGCGCGGGACGCCGTGACCGGAGTCGTGGAGGTCACGGGAGTCGCGGGGGTCGTGCGCGTCGCGGGGGGCGGGGACGTCGGGCCTGGCGGGTCCGGGCAGGTGCGGGGGGGTTCGCATGACGGGGCCTTTCCTACCGGATGTGGGCGGGGTTCTTCCGGGGTGGCCGCTCGCCGTCGAGCGGCGTCTGGGTCAGCCTGCGCCCTCCTCGTGGCCGGCGTATCCGGCCAGAGGAGCGGCGGCGACGGCCGCGGGGGTGGCCCGCGGTGCGCCGTTGTCGATGACGCCGTCGATGACGCTGTCGATGACGCCGTGGTTGATGACGCTCGCGGCGATCCGGCGCTCCGCCAGCCCCATGTGGGGACGGCCGGCGCCCGGGGTGCCGGGGCGGGCGGCCGAGCCGCGGATCATGGAGCTGGCGTGCACCCAGCGGCGGGTCTCGGCCAGCACCTCGCGCTGGGCGCGGCGCAGGTCGCCGTGGCGGGAGTGGTGCTCGCACACCGCGCCGGCGAGCACGCGCGCCATGACGAGGTGCTCCTCGCAGGCGGCGGCGACCTTGGCCTCCAGGCCGATGACCTGGGCCAGCAGGAGCTGCAGGTGGGGCAGGCCGGAGCTGCGCTCGTAGCCGTGGAGCTCGGCCAGCCGCTCGGGCCAGCGCAGCCGGCGTTCGATCGAGGCGCAGGTGGCGGCGACGATCTCGGCGGCGGACCCGTCGCCGGGGTCGCGGCCTTCGAGCTGGACGGCCCGCTGGGCGGTCTGCTCGAAGCCGGTCAGGCGGCGCAGGCCGCTCTGCAGCAGGCGTACCCGGTTGTGCAGGCAGGCGGCGCTCCAGCCGAGCACCAGCAGCCGGTCCTGGTCGGCGTCGCAGTGCCAGCCGACCAGCGACACTTCGCGGGCCATGCGGTGGTGCAGCACCCACGCCTCATGCTCGGCGGGCGGCACCGGGGTGTCGATCCACACCTGCAGGCCGCCGGGCGGCAGCTCGCCGACGCCGATCTCCACGCCCTCGGGGGCGACCCGGGCGCAGATGCGGTGGACGACGCGTTGCTGCGCCGCCGTCTCGGGCGCCAGGGGCGCCGTGCCGTCCCAGAGAGGCGGCATTCGCTGGGGGGCCACTTCCGCCCTTGGCTCGACGCTCATCTGAGGCCACCTCCTGACCCGCGGGCCGAATCGAAGCTCTGTAAATTCACACTTAATAGTGCCGCTCTGATCGTGGGCATGACGAGCTTTTCTGTCAACTGGCACTTTACGCATCCAGTATGTTTGCGGCGGCGCAGACGCGGAAAGCGCGACGCGACGGCGCGTTCGCGCAGGTGAATCCCAGGTTGCCGATGATCGGTGATCTAGAGTCCGAACCAGGGCGTAAGCCAGGACGACAGGACGAGGAGCGCAAACATGCCGGTGCCCAGAGCCGTGGTCGCGGCCGTGGTCGCCACCTCGGCGTTGCCCGTCACGACGGGCTCGCCGCAGGCGGGGGGCGGCTACTGCGCGCTGCCCGACGACTCCCAGGTGTCCCCTCCTAACCTGATCGCCACTGCTTCCTCACTCGGCTGGATTCATCCCAATCCGCCGCCCGCCCGGCGGGAGCCGAGCGACCTGGAGCGACTGGACTTCGCGGGCTTCCCGAACGTGTCCGTCCTCGACGTCGCCGGGCCGGACGGCCGGCCCGCGCAGAAGGTGATCACCACGTTCACCACGAACGTCGACAAGGTCGTCACCCTCACCAGCGAGGCCGCCGTGTCCACCGACGGCGGCGTCACGTTCGGCCCGTCGGCGGCCACGCCGCTGCGCGAGTCGCCGATCGAGCTGCTGGACGGGAGCTACTTCGCCACCGAGTACTACCAGAAGCGGACCGGGCCGCACACGGCGCGGCTGGGGGTGCTGACCTCGAACGCCGCCGACGACGGCGAGGACTGGCTGCGCTCGGCGGCGACCCTGCGCACCCCGGACGAGCTGCTGTCCGGCGGGGCCGCGCACGGCACGCCGGTGCAGCTCGCCGACGGCACGATCCTGATCACCGTCTACGCCCGCTACCGGGACACCGGGGCGTACCAGGCCGAGGTGTACGCCAGCGCCGACGGCGGCCGCACCTTCGAGCGGCGCGGCGTGATCGCCCGCCCGGAGGAGGCCGGGTACGCCTACACCGAGGCCGCGCTGGCGCAGGTCATGGACGGCAGCCTGCTGGCGGTGATCCGCCGTGACGGCGGGACGTACGCGACGCTGAGCCAGGCCCGCTCGACCGACGGCGGCCGGACCTGGACACCGCCGGCCGGGCTGCGCTTCGCCGGGGCGGACTGCGTGGTGCGCGGCGTCGCGCCGCGGCTGCTGCTCATGCCGGGCGGGACGCTCGTGCTGAGCGCGGGCCGGCCGGACAACTGGCTGGCCGTCTCCCGCGACGGCCTCGGGCACGAGTGGCAGCAGCCGCGCGTGACCTACCACAACCGGGACGGCGTGTGGGACGCCCACGGCTCGTCCGGCTACACGGGCGTCGCGGCGCTCGGGCCGCACCGGCTGATCCAGGTGTTCGACAACTGCAAGATCGCCGGGGTGCGGCCGGACCACTCGCTCGACGAGACGGCCTGCCCCGCGCACGGCCGCTTCGAGCAGGGCGGCTGGTACGCGATCAAGCGCGGGCTGTACGACGTCGCCCCGCCCGCGCCCGGCCGCCTGGACCTGGCCGGACTGCTCCGGCGCGGCGACCTGAAAATCGCCACCACCATGCGCTGGACCGGCCGCGGACGGCCGCACACCCGTCCCGAGGCCGCCCTCGACGGCAGCACCGGCTACTGGTCGAGCGCGGTCGCCGCGGGCGGCCCCGGCGAGTACGTGCTGCACCTGGAGCGGCAGTACCGCTTCACCATGGCCGGGCTGAGCCTGCGCCCGGGGCATCCGGCCGGAGCCCGCGTGTACGTCTCGCGCGACGGACGCGCGTGGGGCAAGCCGGTGCTCACCATTCACGACCGTACGGATTACGCGCTGCGTCATGAGGCGATCGACGCGAAAGGCCGGCACGTGAAAATCGTGGTGGACCGTTCCGACGATTGCGACCGGGAAATCGGGCCGTCGTGCGCGATGCTCAACGAAATCGAGCTCTACGCCGCGACGTGACCTTTTCCCGGCATTTTTCGAGTGGTCGGCGCGGCGGTCAGGTGTCCAGGTCGAGCCGGTCGTGGTCGCCCGTTCGCGGCGCGGGAACGGCCATACCCATTCCGTAATGGCGGTGCAGCAGGATTTCCTCTCCCGCGGTCAGCAGACCGTCCACGGCGACGTGCGGCGCGGCCCTGACTTTCGCGCCGTCGAAAGCGACGGTGATTTCGTCACCCGTACGGCTGCTGCCGGCGAGCGGCACGAAAGTCTGCCGCATGCCGAGAAATCCGCTGCACACGGTCACCCACTCCGCGCGGCCGGTGCGGTCGTTGAGATAGACCTGTCCCACCCTGCCGAGCGGCTCGCCGTCGCAGCCGACGACGTGGCACTCCAGCAGCGTGCGGATCTCCGTCTGCGTGGCCACGACCTACCCCCTGATGTGGCGCCCCTTGCATCGAACTGGACAGATACCCCATATCGCCACAAAACCACACCTTTTGGGCAATGGTTTTCTGTCCGGTTCCACACCGCGTGGGCCGGGCGCGACGCGCCCGGCCCACGGCCCTTCCTTCGAGCGCCGGCGGATCAGCCGCCGTGCGCCTTGCGCAGCGCCTCCAGGTGCTTCTTGAGCTGGGGATCGGCCTCCTTCGCCAGCGCCACGACCTCCGGCGAGGTGCCCTTGTCGATCTCCTGCTTGGTGATCCTGATCGCGGCGACGTGGGACTTCGTCATCCCGGCCAGGAAGTCCTGGTCGAAGTCGGCGCCGGTGTCGGCGCGCAGTTTGTTCGACAGCTCCTTCTGGGCGGCGGTGGGCGAGCCCGGCAGGTCGACGCCGAGCCGGCCGGCGAGCTGGGTGACCTTCTCGTCCAGCGCGGTGTGGTCGTCGACCAGCACTTTGCCGATCGACTTCACCTGATTGGTGGTGCCCTTGCCCTCCGCCAGGCGGCCGGCCTGGATCTCGGCCATGTTGCCCTGGTGGATGGTGCGCAACCAGGTCTGGTCCAGTTCGGACGGCGGGGCGGTGGTCTGCGGCGCCACCCCCGCGGTGTTCGTGGGTGCGGTCGCGCACCCGGCGAGGGCGGCGGCGGCCAGCAAAAGTGTCAGGCGGCGAGTACGCATGAGCATTCCTATGACGATGGCGACACTGATCCACTACGCACAGTAACCGCCCATGCCGTCACGTCGCCGTATTGCGCCGTCCGGCGCGTCCCCCGGCGTCACTCCCCGGGCAGGTCCCTGACGAAGACCAGCCCGTCGATCAGGTCCAGATGGGCCGGGTCCAGAGGGAAATAGCCGAAGTACGCAGACTCCCGGACCGCGGGCGGCTCGCCGGCGAGGGCGGCGGCGGCCAGGCCACGCGGGTCCACCAGGAAGCGGTCCTCCGGCACGGCGTGCAGCAGCCCTTCGACCGTGCCGGCCGGCGGGGTGTCCACGCCGCGGTGGCGGATCGTGCCGACGGCGATGGCGAGGGCGGCGTAGTCGGCGCCGAGGCGGGCGCGGACGAGCGCGCCCGCGCTCCACCACCGCACCGGGCCCTGCTCCATCCGCATCGTGCCCGACGTGGGCGTGAGGTGCAGGTTGTGGGAGAAGACGAAGGTGGGGCGGCGCTCGGCGAAGGCGAGGAGGTTGGCGGCCATCACGGCGGACCGCGTGGCCAGCAGGCCCACCATCCTCCCGGGTCCCGTGTCGGCCAGGTGCGCGTGATAGCGCAGCAGGCCGACGGCCGCCCTGCCGTACAGGCGGGCCCGGTCCCAGTCGTCCCGCGCGGTCGCGGCGAGCAGGTGCGGCGTCTGCGCGTCGAGCAGCGCCACCAGGTCGTCGGCGAGCAGCCGCAGCTCCGCGGCCTCGGCCGAGCGGCCCACCGACCGCGAGGGGTCGCGCATGGCGGCCTGGTCGCTCCAGCGCTCGTCGGCGCCGAGCAGCCGGTCGAGGGTGCCGGCGGTGCACGGGAGCAGGACGGCCTCCACGTGGGACGCGAGATAGCCGTGCAGCGCCATGAGCGCCTGCCGGGGGCTCTCCGCGTGGGTGATCTCCGTCGGGCTGTCGAAGGCGGTGAAGCGCACCTGCTCGGCCGCCGGCCGGCCGGCGTTGTGCTCGCGCATCCAGCGGACCAGCTCGCGGTTGCCCTCCAGGGCGCCCCATTCGTGGCTGAAGCCGCGCTCCATGACCTCGTCGAGGGTGCCGGCGCCCGAGGTGACGTGGTCGTCCACGACCAGGCCGCGCAGGCAGTCGGTCTCCAGCGCGATCGCGCGGTAGCCCTCCCGCTCGACGAGCTGCCTGAACAGCTCGTTGCGCACGTCGAGGAGGGTCTCCTCCAGGTGGGTGGGCTCGCCGAGGGCGAGCACGCGGGGGCGGTTCGGGAGCAGGGCCATGACGGAGGCCGCGTCGAGGGGGTGGGTGACGTCCTTGATGCCAGTTGTCATGACTTCAACGGTATCGTTGAACCTTCGGGTGAAGCTTTTACCCGCTTTTCAAGCTTTTTCGGCGTCCTACCTTCAACCAAGGGGGGACGGGGCGAGGGCGCCGCTTGACCCTCGCGGCTCGCGGCTCGTCGTCCGCGCCGCCGTCGCGGGTTCCGGGTAAAGAAGCGGGCCGGGATGGTTGAGCCCGGAAAGAGGGGGAAGGGTGGCTGACTCCTGAACGTCGACCGTGAGGAGGAGCCGTAGTGCTCACCCTGACAGCCAACGCAGCCCAGGCGATTCGCGATCTCACCGCGACCGCTCCGGAGCCCACCCAGAGTGGGATCCGCATCTCGTCGGAGGGTGAGGGCGCCAACGCGCTCACCCTGTCACTGGCCACCGCGCCGGAGCCGGCGGACGCGGTCGTGGAGTCCGAGGGCGCCAGGGTCTATCTCGACCCCGTGGCCGCGACCGTGCTGGACGACAAATCTCTCGACGCCGGAGCGGACGACCAGGGCAGTGTGTCGTTCCTGGTCACCGAGCAGGCCGTGTGAGGCGCGCCCCCGCCGGGCTCCTTGAGCCGCGGCCCGGCGGGGGGCGACCCCACGCGCATCGCTGAGCCGGCTCAGCCGGTGGTCAGCAGCTTGTGCAGGTAGCGGACCTGCTCCTCGCTCTGGTACCCGCCGCCGCCCTCGTGGTTATTCCAGGGCCACACGACGATCTCCTTCGGCCCCTGCCAGTGGTTGTAGGCGGCGAAGACCGTGGACGGCGGGCACACGTCGTCCATCAGCGCCACCGAGTAGAGCGCGGGCACCCGGCCCCGCGCCGCGAAGTTCATCCCGTCGAAGTACGCCAGGGTCCGGAAGACCTGCTCGGCGCTGTCCCTGCGGGTGGCCATGAAGCGGACCAGCTCCTGGTACGGATCCTTCCCGGTGATCTCGACCGCCCGCCGGAAGTGGGTCAGGAACGGCACGTCGACCAGCGCCGCCTTGACCGCCGGGTGCAGCGCGGCCGTGGCCTGCGCGATGCCGCCGCCCTGGCTGCCGCCGGAGACGACGATCCGGCTCCCGTCCACCGCCGGGTGCTCCAGCGCGGCGTCCACGGCCCGGACCGCGTCGGTGAACACCCGCCGGTAGTAGTAGTCCTCGGGGTCGAGGATGCCCCGGGTCATCATGCCGGGGGCCTGCGGGTTCGCGCCGCCGTGCGGGTCGGGCGTGGTGCCGGGGCTGCCGACGTTGGCGCCGCCGTGGCCGCGGGTCTCCATGACGAACACCGCGTACCCGGCCGTGGGCCACAGCAGGTGGTCCTTCGGGAAGCCGCGCCCTCCGCTGTAGCCGATGTAGTGCATGACGCACGGCACCGGGCCCTCGGCGCCGCGCGGCAGCAGGAACCAGCCGTTGATGCGGTGGCCGCCCCAGCCCGCGAACGACACCTCGTACACCTCGACGCCGGCGAGGGGCAGGTCGTAGGGGGTGTAGGTGGCCGCCAGGTCGTGCTGCCCGGCCTCGGCCAGCGTACGGGCCCAGAAGTCGTCGAAGTCGGCGGGCTCGTCGCGGTCGGGACGGTAGTCGCGAAGCTCGTCGAGCGGCAGATCGAACAGTGGCACAGATGCTCCCCTAACTGACAGAACGATGGTGATATTTCACCTCATAAGCCAGGAAAGCGGTATCCCGCCCCCGGCTGGTGAGACGCCTTGTCCGCGCCCGCGTGGGTAGGGGCTCTCCTCGTGAGCGAATACGCCAGCCAGTACGTCATCGCGGTCCCCCACTCCCACCTGTCTCCGGACCTCATCCTGGACGCCCCCGCGGGCACCGACGACTTCCTCGTCGTCTTCGGCGACGACACCGAGGCGCGGGCGCAGCTCCTGCACGACGACGCCGGACGCCCGGTGCTGCGGGTGGGCGGCTACATGACGTCCCAGGGGACGGTGGTCGCCGAGCAGCTGTGGAGCGTGCGCGAGGCCGCCCGTCACGGCGACCGGCTCCGCCTCCGCATCGGCCGGTCCCTCCCCTGAGCACGGGCGCGGGCTGGCGAACTTCTGTAAGGAGCCTTACGATTCACCGATGATCAACCTGAAGCGGCCCTCGTACGAGGAGCTCGTGGCCCGCCTCGGCACGCCGGTCGCCGTCGAGGACGCGCGCGCCCGCTGGGGCTCGCTCGTCGACGCCGCCAAGAACGGCCAGGTCACCCTGATCACCCGCGAGCGCTGGGAATGGGCGGCGCTGGTGCCGCTGTCGCGGGTGGCCGGCGTGCTGAGCGGGCTGCCGGTCGTGCCGCTGTCGACGGCCCGCTCGAAGCTCGGCGACCTCGTCCGCCAGGTGGCCGACCCGTACGACGACGAGCCCGTGCTCCTCGTCCGCCGCCGCACCCCCGTCGCGGCGCTGGTCGCGGCCCGCCAGCTGCTGGAGCCGCCCGCCGCGCCGCGCGGCCCGGACGCCGACGCGCTGCTCGCCGGCGGCCACACGGTCACGCTGGCCCTCGACCCGGTGGGCGGGCTGATCGTCGCCATCGCCCGCGACGCCGAGGGCACGCAGGTCGCGGCGGCGTCGGGACGCGACGCCGCGCAGGCGCTGCGCTCACTCGCCGGGCCGCTGCCGGGTCAGCCGGACGGCTCGCCCGGCAGGACCACCGCGTCGGGGCCCGGATAGACGAACTGCGTGTGGCCGTCGCCGAAGCGTACGACGTAGGGCGGCGCGCCGTCGGGGCCGCGCACCTCCACGATCACGGCCTTGCGGTCGGCCTGGCCGACGACGTTGCCGTGCACGAGCAGAATGTCACCGACGTTCGCCTGCATGAGCGGTTCCTCCCCGAGGGGCTCGGACGACTGCGGGTGCCTGCTCCCACAGTGCACCAGCGCGGCCGTACGGAAAAGGCGGGCAGCCGGTCGCTTAAATCAGTCGATAACCGGACATGGCGGCGGCTACCGTGTGGCCGGTGGACGCCCCTCTGGAGACTTCGCGGCTGGTCCTGCGGCCCTTCACGGCCGCCGACGGCGAGCAGCTGATCGCCCTGCACAACGATGCCGAGGTCATGCGGCACCTCAACGGCGGCAAGCCGGTGCCGCGCGAGCGGATCCTCGGGGAGACCCTGCCGCGGTTCGTCCGTGGCGGCTTTCTCGCGGCGGTCGAGAAGGCGTCGGGCGGCTTCATCGGCTGGTTCCACCTACGCCCGCCCGAGGGCGGGCCGGCGGACGAGCTCGAGCTGGGCTACCGGCTGCACCGCGCGGCCTGGGGGAAGGGGTACGCGACGGAGGGCTCGCTGGCGCTCATCGACAGGGCGTTCGGCGAGTTGGGGGCGCGGCGGGTGTTCGCGCAGACGATGGCGGTCAACGTGCGGTCGCGGCGGGTCATGGAGAAGTGCGGGATGCGGCTCGTGCGGACGTTCTTCGAGGACTGGCCGGATCCGATCGAGGGCGCGGAGCAGGGCGAGGTCGAGTACGAACTACGCCCCGAACACCGGCATCCCGCCGCCCCTTGACCGCGCGTCCCCGGAACACCGGCACCCTGCCGCCCCTCGACCGCGCAGCCCCTGGCCGCGTCTCCCCGGCTCCGTCTCCCGACCCCGTCCCCGGCCCCGTCTCCCGACCTCGTCTCACCCCACCCGCCTTCCCCTGCCGCGCCTCTACGCGTTCGCTCGGGTCGCCGTGACCGTGTAGCGCTCGTCGGTGATCTCCTTGCCCCACAGCAGCGGGTCGGTGAGCGGCTCGACGTGGACGTCCGCCAGCGGGACGGGGAGCCGTCGCAGCGCGGCCACCAGGTCGGCCGCCGCGATCCCGCCGTCCCAGGGCGTGCCCTCGCGCCGGGGCACCGTGCTCCAGCGGCCCTCGACGAGGACGAGCCGGCCGCCGGGGCGCAGCAGGCCCGCCCAGCGGGCCAGCGCCTCCTCCGGCCCGGGCAGGGCCCAGACGAGGTGACGGGACAGCACCACGTCGAAGCGCCGCTCCCCCACCGGGGGCGCGGCGGCGTCGCCCACCGTCACGACGGCGCCGGTGCCCGCGAGTTTGGCCCGCGCCCGCTCCACCATGCGCGGCGCGAGATCGACGCCCGTCACGCGGTGACCCGCCTCGGCCAGCAGCAGCGACAGCGACCCCGTGCCGCACCCGAGGTCGAGCGCGTCGAGCCGCCCGTCTCCCGGCGGCAGCCAGGCGGCCAGGCGGGCGGCCCAGGCGGCGCGGACGCGGGGGTCGCGCAGGCCGTGGTCCGCCTCGTCGTCGAACGTGTCGGCGGCGGCGTCCCAGAACGCCGCGGTGTCAGGCTGTCGCATGCGGGTCATCCTGCCGGGCGGCACCGACAGTTTCCGACACCCGACCGCTGGACAACCTGGTGCACTGGTCAGACCAGTGGTTAAGGTGCCCTCATGGGATATGAGGGGCTGTTCCGCCTGGACGGGCGGCGTGCCGTGGTGATCGGGGCGGGCAGCGGCATCGGCAGGGAGGCGGCGCTGGCGCTGGCCGCGCACGGCGCGTCCGTCGTCTGCGCGGACCGCGACCTGGACACCGCCCGGGAGAGCGCCGCCGCCTGCGGGGGCGCCGCTCGGCTGCTGGACGTGCTCGACCCCGACGCCGTACGGTCGGCCGCCGCCGAGGAGCCGGCCGACGTGCTGGTGTTCACCGCCGCCACGAACGTGCGCAAGCGGCTGCTCGACTACACCGGCGAGGAGTTCGACCGGGTGGTGGGGCTCAACCTGCGGGGGTCGTTCGACGTCGTACGGGCCTTCGGCGCGGGCATGGTGGAGCGGCGGCGCGGCTCGATCATCGGGTTCGCGTCCATCCGCGCGTCGGTGACCGAGCCGGGGCAGAGCGCGTACGCGGCCACGAAGGCGGGCCTGGTGCAGCTGCTGCGGACGGCCGCCGCCGAGTTCGGCCCGTACGGCGTGCGCGTCAACGCCGTCGCGCCCGGCGTCGTCGAGACGCCGCTGACCCGCCAGATCAAGGACCACCCCGACTGGTACGCCGCCTACGCCGCCAAGTCCGCGCTCGGCCGGTGGGCGTCGGCGGAGGAGATAGCCGGGGCCGTGGTCTACCTGGCCGGCGACGCGGCCAGCTTCGTCACCGGCTCGGTGCTGTACGTGGACGGCGGCTGGACCGCCGTGGACGGCCGTTTCGACCCGCCCAACTGAGACCGCCCCAACTGAGACCGCTCCGTCTGAGGCCGCCCCGTCTGAGGCCGCCCCAACTGAGGCCGCCCCGACTGAGGCCGCCCCAACTGAGACCGGGCGAACCGAGTGCGTCAGTGGTCGCCCGTGAGGAAGCGGCGGGCGGCCTCGGCGAAGACGCGGGTGCAGCGGACGATCTCCTCGACCTCCACGTACTCGTCGGCCTGGTGGGCGATCCACTTGCCGCCCGGCCCGTACACGACCGACGGGACGCCGCCCCAGTGCGTGAGTACGGTGCCGTCGGTCGAGCCGGGCACCCCGCCGTACACCGGTTCCTCCCCCGTGACCGTCCGGTGGGCGGCGGCCAGCGCGGCCACCACCGGGTCGGTCACGGGCACGTCCACGGGCGGCCGGTCCACCAGCACCGACACCTCGGCGGCGATCCCGTACCGGATGGAGCGGGCGGCGAGCGCGGCCACCCGGTCGGCGACGTCCTGGTGCTCGACGCCGGGCACCGTCCGCACGTCCACAAAGACGGACGCGGTGGCGGGGATGACGTTGACCTGCTCGTCCGAGCCGGCCCGCAGCACCGTCGGCGTGACGTATACCTCGCCGAGATGCTCGTGCGCCGGATGCCGCCGCTGCAGCTCCTCCTGCAGCTCGGCGAGCCCCACGAGCAGCGGCCCCGCGGCGGCGATGGGGTTGCGGCCGTGCTGCGGCATCGCGCCGTGCGCCATCTTGCCGGTGAGGTCCACGCGCAGCCGCAGCGCGCCCTTGGCGACGGCGCAGATCTCGCCGGCCTCGGGCTCGGCGACGATGGCGCCGTCCACGTCGGCGGCGAGCCCTTCGGCGACGAAGTGGTGGGCGCCGATCATGAGCCCTTCCTCGTCGGCCAGCGCGCACACCTTGATCCGGCCGGGGAACGGTCCGGCGAGCTGCAGGGCGCGGGTGGCGTACAGGGTGGCGGCCAGGCCGGACTTCATGTCGGCGCTGCCCCTCCCCCACAGCCGGCCGTCGCGCAGCTCGCCGCCGAACGGGTCGACGGTCCACTCCGACAGGTCGCCCTCGGTGACGACGTCGGTGTGGCCCTCGAACATCAGCGTCGGCCCGTCGCCGCCGCCGCCCTTGACCACGGCCACCACGTTGGGCCGGTCGGGCTCCACCTCGTACCAGGCGGGCTCCCAGCCCCACGAACGCATCCGCTCGGCGACCAGCTCGGCGGCGGCCCGCTCGCGCCGCCCCGGGTCGTTGGTGCTGGGGACGCGCACCAGCTCCCGCGTGAACTCCACCACTCCGGCGGCATCGACCTCGATCACGTCAGATCCTCCAGCGTCGGTACGGCCTCCAGCAGCGCCCGCGTGTAGGGGTGCGCCGGCGCGGCCCACACGTCGTCCACCGGCCCGCTCTCGACGATCTCGCCGCGGTGCATGACCGCGACCGTCTCGCACACGTGGCGCACCACGGACAGGTCGTGCGAGACGAACACGAGCGTCAGCCCGAGCTCGTCGACGAGGTCGGCCAGCAGGTTGAGTATCTGCCCGCGTACGGACACGTCCAGTGCGCTGACGGGCTCGTCGGCGACCAGCGCCTTCGGGCGGGGCGCGAGGGCGCGGGCGATGGCGATGCGCTGGCGCTGCCCGCCGGAGAACTGGTGCGGGTAGCGGTCGGCGGCCCCGGCGGGCAGGCCGACCGCGTCCAGCAGCTCGGCGACCCGCCCGCCGACGGGCAGGCCGAGGGCGACGAGCGGCTCGGCGACGAGGTCGCGCACCCGCATCCGGGGGTCGAGCGAGCTCATCGGGTCCTGGAAGACGATCTGCAGGTTCTCCCGCAGGAAGCGCAGGTCGCGCTCGGGCCGGCCGGTGACCGGCCGGCCGTCGAAGGCGATGGTGCCGGCGGTGGGCCGGTCGAGGGCGCACAGCAGGCGCAGCAGGGTGGACTTGCCGGAGCCTGACTCGCCGACGATGCCGTACCGTTCGCCCTTGGCCACGGTCAGCGAGACGTCGCGCAAGGCGTGGACGGCGGCGCCCGGCCGCAGCAGCGAGGTGCGGGGGCGGCGGTAGACGCGGCTCAGCCCGCGGGCCTCGATCAGGGGCTCGCCGGGACGGTCAGCCCGGGGGGTGCCGGCATGCGTGGGCATGGCCTTCTCCTGTCAGCGCGGGGACCGTCTCGCAGAGCGCGTCGGCGTGCGGGCAGCGGTTCCTGAACACGCAGCCGTCGGGGAAGTGCCCGGCCGCGGGGACGCTGCCGCTGATGGTGGGCAGGCGGGTGCCGCGCGGGGTGAGCCGGGAGGCGGCCAGCAGCCCTTCGGTGTAGCGGTGGCGGGGCCGGGTGAACACCTCGCGGATGGGGCCGGACTCGACGACGCGGCCGCCGTACATGACGAGGACCCGCTCGCAGACGGCGGCGACCACGGCGAGGTCGTGGGTGATGAACAGCAGCGCGGGCGCGACCTCGGCGATGAGGTCGAGCATCCGCTTCTGCACGGTGACGTCGAGCGCGGTGGTGGGCTCGTCGCAGATCAGCAGCGCGGGCTCGTTGGCGAGGGCGATGGCGAGCATGACGCGCTGGCGCTGCCCGCCGGAGAGCTGGTGGGGGTAGGCGCGGGCGAGCTGCGCGGGCTCGGGCAGCCGCACCCGTTCGAGCAGCTCGACGGCGCGGGCGCGGGCCTCGCGGCGGCCCCGGCCGTGCAGGGTCATGACCTCGGCGACCTGGGCGCCCACCCGCATGAGCGGGTTGAGCGCGGTCATGGGCTCCTGGAAGACCATCGACAGGTCCCGGCCGCGCAGCCGCTTGAGGCGGCTCTCCGGCACGCCGATCAGGTCGTGTCCGGCGAGCGTGGCCCGCCCGGTGGCGGTGACGCCCTCGGGCAGCAGGCCCATGAGCGACAGCGCGGTCAGCGACTTGCCGGAGCCGGACTCGCCGATCAACCCGACCCGCTCGCCCGGCCCGATCGCGAACGACACCTCGCGCACGAGCTCGGTGTCGCCGGCCCGTACGCCGAGCCCGTCAACCGTCAGCACGGATCCTCCTCAGCTTGGGGTCGAGGAAGTCGCGCAGGCCGTCGCCGAGCAGGTTGAAGCCGAGCACGGCGAGCGCGATGGCCAGGCCGGGCCACAGCGCGAGGCGCGGGGTGGAGAACAGCAGCTCCTGCGACTCCTGGAGCATCCGTCCCCAGGAGGGGGTGGGCGGGCG
>NZ_JBGLOU010000017.1:0-234458 GCF_041402765.1 Nonomuraea sp. AD125B | reverse complement strand
GTCGCGGGCGGTCAAGCAGGAGCTAGGCGCCGGCTACCTGCAGTCGCTGGCCCGCGGCCTGGCCGTCATGGTCGCGCTCGGCCGGCCCGGCGGCGCCACCCTCGCCGACGCCTCCCGCATGACCGGCCAGCCCCGCGCGACCGTACGCCGCGCGGTCCAGACCCTGGAACGGCTCGGCTACGCCGCCGCCCGCGGCACCCGCTTCGTCCTGCTGCCGAAGGTGCTGGAGCTGGGCTACGCGCACCTGTCCGGCCTGCCCTTCCGCGCCGTCGTGCAGCCGCACCTCAACGACCTGGTCGCCCGGGTGCACGAGTCGGCGTCGGTCGCCGTGCTGTCCGGCGAGGACATCGTCTACCTGGCCCGCCGCCCGACCCGGCGGATCATGAGCGTGGACATCACGGTCGGCACCCGCTTCCCCGCCTACGCCACGTCCATGGGCCGGGTCCTGCTCGCCGACCTGCCGGAGGAGCGGCTGGACGCCATCGCGGTCAAGCCGCTGTCCAGCCACACCATCGCGACCACCGCCGAGCTGAAGGCGGTGGTGCGCCAGGTCGCCGCCGACGGGTACGCCCTGGTGGACCAGGAGCTGGAGGAGGGGGTGCGGTCGCTGGCGGTGCCCATCAGGGACGGCTCGGGACGGGTGGTCGCGGCCGTCAACGTCGCCACGCACGCCAGCCGCGCCACCCCCGCCGACCTGGTGCGCGACGTCCTGCCCGAGCTGCGGGAGACGGCCGCGCGAATGGCGGCCGACCTGGCGTCCGTGCACGGCCCGGCCTGGAACGGCGACCTGCGCGAGGTGGTCCGCCTCGGCCGCTGACCCGCCCGGCCCGGGTCCGTGGGCCGTCCGTAGCCGAGGCCCGCTGGGGCCGGGTCCTTGGGCCGTCCGTAGCCGAGGTCCGCTGGGGCCGGGTCGGTGGGCCGTCCGTAGCCGAGGCCCGTTGGGGCCGAGGGCCGGTCCGGGGCCGAGGGCCGGCGGGTCGGCTCAGCCGCGCCGGTGGCCGTGGCCGCGCTTGTCGGCGATGGCCCAGGCGGCGTCCCACGAGCGGTAGCGGCGCCGGTCCAGCGCCCAGCGCCCGGCCGCGAAGCCGGTGACGGCGATCAGCGCGGCCACCAGCACCACGAAGACCGCCATGCCCGCGCCCCGGATGACGATCTCCAGCGGCTTCTTCGGCGCGGTCGCCGGCCGCCCCTCGGCGTCGATCCAGATCCGCACCGCCGTGCCGCTCCTCGCCAGCCCCGGAGCCGCCACCTCACCGGTGCGCGCCGCCCCGTCCGGCCCCGTCCACCGCGCCGGCGTGCGCGGCAGCTGCGGCGGCATCTCGCCGTACGTCGCTCTGGCCGGCGGCGCGTCCCGCAGCAGGGTGGCCGTCACCTGCTGCCGCCCGCCCGGCCCGACGCGGGTCTCGGCCATCCCGGCCCCGTACGTGGCCCTCCCCGCCAGCACCGCCGGCCAGACGCTCACGAGGACCAGCAGCACCGCCGCCACCACCAGCGCGGACTCCAGACGATCGGTACGGCGGCGCAGCGGGTTGCGATCCCATCGGTACCTGCGCGTCAACATCCTCAGGGAATCCAGTGCAGCTCTCACCGCGCACCTCCTCGACACCACAAGGGTGGGCTCCAACTGCCCGTACGGGGAGTGTCGTAAGCCTCACCGACCAGGGACCTTCGCCCTCTTCCGCATCCCGAACCACCCCATACCCCCAAAAACCCCCTGCACGCAGGGGTTTCAGGAACTCGGCCGGTACGCCGCTCGTTGTGCGGGCGCAAGTAGTGATCATCAACCGATCTTCGACAGGGAGAGCAACAGCCGTGGTCTTCAAACGCATGCTGGGCGCGTTCGGCGTCGGCGCGCCTTCGGTGGACACCGTCCTCGCCACGTCGCGCACGCGGCCGGGCGGCACGCTGGAGGGCGAGGTCCGGCTCAAGGGCGGCGACTTCGACGCCGAGATCGAGCACGTCACGCTCGGCCTGGTGGCGCGCGTGGAAATCGAGTACGGCGACTCCGAGGGCGCCGGCGTCACCGAGTTCGGCCGCCTCCAGGTCTCCGGGCCGTTCACGCTGCGCAAGGGCGAGGACCGCACGCTCGGCTTCACCATGCCCGTGCCGTGGGAGGCGCCCGTCAGCGAGATCGGCGGGCAGCCGCTGCGCGGCATGGTGCTCGGCGTGCGCACCGAGCTCGCCATCGCCAAGGCCGTCGACAAGGGCGACCTCGACCCGTTCGCGGTCGAGCCGCTGCCGTCGCAGCTGCGCATCCTGGACGCGTTCCTCGGCCTCGGCTTCTCGTTCAAGTCCGCGGACCTGGAGGCCGGGCGGCTGGTCGGCGTGGACCAGCGGCTGCCGTTCTACCAGGAGATCGAGTTCTACCCGCCGCCGCAGTACCAGGGCCTGATCAACGAGGTCGAGGTGACCTTCGTCGCCACTCCCGAGGGGCTGACCGTCGTCCTGGAGGCCGACAAGCGGTCCGGCCGCTACTCCTCCGGCGACGCCATCGACCACTTCACCGTCAGCCACGACGACGCCCTGCGCACCGACTGGCCCGGCGAGATCGGGCGCTGGCTCCAGCGCCTCTCCGAGTACGGCGGCCACCACGGCGCCCCGCACGGCTATCACGACCCGCACGGCTACCACGACCCGCACCACCAGCCGTACCACGACGACCACCACCACCAGCACAGGAGCGGGCCGGGCGTCGGCGCGGTGGTCGCCGCCGGCGCGGCCGGCGTCGTGGGCGGACTGGTGGCCGGCGAGATCATCGAAGAGGTCTTCGAGGACGACGACGAGGGCGGCGACGACGAGTGGTGACCCCGCGGCCGCCCGTCGGCTCACTCGCGGCGGCGCTTGACGTACAGGCCGGCGGTGAGCGAGACGCCGAGCGCCGCCAGCGCCACCTGGATCAGCAGCTCGATCCAGTCGATGCCGCTGGTGTCGGCGACGCCGAGCGCGGCGGCGATGGCGGTCCCGATGAGGGCCGCCACCACGCCGATGAGGATGGTGAGCCAGATCGGGATGCGCTGGCGCCCGGGCACGACGAGCCGCCCGAGAGCGCCGATGACGATGCCGATGATCAGGCCGGAGATGATGCCGGTGATTTCCATGGTGCGACTCCAGAAGAGACGACGATCGACGGCCATCCCGACAACGAACGAACCGGCGCTCCGGGTGCCCGCCACCGCGCCCCGTCCGCCCGGGAGCTGTTGACACGGCACCCCCCACCCCAGGAAACTCTCCCAACACACCGCAAGGTGCGTACTGTAAACGTTTACGGCTCCCCTCGGAAGTGCTCCATGCCCCTGCCTCGCTGGATCGGCGCCGCCGCGCTGGCCGCCCTCACCACGTTCACCCTCCTCGCCCCGCCGGGCGAGACGGAGACGCGGGCGGGCGGCACGCTCACCACCGGCTCGGCCCCCTCGCCGGCCCTCGGCGGGGAGGCCGTCGCCTACACCGCCTACCTGCCCGCCGGCTACGACCGGGGCGGCGCCCGCCACCCCGTCCTCTACCTGCTCCACGGCCGCGGCGACACCATGCAGGCGTGGACCCGCGTCAAGACCGTGCTCGACGACCTGATCAGGACCAAGCGCATCCCGCCGGTCATCGCCGTCATGCCGGACGCCCCGTGGAGCGAACGCGGAAGCTGGTACACCGACTCCCGCTACACCGGCTCCGACCTGCCCGGGCGCAAGGTGGAGACCGCGCTCGCGCACGATTTGGTCGCGCACGTGGACGCCACCTACCGCACCGCGCCGATCCGCGAGGCCCGGCTGGTCGGCGGCTACTCGATGGGCGGCGCGGGCGCGCTCCGCTTCGCCCTCGCCCACCAGGACGTCTTCAGCGCCGCCGCCGTCCTCAGCCCCGCCGTCTACACCCCGCTGCCGCCCGGCGACTCCTCCGCCCGGGACTACGGCGCGTTCGGCGAGGGCGCGGCGAAGTTCTCCGACGACGTCTACCGTGAGCTCAACTACCCGGCCCTGCTGCCGAAGCTGGACCCCGACCTGCCGGTACGGATGTTCGTGGCCGTCGGCGACGACGAGTACGCCAACCCCGACCCCGCCGACGCCCGCCACGACCTCGACTTCGAGTCCGCCGCGCTCTACAACGCCGCCCGCCGCTCGCCCGCCGTCTCCGCCCAGCTCCGCGTCCTGGACGGCGGCCACGACTGGACCGTCTGGACGCCCGCCTTCGAGCAGGCCATGGCCGAGCTGGGCCCGGGTCTCAGTGTGACGCCGCCCGCCGGGCTGCCCGCCCCGCTGCACGGCACCGCCGCCACCGACTGGGCCGGCGGCGTCGCCGCCCACGCCGACGGCTCGCTCACGGTCGGGTACGCGGCCGGCGGGCCCGTCGCCGGCCAGCCGCACGCCGGCCGCCTCGACGCGGTCATCACCCGTACCGGCGCGAACGGCTGGACCCGGCAGCTCGGCACGGCCGCCGACGAGCGCCTGTACGGGGTCGCGGCGCTGCCCGACGGCGGCGTGCTGGCCGCCGGCTACACCAAGGGCGACCTCGACGGCCGGCATCCCGGCAACGCGGCCGACGACGCGTTCGTGGTCCGGCTCGGCCCGGACGGCGCGGTCCGCTGGATCACCCAGTTCGGCGCGCCGGACGCCGCCGACCGGCTCTACAGCCTGGCCGCCGCGCCCGACGGCGGCGCGTACGTGGCCGGCTACACCAAGGGCGACCTCGACGGCCGCAACGCCGGCGACAAGGACGCCCTCGTGGCCCGGCTCACTCCGTCGGGCGAGCTGGCCTGGCTGCGCCAGTACGGCGGCCCCGGCGAGGACAAGGCGTACGGGGTGGCCGCGGACGCCGCGAACCTGTACGTCACGGGCAGCGCCACCGCCGCCCTGCCCGGCACGAGCGCGCTCGGCGGCCTCGACGGCTGGCTGGCCGCGTTCGGGACCGCCGACGGGACCCGTAAGTGGGCCACGACCGCGGGCGGCGACGGCGACGACCGGCTGAACGCGGTGACCGTCACCACCGGCGGCCTGGCCGTCGCGACGGGCGCCGTGGACGGGGACGCCCACACCGCGGCCTACGACGCCCGCGGCAAGCGGCGCTGGACCCACACCCTCGCCACCCCGTCCGCCGACGAGGGGGCCGCCGTGGCCGCGCTGCCCGGCGGCGAGGTCGAGGTCGTGGGCCACACGCGGGGCCGGGTGGGCGTCCAGGCGGGCGGCGCCGACGTGCTGACCCTCCGGCTCGACGCCAAGGGCGGGCAGCGCGCCGCCGCCCAGTTCGGCTCGGCCAGGGACGACGCCGTGGACCCGTTCGCCGAGCCGAACCTGTACGCCGCGCCGACGCCGTCCGGCCAGGTGGCGGTCTCCGGCCTCACCTACGGCGCCGGCGGTCCCGGCAACGGGGACGTCTTCCTCGCCACGGTCGCCCCGGAGACCGGCCTGCCGTCCTAGAAAGAGACAGTTGAGCACCAGGACGACGTAGTGCCACGGCCGGGTCCGCGCCGGCCGTGGCACAAGGAGTACGACTCTCACGTCCGCACGTATCTGTGGGGCGGGCGCTTCTGGTCCCTCTCCTATGACGCGGGCTCGACCGGCGGCGCGAACCTGGCCCAAATGGGTGATCACAGGTCACCGCGTGGCGTTACCCGCCGTATCACCCTTGACTACTTAGAGTGAACAAGCGATGTCACATCGTGATCACAGGGAGAAATGGTGAAAGGTAACCTCATAGCCGCCGGCGGCGTACTCGCCGCCGCCGTCGCGCTCGTCGGCATGGCCGGCCCGGCGAACGCCGACGAAGAGCGCTGCGACCTCGGCTCCAGCGACAAGACCCACTCGTTCGGCATCGACGCCGAAGCTGAGCGCATCTGGTTCACGAGCCGGGAGTCCAAGTCCTGCCAGAACCACGACGACCGGCACCACCACGACGGCTGGGGCAGGTCCGACGACGATTCCGACTCTGACGACGACGAGGCCGACGACCGGTCCGACCGCGGGTCCCACCACGAATCCGACCGTGGGTCCGACCGCAGGTCCGAGCACGAATCCGACCGTGAGTCCGGCCGCGACTCCGATGACGGGTTCCACCGCGGGTTCAAGGACCGGTTCGACGGCGGGTTCGACGACAAGTCCGACCGCGGGTTCGACCGCGGGTTCAAGGGCAGGTTCGACGGCGGGTTCGACGACAAGTCCGACCGCGGGTTCCACCGTGGGTTCAAGGGCGGGTCCGAGGGCGACGCCGACGACCGCGGGTTCGACGGCGACTTCAACAAGGCGTCCTACGGGGACGACAAGGACGGCCACGACCGGGGCCGCGGCTGGGGCTGGATCGAGCCCGACGACCACGGCCGCACCTGGGGCGCCAACGGTTACCGCTACGAGGCCGCCAAGCACGACCGTCACTAGAGACTTTCTGGAGCGGGCCGGTCCCGGGGCCGTATCAGCGCCCCCGGGACCTCTCCCTGTGCGACCCGCCGCTCAACGGTCCACGATCTCGTTCTTGCCGATGACCACGACGCCGCCGCGCGTGAGGGCGAAGCGCGTACGGTCGTAGTCGAGGTCGAACCCGATCCGCGCGCCGTCGGGGATCACCACGTTCTTGTCGATGATCGCCTTGCGCACGATCGCGCCCCGCCCGATCTTGACGTTCTCCATCAGCACGGAGTCCTCCACCAGCGAGTGCGAGTGGAGCACCACCTTCGGCGACAGGACCGACCGTACGGCGGTGCCGCCCGAGACGATCACGCCGGGCGAGACCAGCGAGTCGATGGCCCGCCCTACCCGGTCGCCCTCGTTGTGGACGAACTTGGCCGGCGGCAGCGGGTCGTGGCCGGTGAAGATCGGCCACTTGTCGTTGTACAGGTTGAACACCGGATGCGCCGAGATGAGGTCCATGTGGGCCTCGTAGTAGGCGTCCAGCGTCCCCACGTCGCGCCAGTAGCCGCGGTCGCGCTCGGTCGAGCCGGGGACGATGTTGTTCTTGAAGTCGTAGACGTCGGCGCCGCCCGACTTGACCAGCATCGGGATGATGTTGCCGCCCAGGTCGTGCTTGCTGGTCGGGTCGAGCGCGTCCTCGCGCAGCGCGTCGATCATCGACTGCGTCTTGAACACGTAGTTGCCCATCGAGGCGTAGACCTCGTCGGGGGAGTCGGCGAGCCCCACCGCGTCCTTCGGCTTCTCCCTGAACGCGACGATCCTGCGCCCCTCGGGGTCGGTCTCGATGACGCCGAACTGGTCGGCCAGCGCCAGCGGCTGCCGGATCGCGGCCACGGTCACGTCCGCGCCGGAGTCCTCGTGCTGCTCGACCATCTGCCGCGGATCCATCCGGTAGATGTGGTCCGCGCCGAACACGATCACGTGCTCGGGCATCTCGTCGTAGATGAGATTGAGGTTCTGGAACAGCGCGTCGGCCGAGCCGGAGAACCACCGCGGGCCGAGCCGCTGCTGCGCGGGCACGGGCGTCACGTAGTTGCCGAGCATCGCCGACAGCCGCCAGGTGCGCGAGACGTGCCGGTCGAGGCTGTGGTTCTTGTACTGGGTCAGCACGACGATCTTCAGGAAGCCGCCGTTCGCCAGATTCGACAGCACGAAGTCTACGAGCCGATATATCCCCCCGAACGGCACCGCCGGTTTGGCCCGATCCGCCGTGAGCGGCATGAGCCTCTTACCCTCTCCACCTGCCAGCACGACCGCAAGCACCCTCCGGGACCTCATGCCCGAGACGCTACCCTCAAATGGCCGTTCTATCGACGAATCCCGGCGCGGCTAACTTCCCTCGTGTCCCGATTTGCCGTTTGCGGGCCCGGCGGGGGTCGCCGAGCCCGGGCTCGCCGGTTGTGTCCCCATGGTCGCGTTGATCGTAAGGTCGTCTCTATGCGTGTTGATCTACTCAGCCGGGAGTATCCGCCCGAGGTGTACGGCGGTGCCGGGGTGCACATGGAATACCTCGCCCGGGAGCTGCGTCCGCTGGCCGACGTACGGGTGCGCTGTTTCGGCGCGGACCGTGCCGAACCGGGCGTCTCGGCGTACCGGGTGCCGGGCGGGCTGGAGAAGGCCAACGCGGCCCTGCAGGTGCTCGGCGTCGACCTGGAGATGGCCGCGGCCTGCGAGGGAGCCGACATCGTCCACTCTCATACCTGGTACGCCAACTTCGCCGGGCATGTCGCGAAACTCCTGCACGGCGTCCCGCACGTCATCACCACGCACAGCCTGGAGCCGCTGCGGCCGTGGAAGGCCGAGCAGCTCGGCGGCGGCTACACGATCTCCTCCTGGGCCGAGCGCACCGCCCTGGCCGCCGCGGACGCCGTCATCGCGGTCTCGGCCGGCATGCGCCGCGACGTGCTGGCCGCCTACCCCGAGATCGCGCCGGAGAAGGTCACCGTCATCCACAACGGCATCGACACCGCCGAGTACGCCCCCGACCCCGGCACCGACGTCCTCGCCCGGCACGGCATCGACCCCGACCGCCCGTACGTGATCTTCGTCGGCCGCATCACCCGCCAGAAGGGCCTGGTCCACCTGCTGCACGCGGCGCGCTCGTTCGACCCCGACGCCCAGCTCGTGCTCTGCGCCGGCGCGCCCGACACCCCCGAGATCGCCGCCGAGGTGAGCGGGCTCGTCCACGACCTCGACCGCGACGGCGTCCACTGGATCCAGGAGATGCTGCCGAAGCCGCAGGTCATCCAGCTCCTCACGCACGCCGCGGTGTTCGTGTGCCCGTCGGTCTACGAGCCCATGGGCATCGTCAACCTGGAGGCGATGGCCTGCGAGACCGCCGTCG
The DNA here is from genome assembly GCF_041402765.1 of Nonomuraea sp. AD125B. Classification (NCBI taxonomy): domain Bacteria; kingdom Bacillati; phylum Actinomycetota; class Actinomycetes; order Streptosporangiales; family Streptosporangiaceae; genus Nonomuraea; species Nonomuraea sp. AD125B. Next base: position 225,725 of record NZ_JBGLOU010000017.1, on the reverse strand, counting down.
TCGCGACGGCCACCGGCGGCATTCCCGAGGTCGTGGCCGACGGCGAGACCGGCCTGCTCGTGCCCATCTCCCAGGAGCGCGACGGCACCCCGCACGACCCCGACCGCTTCGCCGCCGACCTGGCCGAGCGGGTCAACACGCTGCTGCGCGACCCCGCACGGGCCCGTGCCATGGGGCTCGCGGGGCGGGCGCGGGCGGTCGAGCACTTCTCGTGGGAGCGCATCGCCCACCGCACCATGGAGCTCTACGCCACGCTGTGACGCGCGTCGCGGGCGGGGCGGTCCGCTCCCGCCCGCGAGGTCACCTCAGGCGCGTTCCAGGACGACGATCGGGATCTCCCGGTCGGTCTTCTCCTGGTACTCGTCGTACTGCGGCCACGTCGCCGTCATGACCCGCCACATCTCCGGCCTCTCCTCGGGCCGGGCCGGGCGGGCCCGCGCCGCGAACCTCTCGCCCTTCACCTGCACCTCGACCTCGGGGTCCGCCCGCAGGTTCTTGAACCACTGCGGGTCGTCGGGCGCGCCGCCGTACGAGGCCACGACGAGGTAGACGTCGCCGTGGCGCTGGTAGATCAGCGGTGTGGTGTACGGCCGGCCCGAGTTGCGGCCCTTCGTGGTCAGCAGCAGGACGGTGGTGTTGTTCCAGTCGTGCCCCTCCGCGCCGTCGGTCTCCTGATAACGCCGGACATGTTCCTTGCCATAGAGCATGCCCGCGACCTACCCACCAGGAAGAACCCTGCACCGCCGCCCCCGGCGTCTGTACGAAGAGTTGCCCCCGCACAGCGCGGGCCCCGCCCCGAACTGTACGCACGGGCGCGCCGGTGAGAGCCTGTGCCCATGACCGATCCGGCCGAGACGCTGGCCGCCCGCATCGAGCGGTTCGAGCAGGCCGCGGATCCCGAGCTGATCTGGGATCCCGCGGCGCTGATCGAGGCCGAGCAGGCGATGCTGGCCTGCGCCGGCGACCGCTCCGACGCCGCCACCTGGCGGCTGATCGGCGTGCTCCACCTCGCCCGGTACCGCCTCGACCCGCGTACCAACCAGGACGCCGCCGTCGCGGGCGCCTTCTTCGCCGCCGTGGCCGTGCTCGACCCCGCGCGGCTGCCGGAGAAGCTGCGCGGGGCCCACGTGCCGTCCGCCGACGCGGCCGGCACCTGGGCGGGGCTGGTCGAGGAGGTGTTCAGGCACGTGGACCCGGCGGCGTACCGGCACGTCGGGCTGCTCGTGCACGCCCTCGTCGGGCGGGCCGCCGCCCAGCTCACCGCCGACGCCGCCGACCGGCTCGGCGAGCTGCTGCTCCAGCAGGCCATGCGCTCCGCCGACCCGTCCTGGGCGCCCGGCGCGCTGGCCCTGCTCGGCGGCGGGCTCGTCCGGCTGCACGGGCGGACGGGGGAGCGGGAACTGCTCGACGACGCCGTGCACGTGCTGTTCCGGGCCGCGCTCGCCGCCCCCGGCGAGGCCGCCCACCTGGCGGAGCTGGCCGCCGCGCTCGCCCTGGCCGTGCCCGACGACGAGGACCTGGTACGGGCGTACCTGTCGGCCGCCGAGTCCGAGCCCGGCACCCGCGAACGCTCCCGCGCGCTGCTCAGCCTCGTCGGCCTCGCCCAGGCCCGCGCCGCCCGCTCCTGCCTGGACGACGACCTGCTCGCCTTCATCCGGGTGGGGCAGTGCGCGCTCGACTTCTGGCACGAGCGGTGGGCGCATCCCGGGGTGCTGGGGCCGTACGCGGTGGGGCTGGTCGAGTGGTACGTGGTGACGGGGGACGAACGGTCGCTGGAGGCCGGCCACGAGATGTTCCAGGCCCTCGGGCTCCCCGCTCCCGCTGCGGACTTCCCACCCGGCACCGCGACCTGGGACGGCCCCGCCTCCTCGGCCGATCCCGACGCCACGGTCGGCCCCGACACCACAGGCGTGCCCGCCGCACCCGGTACTCCCGCCAAACGGGAGGCCGGCCAGGGCGGGGCGCTGCCGCCCATTGTCAGGGAAGCCGACCAGGACGGGGGCCTGCCGCCCGTCGCCGGGGACGTCCACCGAGGGGAGGCCCCGCAGCCTGTCATCCGGGACGCCGGCCAGGGCGGAGCCTTGCCGCCCGTCCCCTCATCGAACGCTTCTCCCGCGACCCCCCTACCCCTCACCGGCGAGCGGGTCGCCTACCGCGCCACCTTCGAGCTGGCCCGGCGGCTCTCCGCGGACCCGCTCGCCCGCCTCGCCCTGCTCGGTGAGCGGCGCCGGCGCCGCTACGAGGCGACCGGCGCGCAGCAGGACCTCGACGTCGCCGTCGAAACCCTCCGCGAGGCCACCCGGGAGGTCCCGCCCGGCCACCCCGACCGCCCGAGGCTCCTCACCGACCTCGCCGCCACCATCCTCGAACGCACCCTGACCACAGGCGGCGACCCCGCCGCCCCGGTCACCGCCGCCCGTACCGCCCTGGCCGCCCACGCCGTGGACGACCCGGCCCGCCCCGACGCGCTGCTCCTGCTCGCCCGCGCCCTGCGCCTCCGGCTCACCCCGTCCACCGCCGCCGAGGCGATCGCCGCCCTGCGCGAGTCCCTGGCCACCGGCGACCGGCTGACGGCGCGGCTGGAGGCGTACACGCTGCTCTCCGAGCTGCTCCGCTGGCGCGCCACCCACCAGGACACCGCGCCGCACCGTGCCGAGGACCTCGACGGCGCGGTGCTGACCGCCCGCCAGGCCGCCGAGCTGGCCGTGAAGAGCTCCCGCGACCAGACCCCCGCCCACCGCCTGCTCTCCCGGGCCCTGCTCGCCCGCTTCTCCCACGGCGGCGACCCGCGCGACCTCGGCGAGGCCCTGGCCCTCGCCAGGGACGGCGCCCCCGACCTGCTGGCGCAGCTCGACGTCCTGCTCACCGACCCCGCCCGGCTGCCCGTCGACGAACACCTCGCCAGGGCCGCCGCCGACCTCGCCGTTCAGACGTCCGACGAGTCCCTGACGCTCAAACTCCTCGCGTACGCCGAACGCCGCCCCACGGCGAGCGCCCCCGGCCCGCACGGGGACGCCGGCCGTGGCGCGTTCCTCCTGGAGACCGGGCTCCGGCTGGCCGACGCCGGCCGCCGCCGCACCGCCGGCGCCGTGCTCGCCCGCGCCGCCGCCGCCTTCGACGAGGAGGGCGACCGGGCCCGTACCGCGCATGCCCTGTCCCTCCAGGGCGTCAACCACGACCACCTGAACGACCCCGCCCGCGCCGCCGAGGCGTTCGACCGCGCCGCCGCCGTCCACCGCACGCTCGGCGACCTCCCGGCCGAGGCGGAGCAACTGGGCCACCTGGGCGACGTCCTGCTGCGCGCGGGCGACCCCGAGGGGGCCGTCGAGCAGCACCTGCGGGCGATCGCCCTGTGCGCGGGAGCCGGGCTGAGCGCCGGCGAGGCGGCCCACCAGCTGCGCGCCGCCGAGGCGTACCTGGCCGCCGCGGACCCCGCCGCCGCCCTGGCCTGCGCGGCCCGCGCCCGCGAGCTGTACCTGGCGTTGGGGGAGCCGAGGGAGGCGGCCCTGGTGCTGGTCCCGGCCGCTCGCGCCGCCGTCGACCAGGGCGACCTCACCGCCGCCGGGGAACGCATCGCCGCCTGCGCCATCGAGCTGGAGGCGGCCGGCGCCTGGGAGGACGCCTGCCGCGCGCTGGACGCGCACGCCGTCCTGCTGTCCGTACGCGGCCACCACGAGCGGGCCGCCGCCTGCGAGGCCCGCCTGATCGAGGTCGTACGACGCCGGGGCAGTCGGCGCGAGCCCGCCGACGAGTGGTACCGCGTCGCCCAGCGCCGCCGCGCCACCGGCGACCCGGTGGCGGCGCGGGCGGCGTTCGAGCTGGCCGAGCAGGAGTACCAGGCGATCGGGCACCTCGACGGCTCGGCCGCCGTCCGCTACAACCTCGGCGCGCTCGCCTACGGGCAGGGGGAGGCCGGGCGGGCGCTGGAGGAGTTCGGGGCGGCGGCCGAGGCGTTCGCCCGGCTGCGCGCCCCCGGCAAGGAAGCCACCGCCCTGACCATGCGCGCCGCCGCCCTGTCCGCCCTCGACCTGCCCGAGGACGCGGCCACGGAGCTGGACCGCGCCCTCGACCTGGCCGCCGCCGACGGCGACCTGAACGCCCTCTTCCTCGCCACCCTGCACCGGGCGGTTTTGGACGAACGCCTGGGGGAGTTCCTGGCCGCCGGGGAACGCCTGCGCGCCGCCCTCGGCCTGGCCGCCGCCGACCCGCTGAAGGAAGCCGTCGTACGAGACCGCCTGGCCTCGCTCGCCGCCCGCCTCGGCGACCTGCCCGCCCAGATCGACGCCCTGGAACAGGCGGTCACCGGCTTCCGCACCGCCGCCCAGCCCCGCCTCGCCGCCCTCGCCTCCCTCCGGCTCGGCTTCGCCTTGGAGGAACGCGGCGAACACCGCCGCGCCCGCACGGCCTTGGAATCCGGCCTCACCGCCCTCACCCCCTCTCTCCAACCCTCCTCCGGAGCGCCTTCCGACCCGTCGCCTCCCGCGCCACCGCCTCTCACCGCATCGCCGCCCGGACAGGAGCCCACCTCTCTGCCGTCTGCCTCATCGCCCTCGGGGCAGGAGGCCCGGTGGGCGGGGGCGGCGCCGTTCGAGATCGTGGCGGCCCTGGCGGCGTCGGGCGGACTGGACGCGGACGTCCTCGCCCGGGTGGCCGCCGTCCAGCTCGCTCTCGGCGACCTCGCGCACGGCCGGGCCACCCTGGCCGAGGCCGTCACCACGCTCCGGGCCGGCCGCGACCGCGTGCAGGCGATCGGCCCGGCCGCCGCCGAACGCCTGGAGACGTGGTTGCGCCTGGAGGAGGCCGAGTCCACGGGCGATCTCCCACTGGCCCGCGCCATGGCCGAGCAGGCCCTGGCCCAGGCCCGCCCCGAAGCTCCCGCTGGCGACCTCCGGCGGCATGAGGGCAGGCTGGGCCGCCCGCCCGGCTGGGGCGACGACGACCACGGTGCCGCCGCCCCGCTCCTTCCGCAGGATCGTTCCCACCTTCTCGCCAAGCTGTCCCCGTACTGCCTGGCTCTCGGCGACCTCACCGCCGCCTACAGCTACGCCGCCGAGGGCTGCGAGCTGCGCGACGCCCGTAGGATCGAGCACCTGCGCAACCTGGGGGCCGCCGCGCACGCCCTCGGCCGTCCCGACGAGGCCATCGGCCATCTGACCCGCGCCGTACAACTGGCCCGCGACGACGCCGGCCCGGCCCTCCCCGCGCCCCTGGTCCACGCCCTGACCGCGCTGGCCCGCGCCCTCGCCGACCAGGCCCGCTGGACGGACGCCGCCCGCGCGTACGACGAGGGTCTGACGCTCACGACGGCTCCGGTCTGGCGCGCCCTTCGCGCTCCTCTGTTGTCCGGCCGCGCCTCCCTGCACCTCGAGCTCGGCGAGCTGGACGCCGCGGCCGCCCGCTACCGGGACGCCATCACGCTCCGCGAGGAGCTGACCGAGCGGACGGGCCTCGGGGACGACTGCGCCGACCTGGCCCTCGTACACGTCCTGTGTGGCGAGCCGGCCCAGGCCGGTCCTCTGCTGGAACGCGCGCTGGCCGTCCACCGCGAGACGGGCGACGACCGGGGCACGGTCCTGACCCTGATCGCCCTCGGCACCCTGCCGTCGGCGTCGGCGTCGTCCTCTGGTCCCGCTGCGGCGTCCTCACCGGCTGCCGCCGACCAGCTGGAGGAGGCGGCCGAGCTGGCGCGACGGATCGGGTTCGGCGGCGGGGAGGGGCTCGCGCTGGCCGCTCTCGGCGCGCTGGACCTCGCCGCCGGCGACCCGGGCCGGGCGCACGAGCGGCTGTCCCGGTCCGTCGAACTGCTGGAGGACCTGGGGCACGACCCGGCGTTGGTCTTCGCCCTCGAACGCCGAGCGGACGCGGCCACCCGGCTCGGCGACCTCGCCGCCGCCCTCACGGACGCCGAACACGCCTCCGACCTCGCCACCCTGCCGCCCACCAGCACCCACCTCGCCCCTTCCGCCGGCCCAGTACCTGGCACGCCCGACCTGCTCCCCTTCAGTGGCTCGGTGCCTGCCACGCCCCACCCCGCCCTCGCCGCGACCCACTCCACCCCCTTCGCCGGCTCACCGCGTTCTGGCCGGGACGGGCAGGGGGGCGTGCTCGACCGTGCCGTCTCCCTCGCCGTACGCCTGGGTCGTGGCGGGGCGGCGTGGGCGCGGGCCGAGCAGGTCAAGGCCCGGTCGCTGGCCGTGCAACTGGGCGACGGGCGGTGGCCGGCGCCGCCCGGCGTCCCCCCGGAGTCGCTGGAGCGCGAGGAGCGTGACCTCGGCCGGGCCCGCGCCCTGATGGCGGCGGCCGGGCGTGCCCGGGACCCCGACCGGGCCGCCACGCTCGTGCGTCGCGCCCACGCCGTACGTGAGGAGCTGGAGACGACGTCGTGGCGGCACCTGGAGCCCCTCGCTCCCGGGCACGTGGCCGCGCGGCGGGCCGCCCCGCTGACGGGGGCCGAGCTGGACGCGCTGGTCGCGCGGGGCGAGCCGGCCGGGCTTCTCGGGTTCCACATGGGCGCGGGCGGCGTCACCGTGCTCGCGCACCGCACCGGCTGGGCCGAGCCGCGCGCGTTCGGGTCCGCCGTCGAGGCGTCGCTGCTGGCCGAGTTCGTGGCCGGGATCGACGGCGGGCGTCCCGGGCTGCTCGACCTCGCCGCCCGCAGGCGCCGGCTCGACCTGTGGCGCCGCCTGGCGGATCTGCTGCTGGGGGACGCGCTCCGGGAGCTCGGCGACGACCTGTCCATGCTGCACCTGCTGCCGCACCGCGAGCTGCACCGCGTGCCGCTGCACGCCCTCGCCCCCGGCGGCGGCCCACCGCTGATCGAGCGCTGCCCGGTGACGTACGCCCCTTCCGCCGCCGTCCTGGCCCGGCTGGCCCGCGACGTCCCGGTCCGCGCGGGCGGTCCGTCGTTGGTGATGGCTCACGGCACGGACGCGGACGCCGGGACCGCCGCCCTGCTCGGCGCCGAGCCGCGCACCGGCCGCGCCGCCACCTCCGCTCACCTTGCCGGGAGCTGGGACGTCGTGGACCTGGCCGCCGCCGTGGTGAGCGATCCGCGCGACCCGCTGGGCGCGGGTGTGCGGCTGGCCGACGGGGTGCTGACCGCCAGGCGGCTCATGAGCCTGCGTGTACGGGCCCGCCTCGTCGTCCTCACCGGCTGCGAGGGCGGCCCCGGCGCGGGTGACGGGCTTGCGGCGCTCGGGCAGGCGTTCCTGCACGCGGGCGCCCGCGCCGTGCTCCTCACCCTGTGGCCGCCCGCCGCCGAGATCACGCGAGCGCTCCTACGCGACCTGCACGCCCGTACGGGAGCGGGCGCCGACCCGGCCCAGGCGCTGCGCGATGGGGTGCTGGCGCTACGCGAACTGTACGGGGCCACCGAGCCCGAGCTGTGGGCGCCGTACGTGCTGCTCGGCCTGCCCCACTGACGCGCACGCACCTGCTCCTGGCTGCGATGACGCGTGCAGTCGGCCTGTTGCCGGCCCGCATGCGCGGCGGGCTGCGTGACCTTCCCGCAGACGCCTCGGCACGCCCGACTCAACCGGTGTTGACGCGCATGCGTGGCTCAGCCTGGGCCGACCTGTGGGCGCGTTGCCCGGCCCACCTACAGGTGGGAAAGCGTTGAGGTCGCAGTGTGGAGTGGGAGGGCGGTGTCGGGGGTGCGTTCGCGGACGTCCTGGTCGCGAATGGCGAAGACGGCCGGTGCGACGCCGACGTCGCCGTAGCGGGCGGTCACGGCGGCGCCGACCGCGCGCCGGACGTCGCCGACCACCTCGCGCACGGTGTGGCCGGGCCCGGTGGCGGTGAGGTGGCCCAGCATGCCGGCGAAGCGGAGCTCGCCCTCGGCGGCGGGCCGCTGCTCGGGCAGCACGGGGCGGTCGAGCCAGAACACCCGGCCGGCGAGGGATCCCGGGTAGCCGTCGCCCAGCTCACGCACCGTCTCGGCGAGCAGCTCGCCGAACCCGGCCAGGTCGGCGTCAGGCGGCAGGTCCGTGGTGACGAACAACGGCACGATCAGCGAGTCGAGCATCAGGCCATCCCTCCGTGAGGAGGCTCATCGTAGGATGCCGCACCGACAATTCCGCGGGGACTTGACCGGTGCCGGGAAAGGGCCAGGGAATGGACGGGCCTTCCTTGACAGAAGGCGAAACAACAGGCCGCTCTCGAAAAGCCGCTAGCGTTCGGTCCATTCGTCTTCCAGCACCGAGTGCACGACGGAATCCCGCCACCCGGCGGGCGTACGCATATGGTGCCGGATGCGGCCCTCCTCAACCATGCCGGCGGTCAGCATGGCGAGCTGCGCGGGCAGGTTGGAGGGGGAGCGGGCGCCCCAGATGCGGTGCAGCCCGAGCTGCTTGAACCCGAACGACAGCAGCAGCCGCACCAGGTCGGTGCCGATGCCGCGCCCCCACTGGTGCGGGTGGAGGCCGAAGCCGATCTCGGCGCTGTGCGGGTGCTCGGGCTCGATGCGCAGCCGGGCCACGCCGATCACGTCGCGGTGCTCGGCGTCCACCACGGCGAGCACGTACAGCAGGCGTGGCTCGGCGCGGGCGGCCTCCATCGCCTGCCCGACGAGATCGGCGACCTCCCGCGGCGAACGGGGCGCGAACGGCATGTGCTGGGTGGCGGCGGGGTCGCCGTAGACGGCGTGCAAGGCGGGGACGTCGGCCTCCGTGACATCACGAAGGCCGAGTCGCAAACCGTTGCATACCACGCGCCGCATGCGCAGACGGTAACGCGATTCCCGCGATCTTCACAAGCCCTTGTCAAGTGGCGAGTTGACTACCGTAAGCTCGGGCGACAAGTTCGGCGACCGCGCCGTGCGCGCCGAGCGGCTCGGCGTGCCCGGCGTCGATCTGCTCGGCGGCGCGTTCGACGATCCCGGCGGGCGCCTCGTGGCCGATCATGCAGGGAGCGATCGCCAGCCGCTCGGCGCCGGCCGCGCGCAGCCGCTGGGCGGCCACGCTCACGCCGGGCTCGGTGTCGAGCGAGGCGGCGACGACCGGGAGGGTGAGCCGGGAGGCCAGCAGCACCGCGGTGGCCTGCACGGCCCGCACCGCGCGCTCGCCGCCGACGGTGCCGAGGATGACGGCGTCGACGGGGCTGGAGATGTTGAGCAGGCGCACCCGGTCGGCGCGGGCGAGCCCGCGCTCGGCCAGCCGGATGTGCAGGGCCTCGGCCAGCAGCGGGTGGGGGCCGAGCGCGTCGGTCACCACGGCGCCGCTGCCGGTGGCGGCGACGGCCTTGCCGATCTCGGCCATGACGACGGGGTCTTCCCAGGTGAGCAGCGGCACCACGACGGCCTCGCGTCCGCCGGGCAGCGCGTCCGCCAGGTCGGCGACGCTCGTCAGCCGTACCTCGATCTGCGGGTTGTCGACGCGCACGACGGCGGCGATCTCCTCCGCCACGCCGGAGGTGTCGCCGGGGGTGGCGAGCACGAGCATGGGCGCGTCCGGCGGCAGGGACGTGGGCACGGGACGGCGGTGGCGACCGCCGCCCGGGCGAGGGGAACGTTCACGTACAGGCAGGCTCACAGGCGCGCAGTTTATGCCTATTCCATGCGCCGTGTTCCGTGAATAGATGGCGATTCCGTCACGACGCCGGGGCAGTGATCGAGATCACATCGTGATCGCGCCGCTCGTTGACTTGGGCGGGCGAAACGGAAGGCTGGAAACCACCGCCGGAGGCCGGGAATGAAGCCGTTCCGTGTCCGTCACAAGCCGTTCTACGTCCGCGAGCTGAGTGTCTATCCGGTGGGCCGCCGCCGGATCTTCCTGCTGTCCGTCGCGGTGCTGGCGAGCCTGGTCGCCAACTTCGAGACGACGATCGCCACCATCCTGCCGCTGCTCATGCAGGACCTGGACATGTCGCTGACCGTCTACGGCCAGATCGCCGCGCTGTCGGTGCTGGTGGGCGGACTGTCGGCGGGGTTCGGCGGCATCCTGTCCGACCGGTGGGGCCGGGTCACGATCCTGGTGCCTACCCTGACGATCACGGCCGCCTGCAACTTCCTGCTCGCCACCGTTGACAGCGTCGCCGGGCTGTTCTGGGTGCGCTGCCTCATGCTGTTCATCGAGGGCGCGGGCATCACGATCACCGCCTCCCTGGTACGCGACTTCTCGCCCCGCATGGGACGGGCCCAGGCGTTCGCGTTCTGGACGTGGGGACCGGTCGGGGCGTCCTTCCTGGCCTCCGCCATCGCGGGTTTCACGCTCCCGCTGTTCGGCAACTCCTGGCGCTCGCAGGCGATCATCATGGGCGTCGTGTCGCTGAGCCTGTGCGCGGTCATCATCTGGAAGATCGCCGAGCCGTCGGCGGCGCTGCGGGCCGAGGTGATGCACCACGAGGCCCAGGCCAGAACCCAGGCCGAGGAGGGGGACCCCGCCTACCGCGCCCGCCTCGCCGAGCTGTTCCGCCATCCGCACCTGTGGGCGCACGTCCTCGGCAACACGGGCTGGCAGGTCCTCTACTGGACGTTCGCGATCTTCGGGCAGACGATACTCAGCGGCGGCTTCGGCATGGACCCGGCCGCCGCCAACCGCGTCGTCGCGTTCGGCATCGTGCTCAACGCCGTCGCGGTGGTCGTCGTCGGCCGGCTGTCCGACCGGCTGCAGCTGCGCAAGCCGTTCATCGCCGCCGGGACCGTGCTGACCGTGGCGGCGCTCGGCTACTTCATCGCGCTGATCGGGCCCGGCGTCCCCGCCGGCCAGGTCACCGCCGTCTACGCGCTGCTCTACCTGTTCATGGGCATCGCGTACGTGCCGTGGATGGCCAACTTCTCCGAGAACGCCGAGGACGTCGAGTCCCGGCTGCAGGGCTCCGCGCTCGGCATCTGGGGCATGGTCGTCCGCGTCATGATCGTGGCGTTGCTGGTGGTCTCGCCGATGGTGGTCGAGGCGTCCGGCTGGCAGACCTGGCTCGGGGCGGCGCTCGCCGGGCAGGTGCTGTTCCTGGCGTCGATGGCGGCGTTCAAGGGACGGTGGCGGGCCCGCCGGCCGGTGGACGTGCCCGCCGTCCCGCCCCCGTAAGGGCTCCGCCCTGGCCGCCCGCGCGGGCGGCGTTGGCAGCCGCCGCCCGCGCTCTCGCGGCAGAAGGCAGAAGACAGAAGGAAGAAGGAAGGTCAGGCGAGCGGTCCCACCGGCCGGGAGCCGGGCTCCGGCGCGGCGGCGAGGTCCAGGTCGCGGGTCTCCGGCGCGATGGCCAGGCCCACGGCGGTGACCGCCAGGGCGGCGACCACGTACAACGACACCGCCACCGTGCTCCCGTACGCCTCGAAGAGCTGCAGCGCGATGATCGGCGCCAGCGCGCCGCCGACGATCCCGGCCACCTGGTAGCCCATGGACGCACCGCTGTAGCGCAGCCGGGTGCTGAACAGCTCGGCGATGAAGGCCGCCTGCGGCCCGTACATGGCGGCGTGCGTCACCAGCGCCACCACCGCGGCCAGCGCGATCAGCGGGAACGATTTCGTGTCCAGCAGCGGGAAGAACGCGAAGGCCCACACCGCCGCCGCGACGACGCCCGCGAGGTACACCGGCCGCCGCCCCAGCCGGTCCGACAGCGCGCCGAACAGCGGGATCAGCGCGAGCTGCAGCGCCGAGCCGATGAGCACGGCGTTCAGCGCGTACGAGCGCGGCAGGCCGAGCTGCCCGGTCAGGTAGACGATGATGTACGCGGTGAAGGTGTAGAACGCCACGTCCACCCCGATGCGGGCGGTGAAGGCCGACAGCAGCGCGCGCGGGTGCGTGCGCAGCACCTCGACCAGCGGCATCCGCGCCTTGGCCCCGCTCTGCTCGACCTCGGCGAACAGCGGCGACTCGGTGACCTTCAGCCGCACCCACAGGCCGACGAACACCAGCGCCCCTGACAGCAGGAACGGCACCCGCCACCCCCACGACAGGAACGCCGCGTCCGACTGGACGAAGGACAGCAGCGTCAGCAGGCCGGTGGCGAGGACGTACCCGGCGGGGACGCCGACCTGCGGCCAGCTCGCGTTGAAGCCGCGCCGCCGCCCGTCGCCGTGCTCCAGCGACATGATCACCGCGCCGCCCCACTCGCCGCCGAGCCCGAGGCCCTGGACGAAGCGCAGCAGCGCCAGCAGAATCGGCGCCGCGATCCCCACGCTCGCGTACCCGGGGAGCACGCCGATGAGGAACGTCGAGACGCCCATCACCAGCAACGTCACGACCAGCACGGTCTTGCGGCCCACCCGGTCGCCGAAGTGACCGAAGACGACCCCGCCGAGCGGCCGGGCCACGAAGGCCACCGCGTTGGTGGTCAGCGAGGCCAGCGTCGCGTTGAACGGATCGAGGGACGGGAAGAACAGCTGCGGGAAGACCAGCGTCGCGGCCGTGGTGTAGAGGAAGAAGTCGTACCACTCCAGCGAGGTGCCGATCAGGCTGGCGAGGATCACCCGCCGGGTCTGTTGCGTGGAGCCTGCCATCCGTTGCTCCTTCATCAGGGGGATGATTTCAACGTAAGGATCGTTCAACAATTCGACAAGAGTTTTGTCCCATGATTTCCTGTGAAGGTGGACGACCTCGTCGCCGATCTCTCCCAGGACCGGCCGCGCCTGGGGCGCAGCAGCACGGCCGAGCGGGTGGCCGACATCCTGCGCGAGCGCATCAGCGAGGGCTTCTTCCAGCCGGGCCAGCGGCTCTCCGAGGAGGCCATCTCCGAGGCCCTGCGGGTCTCGCGCAACACGCTGCGCGAGGCGTTCCGGCTGCTCGGGCACGAGCGGCTGCTCGATCACCAGCTCAACCGCGGCGTGTTCGTCCGCCTCCCGTCCGTCGAGGACGTGCTCGACCTCTACCGGGTGCGGCGCGTGCTGGAGGGCTCGGCCGTGCGCCGGCCGCCGTCGCCGCAGACCCTCGCGCTGGTCAAGGAGGCCGTGCGCGACGCCGAGCGGGCCGCCGCCGAGGACGACTGGCAGCGGGTCGGCACCGCCAACATCCGCTTCCACCAGGCCCTCGTCTCGCTCAACGACAGCCCCAGGATCGACGAGCTCATGCGCCAGCTCCTGGCCGAGCTGCGGCTGGTCTTCCACGTGATGGACAACCCGCGGGCCTTCCACGAGCCGTTCGTCGAGCGCAACCGGGTGCTGCTCGGGCTCGTCGAGTCCGGGCGGCGCGAGGAGGCCGCCGCCTATCTCGACGACTACCTCGACCACGCGGAGAAGCTGCTCGTCCACGCCTACGAGCCCAACCGGTAACGTGGGCGCGATGAACCGCCTCTTCACCGTCGACGAGGCCCGCGCCCTGCTGCCGGAGATCATCGACGACGCCGGGCTGATCGTCGCCGCCCGCGCCGACCTCGCCGAGATCGCCCACGACCGGCAGACGCTCGGCCACTCCGCGCTCGGCGGCATCCCCGAGATCAAGGCGCTGGAGGCCCGCATCGAGGACGTCCTCGGCGGATGGGCCGAGCGGGGCATCGAGGTGAAGGGCGTCGCGCCCGTCCTGGTGGACTTCCCCGCGGTGCTCGACGGCGTGTCCGTACGCCTCTGCTGGATCGAGGGCGAGCCCGAGCTGGCCTGGTACCACCGCACCGACCTGGGGTTCGCCGGCCGCCGCCCGCTCTGATCTCCTGCCCGTCTTGACGGCGGCGCCGTGCGCGTGCCTATATTCAACCTGACGGTTGATTAACCGAAAGGTTGAATACCATGCTCCTTCAGGACAAGACCGCGATCGTGTACGGCGGCGGCGGACCGATCGGCGGCGCCGCCGCCCGCGCCTTCGCCCGCGAGGGCGCGAGGGTCGTGCTGGCCGGCCGCACCCGGGCCGCGCTCGACCCGGTGGCCGCCGCCATCGGCGCAGCCGGCGGCACGGCCGAGGTCGCCGAGGTGGACGCGCTCGACGAGGCCGCCGTGGACGCGCTCGTGGACGGGGTCGCCGCCCGGCACGGCCGCGTCGACGTCTCGTTCAACGCCATCGGCGTCGGGGACGTGCAGAAGCCGCTGCTGGAGATCACCGCCGAGGAGTTCGCCCGCCCGATCGTCACCGCCGTACGGACGCAGTTCCTCACCATCAGGGCCGCCGTCCGGCACATGATCCCGCAGAAGTCCGGGGTGATCCTCATGTTCGGCGGCGGCGGGCCGCAGACGCTGCCGGGGCTCGGCGGGTTCAAGGTCGCGCTCGACGCCATGGAGGGCGTACGGAGGCAGTGGGCGTGCGAGGCCGGCCCGCACGGCGTCCGCGTGGTCACGATGGTGACCGGCGGCGTGCCCGAGAGCATCCCGGACGGCTTCGACCCCAAGGGGGAGATCACCGCGTCCCTCGTCGAGGCCACCCTGCTCGGGCGGGCGGCGACGCTCGCCGACGTGGGGGACGTGGCCGCGTTCGTCGCCTCCGACCGCGCCAGGACCATGACCTCGGCCACCGTGAACATCTCCTGCGGCGCGATCGTGGACCACTGACGCCGGGGATCACCGACACCGGGGACCATCGACACCGTGGATCATTGATCTCGTGCCCGACGACCCGCTCAGCCTGACCTTCGCCGCCCTGGCCGACCCGACCCGGCGCGCCATCCTCGCCCGCCTGGCCGAGGGGGAGGCGACGGTCAACGAGCTCGCCGAGCCGTTCGACATGAGCCTCCAGGCCGTCTCCAAGCACCTCAAGGTGCTGGAGCGGGCCGGGCTGATCAGCCGGGGCCGCGACGCCCAGTGGCGTCCGTGCCGGCTGGAGACCGCGCCGCTGGACGGCGCATCGGAATGGATCCGCCGCTACCGCGACCGGTGGGACGACCGCTTCGACCGCCTCGACCGCGAGATCCGGCGCATGCGACCAGGGAGTGACACCGATGGGTGAGACCGCGTTCGTCATCGAGCCCGGACGGCACGACATCGTCATGATCCGCCACTTCGCCGCACCCAGGGAGGTCGTCTTCCGCGCCGTCACCGATCCGGAGCTGGTGCCCCGGTGGTGGGGGCCGCACTCCCTGGCCACGCGGGTGGACCGCATGGAGGTCCGGCCCGGCGGCCACTGGCGCTACGTCAACATCGACGCCGAGGGCCGCGAGTACGCCTTCCGCGGCGTCTACCACGACGTGGTGACGCCCGAGCGGTACGTACGGACCTGGCAGTACGAAGGCACGCCCGAGGACGTCGCCCTGGAGACGGTCACGCTGACGGAGGCGGACGGCGGCACCCGCTACGTCGCCCAGACCGTGCACCAGTCCGTCGAGGCCCGCGACGCCGTCGTGCGCGCCGACGCCGCGCGGGGCGGGCGCGAGTCCATGGACCGCCTCGCCGAGCTCCTGCCCGCCCTCCTGTGAACGGCCTGGTGCCGTGGCCGATCCGTGACGAACCCGCCGCCCTCCCGCACTGTCTAAGCGGGTGAGCGAAAGGACCACCCTATGAGGCACCCTTCGGCCACCGCCGCCCTCCTGACCGCGGCGGTCCTCGGCGGAGCGGGTCTCGCGCCCGCCGCCGCCCACGCCGGTGCGGGGCCGGCGCCCGTGCGCGCCGCCTGGCTCCCGTCCTGCGTCGATCGCGAACACGACAACGACGGAGATCCCTGCGGCCCCTGGCGGCTGCTCCTGCGCGACGGCAGGCGGCTGACCGTCCGCGACGCCGCCATCGGCAAGATCGACGCCGCGGGCGTCGAGAGCCGCATCCAGAGCACGTTCGTCGTCAGCGCCGACGGCCGCGTGATCGCCTACGAACGCGCCCGCGACCACCGCCTCGTCGTCCGCCGCGTCGGCGGCCCGGCCACGGTGCTGCCCGCCGGGCTCCGGCCCAAGGGCGTCGGCACCGACGACCTGCAGCTCGAGCTGTCGCCCACCGGCGACAAGCTGCTCATTGACTACGAGGACCAGCCTTCCCGCCTGCCCACCAAGGTGGTCACCGTCGCGACCGGCGCGGTCGCCGAGCTGCCCGCCCGCGACGACGCGCTCGGCTTCAGCGGCGACGGCGGCGCGGTGCTGGCCTTCCGCTACCGCGCCGACCACACCACGGCGCTGCGGGCGTACCCGCTCGGCGGCGGGTCCCCGGTCGCCGGCACCCCGCCCCAGGCCGTCGCCAACGCCATGCTCCACGCCCTCGCCCCGGACGGCAGGACGGTCGCCTACCTCGTGACCGGCGACGAGACCGCGAAGCGGCCCGACCGGGTGCGCCTGTACGACCTCGACACCGGCGACGTCTCCCCGGCCCTGGACCTGCCGCTGGCGCGCGGCGAGTCGCCGTACGCGCTCCACTACGTCCCCGACGGGACGCTGCGCGTGCTCACCCAGCGCGGCGACGACGGGAAACCGGCGGTGATACGGGTGCTGACCGCCGACCCGCGCGCCGGCGAGGCCCGGCAGATCGACCGCTACACCATCAGCAAGAACGCGTACGCCTACTTCGCGGCGGGGGAGTGACCGGCATGAGAACGACGATCCTCGCGGCCCTCACGGCGGCGGCCCTCGCCTGGCCCGCCGCCCTCCCGGCGCACGCGGCTCCCCACCACGGGGCCGACAGCATCAGGTACGCCTCCATCAAGAGCTGCGCCACCCGCGACGGGGAGGCCCGGCCGTGCGGCGACTGGCGGCTCGTCCTGCACAGCGGCAAGGTCACCACCCTGCCGGACGCCCAGGGGGTCGCCCGCGACGCCAAGGGCAGGGAGCTGACCTACTTCCCCGCCCCGATCGCGGTGAGCGGCGACGGCCGGAAGGTCGCGTACTTCACCAAGGCGAACCGGCTCGCCGTACGCACCCTGGGCGGCGGCGTCCGGCTGCTGCCCGCCACGGCGCTGCCCCGCGTGCGCCAGGACGCGCTGCTGCTGCGGCTCTCGGACGACGGCGCCCGGCTGGCCGTCTCCATCGACGGCGACAAGCCGCGGAGCACCCGTGTCTTCGACACCGCCACCGGCGCCCGCGTCGGAACCGTCCCCGCCGGCCGGAACGTGCTGGGCTTCAGCTACGACGGCGACGAGCTGCTCGCGACCGCCGACGGCGAGGACAACGCCACCGACCTGGTCGTCCACGACGAGACCGGCGAGGAGCTGCTGCGCGCCACGCCGCCCCAGGTCGTCGCCGCGAACGGGCCGCAGGCGCTGGCCGCCGACGGGCGGACCGTCGCCGCCGTGGTGCAGGGCGGCAAGCCGGAGCTGGTGACGTACGACATGGAGACCGACCAGGTCGTCGAGCGCAGGCGGATCGGCCTGCCCCGGGCGCCCGTCCAGATGGTGGACTGGACGGGCGCCGCCCAGGTGACGGCACACCTGGCCGCCTCAGGCTCCAAGGGCACCACGATGACCATCGTCAGGATCGACACCGAGACGGGCGCGGTCACCGTCAGGGACCGCTACACCGTGCTGAAGGACAGCTTCGTCTTCGCCGCGTGCGGCGGTTGACCGGCTGAGCCGGACGGGCGGGTGGGTCTACGCTGCTGCTGTGCGGGCTGACTCGACCAAGGTTCACTCGGCCAAGGTTCACTCGACCGTGGTTCACTCGACCAGGGCGATGGCCGCGCGGGCCGTCGACCTCTGCGTGGCGCTGCTGCACCGGCAGGCGTCGGTCGAGTCCGTGTCGCGCGTCCTGCGCGAGCACGGCGAGACCGGAGACCTCGACCTCGGCGAGGCGGACGTCGCCGCCATGCGCGCGGCGGCGGCCCGCCTGCGCGAGGTGCTGGCCGCCCCCGACACCGGCCGGGCGGCCGCGCTGCTCAACCGGCTGCTCGCCGACGCGGCCCGCGCGCCCCGGCTGACCGACCACGGGGGCTCGACGAGCTGGCACGTGCACGTGGACGACGCCGACGACGCGCCCTGGGCCGAGTGGTTCCTGGCGTCGTCGGCGATGGCGTTCGCCGTGCTCCTGGCCGATCATCAGCGGGTGCCGGGCGGGCTGTGCGCGTCGGCGGGCTGCCGGCGGCCGTACCTCGACCTGGGCGGGGGCAGCCCGCGCCGCTTCTGCAGCGCCCGCTGCGCGACCCGCGAGCGCGTCGCCGCCCACCGCTCGCGCGCGGCCTCCTCAGAAGTGTCAGACGTCCCGGACTGACCGCCGGCGGCCTGCCGTCAGCACGGCCACCGCCACCGCCTGGGCCGCCGCGCCCGCCAGAAGGGCCGCCACCACCGAGTACGCGGCCAGCGGCCCGGCCACCGCGGACCCGACCGCGAACGAGGTGATCTTCAGGCTGGCGCCCGTGGTGAACACCTGGGCGCGCAGCCGCGTGGGGGCCTCGCGGTGGCGTACCGAGAACAGGGCGGTGAGCTGCGGCCCTTCGCCCAGGCCCACGACGCCCGCCGCCACCACCGCGACCCAGTAGGCCCCGGACACCCCCGCTGCGGCGGCCAGCATCATCCCCACGCCCGCCACCGCCGTCCCCCATACCAGCAGGGCGTCCCAGCGTCGCGGCCCGCGCGCCCTGGCGACGAGCGCGTTCGCGGCCAGGCCGCACGCGGCGGTCACGGCGAGCAGCAGCGCGCCCAGGCCGGTCGAGCCGGTGAGCCGTTCGCCGAGGACCGGGGCCGACACGACCAGCATCGCCGTCCCCGCGCACGAGATCATCGACCCGGCCGTGGCCCGCAGCAGCACCGGGTTGCCCAGGATCGCGCCGAACCCCTCCCGCAACTCCTCGCCGACGCCGCGCCGCGCCTTCACCCCCGCCGAGGCGGGCAGAGTCCAGGCCGCGGGCAGGGCGGCGACCAGCAGGACGACGCAGACGAGGACGGCGACCGGCCCCCCGGCGATCATCCCCGCGAGCGCCGGCCCCGCCAGCCCCGCCACGTTGTACGTCATCGCGTCCAGCGCGTTGGCCCGCCCCAGCCGGTCCGCATCGGAGCCGGACGGGTCGCCCGCCCGTCCGGACCGGGCCGCTACGGCGACGGCGGGGATCTGGGACGTCCAGCCGCCGGTCAGGGCGGGCCCCACGAGCCCGGCCGCGACCGCCACCGCGACCAGCGCGGCCTCCGGCAGCCGTCCCAGCCCGGAGACGATGACCAGCAGCCCGCCCGCGTACGCCACGAGGCACCCGGCGAGCAGCCGTCCCCGCCGCCGCGCCCGGTCCAGCAGCACCCCGAGCAGCGGCCCGCCCGCCGCGGCGGACACCGTCAGCCCGGCCAGCAGCCAGGACGCCACCACCGGCGACCCGGTCACGGCCAGCCCGGCGATCAGCAGCGCGGGGCCCGACATCTCGTCCGCGGTGCGGGCCGTCGCCGCCCCCGCCAGGTAACGCCATAACACGAAGGAGACGTTACACCGGAAACCGCACCCGCAAGATCACTCGAAAACGTGTTTGAAGGATCGCGTAGACTGGACAGCATGACAGTCGCGTTCCAAGCATCTTTGCTGGGCCTCGACGAGGAGCTGGGGCTCGGGCCGCTCGGCGCGTCGGTGCGCCGCACGCACCTCGACCACGGCGCCTGGATCGACCTCCGGCCCGGCTGGCTGACGGGCGCAGACACGCTGTTCGAGCGCCTGGCCGCCGAGGTGCCGTGGCGCGCCGAGCGGCGGCGCATGTACGACCGGTTCGTGGACGTCCCCCGCCTGCTGAAGTTCTACGGCGAGGACGAGCCGCTGCCCGACCCGATCCTCGACGAGGCCCGGCGCGCGCTCGACGCCCACTACGGCGCCGAGCTGGGCGAGCCGTTCCGCACGGCGGGGCTCTGCTTCTACCGCGACGGGCGCGACAGCGTGGCCTGGCACGGCGACACCATCGGCAGGGGCTCCACCGAGGACACCATGGTCGCCATCCTCTCGGTCGGCGACCCGCGCCCGCTGCTGCTCCGCCCCAGGGGCGGCGGGCCGTCGATCCGCCACGAGCTCGGGCACGGCGACCTCATCGTCATGGGCGGGAGCTGCCAGCGCACCTGGGAGCACGCCATCCCCAAGACGTCCCGGCCCGCGGGGCCGCGCATCAGCGTCCAGTTCCGCCCGCGCGGCGTCCGCTGACCCCTGTTCATCACTCCAGGCGCAGGCGGGCGAGGCGGCCCTGCTCGCCGGAGGCCCAGCAGGAGCCGTCCCGCGCGCACGACACCGTGTCGAACGAGCCGTCGTCGAACGTCCGCCACGTCCGCCCGCCGTTCCACGTCACGTCACTGCCGCCCGGCCCCACCGCGACCGCCGCGAGCGACGGGAACGGCAGCCACGTCACCCCCGACCGGTAGCCCGGCGGCGGCGTCGCGGCCGGCCGCCAGGTGACGCCGCCGTCCCTGGTGACCGCGGCGGCGCTGGGCGACCGCTGATCCGGCCGGTAGTCGCCGCCGACCGCGAGGCCGTGCCGCGGATCACGGAAGGCGAGCCCGAACACGCCCCGCGCCGGGTCCCCGGCCGGCAGGGGCGTGTTGGCGACGGTCCACGTACGGCCGCGGTCGGCCGAGTGGAACACCCGCGCCCGTTCGGCCCCGCCGGCGGCCAGCCAGGCGTCCCGGCCGCCCGCCGTCACCAGGCACTGCCCGCTCGCCGCGAACCCGGCCTCGCCCGGCAGCGCCTCCGGCATGCCCTCGGCGGGCAGCACCCGCCAGCTCCGGCCGCCGTCCTGGGTGGCCAGAATGCGGAACCTGCCGTCCACGGGGTCGCTCATCGCCAGGCCGTGCCGGTCGTCGAAGAAGGCCAGGCAGTCGTAGAAGGCGCGCGGCTCGTCGTTCCTGAACGTCTCCGCCCACGTACGTCCGCCGTCCTCGGTGCGGTAGACGCGCGAGTCCGTGCCCTCGCCGATGGACAACGCCACCGCCTGGCGGGCGTCGAACGCCTCGATGTCGCGGAACTGCAGCTCGGACGTGCCGGGCGGGGGGACGTTCTGCCAGCTCCGGCCGCCGTCCGTGGTGCGCAGCACGGTGCCTTCCGAGCCGGACGCCCAGGCCACGTGGCGGCTGACGGGGGACAGGCCGCGCAGGCGCGCGCTCACCCCGGTCTCCTTCAGCTCCCAGCCGAGCCGCGGCATCTCGTCGGCCGCGGGGGAGAAGGAGGGGAAGCCCGTCGTGATGACGGTGGCCGCTGACAGCATGCCCAACGCGATGTGAAGCATCATGTCGGGAAAACTAATCCAAAAGGATCATCCAGTCCATGCGGCCTACAGGTCAGGCCGCGGTACGGTCAGCCCCCCAAGAGTGCCCCCAGGAGAGCAGGGATTCCGCGGTCGAGAAGCGCCGGGAGGAGACGGATTCGCCGAGGATCACGCCCACGAGCGTGCGCCCGTCCCGCTCGCCCGCGAAGGCCAGGCAGTACCCGGCGGCGCGGGTGAAGCCCGTCTTCAGCCCGATCGCGCCCGGCGTGCCCAGCAGCCGGTTGGTGTTGCGCCAGCCGTACGCGCGGTGCTCGGCGGTGGCGTCCAGCTCGTGGTAGCGGGTGCCGGCGGCCTGCTTGATCAGCGGGTTGCGCAGCGCCTCGGCGGCCAGGACGGCCTGGTCGCGGGCCGTGGAGTAACCGTTGCCCCGGGGGCTGGGCAGGCCGTCGGCGTTGACGTACTCGGTGTCGTTCATGCCGAGCTCGCGGGCGGTCGCGTTCATCCTGGCGACGAAGCCGCTCACGCCCGGCCCGTACGTACGCGCCAGCGCGTGCGCCGCGTCGGCCCCGGACGGCAGCATGAGGCCGTAGAGCAGCTCGCCCACGGTGAGGCGGTCGCCGGCCCGCAGGTCGGCGGTGGTGCCGCCGCCGTCCTCCGCGTACGCGACGTCGGCACGCGTGATCTCGACCACGTCCGTCGGCTTGGCGAGCTTCAGCACCACGTAGGCGGTCATCGTCTTGGTGAGGCTGGCGACCGGCATCCGCTCCCCGCCGTGGTCGTCGAGGAGCGGCTTGCCGGTGGAGGCGTCGAGCAGGTACGCCGCCCGCCCGTACAGCACGGGAGCGTCGAGTGCCGCGTGCGCGGCGGTGAGAGGGGCGGGGACGGCCGCGTGCGCGGGGGCCACGACCCCCGTGGCCAGGGCCAGGGCGCCGGCCACGGCGGCCAGGCGGGCTTTCCGGTTACGCATTACCCCAGGTTGCCGCCTGCTTTGAGGTGAATTTGACAACGATTCGGACACGCAGTCCGGAACCGCCGACAGCGTCGGCGTTCCCGTACGGGTAGATCTTTCTCCCGGTCACTGCCCGGCGAGGCCGGTGTGCGCGACGCCGCGCACGATCTGCCGCTGGAACAGCACGAACACCACCAGCAGCGGCAGCCCCGCGAGCACCACCGACGCCATGATCTGCGCGTACCGGAGGCCGAAGGTGCCCTGCACCACGTTGGCGAGCCCCACGGGCAGCGTCATGGTGTTCGGGTCGGTGGAGACCAGGAAGGGCCACAGGAAGTTGTTCCACGTCGTGATGAAGGTGAAGATCGACACCGCGGCGAGCACCGGCCGCGACAGCGGCAGCACGATCGTGAAGAACACCCGCCAGCGCCCCGCCCCGTCCACGAACGCGGCCTGCTCCAGCTCCGGCGGCACGTCCTGGAAGAACTTGAACAGGACGTACACGATGAGCGGCGCGGCCACCTGCGGCAGGATGATCGCCCACCAGGTGTCCACCAGGCCGAGCGCCACCATCTCGGCGAACAGCGGCGCCATCAGCACCTGCGGCGGCACCATGATCCCGGCCAGGATCAGCGCCAGCAGCGCCCGCCGGCCGCGGAAGTGCGTGCGCGCGAAGCCGTAGGCGGCCATCGCCGACAGCAGCACGGTCAGGAACGTGACGAGCACCGCCGTGACCGTGGAGTTGATCGCCCAGGTGAGGATGTCGCCGGTGCCGAGCACCAGCCGGTAGGCGTCCAGCGTGAGCTCGCTGCCGAACCACTGGAGCGGCAGCTTGGTCGTCTCCGTCTCCGGCTTGAGCGAGGTCGCCACCGCCCAGGCGATGGGCGCGAGCCACAAGGCCGCCAGCACCAGCGCCACCAGCAGCAGCACGAGCTGACCGGGGCGGAACCGCTTGGTCATGAGTCCTCCGCGCGCTTGCGGAACAGCCGCAGCTGTGCCAGGGAGACGACGACGATGATGGCGAACAGGATGTACGAGACCGCCGAGGCGTAGCCGATCCGGTAGCCGGTGAAGCCGACGTCGTAGGCGTACTCGATGATGGGCCGGGTGGCGTCCTGGGGGCCGCCGGCGGTCATGAGGTAGATCTGGTCGAAGACCTTCAGCGAGGCCAGCAGCTGCAGCACCACGATGAGCGCGGTGGTGCGGCCGAGCATCGGCAGCGTGATCGAGCGCAGCCGGGCCCAGGCGCCGGCGCCGTCGAGGGCGGCGGCCTCGTACAGGTGGTGGGGGATCGACTGGAGCGCGGCCAGGTAGAGCAGGAAGTTGAAGCCGACCGTCCACCAGACCGTGGTCAGCACCATGGACCACATGGCGACGGACGGATCGCCCAGCCACAGCACGTCGAGGCCGAGCGTGCCGTTGATCAGGCCGTAGTCCGGCGGGTAGATCATCTGCAGCCACAGCAGCGACACCACGGCCGACGGCAGCAGGAACGGCCCGAAGAACGACAGCCGCCACAGCCACTGCACGAACCGCAGGTGGTGCACCAGCAGCGCGAGGACCAGCCCGAGCAGCACCAGCGGCACCGTGCTGAGCGCGGTGAAGACGAGGGTGTTCCACAGCGAGCGCCACATGCGCGGGTCGCCGAACGCCTCGGCGTAGTTGGCGAAGCCGACGAAGGTGTCGTTGGTGCCGGCGATGTTGACGCTGGACAGGCTCATCCGCACGCCCAGCACCACGGGCCAGACCAGGAACGCCACATAGACGGCCAGGAAGGGCAGGACGAACAGCAGCCCGTGCTGCGTCCAGGCGTGCCTGACCTTGGCCTTGGCGGCGGGCGGGGCGGCCGCGGGGGCCGCGACGACGGTCGTCATCAGCGCTCCTGCCTTGGGAAGGGGTTCGGGGCGGCGAGCAGCCGGGTCAGCGACGCCTTGGCGGCGGCCAGGCCGTCCTCCGGCGAACGCTCCCCGCTGATCACCGGCGAGAACGCCTCGCCGAACTCGATCCACATCCGCGACGCCGAGCCGGCGAACCACACCTGCGGGTCGAGCGCGACCTCGGTGACGACGGAGCGGTATTCCGACTGCGGCTGCAGCGCGAGGTAGTCGGGCTGCTCCAGCGCCGGCAGGTACGCGGGCACGTGACCCGCCACCGCCCACTGGGCGCTGTTCTTCACGATGTGGGCGATGAAGCGGTAGGTGGCCCGCTCCACCTCGGGATCGCGGTCACGCTGGTGCGGCAGCACGAACGAGTGACAGTCGGCCTGCGCCGCGCCGGTGCCGAAGACGCTGGGGAAGCGGGACATGCTGAACGGCGTCCCGCGCTCCTTGAGCCCGGTCACCTCCCAGTCGCCGTTCCAGAGGAACGCGGCCTCGCCGTTGGTGAACTTCGCGACCGAGGCGCCGTAGTCGGTGCGCCAGTCACACAGCCCTTCCTTGCCGAGCCGGGCCATGAGGCGCAGCGCGGCGAGGGCCTTGGCGTCGTCGATGGCGATGGCGGAGCCGTCAGGCGACAGCAGCGTGCCACCCGACTGCGGGTAGAGCGATCCCCAGACCCGCCAGGGGCCGACCGTGCCGAGGCCGAGCGCGTCGAAGGCGAGCGGCGGCCGGCCGCCCATCGCGTCCTTGGCCTTGCGCAGCATGGCGATCAGGCCGTCCTCGCCCTGGGCGGGCCGCAGCTTGCCGCCCGAGTCGAGCAGGCCGGCCTTGGCGCAGATGTCGGTGTTGTAGTACTGCACCATGGGGTGGGCGTCGAACGGGATCGCGTACAGCACGCCGTCGAGGTGGGCGCGCTCCCAGATCGGCGGGGAGAAGTCCGCGCCGCGCAGGCCCGCCTCCTCCAGCAGCCGCACGTTGATCGGGTCGAGGATGGCGCCCGCGCCGATGCCGGCCAGCCGGGCCAGGTGGAAGGTGGCGAGGTCGGGGGAGCGGCCGCCCGAGCCGGCCATCGCGACCTTCGTGTAGTACGGCTCGCCCCAGGCCAGCACGTTCTCCTCGACGAAGACGTCCGGGTTGGCCTGGCCGAACGCCTGGACCATCCGGTTCATGATGATGCCGTCACTGGCACCGAGGAAGTGCCAGTACTGGACGCGGGTGCGGGACGAGCCGAGCCCCACGGGGAGGGCACAGCTCGCGGCGGCGGCGCCGGCGAGCGCGAGGCTGCCGCCGAGCAGGCTCCGGCGGGTGAGGGGGGAGGGAGGACCTTGCACGGTGGCCTCTTCCTTCACCGGGCTGCCGCCCGGCGGTTGATCGAGGTCGTTCTAGGTGTTACGGCGGAGTTACCCGAGTGTTAGCGGTAACAACAAAGCGTGTCAAGGCCCATGTAGCAACCGTTTTCCACGGCCGGGCCCGCTCGCTCCGAGCCCTTGACCGGCCACCCTGATAGCGCTAACAATGCCTCCGTGACGTAACGCCCGCGAAACCTGAGGAGCCCCCTTCGTGCACCAGGCCGCACTCACGCTCGATCCCGCCTTCCGCGTGGCCCCGGTCCAGCGGCGCACCTTCGGCACGTTCGTCGAACACCTGGGCCGCTGCGTCTACACCGGCATCTACGAACCCGGCCATCCCACCGCCGACGAGGACGGCTTCCGGGCCGACGTCCTGGAGCTGACCCGCGAGCTCGGCGTCTCCACGGTGCGCTACCCCGGCGGCAACTTCGTCTCCGGCTACCGCTGGGAGGACGGCGTCGGCCCGAAGGAGCTCCGGCCGCGCCGGCTCGACCTGGCCTGGCACAGCACCGAGACCAACGAGGTCGGGGTGGACGAGTTCGTCCGCTGGTGCCGCAAGGCCGGGGTGGAGCCGATGATGGCGGTCAACCTCGGCACCCGCGGCATCGAGGCCGCGCTGGACCTGCTGGAGTACTGCAACCACCCCTCCGGCACCGCGCTCTCCGACCGGCGGATCGCGGGCGGGGCCAAGGAGCCGCACGACGTACGGATGTGGTGCCTCGGCAACGAGATGGACGGCCCCTGGCAGACCGGCCACAAGACCGCCGCCGAGTACGGCCGGCTGGCCGCCGAGACCGCCCGCGCCATGCGGATGATCGACCCCAAGCTGGAGCTGGTCGCCTGCGGCAGCTCCAGCTCGTCGATGCCGACCTTCGGCGCGTGGGAGGCCGAGGTGCTCGCCCACACCTACGACGTCGTCGACTACATCTCCTGCCACGCCTACTACGAGGAGAAGGACGGCGACCTCGGCAGCTTCCTCGCCTGCGCCACCGACATGGAGTTCTTCATCCGCTCGGTGGCCGCCACCGCCGACCACGTCGGCGCGAAGCTGAAGTCGCGCAAGCGGATCGACATCTCCTTCGACGAGTGGAACGTGTGGTACCTGTCCCGCTTCCAGAACGCCGACCCCCCGTCGGACTGGCCGGTCGCGCCGCGCCTGCTGGAGGACCACTACCACCTGGCCGACGCGGTCGCCGTGGGCGGCCTGCTGATCACGCTGCTGCGGCACAGCGACCGGGTGCGCGCCGCGTCGCTGGCGCAACTGGTCAACGTCATCGCCCCGATCATGACCGAGCCGGGCGGGCGGGCCTGGAAGCAGACCACGTTCCACCCGTTCGCCCAGGCCAGCAGGTACGCGAGCGGCGACGTGCTGCGCGTGGAGCCGGTCTGCCCGAGCTACGAGACGGCCGCGTACGGACAGGTGCCGCTGCTGCACGCGGTCGCCACCCACGACGAGCGCTCCACCACCGTCTTCGCCATCAACCGCGCCACCGACCGGCCGATGGAGCTGCGCATCGACGCCCGCGCCCTCGGCGGGGCGCGCGTCGTGGAGGCGAGCACGCTGAGCGGCCCGGACGTCTATGCCCGCAACACCGCCGACGACCCCGGCCGCGTCGCGCCCCGCCCCAACCCGGACGTGCGGCACGACCCGGAGACCGTGGTGCTGCCCCCGGTCTCCTGGAACGTCATCAGGCTCGGTTGAGCCCCGGCGCGGCGCCGGTGCTCTCGCGCACGACCAGCTCCGGCTCCACCAGGCGCCGGGCCTCGGGCTCGGTGCCCGCCATGCGGTCGAGCAGCATGTGGAAGGCGTGCCGGCCCACCTCGCCGAAGTCCTGCCTGACGGTGGTGAGCGGCGGCCAGAAGTACGCGGCCTCGGGGATGTCGTCGAACCCGACCACGCTGACGTCCTCGGGCACCCGCCGCCCCGCCTCGCGCAGCGCCCGCAGCACCCCGAGCGCCATCTGGTCGTTGGCCACGAACACCGCGCTGACCTCGGGATCGGCGGCCAGCCGGCGGCCGAGCTGGTATCCCGAGCGCGAGCTCCAGTCACCGCGCAGCACGTCGGGCACCGGCCGCCCGGCGGCCTCCAGCACCCCGCGCCAGCCCTGGATGCGGCCGTTGGCGTCGAGCCAGTCGGCCGGGCCGCCGACGTGCCAGACGCTCTGATGGCCGAGGCTGAGCAGGTGACGGGTGGCCCTGATGGCCCCGGCGCGCTGGTCGACCTTGGCCACCGGCACGGGGATGTCGTCACCGGCGTCCACCGCGACCACCGGCATCTCCGGCGGCAGGTGGCGCAGCCCGTCGGCGGCCGACTCGTGCGGCGCCACGATGATCACCCCGTCCACCGCCTGCGCGCGCAGCCGCTCGACGCCCTCGCGGATGGAGGTGCGGTGCAGCGAGCTCAGGCTGGCGATGCTGACGTTGTAGCCGGCGTGCCTGGCGGCCTGCTCGACGCTGTAGAGCGTGGAGGCGGGACCGTAGAGCGTGGTGTCGATGCTGACCACGCCGAGCACCCCGGACCGCCCGGTCACGAGCTGGCGCGCGGCGTGATTGGGCCGGTAGTCGAGCTCCTTGACGGCGGCGAGCACCCGTTCCCTGGTCTCGGCCCTGACCCGCTCGGGCGCGTTGAGCACCCGCGAGACGGTCATCGTGGAAACCCCCGCGAGAACGGCCACGTCCATGAGCACCGCAGGCCGCCCCGTCTTGGCTTTGACCACAGCTCACCCCCTGCCAGGTAAACGCTAACAGGCGAAAGGGGCAGACGCGCGCATCATTTCAGGGCAGATGTTCAGCACGGGCAGGGGCCGGAGGACGCGAAAAAGCCCCGGCCTGGGCGACCGGGGCTCTCGGCGGGGTGGTGGTGGACGATACTGGGATTGAACCAGTGACCTCTTCCGTGTCAGGGAAGCGCTCTCCCGCTGAGCTAATCGTCCTTGTGAGGTGGCGACGGGATTTGAACCCGTGTGGACGGCTTTGCAGGCCGCTGCCTCGCCTCTCGGCCACGCCACCGCGTCAACATCCCACTCCGAGCGGAAGACGGGATTCGAACCCGCGACCCTCACCTTGGCAAGGTGATGCTCTACCACTGAGCCACTTCCGCGTTGCTGCTTTCACAACTCTAGCGGGTTTTCGGCGTTGATGCTTACTTGCGGAGCTGCCGGGCCACGCTCCGCTCGGTCGCGGGCAGGCTGAGGAAGATCTCCAGGATGCGGGTGAGGCGGTGGACCTCGATGCGGTGGAAGGCCGGGCCCTCGGAGCGGGCCAGGACGAGGGTCAGCGCCAGCGGCGGCAGCGGGGCGTGGATGATGTGCAGCCCGTCGGCCAGGGTCGTGGCGGCCGGGCGGGACGGCGCCTCGGCCGGGAGGTCGAGCTCCTGCGGGGCCCGCCAGCTCGCGTAGACCACCCGGCCGGCGGCGGCCGTGGCCGCCCAGTCGGCGCTGAACAGCACCGGCAGCGAGTCGACGAGCGTGGTCAGCGCGCGGTCGCCCGCCGTGGTGATGTATTTGAGGATCTCCAGCTCCGGGTAGGTGCCGGGCGCCTCGCGGGTGGTCCAGATCGCCTCGACGGCGACGCCTTCGACGCCCTCCAGGCTGGTGACGAGGTCCTGGCGGGACGTGCTCTCCGGGCAGAAGATCGTGAGGTCGTCGAGTGCGCTGCCCTCGCCCCGGTCGAGGACGATCACCTGGGTGATGTCGGCCCCCGCCGCACCCAGGACCTTGGTGACCTGCGCCAGGGAGCCCGGCTTGTCGGGCAGCCGCACGCGTACGCGAAGAAGCATCCATCCCCCCTCACCGAGATGCCGATCACAGCCTATCGGCCGAATACCGGTCACAGGCTGACCTGCGCTACAACTGGGCGGATGAAGATTGGGCCTCTCGGAGTGTGGCCGCCGGTGGTGCTGGCGCCGATGGCGGGCATCACGAACGCGCCGTTCCGGGTGCTGTGCAGGGAGCAGGGCGCCGGGCTGTTCGTGTGCGAGATGATCACCACGCGCGGGCTGGTGGAGCGCAACCCCAAGACCATGCGGATGATCCGGTTCGACGACTCCGAGCGGCCGCGCAGCATCCAGCTCTACGGGGTGGACCCCGACATCGTGGGCCGGGCGGTCCGCATGATCGCCGAGGAGGATCTCGCCGATCACGTCGATCTCAACTTCGGCTGCCCGGTGCCCAAGGTGACCAGGCGCGGGGGCGGGTCGGCGCTGCCGTACAAACGGGGCCTGCTGCGCCGCATCCTGCGGGCCGCGGTCGCGAACGCCGGGGCGCTGCCCGTGACGATGAAGATGCGCAAGGGCATCGACGACGACCACCTGACCTACCTCGACGCGGGGCGCATCGCGGCCGAGGAGGGCGTCGCGGCGATCGCGCTGCACGCCCGCACGGCCCGGCAGCACTACGGCGGGGTCGCCGACTGGGCGGCCATCGCCCGGCTGAAGGAGGCCGTGCCGGAGATCCCCGTGCTGGGCAACGGCGACATCTGGTGCGCCGACGACGCGCTGCGCATGGTGGCCGAGACCGGCTGCGACGGCGTGGTGGTGGGGCGCGGCTGCCTGGGCCGCCCGTGGTTGTTCAAGGACCTGGAGAACGCCTTCAACGGCAGCTCCGAGCGGGTCCGCCCCACGCTCGGCGAGGTGGCCGGGATGATGATGCGGCACGCCGAGGGGCTGGCCGGCTGCTTCGACATCGAGCGCTACGCCGTCGCCGACTTCCGCAAGCACGTCGGCTGGTACCTGAAGGGCTTCACGGTCGGCGCCGAACTGCGGCGCGAGCTGGCCACCGCCGAGTCGCTCGACGGGCTGCGGGCCGGCCTCGCCAAGCTGGAGCACGACCAGCCGTGGCCGCCCCACACCGACACCCCGCGCGGCAAGTCGGGCGAGCGGGACAAGGTGCTGCTGCCGGACGGCTGGCTGGACGACCCGTGGGACGTGGCGGTGCCGCAGGACGCCGAGTCCGAGGTGTCCGGCGGCTGAGCCCGCGGGGAGGTCAGCGGGCGACCGGGAGCGGGCCGCGGTCCGGGGGGAAGAGCTGGTCGTCGAGGTGGGCGACGGCGTACTCGATGGCGCCCACCACCACGCACTCGTCCCCGAGCGTCGAGGCCCGCACCTCCGGCATCCGCATGCAGCGGGTCTCCAGCCGCCGCCGCAGCGGCTCCAGGAGCACGTCGGACGAGCGCGAGAACCCGCCGCCGAGCACCACCATCTGCGGGTCCAGGATGAGCACCATGGCGGCGGTGCCCACGGCGAGGTCGTCGACGTAGCGCTCGACGCACTCCATCGCGACCGGGTCGCCGTTGCGGGCGGCGGCGAGGGTGTGGCCGGCCGCGTCCTCCGGCGCGACGCCCTCGGGCACGCACGCGCAGGTGTTGAGATGCTCGGGCGCGTCGAACCAGCGGGACTCGGGCAGCATCGCGACCTCCCCGGCCGCCGCGCCGAACCCCCGGTGCACCTTGCCGTCGATCACCAGGCCCGCGCCCATGCGCCGCCCGACGTGCAGGAACACCACGTCCCTGGCGCCCCGGGCCACGCCGCGCCTGGTCTCGGCCATGGCGGCCAGGCGGCTGTCGTTCTCGATGAGCACCGGGCAGGGGAACATCTCGCGCAGCCGTCCCGCGAGGTCGAGGTCGCGCCAGGCGGGGACGGCCGCCGAGTAGATGACCCGGCCCTCCACGTCGATGACGCCGATGGTGCCGACGGCGACCATCCAGAGGTCGGAGACGGAGGTGCGGCTCAGCGTCAGGCACCCCTCGACGGCCCGCTCGATAGCAGCGAGGCGCTCCTCCAGCGGGGCGTCGGGCAGCACCGGCTGCCGGGTCTCGGCCAGGATCTCCCCGTCCAGGTCGGACAGGGCGGCGCGGATGTTGTGACCCCCTATGTCGACGCCCACCAGGTAGCCGCTGTCGGCGCGGAAGCGGTAGCGGCGGGCGGGCCGGCCCATCGTGCCGGGGCTCGGCGGCACCTCCTCCACCCAGCCGAGCCCCATCAGCTCGTCGGCGACCTCCTTCATGGACGGCCGCGACAGGCCCGTACGCTCGGCGAGCGCCGACAGGGTGAGCGGGCCCGCCCGGCGCAGCGCGCGGATGGCGGTCAGCGAGTTGAGCTGGCGCAGCCGGGACAGGTCGCCGCCGCGTAGGTCCGCCATTCGCCGTGTCCTTAGGTAGGTCTCCTGTTTATGTCTCGCATTATGCCAGGGATCAGGGGGTGTACGAGCGCGACCCACCCGTGCTACTAATGAAGCGCTCCTTCGTAAGTAGACAGGAAAGAGGACTGATGTCGTTCGTTGACATCGGCGAGGTCGCGTACGTCCCCGGCTCGGCCCGGGTGTTCGAGCACGGCTGGCAGTCGTGGAGCCCCACGGGCGCCTATCGCCTGGACGAGACCCCGCCCCGCCCCGCGAGCGGGACGATACAGATCCTCTGCTACCGCCCCGGCACGCCGGTCCCCGAGCGCGCGTTCCAGGGGGAGGGCCTGCTCGCCGTCGAGACCGGCGACGGCTCCGTGGAGCTGTGGTCCGCCGCCGGCCCCCACGAGGTGCCCTCGATCCGGGCCCGCGAGGAGGGCGGCCGCCTGGTGATCTCGGCCGACGCCCCGGCCCGCCACCACCGCGCCGAGGGCGACCTCGGCACGGCACTGCGCCGGTGGGCGGAGACGATGGCCGACGCCGCGTCAGCGCCGCGCACCTTCCCCGCCGTCCCGCCCATGTGGTGCACCTGGTACGGCTACTGGGACAAGGTCGTCGAGGCCGACGTCCTGGAGAACCTGGAGCTGGCCACCCGCCACGGCCTGCCCGCCGACATGTTCCTCATCGACGACGGCTACGAGGCCGGCATCGGCGACTGGCTGGACCCCCGTCCCGGCTTCGGCTCGCTCGCCCGCGCCGTGGACGCCGTCACCGGCACCGGCCGCCGCGCCGGCATCTGGACCGCCCCCTTCCTGGTCGGCCACGACAGCCGCCTGTACCGGGAGCACCCCGAGTGGCTGGTCGGCGGCGCGTACGCGGGCCGCATGTGGAACCAGGACCTCGCCGTCCTCGACGTCACCCACCCGGACGCCGCCGAGCACCTGACGAATGTCTTCCGCACGTTCGCCGGCATGGGGATCACCCACTTCAAGCTCGACTACCTGTACGCCGGCGCGCTCGCCGGCCGCCGCCACGAGGACCTCGACCCGATCGCCGCCTACCGGCGCGGCCTGGAGCTGGTCCGGCGCGGCGCCGGCGAGGAGGCCACGCTGCACGGCTGCGGCGCCCCCATGCTGCCCAGCATCGGCCTGGTGGACGTCATGCGGGTCAGCCCCGACATCGCGCTCACCCTGCGGCCGAGGTCCGGGGACATCAGCCAGCCCTCGCAGCTCGGCGCCCGCCTCACCGGCGCGGCCCGGGAGTTCCTGCACGCCCGGTGGTGGGTCAACGACCCGGACTGCATCGTCGTCCGCCCCGAGATGGAGGCGCGGGAGGAGTGGGCGGCGCACGTCGGCGCGACCGGCGGGCTGCGCGGCTCCAGCGACCCGATCGCCGCCCTGGACGCCTGGGGCATGGAGACCACCCGGCGGCTGCTGGTCCCCACCGCGACGGAACCGTCGTGAGCCGAGGCCGCAGGGGCGGCTGGCACGCCTACCTCTTCATCGGGCCCAGCCTCTTCGGCGTGGTGGCGTTCCTGCTGCTGCCGATGGTCATCGTGCTCGTGCTGAGCCTGTTCGACTGGGAGCTGCTGTCGGCACCCGAGTTCGCCGGCCTGGACAACTACCGCCGCCTGGCCGCCGACGGCGGCACCTGGCACTCGCTCCTCGTCACCGTCGGCTACGTGCTGCTGTCGATCCCGCTGCAGACCGTCCTCGCCCTCGCGCTGGCGGTGCTGCTCGACCGGCGGGTGAAGGGCCTGCGGCTCTACCGCTCGCTGTTCGTGGTGCCGTGGATGGCGACGCCGATCGTCCTCGGCCTCGTCTGGCAGTGGATCTTCGATCCGCGCGACGGCGCTTTGAACAGCGCGCTGGCCCTGGTGGGCGTGACCGGCCCCGACTGGCTGTCCGACCCGTCCTGGGCGCTGCCGGCCGTCGCACTGGTCAGCGTCTGGCAGCACACCGGCTACAACATGCTGTTCTTCCTGGCCGGGCTGCAGGGCATCCCGCGCGAGCTGCACGACGCCGCCGCCGTGGACGGCGCGGGGCCGCGCGAGCGCTTCTGGCGGGTGACGCTGCCGCTGCTCAACCCCACGATGTTCTTCGTCACGGTCACCAACCTGATCGGCGCCTTCCAGGTGTTCGACACGGTGTACGCGATGACGGACGGCGGGCCCAGCCACAGCACCGAGGTGCTGAACTTCCGCATCTTCCAGACCGCGTTCAAGGAGTTCGACTTCGGCTACGCGGCCACGCTGTCGACGCTGCTGTTCGCGGTCATCTTCGCGGTGACGCTGGCGCAGGTCCGGTTCTTCGGCAAGCGCACCACCTACGACCTGAGCTGAGGAGCCATGGCCAAGCGCGTCCTCCTGTACGCCGTGCTCACGATCGGCGCTTTCGTGTCGGTGTTCCCGTACCTGCTGGTGGTGCTGACCGCGTTCAAGACGCAGGCGCAGCTCAGCTCGACCGAGCCGTGGCTGCCGGGGCTGCCGCCGACGGCGGGCAACCTCGCCACGATGCTGGCCGGCGACTTTCCCCGCTACGTGCTCAACACGGCGCTGATGACGGCGCTGCTCACGGCCGGGCAGCTGGTGTTCACCACGTTCGCCGCCTACGCCTTCGCCCGGCTGCGCTTCCGGGGCAGGGACGTGCTGTTCTGGCTGTACGTGGCCACCATGATGGTGCCGAGCGCCGTCACCATGATCCCGCTCTTCCTCATCATGCGGGAGCTGGGCCTGGTCAACACCTGGTACGGCCTGCTCGCCCCCTACATCCTCGGCACCCCGTACGGGATCTTCCTGATGCGGCAGTTCTTCAAGAGCCTGCCCGCCGGGCTGGAGGAGGCGGCCCGCATCGACGGGGCCGGGCAGCTGACGATCCTGCTGCGCGTGCTGCTGCCGCTGTGCCGGCCCGCGCTCGGCACGCTCGCCATCATCACCGTCATCTCGTCGTGGAACAGCTTCCTGTGGCCGCTGATCATCACCAGCGGCGACGACACCCGCGTGATCACCGTCGCCATCGCCACGCTCAAGTCCGGCATCGGCGTCGACTACCACCTCATGATGGCCGGCAGCCTGATCGCCCTGGTGCCGATGGTGGCCGTCTTCATCTTCTTCCAGAAACACATCGTCAGGTCGGTGGTCCTCACCGGCCTCAAATGAGAACCCGAACAGAAGAGGTCAGCGAATGATGCCAACCCCCCGGATTCGCTGGGCCGGGGCGCTGCTCGGCGCCGCCATGCTCGTCCTGCCCGCCTGCTCCTCCTCAGGGGACTCCGGCAAGGTCACCCTGACCTACCGGCTCTGGGACGAGCAGCAGAAGGCCGGCTACGACCAGGTCATGGCGGCCTTCGAGAAGGCCAATCCCGGCATCGACGTCACCGTCGAGCTCCTGCCCTACGACCAGTACTGGACCAAGCTCACCGCCGACGCGGTCGCCGGCACCGCCCCGGACGTGTTCTGGATGACGCCCACCCAGTTCCCGGAGTTCGTCACCAAGGGCGTGCTCGCCCCGGTGCAGGTGGACGCCGCGAAATACCACAAGACCGTCGTCGGCTCCTTCACCTACAAGGACAAGCTGTACGGCGTGCCGAAGGACTGGGGCGTCGTCGGCCTGCTCTACAACAAGGACCTGTTCGCCAAGGCGGGCGTGGAGATGCCGGACAAGCTCACGTGGGCCGCCGACGGCAGCGGCACGCTGCTCGACACGGCGCGCAAGCTCACCGTGGACGAGGCCGGCAAGCACCCCGGCGAGTCCGGCTTCGACCCCGCCAAGGTCAAGACGTACGGCTTCGCCTCCTGGAACCACTACCAGACCCAGTGGATGAACTGGGTCGTCTCCAACGGCGGCAAGCTCGTCGACCAGCCCTTCGGCAAGTACGCCTTCAACGAGCCCGCCGCCGTCCAGGCCCTGCAGTTCGGCGTGGACCTGGTCAACAAGCACCACGTCTCGCCGCCCGCGACCCGGACCAACCCGCCCACCGGCAAGGTCACCGACATGTTCAAGGCCGGCGAGGTCGCGATGTTCCCCGCCAACAACGCGCTGCTGCCGTTCGTGGCGCCCGAGTCGACGTTCGAGGTCGGCGTCGCTCTCATGCCCGAGGGCCCGGCCGGGCGCGCGGTCAACCTCAACGGCCTGGCCGAGGCCGTCTACGCCAAGAGCGAGCACCCCGAGGAGGCCATGAAGCTGGCGCGGTATCTCGGCACGGCGGAGGCGCAGAAGATCATGGCCGACGGGGGCTACGCCTTCCCCGCGCTCGACGGCCTGTCGCAGGGCTACGTGGACTACTGGAAGTCGAAGAACGTGGACGTCTCGCCGTTCGTCGAGGAGGCGGCCGGCACCACCTTCCCGCTGCCGATCACGACCGGCTTCACCGGCTTCGAGACGAAGCTTAACCAGCTCTTCAACGAGATGTACCTCGGAAAACTCTCTCCGCAACAGGCCGCCGACCAGGCTGTCGCAGAAGGCAACGCCACCGTCAAGTAAGGATCCCCCATGATCACCCGGCGTTCTCTGTTCGCCGGGGGCGCGAGCCTGGGCCTGACCGCCGCACTGGGCGTCCAACCCGTGCGCGCGGCGGCCCGCCGCGCCCCTCTCTCCGACCCCTTCCAGCTCGGGATCGCCTCCGGCGAGCCTGCCTCCGACGGCGTGGTCCTGTGGACGCGCCTCGCCATGGACCCGGTGGCGCTCGACGGGCTCGGCGGCATGCCGAACCGGGCCGTGCCCGTCCAGTGGGAGCTGGCCAAGGACGACGGCTTCCGCCGCGTCGTGCGCCGCGGCACCGAGGTCGCCCGCCCCGAGGCGGCCCACAGCGTGCACGTCGAACTCGACGGCCTCGACCCCGGCGCGGAGTACTTCTACCGCTTCCGCGCCGAGGGCGAGATCAGCCCGGCCGGCCGCACGCTGACCGCCCCCGCGGCCGGCAGCCGGAGCCGCGCGCTCAACCTGTCGTTCACCTCGTGCGCCGACTACCAGGCCGGCTGGTTCACGCCGTACCGGCGGATGGCCGAGGACCAGCCCGACCTCATCGCCTTCCTCGGCGACTACATCTACGAGTACGGCGACTACAAGTACCCCGTACGCGACCAGGCCGGCGGCGAATGCCTCGACCTGGCCGGCTACCGGCTGCGCCACGCCCAGCACAAGGCCGACCCCGAGTCGCAGCTCGCCCACGCCATCGCGCCCTGGGTCGTGGTGTGGGACGACCACGACATCGAGAACGCCTGGGCCGGCGACGTGCCCGAGCAGCCGGACCCGCCGTTCATGAAGCGCCGGGCCGACGCCTTCCAGGCGTACTACGAGAACATGCCGCTGCGCCGCGCCCAGAAGCCCAACGGGTCCTCGCTGCGGCTGCACCGCAGCATCCGCTGGGGCGAGGTGGCCAACCTGCACCTGCTCGACACCCGGCAGTACCGCGACCTGTACGCCTGCACCGGCAGGAGCGGCACCGTCGGCGCCGACTGCCTGGAGCGGTTCGAGCCCAACAGGACCATGCTCGGCCAGGAGCAGGAGGCGTGGCTCGACGCGCGGCTCAAGGGCTCGCGCGCCACCTGGGACCTGCTCGGCCAGCAGGTCTTCTTCATGGAGATGGACTGGACGAACGGCGCGGGCAAGGGCTACTCCAACGAGGGCTGGGACGGCTACGTCGCCTCCCGCAACCGGCTGACCGCCGCCATCGACGCCTACCGGCGCAACGCCGTCGTCCTCACCGGCGACGTGCACTCCCACTGGGCGGGCGAGGTCAAGCGCGACCACGCCGACCCCGAGTCGAAGTCCGTCGCCGTCGAGCTGGTCACCACCTCGGTCACCAGCGCGGGCAACGGCCTGGACGAGTACCCCGACACGCAGAACCTGCTGGCGGAGAACCCGCACGTGAAGTTCTTCAACGGCCGCCGCGGCTACGTCCGCACCCGGATCACCCAGCAGGAGATGAAGGTCGACTTCCGTTCCCTGTCCCGGGTCACCGAGCCCTACGCCCCGGCCTACACCTCCGGCTCCTTCGTCATCGAGCCGGGCCGCCCCCAGCTCAACCCCGCCTGACAGGAACCTCCCATGCGCACCTTCACGGCCGTCGCCGCGGCGGCCCTCCTCGCCCTGCCCCTCGTCCCGTTATCGTCCGCCGGCGCAGCCGACGTGGTACGCCCGCCGATGGGCTGGAGCAGCCGGACGCTCGGCTGCGCGGTCACCGAGGCGGCGGTGCTCAAGGCGGCCGACGCCCTCGCGCCGCTCGCCCCGCTCGGCTACCGGTACGTCATCATCGACGACTGCTGGCTCGCCCCGCAGCGGTCCGGCGGCGCCCTCGTCCCCGACCCGGCCCGCTTCCCCGGCGGCATCGCCGCGCTGGCCGACGGCCTGCACGCCAAGGGGCTGAAGCTGGGCCTCTCCCTGTCGGCGGGCACCAAGGCGTGCGCCGGCGGGGGCCCCGGCTCGTACAAGAGCGAGGCCGCCGACGCGGCCAGGCTCAAGGAGTGGGGGGTGGACCACGTCACGTACGCCTGGTGCAACATCCCCACCGCCGACTTCCCCGGCCAGAACGTCCAGCAGATCGCCCAGACCCTCTACCCGCGCATGCGCGAGGCCCTGGGCGACGGCGTCGTGTTCGCCATGAACAACGAGGACGGCAGCACCGTCCCGTGGCTGTGGGGCAAGGAGGCCAAGGCCACCACCTGGCGCACCAACGTCTACAACCGCCCCATCCCGGACGCCTACCCGAACATGGTCGACATCTGGGAGACCAACCAGCTCAGGGCCGAGTACGCGGGCGGCGGCAGCTACGCCGACCCCGACCTCATCCAGGCCGGCCGCGGCGGCATGACCGACACCGAGTACCGCGCCCAGTTCACGCTCTGGGCCATGGGCGCGGCCCCGCTCGTCCTCCAGGCCGACCCGGCCGCCGCGCCGCCCGCGATCGTCGCCGACCCCGAGGTGATCGCCGTGGACCAGGACGAGCTGGGCGCGCACGGCCGGCTCGTCAAGAGCGACGGCTGGTACCACGTGCTGGCCAAGCCGCTCGCGGGCGGCGACCGGGCGGTGGCGTTGTTCAACGAGAGCGACCGGGCCGCCACGATCTCCTGGTCGCTCGGCTCCGGCCGCTTCCGCGTCGAGGAGCTGTGGACCGGCGCGGTCGCGACCACGACGGGCGCGCTGTCGGCCCAGGTGCCCGCGCACGCCGCGCTGCTCTACCGGGTCAGCGCGCGCAACGATCCCGCGCCGCCGCTGGTGACGTTCGAGGCGGACCCGGCGAAGGTCCTCGGCGAGGACCGGCCCACCACGCTGGAGCCCGGCAGGACGGGCGAGATCGTCACCCGCGTCACCAACACCGGGGCCACCGCGCGGCTGCGCGACGTCGAGGTGACCGCCTCCGGGCCGCAGGGCTGGAAGGTCGCCGCCCGCACCCCGGTCAGGACCGGCCGGCTCGACGGCGGCGACGCCTTCGCCGTCACCTGGGCGGTCACCCCGCCGGAGGGGACCGCGCCGGGCACGTACGAGCTGGCCTTCGAGGCGGCCGGGCAGCGCGCGACCGCCGTCGTGGCCGTCGCCACCGGCCCCGGCGCGGGCCGCACCTATCTCAGCGACCTCACCTGGACCAGGGCGACCAACCACTTCGGGCCGGTCGAGAAGGACATGAGCAACGGCGAGCGCGCCGCGGGCGACGGCCGCCCGCTCACCATCGAGGGCGTGCGCTTCGCCAAGGGACTCGGCGCGCACGCGCCCGCCGACATCGAGTTCTACGCCGGCGGGCGCTGCACGTCCGTCTCGTTCCAGGCCGGGATCGACGACGAGGTGGGCGCGGCCGGCTCCGCCGGGTTCGAGGTCTGGGCCGACGGCGGCCGGGTCGCCTCTTCCGGCCTGCTGACCGGCGCCATGCCGGCCCGCGCGGTCACCGCGGACGTCACCGGCGCCCGCCACGTCCGGCTGGTCGCGACCAACGGCGGCGACAACGCCACCTCCGACCACGTCGACTTCGCCGACGCCGTCATCACCTGCGAGTAGGGAGTCAGCTGTTCATGATCGTTCCCAAGCCCGTCACGTACGAGCCCAGGCCGGGCCCGTTCATCCTCGACGGCCGGACCTCGCTCACCGCCGATCCGGCGCTGGCCGGGCCGGCCGCCTGGCTGCGCGGCGAGCTCGCCCCCGTCACGGGCGGCGAGCTGCTGCCGGGGCCGGGCTCGGGAACGATCAGGCTCGGCCTCGGCGACCTGCCGCCGGAGGGCTACCGGCTGACCGTCGGCCCGGGGGAGGCCGAGATCGTGGCGGGCGGCCCCGCCGGGGCCTTCTACGGGGCGCAGACCTTCCGGCAGCTCCTGCCGCCCGCCGTCTTCCGGCGGGCCGCCGCCGGGCCCTTCGAGGCGCCCGGCGCGTACGTCGAGGACGCCCCCCGCTTCGCCTGGCGCGGCTGCCTGCTGGACGTCGCCCGGCACTTCATGACCAAGCACGAGGTGCTGCGCTTCATCGACCTGCTGGCCCTGCACAAGCTGAACGTGCTCCACCTGCACCTCACCGACGACCAGGGCTGGCGCGTCGAGATCCGCCGCCACCCCCGGCTCACCGAGACCGGCTCCTGGCGCAGGGAGAGCCAGAGCGGCTGGAACGGCGCCATGGACGGCCGCCCGCACGGCGGCTACTACACCCAGGACGACATCAGGGAGATCGTCGCCTACGCCGCCAGGCGGCACATCATGGTCGTCCCCGAGATCGACCTGCCCGGCCACACCCAGGCCGCCATCGCCGCCTACCCGGAGCTGGGCAACCTCGGCACGCCGCTGGAGGTGCGCACGACCTGGGGCGTCGGCGTGAACGTGCTCAACGCCGAGGAGTCCACCATCGCCTTCTTCCAGGAGGTGCTGGAGGAGGTGCTGGAGCTGTTCCCCGGCCCGTACGTGTCCATCGGCGGCGACGAGTGCCGCAAGGACCAGTGGCGGGAGAGCCCGTCGGCCCGCCGCCGCATGGAGGAGCTGGGGCTGCGCGACGAGGAGGAGCTGCAGAGCTGGATCGTCCACCGCTTCGAGGAATGGCTGAGCGCCCGCGGCCGCCGCCTGGTCGGCTGGGACGAGATCCTGGAGGGCGGGCCGCCCCCCGGCGCGGTGGTCGCGTCCTGGCGGGGCGACCTCGGCGCGGTGATCGCCGCCGAACGCGGCCACGACGTCGTCAACTGCGCCAACACCAGCCTCTACCTGGACTACCGGCAGGCGGAGGGGGAGGAGGAGCCGGCCCCGTTCGGCCCCGTGCTGACGCTGGAGGACGTCTACGCCTTCGAGCCCGTGCCCGAGGCGCTGCGCGGCCGGCCCGCCGCCGACCGCGTGCTCGGCGCGCAGTGCGGGGTGTGGACCGAGCTGATCGACTCCGCCCGCCGCGTGGACTACATGGCCTTCCCGCGGCTCGCGGCCTTCGCCGAGACCGTGTGGAGCCCGGAGGGGCGCGACCTCGCCGACTTCAGTGACCGGCTGGCCGCCCACCTGCCGCGGCTGGACGCGATCGGCGTGGAGTACCGGCGGGCGGACGGGCCGTTGCCCTGGCAGCGGCGGCCCGGCGTGCCCGGCCGCCCCGAGGACGCCGAGCGGTGGCGGGCCAAGCTCGCCGCGTGGACCGCGAACCTGCCTCAGATCTCGACGTGACCGCCGCTGCGCCAGTAGACGTTGTCCTCCCGCGACAGCAGCCCCTCGTCCACCAGGTAGCGGCGCAGGGCCGCGTGGTCGTCGTGGAAGGCCCGCAGCGCGACGTTGACGTCCTTCTCCGTGTAACGCCTGCCCGGCTCGAAGACCAGGGCGATGTACCGCAGCACGACCAGCCTCTTGTCGCGGCGCATCGCCAGGGTCGTCAGCCGCCCGTCGACCAGGAACGTGCGCAGCACCCGCTCCTCGTCGCTCAGCGCCTCGGCGGGCGCGGCCCGGTCCCGCAGCAGCTCCCTGAACCGCTCGGGCGCCGCCCGCCACTTCCCGCTCTCGTCGCGCGCGGCCAGCCCGCCCGCCTCCAGCCTGTGCAGCGTCTTCGGCGGCAGCC
The DNA here is from genome assembly GCF_041402765.1 of Nonomuraea sp. AD125B. Taxonomy (NCBI): domain Bacteria; kingdom Bacillati; phylum Actinomycetota; class Actinomycetes; order Streptosporangiales; family Streptosporangiaceae; genus Nonomuraea; species Nonomuraea sp. AD125B. Next base: position 184,525 of record NZ_JBGLOU010000017.1, on the reverse strand, counting down.
CGTCGCTCTCGCCGAGCACCAGGGAGGCGAAGGCGCGCAAGGTGTCGTCCTGGGAGAGCAGCCCGAGGACGCGTCTGATCTCTTCGTCACTCATCTGATCATTGTGTCGGGTGGAATGTCACGATCTTAAGACAGTGTCATGACACGACCCCTACGTCCTCCGTCAGACACTGAATCGACAGGCGTGTGCCGGGACGCCCTTGCCAGTCCGTTCCGGCACACGGCTTGTCATCTCCCTACAGCCGGTTGAGCCCCTGCACGTGCAGCACGGCCCGGCCCTCCTCGTCGGAGGCGGCGAGGTCCACCTGGGCGTCGATGCCCCAGTCGCCGTCGCCCGCCGGATCCTTGATCGTCTGGCGCACCTTCCAGAGCCCCTGCTCCTCCTCGATGCGCAGCAGCGCGGGCCCGCGCGCGTCGGCGTCGGTGCCGATCTCCTCGTGGTCGGCGTAGTAGGCGTCCAGCGCCGCGCCCCAGTCGACGTCGGGAGCCAGCTCCGCCAGCTCCTCCTCCTTCTCCAGCGCGCACAGCTCGACCAGCCGGAACATGGCGTTGCGGACCAGCACCCTGAAGGCCCTCGGGTTGCCGGTGACCGGCCGCACCCGCGCCTCCAGCTCCTGCTGCCGCTCCAGCGCCTCGGCCGGGTTGGCCAGCTTCTCCCACTCGTCGATGAGCGAGGAGTCGACCTGCCGGACCAGCTCGCCCAGCCACTCGATGAGGTCGACCAGGTCGTCGGTCTTGAGGTGCTCGGGCACCGTGCGCGACAGCGTGCGGTAGGCGTCGGCGAGGTAACGCAGCACCGTGCCCTCGGAGCGGGACAGCTCGTAGAACTGGATGTAGTCGCCGAAGGTCATCGCGCGCTCGAACATGTCGCGCACCACCGACTTCGGGCTCACCGTGTGGTCGGCGACCCACGGATGGCCGCGCCGGTAGGTCTCGTACGCGCCGAGCAGCAGGTCCTCCAGCGGCATCGGGTACATGACCTCGGTGAGGCGCTCCATGCGCTCTTCGTACTCGATGCCGTCGGCCTTCATCTGCGCGACGGCCTCGCCCTTCGCCTTCTTGAGCTGCGCCGACAGGATCTGGCGCGGGTCGTCGAGGATCGACTCGACGATCGAGACCAGGTCCAGCGCGTACGACGGCGACTCGCGGTCCAGCAGGTCGAAGGCCGCCAGCGCGAACGTCGACAGCGCCTGGTTGAGCGCGAAGTCCTCCTGCAGCTCGATCGTGAGGCGAGCCCGGCGGCCCTGCTCGTCCGGCTCGGCGAACTGCTCGACGATGCCGCCGGCGAGCAGCGAGCGGTAGATGGCGATGGCCTGGCTGATGTGCCGGCGCTGCCACTTGCGGTCCTCGTGGTTGTCGGTCAGCAGGTGCTTCATCGCCTGGAAGCAGTCGCCCGGCCGGTTGATGACGGCCAGCAGCATCGCGTTGGTGACCTTGAAACGCGACTGGAGCGGCTCGGGCTCGGCCTCCTGCAGCTTCTGGAAGGTCTCCTCGCTCCAGCCGACGAAACCCTCCGGCGGCTTCTTGCGGGCGTAGCCGCGCCGCCGCTTGGGATCGTCGCCGATCTTGGCGAGCGCGCGGGCGTTGTCGATCTCGTGCTCGGGGGCCTGGCAGGCGACGTAGCCGATGGTGTCGAAGCCCGCCCGGCCGGCGCGGCCGGCGATCTGGTGGAACTCGCGGGCGCGCAGCCTGCGGACCTTGTTGCCGTCGTACTTCGACAGCGCGGTGAACAGCACCGTGCGGATCGGGACGTTGACGCCGACGCCGAGGGTGTCGGTGCCGCAGATGACCTTGAGCAGGCCCGCCTGCGCCAGGCGCTCGACCAGGCGGCGGTATTTCGGCAGCATGCCCGCGTGGTGCACGCCGATGCCGTGGCGCACCAGCCGCGACAGCGCCCGGCCGAAGCGGGTGGTGAAGCGGAAGCCGCCGATCATCGCGGCGATGGCCTCCTTCTCGGCCTTCGTCGCCATGTTGATCGACATCAGCGACTGCGCCCGCTCCATGGCCGCGGCCTGCGTGAAGTGCACGACGTAGACCGGCGCCTGGCCGGTCGAGAGCATCTCCTCCAGCGTCTCGTGCAGCGGCGTCATCCGGTAGGAGTAGATCAGCGGGACCGGCCGCTCGGCGTGCTTGACCACGGCCGTCGGCCGGCCGGTGCGCCGGGTGAGGTCGCGCTCGAACATCGTGACGTCGCCGAGCGTCGCCGACATCAGCACGAACTGCACGTGCGGCAGCTCCAGCAGCGGCACCTGCCAGGCCCAGCCGCGGTCGGGCTCGGCGTAGAAGTGGAACTCGTCCATGACGACCTGGCCGATGTCGGCCTGAGCGCCGTCGCGCAGCGCCACGTTGGCCAGGATCTCGGCGGTGCAGCAGATGATCGGCGCGCCCGGGTTGACGCTGGCGTCGCCGGTCATCATGCCGACGTTCTCGGTGCCGAAGACGGCGCACAGGTCGAAGAACTTCTCCGACACCAGCGCCTTGATCGGCGCGGTGTAGAAGGTGCGCTGGTCGCGGGTCAGGGCCGTGAAGTGGGCTCCGGCGGCCACGAGCGACTTGCCCGAGCCCGTCGGCGTGGCCAGGATGAGGTTGCTGCCCGAGACGACCTCGATGAGCGCCTCTTCCTGGGCCGGATAGAGGGTGAGCCCACGTTCGGTGTTCCAGGCGGCGAACGCGTCGAAGATGGCGTCCGGCTCGGCGTCGATCTCTTCTGGCAGGCGGTCCACGAGTAGGCTCACAGCATCTATCCTGCCGAAGTTTGCCCGGTGCTCGAACCGCCCCCCGCCATCCGGGGTCGACCCCGGCCTAGGAGCGGGTCCGCGGCACGGTCACGAGCAGCCCGCCGAGGATCGCCAGCATCGCCAGGAACGCCCACGGGCCGGGCGCGAACCCGACGCAGGTCAGCGTGAGAACCCCGGCCCCGATCAGCGCCGCCGCGGCCGTCATCGCGCGCATGCCGGCCTTGCCGTACGGCAGCGCGGGCGGCGTCTCGAACCGGGCGAAGATCCGCGTCAGCGGCCACATCACCAGGCACAGCAGCCCGAACCAGAGCGGCCAGCCCGCCAGCCAGAACGCGCCACCCGGCGCCGGCGTGTCCACCCGCAGCAGCACCACGACCACGCCGGTGACCGCGAACAGCGCCGGCATGTGCCACAGGTACACCGTCATGATCCGCGGACTGGCCCATGCCAGCAGCCGGCCGAGCGGCAGCCGGACCAGCGCCGGGCGCAGCAGCACCGCCAGCCCGATCTGCCCGAGGCCCACGGCCAGCATGGCGAGCGTGGGCGGGGCCATGTTCGACACCTCGGCGCCGGGCAGGCCGATCATGCTGCCCGGGTAGGGGCCGAAGGCCACCAGCAGCGCCGCCGCGCCGAACCCGCCCGCCGCGAGCGCCCACGGCCGGCGCAGCCGCCCCTCGGCGTAGAAGAAGCCGAGCTGGTGCACCGCCAGCCAGACGAACACCACGTTGAGGTAGCCGAGGGCGTCGATGCCGGTCGTGAAGCGTACGACGTCCGTGAGCACCGCCCCGGCCGCCAGCGCGGCCGGCACCGCCACGCCGAAGCGGGAGTGCAGGCGCAGCGCGTACGGGGTGACCACCACCGCGATGAGGTAGACCGCGAGGAACCACAGGAGCTGTCCCGTGAGCTGCGCCCCGACCCGGAGCGGCTGCTCGGGCACGCCGAGCGTGAGCAGCACCTGGGGGAGCGGGATCCACACCGCCGCCAGCGGCAGCAGCGGCCAGGCCAGCCGCCGCAGCCGCACCGCCAGCCAGCGCGGCGTCCCCTCACGGGAGCGGGCGAAGCCGATCGCGTTCGCCGCCCCGCCCGCGAAGAACACCAGCGGCATCACCTGGCTGAGCCACGTCACCACCCACACCCCGGGCGTGGCCAGCGCGTTGCCCGTGGTCAGCCGCGCGCCGTCGTACGACAGCACAGGGATCGTCCAGTGCTGGAACACGATCAGCGCCATGCCGAGCACCCGCAGCAGATCGACGAACGGGTCCCGCCCCTTCGGAGGGCTTGCGGGAGCGCCCACGGACGGGCGCGGTGGCGCGGCGGGGGCGGCCGGGCGGTCCAGCAGGACGGTCATGGGGAGCCTCGATTCAGGGGGGAGCCGTTGGCTCAAGGCTCCCGCCGCGGACCGGTCCGGCACATTGCCGCGAGCCGCCGTTCCCGGGTCGCGATCACACCACTGCCGGGGGTAGGGGCAGCCCTACCCCCTCACACCGGACCGCCTGCTCGTCACGCCCGTGCCCGAGGTTCTAGCGTGATGGACATGCGCTCCCTGATGAGGCGTGTCCTTCTGGACACCCGCTACACGTTCGTCGGCTTCCCCACGGCCGTCATCGGCTTCTGCCTCCTGATCGCCGGCTTCTCGGCCGGCGTCGGCACCGCGGTCGTGTGGGTCGGCGTGCCGCTGCTGGCCGGCACGCTGCTGATGGCGCGGGGTTTCGCCGACGCGGAGCGCGGCTGGCTGTCCGACGTGCTCGACCGCCCGCCGGTGCGGCCCCGGTACAAGCCCGCCCCGGCCGGCGCGGGCAGCTTCCGCCGCCTGGTCAACCCGCTCACCAGCGGGCAGTCCTGGCTGGACCTGCTGCACGGCGTGATCAACTTTCCGATCGCGATCGTGTCGTTCGTGCTGACCCTGGTGGCCTGGGCGGTGCCGCTGGCCGCGCTGACGTACCCGATCTACGGGGTGGTCACCTCGCGCATCCCCGGCAACGTCGAGCTGCCCGAGCTGCTCGGCCTCGGCGACGGCTACCTCGTCAACTCGGCCTTCTACGTCGTGCTCGGCCTGGCCTTCGCGATGCTCACGCCGGTCCTCGTGCGCGGCGCCGCGCTGCTGCGGGCCTCGCTCGGCCGGGCGCTGCTGACCGGCGTGGCCGAGCTGCAGGAGCGCATCAGCGACCTCACCGAGGGCCGCGCCGCCGCCGTCTCCGCCGAGGCGAACGCCCTGCGCAAGCTGGAGCGCGACATCCACGACGGGCCGCAGCAGCGGCTGGTCTCGCTGGCCATGGAGCTGTCGCGGGCCCAGCGCCAGCTCGCCAGGGACCCGGAGGCGGCCTCGGCCACCATCACGTCCGCGATCTCCGCCACCCGCGAGACGCTGGACGAGCTGCGCGCGCTCTCGCGCGGCATCGCCCCGCCCATCCTGTCCGACCGGGGCCTCGCGCCCGCGCTCGCCGCCCTCGCCGGGCGCGCCACCCTGCCCGTGGACCTCGACGTGCAGGTGGTCGAGCGCTACCCGGCGGCCATCGAGAACGCCCTCTACTTCGTCTGCGCGGAAAGCCTCACCAACGTGGCCAAGCACAGCCGCGCCACCGTCTGCACGATCCAGCTCCAGCGCCTCGGCGACGCCCTCATGCTCACGATCGGGGATGATGGGGTCGGCGGCGCGAACGTCGCCAAGGGACACGGTCTCGCCGGGCTGGCCGACCGGCTCCGCGCCGTCGACGGGGAGCTGACCGTACAGTCGCCGGACGGCGGGCCGACGTTGATCGTGGCGGAGGTGCCGTGCGGGTAGTCGTGGCCGATGACGCGGTTCTGATCAGGGAGGGCCTGGTCAGGCTGCTGGAGGAGTTCGGCTTCGAGGTGGTCGCCACCGTCGGTGACGGTGACACGCTGGTCGAGGCGATCGCCGAGCACAAGCCCGACGTGTCGGTGGTCGACGTGCGGATGCCGCCGTCGTTCACCGACGAGGGGCTGCGCGCGGCGGTCGAGGCACGACGCAGGGTGCCGGGCGCTCCCGTGCTCATCCTGTCGCAGTACGTCGAGGTCTCCTACGCGGACGACCTGCTCGCCGACGCCCGTGGCGCCGTCGGCTATCTGCTGAAGGACCGGGTCGTCGACGTGGACGAGTTTCTGGAGGGCCTGCGGCGGGTCGCCGCGGGCGGGACCGTGTTCGATCCACAGGTGGTGTCCCAGTTGATGGTACGCAGACGCAAGGACGACCCGCTGGCGCAGCTCACGCCCCGCGAGCGGGAGGTGCTCGGGCTGATGGCCGAGGGGAAGTCGAATCCGGCCATCGGGCGGCAGCTCGTCATCAGCGACGGGGCGGTGGAGAAGCACATCAGGAGCATCTTCAGCAAGCTCGGCCTCTACGCGGAGGACGCCGACCAGCACCGCCGGGTGCTCGCCGTCCTGGCTTACCTGCGCTCCTGACAGGCGTGCCGCCCGTCTCCGGCCCCTCTGCCCCCCGGCCGGCCCGCCGGTGAAGAGCGGGGCGGCTCGCCGCTCTTCCGGCCCCTCCGCGACCTGGTCGAAGGGTCGTTGGCCGGTCCGCGCGACGCCCCGCGCGGACCTGGCCGCCCTACCTAGCCGAGCGCCTCGACCAGCTTCTTGCGCTGCTGGGCGCCCAGACCGCCGAGGCGGCGCTTCTCGTCGACGCCCGCCTCCTCCATGAGCGCGGTGGCCTTGGCCGGGCCGACGCCCTTGACGGCCCGCAGGGCCTGGGACACCTTGATCTTCTTCGCGATGTCGTCGTCACGCTCCAGGAGCTGGGAGAAGGTCAGCTCGCCGGCCTTGACCTTGGCCAGCAGGGCCGTACGGGCGGCGCGGGCCTCGGCGGCCTTCGCCAGAGCCGCCTGCCGCTGCTCGGGGGTGAGAGTGGGAAGTGCCATCTCTGTTCTCTCCTCGGGGAGTTTGGGTTCGGGTCTTTGTTACCCGTGGTGCAGTGGCTAATCATTGCGGATGCCGGGGGTTCTTGTTTGCGGAAAGCTCCCGCTCAGCGCCATCTTCGGGCTGTGTCGTCGCTCAGGAGGGGGCGCTGGGCGTCCGCTCCGGCCGCCCGGCCGCCCGCCAGGCGATCTTGCCCGCCGCCCCCTCGTACCCGGCTGGTGGCGACCTTCCGGGGGGCTGCCGGGCTCGCCCGCCGGTGGGGCGGCGGTGAAGTGGCTGCGCGGGGCGGCGAAGCGGAGAGCTGCGCCCGTCCCCGGGACCTGTCCGAGGGTTCGCAGAACCCCGATGACCTGCGGCGATGTGGCCGCTCGGTCGGTCGGCCCGGCTCGGCGGCGAGCGGCTGGGTCGGGCGCGGCCTCCTGTCCGGTGGCGGGGGAGTGGCGGCGCGATCGGCGACGGCCGGAGCCCGGACCATGATTGTTCCGCTCCCCGGCCTTCTCCGGGCCGCGCCCGCTTCCCGCAAGATCACCTGATGGGGGCTGGAAGACGGGCCCTACGGTGTCTTTTCCGCCTTTGACGTGGAATTCATCACATTCGGCGGATCGGGCGTGTCGCAGGGCTGGTCAGGGTGGACTCGCGCGCCACCCGCCGAGTCCTTCCGGCGTCAGGAAGGCGTCGAAGACCGACTCCATCGCGCCGAGGAGCGCGCCGCGCCAGCCCAGGGCCGAGCTCTCGATGCGGGGCGGGGCCTCGCGGCGGATCGCCATCAGGTACGGCTCCGCCGCCGCCCGCAGCGTCTCACCCGCCCGCTCGTACAGCTCGACGCCGTGGCCCGAGAGCGTGACGGCCTCGGGGTCGTGCGCGTTCACCAGGGCGGCGATGCCGCGGCCCAGGGCACGGGCGTTGGCGGCCACCGCCTTGCTGCTCGTCGCCAGCACCCGCTCGGCCTGCTCGCGGCCCCGTCCGCCGCCGTGGGCCAGGCCGGCGTGGCGCAGGAGCGCGTTCGCGCCGACCTCCGTGCTCCAGCAGCCGAGCGCGCCGCACGGGCAGGGCCGCTCGCCGCCCGTGAGCGGCATGTGGCCGAACTCCGCGCCGGAGCCCGCGGCGCCGCCCAGCGGACGCCCGTCCACGACCAGCACGCCGCCCAGGTCGAAGTCCACATGCAGGTGCAACCCCACCCGCACCCCCCGCAACCGCCCCCGCCGCGCCTCCGCCAACGCCGCGAACGCGGTGTCATTCCCCACGAACAACGGCACCCCCCGTCCCCCGCCCCCCGTGGGGTCGTGGCTACGGGCGAGGAGGCGGGGGACGTCGACGGCGTGCCAGGACAGGTGGGCGATGTCGACGAGGCCGCCGTGGCGGACCGGGCCGGCCAGTGCCACGCCTACTCCGACCACGCGGTGGCCGAGGCGCTGGCGTTCGGCGGCCAGGGCCTCGCCGAGGGTGCCGAGTGCGCCCTCCGGGGTGCCGTCGTGGGGCCGTACGGCGAGGACCGTGACTCGGCCGCCCAGTTCGCAGGCCGCCAGTTCCCAGGCGTCCTCGCGCACGTCGGCGGCCAGCGCCACGGGGCCGTGCGGATGGGGGCCCGGCACCTGGGTGGGGCGGCCCCTGGCGTGTTCCCTGGCGGGCTCCTCGTGGAGCAGCTCGTCCTCCAGCAGGCCGGCGACGAGCACGGACGCGGTTCCACGGGCCAGGCCCAGGTCGCGGGTGAGCTGGGAGCGGGTGAGGGCGGCCCCGCCCTCGTGCACGGCGCGCAGCAGCCGGGCCCGGTTGTGGGCGCGCAGCTCACCGCTCGTCGTCGCCCCGTTCATGCCGTCGCCCCGTTCATGCCGTCGCCCGTCACGCCCTGGCTCCGTTCACGCGGTCTCCCGTCATGCTGCGGTCTCCCGTCATGCCGTCGTCCGTCACGCCCTGGCCCCATTCGTGCCGTCGCCCGCTCGTGTCGTCGTCCGTTGGCGCCGTGGCTTGGTTCGCCCCTGGCTTCGGTCGTCTTGTGGCGGCGTTCATGGCGTGGCTCCGTTCGCCTGTGGCTTCGTTGACGGGGACAGTTTATGCTCTAGGCGTGAACAAAAGCCTCATTGATGCTAGGCGTGCTCGTGTCGGAGTATTCGGATTCTTCGTTTTCGCTGGATTTGTGATGGGCCTGTGGGCGGCCGGGCTGCCCTCGCTCAACGACCGGCTCGATCTCGGCCCCCGCCTGCTCGGCACCGTCCTGCTGCTGATCTCGGGCGGCGCGCTGGTGTCGATGCTGGCCGCCGGGCCGCTCGTCGACCGGTACGGCAGCCGCCGCGTCTGCTGGATCGCCGGCCCCCTGTCCGCCCTGGCGCTGCTCGGCCCCGCGCTGGCCCCGTCGTACGCGACGCTGGCCGCGCTCGCCGTGGTGTTCGGGATCGGGCTCGGCGCCTGCGAGGTCGCCATGAACGCCCATTCCGTCGAGGTCGAGCGTGCCTACGGGCGGCCGATCATCTCGGCCTTCCATGGCACGTGGAGCCTCGGCGGGGCCGCGGGCGGCGCGCTGACCGCGCTGTTCCTGCGGGCCGGGGTGGACCCGCAGCTCGTGCTGGTGGTCGCGGCCGTGGTCGTGGCGCTGCTGTACCTGCCGGCGGCGCGGCTGCTGCTGCCGTCCGCCCCGGCGAGCCCCGAACCGGCGGCTCCCGGCGAGGCGAAGGGCGGGACCGGCGGCTCGCTCACGTGGGGGCTCATCGCGCTGCTCGGTCTCGCCGCCTTCGCCGGCCACCTGAGCGAGGGGGCGGCCATCGACTGGGCCGCGCTGCACGCCCGCTGGGTCCTCGGCACCGACCCGGCGGCGGCGCCGCTGGCGTACACGATCTTCTCCGTCGCGATGACCACCGTGCGGCTGCTGGGCGACCCGATCCGGGCCAGGCTCGGCTCGGTGCGTACGATCCAGCTCGCGGGGCTCCTCGCCACCGCCGGGTACGCGCTCGTCCTGCTCTCCCCGCTCGTCCCGGTGGGCCTGCGGGTGGCGTGCGCGTGGACCGGCTGGGCGCTGGCCGGCGTCGGGCTGGCGACCGTGGTGCCGGTGCTGTTCAGCGCCGTCGGCGCGGCCGGGGAGCGGGTCGGGCGGGCGCTCGCCATGGTCACCGCCTTCGGCTACAGCGGCCTGCTGCTCGGGCCCGCCGTGCTGGGCTACGTGGCGGACGCGGCCTCGCTGCCGGTCGCGCTGATCATCCCGGCGGCGCTGGCCGCCGTCGTCACCCTCGCCGGCGCCCCTGCCATCCGCTCCCTCCTGCGCGTCTCGCCCCCGGCGTCCACCGCCCCCGTCCCGGAGCCCGCCCGGGACTGACGCCTCGAATATGTAGATGATCGGTATATATTGATCACATGCGACAGATGCAGGAGCCGACCTTCCTGATCCTCACCGCGTTGGCCGCCGGCCCCCAGCACGGGTACGGCGTCATCACCGACGTGGAACGCATCTCGGAAGGCCAGGTCCGGCTCCGCGCCGGCACCCTGTACGCCGCCTTCGACCGCCTCCAGGAGGAGGGCCTGATCGCCGAGGACCGGGAGGAGATCGTCGACGGCCGGGTGCGCCGCTACTACCGGCTGACCGGCGACGGCGCCACAAGGCTGGCGGCCGAGGCCGAGCGGATGCGCAGGCACGCCAGGGCGGCCACGGCCCGCCTGCGCGCGCTCGGGGCGGGAGGAACGGCATGAGCTCCCTCGAAAGCCGCTACCGCCGCCTCCTCGCCGCCTACCCGCGCGACCACCGGGCGCGGCACGAGGAGGAGATGCTCGGCGTGCTCCTCGCGGGGGCGCGGCCCGGTCAGACCCGTCCCCGTCCGGCCGACGTGGCCGACCTGCTCTGGGGTGCGCTGCGCGTCCACGGGCGGCGGGCCTTCGGCCCGGCCTCCGCGCCGGCCTGGCGCGGCGGGCCGGCGCTCGCCGTGGCGCTGTGGCCGTTCCTGATGCTGGCCGGCGCGCTGGCGACCAGGTTGCTCCAGACGGCCGAGAGTGTGGGCAACGTGGGGGTCGCCGCGGTGGCGCGGCCGTCCTGGGTCCTGCTCCTGGCCGAGCCGATCGTCGCCGCGGCGCTGCCGGCGCTGGCCGTGCTGCTCGGCCGGCGGTGGATCGCGGTGCTCGGCGTGGTCGCGTTCGTGCTGTACCAGGCCCGCCATCCCTACCTCCTGGAGCTGGACGCGCTGCTGTTCCCGAACCACGGCCCGGTCCTGCTGGCCCAGCTCGCGGCCGTCGCCATCGCGTTCGTGCCCGCCGCGCACCGCGCGATCGCGGTCGTCCCCTGGCGTGTGTTCCTGCTGTGGGGGCCGCTCGCCGTGGCGGGGCTGGCCATGAGCAAGGCGATCGTGCGCTGGGTGGACGTGATCGCCCATCACGACCTGGTGACCTGGAAGCCCGTGCCCTGGCTGGTCGTGGTGGGGCTGGCGGCGGGGTGGGCGTGCGGGTCGGCCGTGGGGCGGCGGGCGGCGCTGGTGCTGTTCCTGCCGGCGGCGGCCCTGGGGGACCTCGGGGACCTGCCGTCGGTGCCCGCCGCCACGGCGCTCGCCCAGATCGGGTGCGCGGCCCTGGCCTTCGCCGCCACGGCCGCCCTGGCCCTGAGGAGAGGGGCCGGTCGCTGAGCCGCCGCTCGGTTTGCGTTCCACCCCTCTGACCTGGTGTTATTCGATCGTGACTTGACCTGCGAGTTACGTACGGGTTTCATGTCCCCCACGCCGTAAACGTTTACAGAAGCAAGATCGTAAACGTTTACACCGATGGAAGGACTACCTTGGCCGACGGACCCACGATCAACACGATCGCCGCGCGCGCCGGTGTCTCGATCGCCTCCGTCTCGCGGGTGCTGAACGGCCTGCCGACCAGGCAGGAGACGGTGCGCAAGGTGATGGCGGCCGCCGACGAGCTGGGCTACGTGCGCAACGCCGTGGCCAGGTCGCTCAAGTCCCGCCGCACCCATCAGGTCGCCTTCGCCATGGCCGACGTCGGCAACCCCGCCTACCTGGCGATGCTGCGCGAGATCCAGCCCGTGCTGAAGGCCGCGGGCTACCGGCTCGTGCTGCACTCCACCGACGCCGTCGCCGCCGACGAGATCGACGTGCTGCGCAGCCTCGGCGAGCGGTACGTGGACGGCCTCATCATGAGCCCCCTGCGGGTCACCGACGCCCACCTGGAGACGCTGGCCGCCGCCCGCGCGCCGGTCGTGATCATCGGCCAGGTGCCCGACGGCACGCCCGTGGACAACGTACGGGCCGACTCCCGCACCGGCGTCCGGCTCGCGATCGACCACCTGCACGCGCTCGGCCGCCGCCGCGTCGCCATGGTCAACGGCCCGCTCGACACCGTGCCCGGCGCCGCCCGCGGGGCCGGCTACCGGGAGGCGCTGGAGGCGGTCGGCCTGCCGTACGACGAGGACCTGGTGCAGATCGCCGACTTCTACCGGCCCGAGGGGCGGCGCGCGGTCGCCGAGCTGCTGGCCCGCCGCCCCGACGTGGACGCGCTCATGTGCGCCAACGACCTCATCGCGCTCGGCGCGCTCGACGTGCTGCGCGACGCGGGCCGCCGGGTGCCGGAGGACGTGGCCGTGGCCGGCATGGACGACACCGACCTCGCCGCCGCCTCCTGGCCCTCGCTCACCAGCGTCTCTCTCGGCTCGGCCGAACGCGGCCGGGTCGCCGCCGAGCTGCTGCTGGAACGGCTGAACGGCGGCGAGCGCGAGCCCCGGCGGGTCACCGTGCCGCCCCGGCTCGTGGTGCGCGCCTCCACGGCGGGCGAAGGACACTGCGGCGACGGACACAGCGGCGAGGGACACGGCACCGAGGGACACGGCACTGAGGGGAGCGGCGCGTGACCGCCACCGCGACCAGGCCCGCGCCGCCGCGCCGGCCGCACGCCCGCCCCCGCGGCCTGTCCCGCCAGACCCGCGAGATGTGGCTGCTCATGCTGCCCGCGCTGGTGCCGGTGCTGCTGTTCAGCGTCGGCCCGCTGCTGTACGGCATCGCGCTCGCCTTCACCGACGCCCGCAACACCCGCAACCACGAGACGAGCTTCGTCGGCCTGGAGAACCTGTTCGAGCTGCTGACCGCCGAGGACTTCTGGTCATCCTTCAGGATCGGCGCGATCTGGTCCGTCTCGGTGACCGTGCTGCAGTTCCTGGCCGCGCTCGGCCTGGCGCTGCTGCTCAACGAGAACCTGCGCTTCCGCGGCGTGGCCAGGGTGCTGGCCGTGGTGCCGTGGGCGATGCCCCCGGTCGTCATCGGCCTGATGTGGAAGCTCGTCTACCACCCGGACGCCGGCATACTCAACGCCCTGCTCGGCACGCACGTCAACTGGCTGGCCGACTTCTCGCTCGCGCTGCCGGCGATCATCGTGGTCGGCGTCTGGACCGGCATGCCGCAGACCACGGTCGTGCTGCTGGCCGGCCTCCAGGGCATCCCGCGCGAGCTGTACGAGGCCGGCGAGGTGGACGGCGCGAGCCGCTGGCGGCGCTTCTGGAACATCACGCTGCCGCAGCTCCGCCCGGTGATCGTGGCGATCACCTCGCTCGACTTCGTGTGGAACATCAACCAGTTCGGCCTGGTCTACGTGCTCACCCAGGGCGGGCCGGGCGGCCAGACGCGGCTGCCCATGCTGTTCGCCTACGAGGAGGCGTTCCGCTACCGCTTCGCCGGCTACGCCTCGATGCTCGGCCTGGCCATGGCGATCGTGGTGCTCGCGGTGCTCGGGCTGTACCTGTGGCGCCAGATGAGGGAGACCCGATGAGACGCTTCTCGCAGTACGCCGCGCTCGCCGCGTACGTCGTCTTCCTGGCCTTCCCGCTGCTCTGGCTGCTGTCGACGGCGCTGAAGACGCCGCAGGAGATGGCGCTGGCCGATCCCACGTGGATCCCGCGCGAGCCGACGCTGTCCAACTTCACCGACGCCTTCGGCGAGCAGGACCTGGTGGGCGCGGCGGTGCGCAGCCTCGGCGTGGCGCTGGCCGCCAGCGTCGTCACGGTGCTGATCTCGCTGCCGGCCGCCTACGCGATGGCCCGTTACCGCGGCCTGGTCAACAAGATCGCGATCGGCTGGGTGCTGGTCAGTCAGGTGTTCCCGTTCATCCTGATCATCATCCCGCTCTTCATGATCCTGCGGGACCTGGACCTGGTGAACACGCTGCCCGGCCTGGTGGTCGTGCACGTGACGTTCACGCTGCCGTTCGCGTTGTGGATGCTGCAGGGCTACGTCCGCGCGGTGCCGCGTGAGCTGGAGGAGGCCGCGGCCGTGGACGGCGCGAGCCGGCTGCGCTCGATCGCCTCGGTCGTCGCGCCGCTGCTCGCGCCGGGCGTGGTGGCCACGCTGCTGTTCGCGTTCATCTCGTCATGGAACGAGTTCATGTTCGCCCTCGTCATCCTGCAGAACCCCGACGTCATGACGCTTCCCCTCACGCTGGTGCGCTTCACCGGCCCCGAGGGGGTGGCCAGGCTCGGCCCGCTGGCCGCGGCGTCGCTCATGGCGACGATCCCGAGCTTGATCTTCTTCTCAATCATCCAGCGGCGACTGAAGTCCGGCCTGATGGCCGGCGCCGTGAAGGGCTAGGAGGCTCACATGCGTATCAGGTCCGCTCTGGCGGCGGCCGCCATCGTGGCGCTCGCCGGCGCGTGCGGCAGCGGAGGCGGCGACGGCGGCAGTTCCTCGTCGTCGTCCTCCTCCGGCGAGCCGGTCAAGATCAATTTCCTCAGCCTGGCCTGGCAGAAGGAATCCGTCGCCGCGAACAAGCAGATCGTGGACGAGTGGAACAAGGCCAACCCCAACATCCAGGTCACCTACGTCCAGGGCAGCTGGGACAACGTCAACGACCAGCTCGTCACCCAGTTCGCCGGCGGCACCGCGCCCGACGTCATCCACAACGACTCGCCCGCGCTGTCCGGGTTCGCCGCCGACGGCTACCTGCTCGACCTCAAGGACAAGGTGCCCGCCGAGCTGAAGAGCGACATCCCGCAGTCCGCCTGGGACACCGTCACCTTCGACGACGGCAAGGGCGGCCAGGGCGTGTACGGCGTGCCGTTCCTGCAGGAGTCGCAGGTCATCATCGCCAACAAGAAGCTGCTCGACGCGGCCAAGGTGCGCGTCCCCACCGCCGACAACCCGTGGACGTGGGACGAGTTCTCCGAGGCCGCCAAGAAGATGACCAAGGACGGCACCTTCGGCGTCGCCTGGGCCATGAAGTCGCCGGTCAACAAGACGCTCAACCTGGCGCTGAACTTCGGCGGCACGTTCTTCCAGACCGCCGACGGCAAGACCACGGTCAAGGTCGGCCCCGAGGAGCGCGAGGTGCTCCAGCGCATCCACGACCAGCTCCACAAGGACAAGTCCGCCGACCCCGCCGCGCTCGGCCAGGGCACCGCCGACCCGCTGCCCGCCTTCTACAAGGGCAAGTTCGCGCTGCTGCCGGCCGGCGTGTTCCTGCGCCAGCAGGTGGCCGAGCAGGCGCCCGACGGCTTCGAGTGGGTCACCCTGCCCGGCCCGAAGGGCACCACCGCCCAGCAGGGCGCGGTCTCGCAGACGCTGTCCATCGCCCAGGACAGCAAGCACCCCGAGGAGGCGATGAAGTTCATGGCCTTCTTCCTCAACGGCCCCAACCAGGCCAAGCTCGCCAAGGGGGACTGGCTGCTGCCGACCTCCCAGGCGGCCGCCTCCGACCCGGCGATCACCACCGAGGAGAACGGCTGGGACGTGGCCACCGCCTCCGTCAAGAACCTCGTCGTCGCGCCGTTCCTCAAGGTGAACGGCTTCGACGAGTGGAAGAGCAAGGTCGCCACGCCGGTGCTGCAGGAGTACTTCGCCGGCAAGATCACCCTCGACGACGCGGCCAAGCGGCTCGTGGACGAGGGCAACAAGGTCCTGGAGCGGTACCAGCGGTGACCTCCTACCGGGAACGGGCCCGGGGGTGTCTGCTCGGCCTCGCGGCCGGCGACGCCCTCGGGGCCCCCGCCGAGAACCTGACGCCGGCCGAGATCCGGCGGCGGTGGGGCCGGCTCACCGAGATCGAGGGCGGCGGCACCGACGACACCGAGTACGCCATCTTCGCCGCCTCGCTGCTCAGGCGGCACGGCCACGGGCTGACCCCCGAGCTGGTCGCGCGGGCGTACCGGGAAGAGATCATCCCCAGGGTGGACGGGCCGATGCGCGGCGCCGGGTTCTCGGAGCTGGGCACCGTCGAAGCGCTTCGACGCGGGCTGGAGCCGCCGCTCACCGGGCTGGTCCACTCCCACGGCTGGTCCGACGGGCTGGCCATGCGCGCCGCCCCGTACGGGATCTTCTGCCCCGGCGACCCGGCCGAGGCGGCCCGGCTGGTGGAGCAGGACGGGCTGGTGAGCGGGTCAGGCGAGGGCATCATCGGCGGCCGCGCGGTCGCGGGGGCCGTGGCCGCCGCGATGAGCGGCGCCGGGCCCGAGGACGTCGTGGACGCCGCGCTCGCGGTGATCCCCGGCGACTCGTGGACCGCCAGGAACATCCGCCGCGCCCGCGCGGTCCTTCGCGACGCGGCGCCCGACGATCTCGAAACGGCGCTGCACGAGGCCGTCGTCGTCCGGCACTACCCGTGGACCGACCTCGCCCCGGAGGCCGTCGCGCTCGCGCTGGCCGCCTTCCTGGCGGGCGGCGGCGAGGTGGAGGCGGCGGTGACGTTCGGAGTGAGCCTCGGACGGGACGCCGACACCATCGGGGCCATCGCCGGGGCCGTCAGCGGCGCGCGGCAGGGCGAGAGCGGCGTGCCCGCCCGCTGGGCGGCCAGGATCGGGCCGGTGACCGGCAAGTGCCTGCCCGTCGTGGCGGGACGGCACGTGCTGGACACCGCCGATGAACTCGCCGACGAACTCGTCGGTCTGCTGACCGGCGAATGCGCGGAAGGACGGTGACCGACATGTCGGGGGACAGGATCAGAGGAGCCGTCGCCGGGCTCGCCGTCGGTGACGCCGCGGGCTGGCCCGCGAGCCGGCACCGCGCGGCCCTGCACGCGCCCTGGAGCAGGCGGCTCCACCGGGAGCTCGACGCCTTCGCCGAGGAGCACCGGGTCACGACGCTGCCGGTGCCGTTCGCGCTCAACCAGCCGACCGCGCCGCTCGCCGTCGGCCCGTCCGACGACGCCGAATGGCTCGCCTGGACGCTGCTCACCGCCGACCGGCCGCGCGCCGCGGCCTTCCGCGAGCTGATCGGCAAGGACCTGCGGGCGCGCGTCTCGGTGCGGACCGCGCTCGACAACCTGGAGCGGGGCGTCGAGCCGCCCGCGTCCGGGCACGACAACCCGCACCACTTCGACGACGCCGCCGCGGTCCGGGCCGTCGCGTTCGGGGTCCTGGGGAGGGACCCGTCCGACGACGCCCAGGTCACCAACGCCGGGGACGGCGTGCTCGGCGCGCGGGCGATGGCCGCCGCCATGACCGCGGCCGTGGCCACCGGCGACGTGACGCGGGCGGTGCGGGCGGCGCTGGACGTGCTGCCCGAGGGCACCGCGATCGGGCACAACGCCCGTCTCGCGCTGCGCGCCGCCGAGCGGGCGGGCGAGGCGTTCGCCGCCGTGCCCGCACTGGACGCGGCGCTGCTCGACCACGTCTACAGCTACGGCGTGGGCGCCGCGCAGACGGTGCCCGCGGCGCTGGCGCTGGCCGCGGCCTCCGGGGGCGACCTGACCAGGGCCGTGCCCGCGGCGGCGTGCCTGGCCGCGCTGGCCGACTCGGCGCCGGCGCTGACCGGCGCGCTCACGGGGGCCTGCGGCGGCTTCGAGGCGATCCCGGAGGGGTGGACCGCCTCGGCCCGTACGCTGGCAGGCTGTTGCCTGCCGGAACTGGCGGGCCAGGATCTGATGGAACTGACGAAAGGACTCGCATGACGCCGCTTGAGGACAGGGCGACCGGCTGCGTGGCGGGGGCGGCGGTCGGCGACGCGCTGGGCGGCGCCACCGAGGGCTGGACCCCCGAGCAGATCGTCGAGCGTTACGGCGGGCGTGTGGAGGGGATCGTGCCGCCGTACAACGACGACTGGCGCAACGCCCGGCCGATCGCGCCGTACCACAAGGGCGACGGCCACATCACCGACGACACCCTCATGACGCACGCGCTGATCCGCGTCTACGAGAAGGCCGGCCGCCACCTCGACGCCTACGCGATGGCCGAGCACCTGGTGCCCGAGCTGATGGGCGAGCGGCGCTGGATCCCCGAGCTGGAGGCCGAGGCGCTGCCGCTGCAGCGGATCTTCCTGGCCGAGAAGTGGATCGTGGCCCGGCTGCACTACGGCCACGCCGACCCGCGCGAGGCCGGCGTCGGCAACATCGTCAACTGCGGCGCCGCCATGTACGTCGCCCCCGTCGGCATCGTCAACGCCGCCGACCCCGACGCCGCCTACGCCGAGGCGATCGACCTCACCGGCGCCCACCAGTCCAGCTACGGCCGCGAGGCCGCGGGCGTCATGGCCGCCGCCGTGGCCGAGGCCATGCGGCCCGGCGCCACCGCCGACTCCGTGGTGTCCGCCTGCCTGCGCCTGGCCAAGGACGGCACCAGGGCCGCCATCGAGGCGGTCTGCGAGGCCGCCGCCGGGCTCGGGCACTGGGAGGGCTCGTTCGAGACGCTGCGGGCCGCCGTGCGCCCCTACGACACGGTCGCCGACACCTACCGCGACCAGGGCCTCGGCGCGCGGCGGCCGAGCCGCGTGCACAGCATCGAGGAGCTGCCGCTGGCGCTCGGCATGCTGGTGATCGCCAAGGGCGACTACCGCGAGACCGTGCTGGGCGGCGTCAACTACGGGCGCGACGCCGACTCCATCGCCTCCATGGGCGGCGCCATCGCGGGCGCGCTCGGCGGGCTCGCGGCGGTGCCGGCGGAGTGGGTGGAGCAGGTGGGGGCGGCGAGCCGTACGGACCTGGTGGCTCCCGGCCGCGCCATCGCGGCGGTCGCGCGCCGGGTGCGCGCGGGCGACCAGGAGCGGCGGCGGGCCGCCGAGGCCGCCTTCGCCGAGCTGGACCACCCGTGATCCGCCTCACCTGGGTGCAGCCGGAGGACCTGGTCGGGCACGAGCTGCGCCAGGCCGCCGAGGACGGCCGCGACCCCGCCCGGGTGCGCGCCGTCGCGGAACGCTGGCACGCGGCGGGCGGTCATGACGCCCCGCCGCGCGCCGGCGCGTCCGAGGCGGGCGCGGCGCGGCTGCGCGGCCTGGCCGAGGAGCTGCTGGACGAGCTGGCCGCCCTGCCGTCGCCCCTGGAGGAGCCGTCGGAGCTGGCCGACATCGCCGCCGCCTGCCCCGACTGGCCGGCCGCCCGCCCTGGCGGCACGGCCGACCCGGAGCGGGTGCTGGCGGCCTGGCGGGGCCGGGCGGCCGGGTGCGTGCTCGGCAAGCCCGTGGAGAAGATCCCGCGCGCGGGCATCAGGGAGATCGCCGAGGCCACCGGCAACTGGCCGATCCGCGGCTGGTTCACCGCCCGCGGCCTGCCGGAGGACGTCGCGCGCCGCTGGCCGTGGAACCGCCGCAGCGCCGTCAACTCCCTCGCCGAGAACATCGACGGCATCCCCGAGGACGACGACCTCAACTATCCGCTGCTCGCGCTGTCGGTGCTGGAGCGCCACGGCCGCGGCTTCACCACCGAGGACGTGGCCCGGCTGTGGCTGGACGAGCTGCCGGCCGGGCGCACGTTCACGGCTGAGCGGGTGGCGTACCGCAACCTGCTGGACGGCGTCGAGCCGCCCGCGACGGCCACCCGGCGCAACCCGTTCCGCGAGTGGATCGGCGCGTTCATCAGGACGGACGTCTACGGATGGGTCAACCCGGGTGATCCGGCCACGGCCGCCGAGTACGCCTGGCGCGACGCCCGACTCACCCACACCGCGAACGGGATCTACGGGGCGATGTTCGCCGCCGCGATGTGCGCGGCCTCGCTGACCGCCGGTTCGCCGGAGGAGGTCGTCGAGGCGGGCCTGTCCGTCGTGCCGCCGGGCTCGCGCCTGCACCGCGCCGTGCGCGAGGCCGTCGCGGACGCCGTCCGTGAGCCGGACTTCGAGCGCGTCGTGGACCGGCTGCACGAGCGGCACGGCGCGCTCCACTGGGTGCACACCATCCACAACGCGGCCCTGGTCGCCGCGACCCTCGTCCACGGGCGGGGCGACTTCACCGCCACGATCGCCGGAGCCGTCGCCGGCGGCTGGGACACCGACTCGGCGGGCGCCACCGCCGGCTCGATCTGCGGCGCGCTCGCCGGGGACGTCCCGGAGCGGTGGCGCATCCGCGACAGCCTGGCCAGCAGCCTGACCGGGTTCGACGGAGTGAGCCTCGGTGAGCTGGCCCGGCGTACTCAGGAGATGATGCAGGCATGATCTCGGTTTTCGGCAGCGCCAACATGGACCTCGTCGCCTACGTCGCCCAGGCCCCCGCCCGCGGCGAGACGGTCACCGGCCACCGCTTCCGCACCGTGCCCGGCGGCAAGGGCGCCAACCAGGCCGTCGCCGCCGCGCGGGCCGGGGCGGAGGTGGCCTTCCTCGGGGCGGTCGGCGACGACGGGTTCGGCGCCGAGATGCGCGCCGCGCTGGCCGCCGCCGGGGTGGACGTGCGCGGCCTGCGCCAGGTGCCGGGACCGAGCGGCATCGCGCACATCGTCGTGGACGACGACGGCGGCAACTCCATCATCGTGGTCCCGGGCGCGAACGGCACCGTCACCGGCCCCTCGGAGGCCGACCTCGCGGCCATCGCCGGGTCGCGGGCGCTGCTGCTCCAGCTCGAACTGCCGCTGCCCGCCGTCGTGGCCGCCGCCGAGGCCGGGCGGGCCGCCGGCGTCCCGGTCGTCCTCACGCCCGCGCCCGCGCAGCCGCTGCCCGGCGAGCTGCTCGACGCGGTCACGCTGATCGTCCCGAACGAGCACGAGGCCGCCGCCATCACCGGCGCGAGCGGCCCGGACGCCGCCCTGGACGCCCTGCTGGAGCGGGTCGAGGAGGCTGTCATCACGCTCGGCGGCGCGGGCGCGCTCTACGGGTCGCGTTCGGGGGAGCGGCTGCGGGTGCCGGCCGTCGAGGTCAAGGCGGTGGACACCACGGCGGCAGGCGACACGTTCGTGGGGGCGCTGGCGGTGGCCCGCGCCGAAGGCCGGCCCATGGCCGACGCCCTCCGCTTCGCCACGGCGGCGGCGGCGCTGTCGGTGCTGCGCGAGGGCGCCAGCACCTCGATGCCGCACCGGCACGAGATCGAGGACTTCCTGGCCTGACGACGCGCCGCCGCGAAGCGGTGGAGCGGCGATACGGGGGAAGAGGAAGGGCATGAGCGAGATGCCCTATGAGCTGCCGGAAGCCGTCGGCGGCGTTGACGGGGAGAGCGACGTGGTGGCCGAACGCTCCGGCTGCGTCACCCGGCACAACCGCCGTCCGGTCTCCGCCGACATGCCCCAGGACCTCGATCCGCCGCATCCGTACGAGGAGCCGGAGGAGAACGAGGAGGACGTCACCCGCCCCGACATCGGCCCCACCGGCTGACCCGCTCCCAGCGGGCTCAGGCGCGGGCGCGCAGGTGGGCGAGCGTCCGCTCCAGCTCGGCCTGCAGGACGGCCTCGGCGGCGGGCCCGTCGCCGCGCCGGACGGCGTCCACCAGGGCGGCGTGCGAGTCGTGCCCGGGGTCGGGGTCGTGCTCGCGCAGGCCGAGCAGCTCCACCAGATCGATCAGCCGCTCCCGCAGCGCCGGGGCGAACTCCGCGAACAGGTCCGTCAGCACCGGGTTCCCCGCCGCCGCCACGACCGCCGCGTGCAACGCGATGTCGGCGTCCACGAATCCGGCGTCACTCCCGGTGGCGGCGGCGTGCCGGGCCGCGAGCGCGGCCTCCAGCGCCGCCACGTCCTCCTCGGTGCGCCGCTCGGCGGCCAGGCGCGCCGCGCGGGTCTCGACCATGACGCGGACCTCGTACACGTCGGTGATGGCGGCGCGGCGCAGCCGGGCCGGCCAGTCCTCGGCCGGCTCGGTGGCGATGACGTAGACGCCCGAGCCCTGCCGGGCCTGCACGAGGCCGGCGCCGGCGAGCGCCCGCAGCGCCTCCCTGACCGTGGAGCGGCCGACACCGAGCGCCTTGGCGAGGGCGTTCTCGCCGGGCAGGCGGGTGCCTACCGGCCACTCGCCCTGGGTGATCTGCTCCCGCAGGTGCTCGGTGGCCTGTTCGACGAGCGGGCTGGGGCGGAGCGAGCCGAGGGGCATCGGAAAGAACCTCTCAGGTTGTCTGAGGACCTGTGGTGTGGTTAGTCTAGCGCCCATGACGTCGTACGGTCTCCTCCTCGGCCGCCGCGGCGGGGCCTGACCGGACCGGCACCCCGTCGCGGTGGCCCGATCGTGCCGGTCTTTCCCCACCGGAGACGGACGACAAGGAATCCCGACCGCCATGTACCCATGGAACCGGCAGCGCCCCAGCGGCATGCCCTCCCACCGCTACCGCCCCGCCCACGAGCGCGTCGAGGTCCCCCTCGCCGCCGACCGCTCCTGGCCCGCCCGCCGCCTCGCGCACGCCCCGCTCTGGGTGCCCGTCGACCTGCGCGACGGCAACCAGGCCCTGGCCGAGCCGATGGACCCGGCCCGCAAGCGCACGATGTTCGCGCTGCTGACGCGCATGGGGTTCAAGGAGATCGAGGTCGGCTACCCGTCCTCCAGCCGGCTCGACTTCGACTTCGTCCGCGAGCTGGCCGCGCCGGGCGCGCTGCCCGAGGACGTGACGCCCGTGGTGTTCACCGCGGCCCGCGCGGACCTCATCGAGCGCACCTTCGCCGCCATGGAGGGCCTGCCGCGCGCGGTCGTCCACCTCTACACCGCCACCGCGCCCACCTGGCGCGAGGTCGTGCTCGGCCACGACCGGCGCGAGCTGCGCGCCCTGATCATGGAGGCCGCCGGGCAGATCGCCCGGCTCGCCGACGGCCTGCCCGGCGTGCGCTTCGAGTTCTCGCCGGAGGTCTTCAACCTCACCGAGCCGGACTACGCGCTGGAGGTGTGCAACGACCTGACCGCCCTGTGGGACGCCTCGCCGGACCGCCCGGTGATCCACAACCTGCCGGCCACGGTCGAGATCTCCACCCCGAACGTGTACGCCGACCAGATCGAGCACATGCACCGCCACCTCGACCGCAGGGACGCGGTGATCCTCTCCGTGCACCCGCACAACGACCGCGGCACCGGCGTGGCCTGCGCCGAGCTGGCCCTGCTGGCGGGGGCGCAGCGGGTGGAGGGCTGCCTGTTCGGCAACGGCGAGCGCACCGGCAACGTCGACCTGGTCACGCTCGCGCTCAACCTGCACACCCAGGGCGTCGACCCGATGATCGACTTCTCCGACCTCGACGGGATCAGGCGCGTGGTCGAGCACTGCAACCGCCTGCCGGTGCCCGACCGCCACCCGTACGCGGGCGACCTCGTCCACACCGCCTTCTCCGGCACCCACCAGGACGCCATCGGCAAGGGCCTGGCCCACCACGCCAAGCGCGCCGCCGAGCTGGGCGTGCCGCCGGAGCAGGCGCCGTGGGAGGTGCCGTACCTGCCGATCGACCCGGCCGACGTGGGCCGCGGCTACCAGGCGGTCATCCGGGTCAACAGCCAGTCGGGCAAGGGCGGCATCGCCTACCTGCTGCGCAGCAGGTACGGCCTGGAGCTGCCACGCCGCCTGCAGATCGACTTCGCGGCCGTCGTGCAGCGGGCCACGGACGGCAGCGGCGAGGAGATCACCGCCGAGGAGCTGTGGGAGCTCTTCCGCGCCGCCTACGTCGCCCCGGGCGAGCCCGGCGCGCTCGCCGACTGGACCACGGCCCCGGCCGGGCCGGGCGAGCACGTCTTCACCGGCACGCTGCGCTCCGGCCGTCGCCTGCACGGCACCGGCAACGGCCCGCTGTCGGCCCTCACGGCCGCCCTGGCCGCCGACGGGCTCGACGTGGAGATCCTCCACTACGCCGAGCACGCGCTCGGCACGGACGCGGCCAGCGAGGCCGTGGCCTACGTCGAGGCGCGCGTCGCGGGCCGGACGCGCTGGGGCGTGGCGCTGGACACCTCGGTGCTGACCGCGTCGGTGCACGCGGTGCTGTCCGCGGTCAACGCCGCCCTGGCGGGCGACGGGGTCAGCCCGGAGGCTCCAGCTCGCAGCGGCGCTTCAGGCTGAGCGCCTCCGTACGGACGTAGCGGCGGGTGCGGGCGCCGGTCAGCAGGGCGAGGACCGGCGCCAGCAGCCCGCTGCGGCTGATCGACAGCTCGACGGCGGCCCCGCCGCGCGCGGCCGCCTCCACGACGTGCCCGGCCGCGATCGTCACGCCCGCGGCCACCGTCTCCCAGACGAACGAGCGGCCAGGGGTGAGCGCCGTCACCATCCAGTCGAGGGCCGGCATGCCGGGCTGCTCGATGCGCACCCGGCTGCCGGCGCCGAACGGCTCGTCGTCCAGCAGGCGCACGCTCGTCATCGTCGGCGTGAACTCCGGCCAGCGGGTCACGTCCGCCATCGTCCGCCACACCAGCTCGGCGGAGGCGTCCACGGCCACGCGGGTGCGGAAGGTCATCTCCTGCCCGCCGCCTCGGGCGTCAGGTGGGCCGCGCACTCGTCCCGGTAGTGCAGGACCCGGCCGCGCAGCCGCTTCGGGTCGGCCAGCACCGCCCGCGAGACCGACGGCAGGACGGCGTGCCGCACCGGCGCGAACAGCCGCGCCACGTCGGCCGGACTCGCGCCCTGCGCGCCCACCCCGGGGACCAGGATCGGCCCGTTGAGGTCGGTCAGCGGATGCTCCACCTCGGTCAGCGTGGCGCCCATCACCAGCCCCACCGGCCCGAACGGCGTCGCCCCCGCGTTCGCCGCGGTCGCGCCCGCGACGACCTGCCCGGCCACCAGCCGCTGCAGCTCCGCCGACTCCGGGTTGGAGGTGCGGGCCAGCACGAACACGCCCGCGTCGTTGGCCACCGCCGAGGCGATCGCGCCCGTCAGCGAGCCGAACCCGAGGTAGGGGCTCAGCGTCACGGCGTCGGCGGCCAGCGGGCTGCCCCGGTCGAGGTACGCCTCGGCGTAGGCGGTCATCGTGCTCGCGATGTCGCCCCGCTTGACGTCCAGCAGCACGAGCGTGCCCGCCTCGCGGAGGTCGGCGATGGCGCGTTCCAGCACGGCGACGCCCCGGCTGCCCCATCGCTCGAAGAACGCCGACTGCGGCTTGACCACGGCCGCCACCTCCGCCACGGTCTCGACGACCGTCCGGCTGAAGCGTTCGAGCCCGGACGGCGAGTCGTCCAGCCCCCAGGCGTCCAGCAGGGCCGGGCTCGGATCGATGCCGACGCACAGCGGCCCGCACGCGTCGAGCCTGGCTCGCAGGCGTGCCCCGAACGACTCGTTCATGGTGAACCCCTTCGCACGGTTATGCGGCGACCCTACGGGACGGGCCGCTCGGGTGAACAGGAGACCGACCGTTCCCGTTCACCAGTCTTCCGCCGGCGGCGGCAGGGGTAAGGCAGCAAGCATGTACGAGATCGCCCACCGGGTGCTGGCGCTGCGCAGCGATCCGCCCCGTGACGTGGTCGTCACGGTAGGCATGCCGTACGAGGAGCCGACGGGGGAGTGGTCGTGCCCCTACCGCATCGACGGGCTCGACGGATGGGAGCACGAGAGGAAGGTCACGGGACCCGACTCGCTGGGCGCGGCCGAGCTGGCGCTGGCCATGGTGCGGGCCGCGGTCACCGGCTCCCACGAGGCCAGGGAAGGTCTGCTGAACTGGGACGACGTCTCGCCGGGGCCGCGGGCGCAGACCGTCTGGGTCACCTGGGACAAGGAGCACGACCTCGCCTACATCGCGATGAAACGCGAGATCCTGCCCGGCGAGGCCACCCGGCAGGTGGTGGCGGAGGACGCCGTGCTCGACTACGGGGAGAAGGGGCGGCTGATCGGCGTGGAGCTGATGAACGCCGCCGCCCGGCTGCCGTCGGAGATGCGCCTGTGAGCCGTCCTGATCAGGGGGGCTACGGTTACATGCCGTGAACTCTCCCCGTATCGTCGCCACCGACCTCGACGGCACCCTGCTGACCTCCGACCGCACCGTCTCGCCCCGCACCAGGGACGCGCTCCGGCTGGCCCGCGAGGCCGGGGCCGTGATCGTCTTCGTCACCGCCAGGCCGCCGCGGGGCGTGCGCGAGATCGCCGAGCAGGCGGGGGTCACGGGCACGGCGATCTGCAGCAACGGGGCCATCGTTTACGACCTGGACACCGACGAGATCACCGAGAGCCTGCCCCTCGATCCCGGCGTCGCGAGGCGCGCCGCGCTCGCCCTGGCCGAGGCGCTGCCGGGCGTCGGGCTCGCCGTCGAGACGGGCCGGGGCGTGCTGGCCGAGGCCGCCTACACCCGGCGCGTCCCCGAGGACATGCCGTTCTACCGCGAGGTCGTCTCGGTCATGGAGGAGGCGGAGCCCTTCGTCAAGCTGCTCGCCCACTCGCCGGCGCACACCGCCGACGAGATGATCGCCGCCGTGCTGGCGACCATGAAGGGCCTGGCCGAGGTCACCCAGTCGGGCGACGGCGGGCTCGTCGAGGTCAGCGCGCCGGGGGTGACCAAGGCCGCCGCCCTGGACCGCGTCTGCCGGGCGCACGGCGTGCCGGCGGGCGAGGTGGTGGCCTTCGGCGACATGCCGAACGACCTGGCGGTCCTGACGTACGCGGGCCAGGGGTACGCGATGGCCAACGCGCACCGGACGGTGCTCGCGTCGGTGCCGCGCCGCACCCTCTCCAACGACGAGCACGGCGTCGCGGCGGTGCTGGAACGCCTGTACGGCTGACGCTCACGGGGTCGCGTCGCTCCAGCGGTCCTGGGCCCGCATGACCTCGTCGGCGTGCGCGAAGGCCCACTCGCCGACCGCCCCCACCGGGCCGAGCAGGCTGCGGCCGAGCTCGGTCAGCTCGTACTCGACGCGCGGCGGCGCCTCGGCGTAGGCGTGCCGGGTGACGAGACCGTTGTACTCCAGGCGGCGCAGCGTCTCGGTGAGCACCTTCGTGCTGATGCCGCCGATCTCCTCGCGCAGCCGTCCCGGGCGGCGCGGGCCGTGCCGCAGGGACCACAGCACGACGGCGTTCCAGGTGTTGCCGAGCAGGTCGAACGCCAGCCGGGCTTGGCAGTCGGCGAGGAACAACGCGGACCCTCCCGTCGTCAGGCACCGAACGGTGTGTATCGGGCTTTCTAGTGTGCTCCCACCGGAGGAAACCCTTTCACAGGAGGAGGACGTACGTGCGCATCGGGATCCTGGGCGCGGGTGGGATGGCGGACGCGCTCGGCACGCAGTGGGCCGGGGCGGGGCACGAGATCATGATCAGCGGCAGGGACGCGGCGGCGACCGCCGCCCGCGCCGCCCGGAGCGGGTTCCGGGCGGGGAGCTGGGCCGAGGCGGCCGCGTTCGGTGAGGTCGTGGTGGTGGCGGTGCGGGAGGCGGGGCTCGTGGACGTGCTGACCGCCTGCGGCGGCGCGCTGCGCGGCAAGCCGCTCGTCGACGTCACCAACGCGGCCGACCCGTCCGCCTACGACCCGGCCCGCTCGCCGGCCCTGCTCATCGGCAGGCTCAGCGGCGGCCACGTGGTCAAGGCGTTCAACCTGTGCAACGTGGACGTGTGGCGGATGACGCCGCCGGTGTTCGGCGGGCGGCCGCTCGCCGTGCCGCTGTGCGGGGACGACCCGGCGGCGCTGGCGGCGGCCCGCACGCTGGTGTCCGTCCTCGGCTGCACCCCGCTGGACGGCGGCGGCCTCGCCCGGGTGACGCAGCTCGAGGCAACGGCGGCGTTCATGATCGGGCTGTGGTTCGGCGGCGCGGACGCCCAGGCCGTGCTGCCCCCGCTGGAGCAGTCCGGCACCCACGGCGTACGCCCCGGGGCGTAGCGGTGACCACCACCCACGGCGGATGCCCGGCTGCTCTCCTCGGATGATCCTGGTGGTCACGTGTCGGCGGGAGTTCGAAGGAGAGTGTCCGTGGTGACCACGCAGGTGACCGTGAGGAACGGGTACGTGACCGCGTTCCGGGCCGTGACGGTGCTGAACACGCTGGCCGTGCTCGCGCAGGGGGTGACGGCCGGGCAGCTCCTCAGCGGGGGCGGCGCGGGCCTGCACGCGTCGGGGGCGCTGGCCGTGCACGTGCTGGGCCTCGCCCAGCTCGTCGCCGCCGTGCTGCTGTGGCGGCCGGGACGCGGCGCGGGCCGGCCGGCCCTGGTGGCGCTGGGGGTGCTGCTGCTCGGGTTCGTGCAGTCGATGCTGGGCGGGACGGGGGCGGTGGCCGGGCACGTGCCGCTCGGGATGGCGCTGCTCGGCCTCAGCGTGTGGCTGCTCGTCGCCGCCTGGCGCCGCTGACCCGGAGTTCAGGGGTGGCGGGCGAGGTGGTCGGCGCGGCGGATCGGCTCGGGGAGGCGGTAGCGGGGGGCCAGGCGGAGGACCTGGGCGGTGACGGTGTCCAGGGAGACCCGGTGGCCCTGGGAGACGTACACCGGCTTGACGCCCGGCCGGGTGCGCAGGGCGCGGCCCACCACGGCGCCGTCGTAGGTGATCGACGTCCAGTCGCCCCGCTCCGGCCCCGGCGGCTCGTGCGTCCCGACGAACGGCGTCTTGCCCACCCCCAGCGCGGGCAGCCCGGTCAGCACGCCGAGATGGCAGGCCAGCCCGAACCCGCGCGGGTGCGCCAGGCCGTACCCGTCGCAGACCAGCAGGTCGGGCGTGACGGTGAGCCGTTCGAGTGCCTCGACGAGCGCGGGCAGCTCGCGGAAGGCGAACAGCCCCGGCACGTAAGGGAAGGCCGCCTTCCCGTGCGCCAAGACCTGCTCGGCCACGGCGAGCGTGCCGGCGTCCATGACGACCACGGCGGCCGTCAGCTCGCCGTCGCCGTGGTAGTGCACGTCCAGGCCCGCCACCAGGTCGAAGGAGTCGGGCCCGGTGAGTTCGACGCGGGGGCGGAGCCGATCCTGGACCGCCTCCGCCTCCTCGACGGTGTCCGGCCACGGATGGAGCTGCTGTACCTGCACCCGGCACAAGGTACGCCCTGACCGCGCCCGGGGCCTACTTCGCGACGGTCAGCCCGCGTCCTGCCGGGCCGCGGGACCCGACGGCGCGGACAAAACGGACAAGCCATAGCATGACCGGGTGATCGTCGGAGATGTGCTGGGCCTGCTCGGCACCGGTGTCGCGGCCGGCGTGGTGAGCACGGTCGTCAGCCTCGCCTCGATCGTCTCCTACCCCGCCCTGCTCGCCTTCGGCCTGCCCCCGCTGACCGCGAACGTCACCAACACCGTCGCCCTCGTCTTCACCGCCGTCGGCGCCGCCGCGGGCTCCCGCCCGGAGCTCGCGGGGGAGAGCCGCCCGATGCTGCGCCTCGGCCCGGTCGCCGCGCTGGGCGGCGCGACCGGCGCGCTGCTGCTGCTGGTGACGCCGGGGAGGACGTTCGAGCTCATCGCACCCTGGCTGATCGGGATGGCCTCGCTCCTGCTGGCCCGGCCGCCCTCGGGCAAGGCGCGCGGCGAGCACGGGGTGCTCGGGAAGCTCGCGCTGTTCGCCGTCACGATCTACGTCGGCTACTTCGGCGCGGCCGGCGGCATCCTGCTGTTCGCCGTGCTCTCGGCGATGTTCGCCCATCCCGCCGCGAAGCTGAACGCGATGAAGAACGTGCTGTCCGGCCTGGCGAACGCGGTCGCCGCCCTCGGGTTCGCGCTGTTCGGCCCGGTGGACTGGGCGGCGGCCGCGCCGCTGGCGGCGGGCTTCCTGATCGGCGGCTGGATCGGCCCCAAGATCGCCCGCCGCCTGCCGGGCCACAGCCTGCGCTACCTGGCCGCCGCCTGCGGGGTCGCCGTGGCGGTCAAGCTCGGCTGGGACTCCTACGCGGGGTAGCCGCCGCCCGCGCCGCCGCGTGCTCGGCGACCAGGGCCGCGAAACGCAGGGTCACCTGGTGCCAGATCGGGGTGGACACCGGCTCGTCGGCCACCGCCCGCGCGTGGACCTCGTCCGGGTCGAAGCCGTCGGCCTGCCACTCGCGGATGCGCGCGGGCAGCACCTCGGGATGGAACTGCACCCCCCAGGCCCGCTCGCCCACCCGGAACGCCTGGTAGGGGCAGGCCGCCGTCTCGGCCAGCCACACCGCGCCGGGCGGCAGCCCGGTGACCGCGTCCTTGTGGTGCTCGACGGCGGGCACCACCGGGGGCAGCCCGTGGAAGAGCGGGTCCGTCGCCGCCTCCGGCCGGATCGTGACGGGCAGGCTGCCGTTCTCGGGGGCTCCCGCGTCGCCGGTGACCTCGCCGCCCGCCACCTCGGCGATCATCTGGCCGCCCAGGCAGATGCCGAGCAGCGGGACGCTCTCCGTGAGCGCCTGCCCGACCAGCCGCCGGGCGCCGGCCAGCCAGGGGGCCCGGTCGTCGTCGCCCGGCAGGTAGCCGCCGCCGAGCATGATCATGGCGTCGTGCTCCAGCCGGTCGGGGAGCGGGGCGCCCTCGTGGGCGAGCACGACGTCCAGCTCGTGGCCGGCGTCCTCCAGCCAGCCGCCCACCCGGCTCGGACCGCCGCTCCTGCTGTTCTGTACCACCAGCACCCGGCCGGCCGGGAGGTCATGGATCTTCGTGTCGCGCATGGCCAAGCATTCTGCCAGGCCGCGCGCGGCCTACTCGCGGAACATCGGCCTCGTTGCGTCCTCCGGCAGGTACGGCGAACTGCCCTGCCCGTACGCGGGGGAGACGGAGAGCGGCTCAGGGACGCTGGCCCGCCACCGCGAGGGGAACAGCGAGACGGCCAGCAGCAGCACCCCGACGAACAGCAGCATCCCCGAGTGGCCGAGGGCCAGGTAACCGTCGTTCACGCGCGCGGGCAGCCAGTCCTGCCTGAGCACCGGCCCGCCCGCGTACTCCAGGAGGGGCAGCAGGCCGAGCGCGGTGTAGGCGAGCCCGCCGATGAGCGAGGCGACGGGCGAGAGCCGCGAGCCGGCGAGGAAGGCCAGGACGATCGCGGCGGCGGCCAGCACGCCGACGGCGTGCCACGGCAGCTGGAACGTGGACCGCGACTGGACGAGGATCTCGCCGATGCCGTAGAGGAAGCCGGCGAGCGCCAGAGGAGGAAGGAGCAGCCCGGCGACCACTCCGAGGGCATGACGGGCACCATTTGACATGATCTAACCCCGTTTGTTGGCTTGGTGCCCAACCTACCCCGCCCGTCCCGCGAGTGCGGGCGTACCGTGACCGATCAGTTCTTGATCGTGTAGCTGTCGCCGTAGACCTTCCACTTCAGCGGCGGTTTGAGGTCGAGGTTGCCGTTCTTCAGGAAGACCCGCTGCATGGTGTCCACCCGGGTGGTGTCCTCGTGCGCCTCCTCGGCCTTCATCGCAGCCTTGCGCGCGTCGAGGAAGGCGTTGAGGTAGGCGACCTCGTTCCCGCCCTGCGCCGGGGTTTTGGCCTTGGCGAGCGCGGCCTTCCTGATGCCGCCGAAGCTGAGCTTGTCGGCGCCGGGGCCGTGCATGACCATCGCGTCGTAGTAGACGAACTGGCCGAGCGCCCGCAGCCCGTCCTTCTCGGCCCGGCGGACGGCCGGGTCGAAGTAGACGCGGTCGCGCTCGTCGTCCTGGGCCCGCTGGAAGACGGGGTCCTTGGCGGCGGCCTTCCAGTCCTTGGTGAAGGCAGGGCCGAGGCCGGCGTGGGAGTCGGTGCCGTTGACCTTGCGCAGGGCGGGCAGGTACTTTGCCAGGACGTTGCCGGGCTTGCGCTTGGTGTAGAGCTCGACCAGCTCCAGCATGTCGCCCGTGCCGGAGCAGAAGCCGATGATGCCCGCCGTGTAGCCGCGCTCGTCCTTGATGTCCTCGATGTAGCCGTACTGGGCCTTCCAGTCCAGCGAGGAGTTCTCCGCGCTGGACACGAGCCGCATCGCGATGTCCTTCTTGTGGGGATCGCTGAGGCCGGGCGCGGCGCTGCCGGTGACGGCGAGGGAGAGGGTCAGGAGGGTGGCTGTGAGCACGAAAGCTCCTGGTTCGTTAGGAAAGTTTCCGAACGGACCCTACTCCGGCGACGCGCCCGAAACTACCGCTTCGGGCGAAGTGCGGCGAGTTGTTCCTCGAACGGCACGACCTCCTCGGCGACCTCCTCGCCAGGGTCCGCCGCCGCGGGGGCGCGGTGCGTCAGCAGGCCGGCCAGCTCCCCGGCGGCGCGCTCCACGCGCTCGCCGAGCCCGTCGGTGAACGCGTCCTGCCCGCCGCCCCAGTCCTCCGCCGCCGCGTACACGGCGGTCGGGACGACCACCGCCCGCAGGTACGCGAACAGCGGCCGCAGCGCATGCTCCAGCGCCAGCGAGTGCCGCGCCGTGCCGCCGGTCGCCGCGATCAGCACCGGCTTGCCGGTCAGCGCCGTGTTGTCGAGCACGTCGAAGAACGACTTGAACAGCCCGCTGTAGGAGCCGCTGAAGATCGGCGTGACCGCGACGAGCCCGTCGGCCTCGGTGACCGCGTCCAGCGCCGCGCGCAGCCGCGCGTTGGGGAACCCGGTGACGAAGGCGTTGGCCACGTCGCCGGCCAGTTCGCGCAGCTCGATCACCCGCACGTCGGGCTCGTGCCCGGCCAGCCGCCGGACCGCCGCCTCGGCGAGGCGGTCGGCCAGCAGCCGGGTCGAGGACGGCTGGGTCAGTCCGGCCGTGACGACCGCGAGCTTCATGATGTCTCCTTCGTACGGGGGGTCAGGCTTCCACGGGGGCGATCTCCGCCTCCTGCTTGGCGGCGAGCAGGGAGGCGTGCGTCGGAGCGTCCGGCACCTCGGCCGGCCGGTTCTTGGCGAACTCGGCGCGCAGCACCGGCACGACCTCCTCGCCCAGGAGGTCGAGCTGCTCCAGCACGGTCTTCAGCGGCAGGCCGGCGTGGTCCATGAGGAACAGCTGGCGCTGGTAGTCGCCGAAGTAGTCCCTGAACTCCAGCGTCCGCTCGATGACCTGCTGCGGGCTGCCGACGGTCAGCGGCGTCTCGGCCGTGAACTCCTCCAGCGAGGGGCCGTGGCCGTACACGGGGGCATTGTCGAAGTACGGACGGAACTCCCTGATCGCGTCCTGGGAGTTCTTGCGCATGAACACCTGCCCGCCGAGCCCGACGATCGCCTGCTCGGGGGTGCCGTGGCCGTAGTGGGCGTAGCGCCGCCGGTAGAGGGCGATGAGCCGCTGGAAGTGCTCCTTCGGCCAGAAGATGTTGTTGGCGAAGAAGCCGTCGCCGTAGTAGGCGGCCTGCTCGGCGATCTCGGGGCTGCGGATCGAGCCGTGCCACACGAACGGCGGCACCCCGTCCAGCGGCCGCGGCGTCGAGGTGAAGCCCTGGAGCGGCGTGCGGAACTTGCCCTCCCAGTCGACCACGTCCTCGCGCCAGAGCCGGTGCAGCAGCGCGTAGTTCTCCACCGCGAGGGGGATGCCCTGGCGGATGTCCTGGCCGAACCACGGGTAGACCGGGCCGGTGTTGCCCCGGCCCATCATCACGTCCACGCGGCCCTCCGCCAGGTGCTGGAGCATCGCGAAGTCCTCGGCGATTTTCACCGGGTCGTTCGTGGTGATGAGGGTCGTGGAGGTCGACAGGATCAGCCGCTCGGTGCGCGCCGCGATGTAGCCGAGCATGGTGGTGGGGGAGGACGGCACGAACGGCGGGTTGTGGTGCTCGCCGGTCGCGAACACGTCCAGGCCGACCTCCTCGGCCTTGAGCGCGATCGTCACCATGGCCTTGATCCGCTCATGCTCGGTCGGCGTCCTGCCCGTCGTGGGGTCCATGGTCACGTCGCCCACGGTGAAGATCCCGAACTGCACTTTAGTCACCATCCATGACTGTTGAAACTTTAACGGTTACGGTAGCGCTCAGGCCCTCGTGGTTATTCCATCATCGTCGTTCAGAGGGCGTTGATGCCCGCCGGGCCGAGCACCCGCTCGGGCGCCCCGTGCTCGGCCACGGCGATCATGGCCTTGCCGATCTGCTCGGTCGTCGTCATCGCCGGGCCGAACATCCGCCGCAGGAGCGGATAGACCGGGCGGGTGACGATGTAGCCGAGGCGGTAGAGCCGGGTGCGCGAGGTGATGCCGTGCATGGGCTGGATGTAGCCGGGCCGGAACATGTAGGCCCGCAGGTCCATCGCCAGCAGCGCGTTCTCGGTCTCGCCCTTCACCCGCGCCCACATGGCGCGGCCGTGGGCGTCGGTGCCGGCGCCGGAGACGTAGACGAAGACCGAGCCGGGGCTGAGCCTGGCCAGGACGCGGCCGGCCGTCACCGTGTAGTCGTAGGTGACGTGCCGGTAGTCCTTCTCGTTCATGCCGGCCGAGGAGACGCCCAGGCAGAAGAAGCAGGCGTCGTACCCGGCCAGGCGGTCCTCGATCGGCGACAGGTCGGTCAGGTCGCCGTGGACGAGCTCGCGCAGCTTGGGATGGGCGACGCCGGTCGCCGTGCGCCCGACGGTGAGCACGTCCGTGACCCTGGCGTCGAGCAGGCACTCGCGCAGCACGCCCCGGCCCACCATGCCGGTCGCCCCGAAGATGATCACTTTCATGGCGGCCCGCCCCGATCGTCTCGCCGATGTCGTCAGGGGAAGGATAGGGCCGGGCGGCAGGGTGGGCGGCAGGGTGGGCGGCAGCGTGGGCGGCAGGGCGGGCGCGCGGGCGGGCGGGGGAGGGCTACGGGCCCCCGAGATCGCGGGCCGCCTCGGCCAGCAGGGCCACCGCCGGCGCCGGGAGCTCCAGCCCGCGGGTCGAGATCCCGATCGCCCACGCCGTGCCGGCGACCACGGCCCCCGCGCACGCCACCTGCTCGCGGAACTGCCCGTGCTCCTCCACCACCACCTGCCCCGGAGGCAGGCCCGCCAGCTCCTCCTCCACGTCCTCCAAGGTGGCCGGGGTGGCGGAGGTGAAGCGGGGCAGCCGGCCGTACCCGAGCAGGATCTCCCGCCGGTCCCGCGCCGGCAGCGCCCGCAGCAGCGCCTTGCCCAGCGCGGTCGCGTGCGGCGCGGTCTCCAGCCCCGACTGCAGGTCCTCCAGCCACGGCGAGCGCGGCCCCTGGACGACGTCCACCACCAGCAGCCGCCCGTCGGCGAGCTGCGCCAGGTACGCGGTGTGCCCCGTGACCTCCGTCAGATGCCGCAGCACGGAACGGGCGCGCGGCGGCCGCTCGAAGGCGTCCAGCATGTCGTGGAAGCGCTCGGCCACCTTCGAGCCCAGCAGGTAGTCGCCCTCGGGCCGCCGGTGCAGGTAGCCCTCGTAGCACAGGGTGCGGACCAGGTGGTACGACGTCGACAGGTTGAGCCCGCAGCGGCGGGCGATCACCTTGACCGGCAGGGGCCGCTCGGCCCGCGCCACCTCCTCCAGCACGCGCAGGGCACGCGAGACACTGCGGATCAGATCGCTGGGCTGTGCGTCACCTGTCATCGCTCCAGCATCTTCGCCGGGTGGGATCGGCACGCCTGACCCGGCGGACATACCCGCCTGACGGTGAGGACAGGCCGGTGATATCGCAGTGCGCCAGTGGGGCGCGCGGGACAGGTCAGCGGGCGGTGCGCCAGCTCTGCTCCTCCACCAGCTCCACGCTGCGCCAGCCGTCCGGGGTGCGGCGCAGGCGGTGGTGGTACCAGCCGCCGCCGTGCAGGAAGCCCGCCGTCCCGGCCGCGACCATCTCCCGGCTCGGCGCGAGGGTGTCGGTGAACGGCGCGCTCACGCGGGCCTCCCCGTCACCGCTGAAGTCGATCACCGGTGCGCCGATCAGGTGCAGCCGGCCCGGCCAGTGCGCGAGCACCTCCGCGAGCCACGCCTTCACCTCCTCCCGCCCGCCCCTGACGCCGCCCGCCGAGCTGTAGTCGATGACGGCGTCCTCGGTGAACACCTCGTCGAGCCGCTCCCAGCGGCCCGAGTCGACGGCGCGGGTGTAGCGGGCCAGCAGGTCCGCGATCTCCAGGCGGTCGGCGAGCTCTCGTGCGTCCATGCGGTGATCGTCGCGCCGGGACGGCGTTCCCGCCAGACCCGGTGCACACCGGCGCGCTCAGAGCAGCCAGTTGACCACCACGGTCAGCACGATCGACAGCAGGACCGACACGATGATCATCAGCAGGCAGCCCGTCCAGCCGCCCAGCGGCCGCACGTCCCAGTTCCCGAACCTCATGGCCCGCGCCTACCCCGGCCCGGGGGCCCCAGACAAGCACGAAGCCCCGGCCTGTCGGGACCGGGGCTGTGGCGTCGTGCTGGTGGACGATACTGGGATTGAACCAGTGACCTCTTCCGTGTCAGGGAAGCGCTCTCCCGCTGAGCTAATCGTCCTTGTGAGGTGGCGACGGGATTTGAACCCGTGTGGACGGCTTTGCAGGCCGCTGCCTCGCCTCTCGGCCACGCCACCGAGCCGGAAGCTCCGAGCGGAAGACGGGATTCGAACCCGCGACCCTCACCTTGGCAAGGTGATGCTCTACCACTGAGCCACTTCCGCATCCGCCCCGCTCGCGACCCGGGGCGACGAGAGAACTGTAGCGAATCTCGGCCGAGTACCCAAACTGGATAAGCCGCGCCCCTCGCCCCGCCGGGCTCAGGCTGGACGCGGGCCCGCCGTCTCCAGGCGGTAGTCCTGGCCGGAGACCCGCCGGTTGTCGTCGATCACCTGCTCGGACGCCGGTTTCACCCCGTCCACGACCGCGTCCTGCCGCTGCTCGAACCGCTCGTGGGGGCCGGGCGCGTAGCCGGTGCCCAGCGTGGTCCAGCCGGCCTGCGCGGCGAGCAGCTGCCGCAGGTACGCCTTGTTCGGCTCGAACGTCACCGGCGGCGGCAGCGCCGGGGCCAGCACCTGGTCAGGATCGCGCCCGTCGAAGCGCCGGAACAGCTCGGCCGCCAGCCGCAGGTGCTCCAGCTCCATCCCCAGGTGCAGCTCCCAGAGGCGCTTCACCTGCGGGTCGGACTCGGTCTCCATGAAGGAGTAGTAGAGGTAGCACTCGTTGTACTCGTGGTTGAGCAGCCGCTCCCACCAGCTCTGCCCCGGGTCCACCAGGGACTCGTACAGGGTGACGTGCTCCTCCTCCACCATGCCGATCTCCTGGTAGAGCCCGCGCGCGACCGGCTCCATCTGCTGGGGGCCGGCGTTGAGGTAGTAGTTCATGGTCTGCTGCTCGGTCGCCGCGATCGTCAGGGCGTGCAGGCGGGACAGCGGCTCGGTGCGGCCCCGGTCGTAGGCCTCGCGCACGTCGTCCACCGGATCGCGGTGCTGCAGGTGCGTCGGCCGCCCCGGCATGATCTCGGTCACGTCGCCGACGATCTTCTCCGCCTCGCGGTGCTCGAGCAGCTCGTACAGGTTGGCGTACCGGTAGAGGTGGTCGACCTCGTCCAGCACCCCGAACTCGTACGCCTGCCGCAGGTACGGGTCCGGCTCCATCCGCGCCACCCACGCCGTCAGGTCCACGGCGACCTGCTCGTAGGCGATGGTCGTCTCCAGCACCGACGACACCCCGGGCAGCAGCCAGTTCACCGCCTTCTGCTGCTGCGCCTCGACGGCGCGGACCTGGGCGAGCCGCCGTCTGAGCTCGGCGTCCGGGCAGTGCCGGGCCAGGTGGTGGCTGAACAGCACCGCCTCCACCTCGATGCCGTTCATCGTGATGATCCGGCAGCGGGTGTACGGGTCGGCGCGGTCGGGGTCGATGGGCGTGCGGTGCAGCTCGCGCCAGTCGCGCAGCTGCCTGTCCAGCGGGATGCCCCGCTCCTGCAGCGGATCGAAGGCCATGTCGCGGGCCGTACCCGGAGGCCGGGCGGGCAACCTCCGCGTTGGGTCCCCGGACGGCCCGCGTTCGGTAAGGAGGCGCGTGGCAGAGGGGAGGCCGGGTAGGCCGCCTGGCGTGGCTGAACACGATGTGATCGACCTGCTGGTGGCCCAGCACGGGAGGATCAGGGACCTGTTCGACGAGGTCGAGCAGGCGCCGCCGGACAAGGTGGAGGCGGCCTTCGCCCGCCTGACGCGGATGCTGTCCATGCACGAGACCGCCGAGGAGGAGATCGTCCATCCGTACGCGCGCAGGAAGCTCGACAACGGCCCCGGCGTCGTCGCCGACCGGCTGCGCGAGGAGAGCCTGACCAGGCGGCTGCTGCAGGATCTGCACCACGACGGCGTGGACCACCCCCGGTTCTGGGACCGCCTGGCCGAGCTGCGGGCCGCTGTCACCGCGCACGCGCGCGGCGAGGAGCGCTACGAGTTCGCCCGGCTGCGCGCCCGTACGACGCCCGTCGAACGCCGGGCGATGGGCGCGGCGCTCCGGGCCGCCGAGGGCCTGGCGACGATCCGCCCGCACGCCGGTGCCGAGTCCGCCACCAGGAACCTGCTGGTGGGCACCCCGAGGGCGGTCGCGGAGCGGGCCCGCGACGCGATCCGCAGAGCCCTCGGGAGAAGCTGAGCCTTCGGCAGGAGCTGAGCCCTCGGCAGGAGCTGGCCCTCGCGCGCACCCTTCGACGCGGGCCGAAATGTCCGCGTACTACCGTCGTGAGCATGGAACACATCGCCCGGGACGCCGACATCGCCCCCGTAGCCGCGCTCATCGCGGACCCGACCCGGGCGGCCATCCTCACGGCGCTCCTCGACGGCCGCGCGCTCGCGGCGGGGGAGCTGGCGAGGGTCGCCGGAGTGAGCGCCGCCACCGCGAGCGCCCACCTGGCGAGGCTGCTCGACGGCCGGCTCGTGGACGTCGTCCGGCAGGGCCGCCACCGCTACTACCGCCTGTCCGGCCACGAGGTCGCCGAGGTCCTGGAGGTCCTCGCCAGGATCAGCGCCCGGCCGCCGGTCCGCTCGCTGCGCCAGTCCCGCCAGGCGCGGCTCCTGGAGGAGGCCCGCACCTGCTACGACCACCTCGCCGGTCGCGCCGGCGTCGGGCTGCTCGACGGCCTGCGCGCCGGCGGCTACTACGCCGGCGCCGACCTCACCGGCGAGGGCGAGCGGCTGCTGACCGGTCTCGGCGTGGACGTGGCGGGCGCGCGGGGTTCGCGGCGCAGGTTCGCCCCCGAGTGCCTGGACTGGACCGAGCGCCGCGCGCACCTCGGCGGTGCGCTCGGCGCGGCGGTCACGGACGCGCTGTTCGAGCGCGGCTGGTACCGCCGGGGCACGGTCCCACGTGCGGTGATCCTGACGGACGAGGGCAGGGAAGGGCTGGCCGCGTTGTTCCCGAGTAAGGAGCTAACATCGCACTCACCAGTTACCTGACGAGGGAGTGCCCACCATGCGCGACAACGGAGTCGTGGCCGTAGGCCCGGAGCCGCTGAGCTTCCAGGACGTGATCGACGTGGCCCGCCACGGTGCCGCGGTCAGGCTCACCGACGACGCCGTGGCCGCCATGGCCGCCGCCCGCCAGCGGGTGGACGAGCTGGCCGAGAGCCCCGTCCCCGCGTACGGCGTCTCTACCGGGTTCGGCGCCCTCGCCACCCGGCACATCGACCCGGCGCTGCGCGCGCAGCTCCAGCGCTCCCTCGTCCGCTCGCACGCGGCCGGCAACGGCCCCGAGGTCGAGACCGAGGTCGTGCGCGCCCTCATGCTGCTGCGCCTGCACACCCTCGCCACCGGCCACACCGGCATCCGCCCGGTCACCGCCAAGACCCTGGCCGCCCTGATCAGCGCCGGCCTCACCCCGGTCGTGCACGAGTACGGCAGCCTCGGCTGCTCCGGCGACCTCGCCCCGCTCGCGCACGTCGCGCTCACCCTCATGGGCGAGGGCGTGGTGCGAGACCGCGACGGCGACCTCCGGCCCGCCGCCGAGGCGCTGAAGCAGGCCCGCATCGAGCCCGTCGAGCTGGCCGCCAAGGAGGGCCTGGCGCTCATCAACGGCACCGACGGCATGCTCGGCATGCTCGTCCTCGCCGTCCACGACCTCACCCGCCTGGTCCGCACCGCCGACGTGAGCGCCGCCATGAGCGTGGAGGCGCTGCTCGGCACCGACCGCGTCTTCGCCCCGGAGCTGCAGGCCCTGCGTCCCCACCCCGGCCAGGCCAGCTCGGCCGCCAACATGGTGAAGGTGCTGCGCGAGTCGGACATCATGGCCAGCCACCGCGACCCGGAGGCGTGCACCCGCGTCCAGGACGCCTACTCGCTGCGCTGCGCCCCGCAGGTCGCCGGGGCGGTCCGCGACACGCTCGCGCACGCCGCCACCGTCGCCGAGCGGGAGCTGGCCAGCGCCGTGGACAACCCGGCCGTGCTGGCCGACGGCCGGGTGGAGTCCAACGGCAACTTCCACGGGGCGCCCCTCGCGTACGTGCTGGACTTCCTCGCCGTGGTGGCCGCCGACCTGGCGTCGATGTCGGAGCGGCGTACCGACCGGTTCCTCGACGTGGCGCGCAACCACGGGCTGCCCGCCTTCCTCGCCGACGACCCCGGCGTGGACTCCGGTCACATGATCGCCCAGTACACCCAGGCCGCGATCGTCTCCGAGCTGAAGCGCCTGGCCGTGCCCGCCAGCGTCGACTCGATCCCCAGCTCGGCCATGCAGGAGGACCACGTGTCCATGGGCTGGTCGGCGGCGCGCAAGCTGCGCAGGTCGATCGACGGGCTCACCCGCGTGCTGGCGATCGAGGTGCTGACCGCCGCCCGCGCGCTCGACCTGCGCGCGCCCCTGCGGCCCGCCCCCGCGACGGCCGCCGTGGTGCGGGCGCTGCGCGAGACCGTGCCCGCCCCCGGGCCCGACCGGTTCCTGGCGCCGGAGATCGACGCCGCCGTCCGCCTGGTCGCCGACGGCGGCGTGGTCGCCGCGGTGGAGCAGGTCACCGGCCCCCTGGCGTGACCCGCGAGGGCAGCGCCACGATCAGGTCCACCTCCAGCAGCAGGCCCGGCATGAACAGCCGCGACACCTCCACGGTCGTGCTGGCCGGGGGCGTGCCGGTGATGTACTTGCGGCGCACCGCGCCGTGCTCGGCGCGGGCGTCCATGTCCGTCAGGTACGTCCGGATGAACGCGATGTCGCCGAACCCCGCCCCCTGGTCGGCGAGAATGCGCTCGATGACCTGGTAGACGTGCTCGGACTGGGCCGTCATCGAGCCCTCGCCGACGATCCGGCCCTGCTCGTCGAAGGCCGCGACCCCCGAGACGTAGAGCGTGTCGCCGGCCCGCACCGCGTGGGAGTACATCCCGTTCGTGGCGGGGACCGTCGCCAGGTTGAGCGGCACCGCCCGCGTACCGGCCCGGTGGCCTCCCACGTGGGCGGCGATGGCGGTCAGGTCGCGCTCGCCCAGCCCGGCCGCCCGCGCCTCCTGCAGCCGGGCGCGGGCGGCCCCCGCCACGCTCGCGCCCTCCCACGCCCCCAGCTCCAGGTCCTTGGCGGCGTGCGCGAGGGAGTAGCGGGTCTCGGCGGCGGGCACGCGCAGCCGCTCGGCCAGCGCGCCCAGCGGGGTGGCCGCCAGCACGCCGAACAGCTCCTCGCGATCGACGCCGTGCGCCTCCCCGTACGCCAGCGTCTCGGCCAGCAGCACCTGGGCGGGCACCAGCGCGTTCATCACGGCCAGCTTCATGGCCGCGCCCGCGCCGAGCGGCCCGAGCTCGCGCACCGTGCCGAACACCGACAGCACCTCGCGGCAGCGCGCCAGGTCCGGGCCGTCGCCGCCGGCCAGCACGGTCAGTGAGCCCTCGGCCGCCGGGCCGACGCTGCCCAGCACCGGCGCGTCCACCAGGCCGACCCCGGCAGGCAGCAGCGCGCGCAGCTCCCGGACCGCCTCCGGGCCGATCGTGGACATCTCGACCACCGTCGTGCCCGGCCGCAGCCCCGGCAGCGCCGCCGTCAGCACCTCGCGAACCGCCGCCGGATCGCTCAGCATCGTGATGACCAGGTCCGCGCCCTCCACCGCCGCCGCGGCGGTGACGCCCGTGCCGCGCCGCCAGGTGGTCACGTCGTGCCCGGCCGCCGCCAGCCGCCGGGACATGGGGACGCCCATGCGTCCCTGTCCGAGAAAAGCAATCATGCGGGCCAGTGAAGCGGTAAGTCCGGTATTCCACCACCGACTAGATTGCATGCCAGCCATGCCTGACACGAATGCCTTCGATGCCGCCACGCTCCGCCTCTTCGACGAGGTCGCGCGGAGCGGATCCTTCACGGCCGCCGCCGAGCTGCTCGGCTACACCCAGTCCGCGGTCTCGCGCCGCGTCGCCGCGCTCGAACGGGCCGCCGGCGGGCCGCTGTTCGAACGGCTGGCTCGCGGCGTCCGGCTCACCCCGGCGGGGGCCGCGCTGCACCGGCACGCCGTCGCCGTGCTCGACCGGCTGGAGCGGGCCGGGGAGGAGCTGGCCGCCCTGCACGCGGGCCGGGGCGGCACGCTGCGGCTCGGCGCGTTCGCCACGGCGAACGTGGACCTGGTGCCCGGCACGCTCAGGCGCTTCGCCGCCCGCCGCCCCGACGTCGAGCTGCGCCTGGTCGAAGGGCTGACCACCAAGCTGCTGGAGCGCCTGCGCGCCGGGGCGCTGGACGCCGCCGTCATCAGCGACTACCCGGCGGGGCTGCCCGCCGCGGACGCGGGCCGCCTGGTGCCGCTGCGTGAGGACCGGCTGCTGGTCGCCCTGCCCGCCGGGCACCGGCTGGCCGCCGAGGCCGAGGTGGACCTGCGCGACCTGGCGGGGGAGACGTGGATCGAGGCCGCCCCGCGCGGCCAGCCGACGCTGCTGCTCGCCGCGTGCGCCGCCGCCGGGTTCGCGCCGCGCGGCGGGCTGCGGGTGGCCGAGTGGACCGGCAAGTTCGGCTTCGTCGCCGCCGGGCTCGGCGTGACGCTCGTGCCCGAGCTGGCGGCCCGCGCCGTACCGGCCGGGCTGGTGCTGCGGCCCCTGCGCGGGCAGGCCCCCGCCCGCAGGGTGTACGCGGCCCTGCCGGACGACCCCCTCCCCGCCGCACTGGAATTCGTCCAACTCCTGGAAGAATGGGAAGCGTGTACGGATTCGCCCACTTAGGTCATATGTTGGCCACCGGGCTACGGGACGTGACCTCCGACCTCGCCGCGCTCGACGGCGAGGGCTGGTGGGCTGTCGTCGTGGACTACGAGGGCAAGGTGACGTGCGCCCGCTTCGACCAGGTGCGCCCCGCGCCGCTGCCCCGCCCCGCCGTTCCTTGGCACGGTCCAAAGCCGGATGAGTGGCGCAGTTCGCTCGACCGTGACGCCTACGAGAGCGGCGTGCGCGCCATCCGCGCCCTCATCGAGCGGGGCGAGGTCTACCAGGCCAACCTGTGCCGCGTGCTGACCGCTCCGCTGCCGTCCACCGCCGACCCGCTCGCCCTGGCCGTACGGCTCGCCGAGGGCAACCCCGCCCCGTACGGCGGCGTGGTCCGCGTCCCCGGCCTCAGCGTGGTGACCGCCTCGCCCGAGCTCTACCTCGCGCGCGACGGCGACGTCGTCGAGTCCCGGCCGATCAAGGGCACCGGCGTCACCGCCGCCGACCTGCTGCCGAAGGACCACGCCGAGAACGTGATGATCGTCGACCTGGTCCGCAACGACCTTGGCCAGGTGGCGGCCGTCGGCTCGGTCGAGGTCCCGGAGCTGTGCGTGGTCGAGGAGCACCCCGGGCTGGTCCACCTCGTCTCGACCGTACGCGCCCGGCTCGCGCCCGGAGCCGGCTGGCCGGAGCTGTTCGCCGCGACGTTCCCGCCGGGCTCGGTCACGGGAGCCCCCAAATCGTCCGCGCTGCGCATCATCAACGAGCTCGAACCCGCACCTCGGGGCCCGTACTGTGGCACGGTGGGCTGGGTCGACGCCGACCGACGCAGGGCGGCGCTGGCCGTCGGCATCAGGACCTTCCAGATCTCGGCAGGCGAGATCCGGTTCGGCACGGGAGCGGGCATCACCTGGGGCAGCGATCCCCGGCGCGAATGGCTCGAGACCGAGCTCAAAGCAGCCAGGCTCATAGCCCTGG
This sequence comes from Nonomuraea sp. AD125B, assembly GCF_041402765.1. Taxonomy (NCBI): domain Bacteria; kingdom Bacillati; phylum Actinomycetota; class Actinomycetes; order Streptosporangiales; family Streptosporangiaceae; genus Nonomuraea; species Nonomuraea sp. AD125B. The sequence continues at coordinate 141,123 of NZ_JBGLOU010000017.1, read as the reverse complement.
CATCCACAGGAGGAAACGCATGAACATCCCTGTCTGGGTCAACGGGGAGCTGATCGACCCCGCGCAGGCCACCGTCTCGGTCTTCGACCACGGGCTCATGGTCGGCGACGGCGTCTTCGAGACCATCAAGCTCGTGCACGGCCGGTCGTTCGCGCTCACCCGGCACCTCGACCGGCTCAGGCTCTCGGCCCAGCGCATGGACCTGCCCGAGCCGGACGTCGCCGCCATCGCCGACGGCATCGGCCGCCTCCTGGAGCACGCCCCCGACTGGGCGCTCGGCCGCATCCGCGTCACCTACACCAGCGGCCCCGGCCCCCTCGGCTCCGACCGCGGCAACGAGGGCACCACGACGGTCGTCATCGTGGACGAGCAGAAGCCGTTCCCCGCCACCGCGAACGTCACCGTCGTCCCCTGGCCGCGCAACGAGCGCGGCGCGCTCTCCGGCGTCAAGAGCACCTCCTACGGCGACAACGCCAAGGCCCTCCTCTACGCCAAGAAGCGCGGCGGCGGCGAGGCCGTCTTCGGCAACCTCGCCGGCAACCTGTGCGAGGGCACCGGTTCCAACGTCTTCCTCGTCCTCGACGGGCGCCTGGTCACCCCCACCCTGGAGGCCGGCTGCCTGGCCGGCGTGACCCGCGGGCTCGTGCTGGAGTGGTTCGGCGGCGAGGAGACCGACGTCCCGCTGTCGGCCCTGTACGAGGCCGAGGAGGCCTTCCTGACCTCCACCACGCGCGACGTGCAGCCGATCAAGCTCGTGGACGACACCGAGCTGCCGATCGCCCCCGGCCCGATCACCAGCAAGGCCATGCGGGTCTTCGCCGAGCGCTCGGCCTCCGACCTGGACCCGTGACCGGCGTACGCCTCTGACGAGCTCCGGCCGCGCGTCGGCGCGGCCGGAGCCGGAGCTCAGTAGCTCTTCTGGGTCTGGACGTTGAAGTCGTCCATCTTGACCTTCTTAGCGGGGTTCGTGAGCGGGTCGTCGATCTCCAGGACGTCCAGGCCCTCCATGATGTCGCTGGAGTAGATGTAGCCGTTGTAGTAGTAGGCCGACCAGGAGCCCGCGATGGTCGGCGGCTCGTGCGGGCCGCGCTCGAAGAAGCCGATCTCCTTCGGGGCGGAGGAGTCGGTGAAGTCCCAGACGGACACGCCGCCCTGATACCACGCCTGGACCATGACGTCCTTGCCCGGCACCGGGATCAGCGAGCCGTTGTGGGCCACGCAGTTCTCGTCCTGCTGCTGCTCACGGTCGATCTTGAAGTAGCCGCGCAGCTCCAGTTTGCCGTTCACCAGGTCGTACACCGCGTTCGCGCCCTTGGTGCGCGGCGTGTTGCGGTCGCAGGTGGCCTGGCCGCCGCCGCCGAGCTCGTCGCTGAAGACGACCTTGGTCGCGTCGTTGTTGAACGTAGCCGAGTGCCAGATCGAGAAGTTCTCGGTGTCGGTGAGCTGCTGGAGCACCTTCGGCCGTACCGGGTCGGCGATGTCGAGCAGCACGCCGTCGCCGAAGCAGGCGGCCGCGGCCAGCTTCTTCTCCGGGTAGGCGGTGATGTCGTGGCAGCCCGAGAGCATCTCGTCGTGCTGGCGCTCGGGGAAGATGTCGGGCTTGGCCACCACCCGCGCCGACTGCGGCGCCCCCATCGGGATCTCCACGATCTGGATCAGCTCATGGGGCGGCGGGCAGGTCCGCGACTCCGGCTCGGGGCCGGGGGAGGAGACGTAGACGTACAACGTCTCGCCGGCGGGCACCATCGTGTGCGTGTGCGAGCCGCAGTCGGTCGCGACGGCGCCGACGTAGCGCGGGCTGGCCTTGTCGCTCACGTCGAAGATGCGCAGCCCTTCCCAGGCCGGCTCGTCGTCGTCCGCGTCGCACTCCGGGCCGGAGACCGGCTCGTCCACGGACAGGATCAGCAGGTTCCGGTAGATCGACACGTCGTTCTGCTGGCCGGGACAGGCCACCTGGGTGACGGTCTTGGGGTTCTTCGGGTCGCTGATGTCATAGATGGCGAAACCGCCGAAGTTGCCCTGGAAGGCATAGTCGCCCTGGAAGGCGAGGTCGGTGTTGATGTCGTCCCGTCCGTCGAACGGGGCGGTCCTCGGCACCTGCGCGACCTGTTTGATGTTGTCGCTGGTCGTGACGCCGTCCCCGGACGGGGATCGGCCCCCTGGAGCGCTGGTCTCCTGCTGGGAGGTGTCCGAGCTCGCCGGCTCCCCTGAGGCCGACGGGCCGCCCGCGCACGCGGCGGTCAGCAGCAGCATCGCCGCGACAGACACCGCTCCGCGCAGCTTGGCAGAGATCAACGCGCATTCCCCTTTGTCTCGTAGCTCACTATGGAAGGTATGTCAGCAGGTTCGCGGCCGTGTACGGCATTCATCACAGTTAAGGAGCTTTTGGCGCTGGCCTCCTGCGCCCTCCTGGCCGTCTCCTGCGGGGCCGAGCCCGTACGGCAGCCGTCCGCGATCGGCACGGACGCGCCCGTCATCGTGCCCGGCAGCCCCGGCGCGCCCGCGCGGACCGCGACGCCGGGGGAGCGGGTGGGCCGGACGCCGCAGCCGACCGTGGCCGCCGACGTGCGCTTCGCGGAGGGGATGATCCCGCACCACCGGCAGGCGCTGGAGATGACCTCACTGGTCGAGGAGCGCACGACGACGGACGTCGTACGCAGGGTGGCCCGCGCGATCACCGCCGCCCAGACCCCCGAGATCAGGGCGATGACGAGCTGGCTCGCGGACCTGGGCCGCCAGGCCCCCGCCGGGCACGACCACACCTCCACGGGCCCCGGCTACGGGATGGCCTCGGAAGAGGAGCTGAACGCGCTGCGGGCCGCCCGCGGCCACGCCTTCGACCGCCTGTTCCTCCAGCTCATGACCCGCCACCACGAGGGCGCCGTGAAGATGGCGGAGGAGGAGCTGGCCGGCGGCCGTGACCACCGCATGCGCCTGCTCGCCAAGGACGTCTACTCGGGACAGAGCATCGAGATCGCCCGCATGCGCGCGGCCATGAAGTCCCTGCCGCCCGCGTGAGGCGGCACGCGAAAGGGGCGGGCCCGTCAGGCGGGCCCGCCCCTTTCGCGGTTCTGTCGTCTAATGGCTCAGGACGGCCACAACATGTTGGTCAGCTCGGCGTCGAGGTCCATGAAGTCGGTCTCACGCCCCGCCGGCACCTTCTCGTAGGTGCGGTGCAGGAACTCCGTCAGCGGCGCCAGCGGCACCTCGAACAGGGCCTGGCCGAACGGCGACGTGAGGCTGATGTGAAGCGTGCGCTCACCGTCGGCCCGCGCGGGCCACACCTGCACGTCTCCGTCGCCGACACGCCTGACGATGCCCACGGTCAGCAACTCGCGGGCGAAGATCCACTCGACCGGTTCGTCATTCCCTACGTGGAAGGCCATGCGGATGGCGTAAGGGTCGTCGGCTGTGTAACTCAGTCCGGCGAGCAGGGGGACGGTTGTACGGTCGGGGACCACAAGCCGAAGGCCAAGCTCGGCGGAGACGGTGGTGCTGTTCATCGTCAGCCAAACCTTTTCGTCGTAGGTCCCCTCTTCGGGGCTTTCACTGCTCTGACGGACTTCGTCCTGAGCTATGACGCGGAACGAAGAAACCCGTAGGAAAGATTCCGCCCCAGGGGCCTTCTGTAACGCACATCACAGCTGGACATTCAGGCATCTACCAGGCTAAACGGCACCAATCAGGGTCGCATTTGCAAGGGTTTTGCGTGCTGTCGAGCCTGCCCCGGAACGGCCGACCATGAACGTTTCTCAAGAAAGATCGCGACCGCCCACTTCCGGGACACGACGATGGTATGTCACCGACCCCACTCGTCGGTGGGCAACCGCCGCCTTTCACCCTGAATCCCTCCGCCGCAACCGCCGGACACCCCCGCAACCCGCCTGACACCCGCCCCCCGACCGCCCCCCGACCGCTTCACTTCGCCAGCAGGTGCCGGAGTGCGGTATGGTTTTCCCCGTCGGCACCGCGAGGGACCGGCAGGAGGGCGATTAGCTCAGCGGGAGAGCGCTTCGTTCACACCGAAGAGGTCACTGGTTCGATCCCAGTATCGCCCACCAAGCTCAAGGGCCACACCCCAACACGGGATGTGGCCCTTTTGATCTTCCAAGTGATCAACTGAGCGACTGTCCCGCACCACCCTCCTTACCTGACAAGATCCGATCGATGACGATCAGCGCTGTCCTGGACGACGGGCTTGATCTGATGACGGCAGACCTTTTCGGCGCGCGACCTTCTCACCGGCACGCCGTCCGCTGACAGCGCTGGTGGCGCTCGCCCTGAGCGCCGCATGCTCGTGCACGCGCTTCACTGCCCGAACGGCTCCTGACCGGTCGCGCGCGCCTGCCACCAGGTGAGCCCGTTGCGGGCGGCCAGCTCGTGCAGCGTGGCCAGGTGCCGGGTGGCGGCGTCGCGGTCGCCCGCGGCCGTGGCGAGCCGGGCCAGGAAGTGGTCCACGGGCCCCAGCGTCACCACCGCGGAGCTGACCGCGATGTAGCCGCTGTAGGGCAGCAGCTCGGCATAGGTCCTTCGGCAGGCCGTGACGTCGCCGACCGCCGCCTGCGCGGCGCCCCGCAGGCAGGTCATGGTCAGCCACGACCAGTCCCGCACCAGCGGCGACCAGCCGCCGGCCACCAGCCCGCGCGCCTCCGCCACCCGGCCCTGCTGGCACAGCGCCAGGACCCGCAGGTCGCGGTCGAAGGACGGATGGATGCCGGCGACCGCGTCGATGAGCGGGGCGGCCCCGGCCAGCGTCCGCTGGTGGAAGTGCTGGATGAGCCGCCCGGCGGTCACCACCGCCTCGGCGTGCCACACCCCAAGCTGGGCGCCCTGGCGCCCGGCCTCGCGGTACTGGGCCTCGGCGTCGTCGAACCGTCCCGCCAGGGCGAGCCTGTTGGCCCGCCACAACGTGTGCTGGAAACGGGGCCAGGGCAACGGCAGCCGCTCCAGCATGGCGTCGCAGCGCCCGGCGGCCAGGTCCGCGCCCGCCACGTCGAACAGCTCCAGCCGGTGATGACTGTAGATCATGTACGCGAGCAGCTCGAACGCCGGCTCCTCGGCGCGCCGTGCCGCCTCCAGCAGCTCGCCGGCGAGCTCCAGCGGCTCGGTGGCGTGCGCCGCGAAGGCCGGCAGCGACAGGTACCGCGCGTTGAGCATCCGCAGCAGCAGGTGGTCGTCGCCCAGCCGGCGGGCCATCTCGACCGCCTCCAGTGACAGGGCGTCGCGGCGCGGGTCGTCCGTCGCGTCGTACAGCTCCTCCACCAGGCCCCCGAGCAGGCGGGCCCGCTCCGGGCTGTCGGCACTCGGCAGCGCGCGCAGGGCCGCCTCGAAGCGGTGCACGAGCTGCAGGTCCACCGCCTCGTACGGGTCGCGCAACGTCCAGACGGCGGGCGCGTCGAGGGCGGTCAGCGCCCGGGTGGTCGCCTCGGGGCCCGCGCCGGCGCGGTCGGCGGCGCGGATGGCCGCGGTCCTGGCGTGCCGGGCGCCGATGGCGTCACCCGAGTCCAGCCGGGCCCTGACCTGCTTGAGCAGCAGCTCCAGATGGTCGAGCGGGTCGCCCGCGGACGCGCCGTGGGCGCTGATCGCCCGGTCCCACCACAGGGCTGCCTCCTCGTACGCCAGACGCAGGCCGGCCTGCTCGGCCGCCGCCTTCGCCCAGTGCACCGCCTCGCCGTACGCCGCCGGGCCGGCCTCGACGGCGTGGTGGGCGATGACCGCCACGTCGGTGCCCGGCCGGGCGGACAGGGAGGCCATCACGGCGCGGTGGATCGCCGCCTTGCGCAGCGGCGGCAAGCCGTGCGCGAGGGTCTCGCGGACCAGGTCGTGGGCGAAGGCCATCCGCCCCCCGCGCGGCACGACCAGCCCGGCGCCGGCCGCCTGGTCCAGCAGGCCGGACGTCTCCGCCGTGCACTCCTCGGAGGCGTGGACCTCCGCGACGACCGCGGGGTCGAAGTCCCGGCCGATCACCGCCGCGATGCCGAGCACCGCCTCGACCTGCGGCCCGAGCGCGCCGACCCGCTGGCGGACCACCGCGGCCACGGCGCCGGGCACGGCGTCGATCGGGCGGCCTTCGGCCAGCAGGCGGACGCTCTCGCGGACGAAGAACGGGTTGCCGCCGGTGCGGTCGGTCAGCCGCTGGGCGGTGGGGTCGTCCACCTTCGCCCGCATGCTCGCCGCGATGGCCTGGACGGCGTCCACGCCGAGGCCGGGCAGGTGGATGTGGTGCAGGTCGTAGCGGACCAGGCGGGCCAGCAACTCGTCCACGGACGGGCCGTGCGCGCCGTCCCTGCCGTCCGCGGTGTCGCGGTACGCCGTCACGATCTTGAGCGGCGCGTTTCCCACCAGCATGATCACGTCGCGGAGCAGTTCGAGCGAGGCCGGGTCGGCCCAGTGCAGATCGTCCAGGACGACGATCACAGGCCGAATCCTCGCCGCCGCCACCAGCCAGTCGGCGACGGCCTGGTTGCGGCGCAGCAGCGCCGCGTCGGTGGAGCCGAACGGCTTCTCGTCGTCGAGGAGCCCGGCCAGCGCCGCCCGGTTCGACAGCGGATGGTGCTCGGCGAGCGTGCCCAGCACCTGCAGCCACGGCCACAGCGGGGGAGCGCCCCGCAGGTCGTGGCAGCCGCCCCGCAGCACGAGGTAGCCGAGGTCGGCGCAGTGCTCAGCGAACGCCTCCAGCAGGAACGTCTTGCCGATGCCCGGCTCGCCGGTCACCGTGGCTACCGCCACGCCACCGTCGTCGAGCAGCGCCTGCAGGGCCGCGAACTGCCGCTCCCGCCCGAGGACGGCCCGCCGTGGCGCGGACGGCGCCGCGGACGCCAGCACCGTCGCGGCCCGCATGGGATGCAGCGACTCCACCTGCCGCAGAATGTCATCTTCCAGAGCGCGCAGCTCGGGGCCGGGATCGAGGCCGAGCTGGTCGGCCAGCAGTTCCTTGGCGCGGCGCAGCACGGCCAGCGCGTCCGCCTGGCGTCCCGTGCGGTAGAGCGCCAGGGCCAGCAGGCTCCACAGCCGCTCGCGCAGCGGATGGCCGAGCGTCTCGGCCTCCAGTTCGCTGATGACCGGCTGCGGGCGGCCGAGGTCCAGCAGCGCCTGGGCGCGCCGCTCGACGGCCAGCAGGCGTAACTCCCCCAGCCGGTTGACTTCCGTCAGGGCCCACGTCCGGTCGGCGAACTCCCCGTACGGCACGCCGCGCCAGAGCCGCAGCGCCCGGTCGAGCGAGGCGAGCCGCTCCTCGGGCGCGTGGAACTCCGAACGGCCGACCAGCTCCGCGAACTCGCGCGCGTCCACGTCGGCGCAGGCCAGCAGGTAGCCGGGCTGCCGCGCGACGAGCACCTGCGGCGGGGCGTTGCGGGGCCGCCCGGGCTCGATGGCCCGGCGTAAGTTCGAGACGTACGACTGCAGCGACGACACCGCGCTGGCCGGGGGCGAGCCGTCGTAGACGTCCTCGATGAGCGTGTCGGTGGAGACCACGGAGCCCTGCGCGACCAGCAGTCGGGCCAGCACCGCGCGCTGCCGCCGGCCGCGCAGTTCCACGAAGGTGTTGTGATCGTCGTACGCCTCAACCGAGCCGAGAACGCGAAATCTCACGTGCGCCGCCCCTCCATCGGCGCCAGTTTAGGCAGATGATCGGCGAGCGTTCCGGCCTGGCGGCGAGTGACCTTGTTCACAGCCGCGAGAACCGCGTGGGTGCCAGGCCGGGTGCCAGGTCACAAGCGGCGCTCTGCACGATGGGCGGCACGTAGACCGGACGTGATCCTGCGGGACCCGGCGACGCTGCCCGTACGGCTCCGGTCCTGGGCCGGGGACGCGGCTTTCACGATGCCCCGGCGGGCTCTGCGCCGGCCGGCCCGCAGCTCGTTCTCCACGACCGAGCGGTACGCCACGGGGTCCAGCAGCATCCCGGCCCGGCGGTCCGCCCCGAACATGCGCTCCGCCCGCGCCCGGTCCCGGATGAGCTGGCGGGCGATCTCGTGCTCGCCGGGCAGGGCGTAGCGTCCCGACAGTCTGGCCGCGACGAGGCGCGCCTGCCGTTCGAGGGTGGCGGGCGCGGCCCCGAGGACCTGCACCAGCCCGACGAACGCCAGGTCCGTCGCGGCCGGATGGAACACCCGCCGGAACAGATCCAGCCCGTCGCGCGGCGGTGCGATCGCCGGGTCCAGGAAGGGGAACGACGGGCGGTAGCCGGTGCACAGGATGACGGTGTCGTACGGCTCGACCGATCCGTCCGCGAACACGACCGCGTCCTCCTTGAATCCCTTGAGCGCCGGCCGCACCGCCAGGTCGCCGTGGGACAGCCGGGTCAGCAGGTCACTGGTGACCGTGACGGCGGCGTTGCCCAGCGGCCGGTCAGGCGCCGTGATCCCGTACCGTTCCTGCGGTCCCCTGGACAGGCGCACAGCGAGCCGCATCACCTTCCACCGCAGCCATCGCGGACGCGTGCGCACGGGGAAGGTGTCGAAGGGGCGGCCGAACAGGTGCTTGGGCACGATGTGCACGCCGCCGCGCACCGACACGGCGGTCCGGGCCGCTGTCCGCGAGACCTCGCAGGCGATGTCGGCGCCGCTCGCCCCGAGGCCGACGACGAGCACGTTGCGTCCGGCGAAGCGCTCGGGCGAGACGTAGTCGTGGGCGTGGAGCACCTCGCCCGCGAAGAAGTCCGGGATGCGCGGCATGACCGGCTGGCTGAAGTGACCGGCCGCGACCACGACCGACGCGTAGCGACGGCGCTCCCCGTCGGAGGTCTCCACGGTCCATCCGCCCGACGGCTCCCGCTTCAGCGAGGTGACCTCGGTGCGCAGGCGCACGCGGGACGACAGGCCGAAGTGCTCGGCGTACCTGACCAGGTAGCGGCCGATCTGCTCCCGGGAAGGGAACTCGGGGTAGTCCGGTGGGATCGGAAGACCGGACATCGCCATGAACTTCGCGGAGGAGTTGACGTGGAGTGCCCGGTAGGCGGGCCCGTCCTCCCGTTCGGGGTCCTGTGACCACAGGCCGCCGACATCGGGGCGCCGGTCGAAGCACTCCCAGGTGACGCCGGCGTCGTCGAGTGCCTTGGCCGCGGCGAGCCCGCCGATCCCGGCGCCGATGATCGCGACGGCCGGTGTGTGCTCGTGGTTTCCGATCGGCATGATGCGTTCCATCCAGTTCGAGGTCCGTGCGGGTGATGGAGGCGGCACGCCCTTGGTGCAATCGCGCGGTCTGCCGTGCGTGCGCGTGCCGCGTGCGTGAAAGCGATCGGTCCGGACGCAGACAGCCTGAGCGGTCGCGCTCATGATTCGCTTGGCGCGCTTGGAGGACCTGGGAACGGATGGAAAAAGCCGGCCCGGGCGACAGGTGAGCGGGTCGGGCAGGCCGTCGGCGGCGCGCGCGCACTCCGGCCGTAGCCACGTCGCGCCCGCGCCGCCGGAGTGCGGAAGCGTCACCCGATGGCGTACGCCCGGGTGATGGTCTGGGTCACGCGGTCACCCGCCGCGTCCGTGACCTTGGCGCGCAGGGAGACGAACCCGGGGGCATCCGGGTTCGCGACCCGGGCCGTCCATCCGGAGCCGGCGCGGGTCAGCCGGACCGGCCACCAGCGCGCCCCGTCGTCGAAGGAGGCCTCGACCGTGATGGAGGTGGCGCGGGGTGCGGAGGCGCCGGGGTTGCGGTGGAGGCTCACCGGGATGACGGTCGTGGACCCGATCTTGGCGCGGTTGTGGTCGTCCAGGCCCTCGGGGGCGTAGCGGACGGCGGTCAGGGGCAGCGGCCGGGGCTGGGCCGTCCGCTCCGACCGGAACGTCCAGGCCGACTCGACCTTGGTGGACAGCGCCGACGGCCGCCGCGCCGACGCGGTCAGCGTGTAGGTCGCCGGCTCGGCGGGCAGGCGGACGTCCAGCCGGCAACTTTCCGTGTACGCGGGCTCGCAGGTCGCCAGATCGGTCTCGGCCAGTTTCTCCGCGCCGCGGGCCAGGGTGATGCTGCCAGTCATGTCGTAGTCGCCGCCCGTCAGCCCGGCCCGCCCGTCGGCGAGGAGGCCGTCGATGTTGAAGTTCAGCCAGTCGCCGTCGCGGCTGCCCGCGGACGTGCCGAGAGCGGGGCCGGTCACGGCGGCGTTCCACAGCTCGGTGACGGGCCGCCGGCCGAGCACCTGACTCACGCCGGACACCCAGTGGGTGCCCGTCATGATGTCCGTCGCCCAGGCGAAGCCGGGAGTGCGGTAGTGCGTCATGGTGGACGGCAGATCCACTTCCGGGCTCTCCGACAGCCAGGCGCCCCCCTCCCAGGACCCGCCGGGGAGCACCGGCCCCACCATCACGTAGGCCGCGCCGGGCGCGCCGGGCGCCCGGTACGTCGCGCTCACCTTCACCAGGTCACGCGTGCGCGCCGCGTACGACAGATCGTCCGGAATCCCGCCGGTGTGGTGGGCGACCAGGTCGTAGCGGTACGGGCTCGGCGCGGCGTCCTTCTGGTGCCAGGTGCTCCCGGCCAGGTACGTCAGGCCGGGCTGGCGCACCGGGAGGGCGTAGACATCGTCGCCGAAGCTGGACCAGCCCTGGCCGAACCAGCCGTTGGCCACGGTGATCTGCTCGCTGCCGTCCTGGACGGCGGTCGGCTCGTCCACCGTGAACGTGATCTCCTTGCCCTGGCGCGCGTCCACCGTCACTTCCTGGTCCGCGCCGTCGATGGTCACGGGCCGGTGCGCGGTCGTGGAATGGTCTGAGTCGTACACGTTGACGTAGAGGTTCCACTCGCCCTCGGGCACCCGTACGCGTGCGACGCCCTGGTCGTCGAACGAGAGCGTCCTCTGGGTGCCGGTCTTGAGCTGGTAGAGGTATCCCATGGCGGAGCGGGGCGTCTGGCCGTTCCTCTCGATGGTCCTGACGGTCAGGGTGTGGGTCTCGGCCGCCACGGACGCGCCCGCGAGCGTGCGCACGACGGTGTCGCCCGACCTGGCGGTGACGATGCCGGGATAGTCCCCGGGCGCCTTGCCCTCCGCGCGGATCGTCAGCTCGACCGACGCCTCGCCCTTGGCGGGCACCTCCAGCCGCTCGGCCCCCAGCTCCAGCACCTCGCCGTCCGCGGCGAGGTCCAGGGTGAGCGGGGTGTCGCCGGAGTTGGCGTACGTGAGCGTCCTGGCCGCCACGCGCTCGCCGGCGCCGTCCCAGGGGAAGGAGGCCCAGACGTTGCCGGTCGTCGCGGCCACCGGCTGGGAGACCGCGCGGGCCACGTCCACGCGCCCGGCGCCCTCCTCGTAGACGGTGGCGCTCCCGTTGGGGGCGGCGCTGCCGATGAGGGCCGCCTTGAGACGCTGTCCGCTCCAGTCGGGATGGCGCTGGGCGAGGATCGCGGCGGCTCCCGCCACGTGGGGCGTGGCCATCGAGGTGCCGCTCATGGCGACGTACGGGGCGTCGGCGCCGCCGCCGGCGTTGGCGGCCCTGATGGCGACGCCGGGAGCGGTGAGGTCCGGCTTGACGGCGTGGTCGGCGAGGCGGGGGCCCCTGCTGGAGAAATCGGCCACCTTGTCGTCCCGGCCGACGGCGCCGACCGTGAGGGCGGCGTCGGCGCTGCCGGGGCTCAGGACCGAACCGGGCGTGGCGTCGTTGCCCGCGCCCACGACGAAGAGCGCGCCGGTACGCTCCGACAGCGTGTCGACCGCCTGCTCGACCGGGTCCACGTCGTCCGTGTCCGGACCGCCGATGCTCATGTTGATGACCTTGGCCTTGACCTCGGCCGCGGCCCACTCCATGCCGGCGATGACGTCGGACTCCTGCATCAGGAAGTCGCCGATCTTGCCGATGGCGAGTTTCGCGCCGGGCGCCACGCCGCGCTGTTTCTCGCCCGCTCCCGCGACGATCGAGGCGACGTGCGTACCGTGCCCGTTCCTGTCGCGGACGTCGTCGCGACCGGTGAAGTCGCGGGCCTGCGTGACGACGTCCTTCAGGTCGGGGTGCGCAGGGTCGTAGCCGCTGTCGAGCACGGCGACCGTGACGCCCTCACCGGTGAGGCCCTGCTTCCACGCCTCGGTGGCGCCGATCTGCTTGACGCTCCGGTCGAGGGTGAAGGAGCGGTGGCCGTCCAGCCAGATCTTCGTCCGGCCGGCGGCCAGGGTCCGGACGCCGTCCGTGATGCCCTTCCAGGTCTCGGCGGCGCTCGTCTTGGGCACCTCCACGGCGGACATGCCGAGGGAGGACAGCCGCCGGTCCTGGCGGGCGCTCCGGAGCGCGGGCACATCGTCCTCGGCCGAGCGCGTGATCAGCGGGATGTCGCTGCGCTTCGCGTCGCCGTACCCCCAGGCCAGGAGCTGTGTGACGTCGAACAGCCGCTCGTCCAGAACACCTCTGGCCACCAGCGGAAGGGCGTCGGACGGGTAGACGTGCAGACGGCCGTCGCGGTACTGGCTGCTGTAGTGCACCCGCCTGCCCGCTCCCGGCTCCACCCGGTGCCCGGCGGCGGTGACGACGACGCGGTCGCCGGTGATCAGCGTCACGGTGCCGGTCGGCCGGGTCGTCGCGCCTTCTCGCCTCGCGGGTCCTGGCGTCGCGGCGGCGGGTGCGGGGGCGGCCGTGACGCCGGCCGTCACGGCCAGGACGGCGGCCACCAGGCTTCTGCCTAACCTCATGCGTTTCCTTTCGGTTGAGCGGCAACGCATGGGCAAATGTCCGGACCAGGCGGGGTGTTACCCGGATTCCCGTGAAAGCTGGGCCTCTCGGAAAATGGTCTTCATCGTGAAACAGGGCTGCTAAGCCGGACATCTGCTGAGTTGTGTCCAAACAACGGAGAGAAGGCGACATCGGGCCCCCGGCGCCGGAGCAACGCTTCGAGCAGCTCTACCTGGCGCACTATCCCGCCATCGCCGCCTATGTCGCGCGACGTACCGATTCCACTGACGACATCGCCGACGTGATCGCCGAGACGTTCACGACCGCCTGGCGCCGGCTGGACGACGTTCCCGCGGGGAACGAGGCCCGGCTGTGGCTGTACGCCGTCGCCCGGCGGGTCCTCGCCAACCACTTCCGCGCCGAGGAACGCCGATCGGCGCTGGCCGCCCGGCTGCGCGAGGAACTGTCCACCTGGTCCAGGCCGGCGGCCGACCGTTACGACGAGGCCGCCCGCGAGGCGTTCGGACGCCTGACGCCCGACGACCGGGAACTGCTCGCCCTGGTCGGCTGGGAAGGGCTGGACAGCGCCGAGATCGCCAAGGTGCTCGGCTGCTCACGCGGAGCGGCGCGCCTGCGCCTGCACCGCGCCCGCAAGCGGCTTGCCAGGGAACTGGCGGCCGCCGACCTCGACCTGACCACCTACGGCCTGCGCGCCGTCGCACTCGCGGAGGGAAAATCATGAAGAACAGCGTGGACCGCGTGGTCGCCCACCTGTCTCCCGGTGACGGGCCCGGCATGACCGAGGCGGTCCACGGGCTCATGCGCGACATCATGGCCGCCGAACCCGCGTCCGGGGCCGTCGCGCCGGCAGGGCGGCGCACGCGCCGACCGTTGATCCTGCGCGCCGCGGTGCCGGGCGTGGCCGTGCTGGCCGCCGCGTTCCTCGCTCTGGGCTGGCTCCTGCCCGCCGGGCTCGGCCTCGGACCCGGGACGGCCGCGGCGCTGGACATCAAGAAGGAGGACGGGTACTACGTCATCGAGATCAAGGACCTGTACGCCGACGCCGGCACCTATCAGGCGCAGCTCCGTGACGCCGGGCTGAACGTGACCCTCAGGGTCATCCCCTCGACGCCGTCGGGGGTGGGCTCCATCTTCCCCACCTCGCCCACCGAGGGCCGCTACCTCGACGAGATCAAGACCATCGAGCAGCCGGGGACCTGCGACAAGATGGGCGGCTGCCCCATCGGGGTGAAGATCCCGGAGAACTTCCAGGGGCCCGCCGACATCACCCTCGGGCGCGAGGCCCGGCCCGGCGAGCCGTTCGAGAACGTCACCGCGATCGACAGTCTGGGCGAGCCGCTGCACTGCGTGCCCTACATCGGCCGGACCGTGGCCGAGGTGCGCGGCATGCTGCAGGAGCGTGGCGTGACCATCCAGAGCTTCGAGGACCTGGACCCCGTGTCCGGCGGGACGAAGCAGTCGGTGCCGGACTCGTGGCTGGTGGAGGGCGGCTCCATGAGGGAGCCGGGCAAGGCGACCCTGACCGTGTACGAGGGGTCCGAGCCGCAGGAGCCAGGAGGCCGCCGCGGCCAGAACTGCCCGACCTCCTAGACACGCGAGCTGACTCAGGAGGGCCGTTGCCCGTACGGGCGCCGGGCAGCGGCCCTTGTCGTGGAAAGTGGTTGCGAGGTGGTCGCCCGCCGGTCAGGATCCGACTTCGTGGACGAGGATGAGTGGCCGTGGCGGGGCGAGCCGTGGCGTTTCTGCGGGGTGAACGGGTTCTACGGGCCGGAGCACCTGCTGGTGCGGGTGTTCCCCGGCAAGGGGCGGCGGGCGCTTGAGCGGCTGCTGTGGACGTTGGTGGGTGACGACTTCGTCCTGGGGGAGCTGGGCGAGGGATACCTGATCGTCCGGGGGAGTTGTGAGGGGCGGGTGCGGGCCGGGTTCGGGGTGTGGGGGCATCGGCTCGACGTACGGCGCTTGCCGCCGCCGCTCCCCGGTGACGAGGAGCCCGTGACGGGGCGGGGTGACGGGGCGGAGCGGGCGGTGGAGCGGCTGCTTGAGCGGTATCGGCGGTACGGGTACGCCCACTCCGCCGGATTACGGGACCATCTCCTCGCTCAGGTGCGGTGGCACGGCGAGGGCTCCCTGGATCGGACCACCGTGGGGCTCATGCCGGGGATGCGGGAGTGCGAGGACGTGCTGGAGCCTCGGCGGTGGATGAAGCGGGAGTACCGGCGGAGGCGGCGGGCGAAGGGCGCCGGGAGTCTCGCGTGAGCGGGGTGCCGGTGGAGGCGGTGGCGGCCGCGTACGGGCTGGGGGAGCCGGTCGGGGCCGCCGTGTACGCCGCGCGTGGCGAGCTGGGACGTATCTGGCGGCTGGACACGCGGCGTGGCTCCTGGGCGGTCAAGGAACTGCTCGTGCCCGTGCGCGAGGAGGACGCCCGGGCGGATGTGGCGTTCCAGATCGCGGCGGCGGAGGCGGGGGTACGGTTGCCGCGGCCCGTTCTGACCGGGAGTGGGGACGTGGTGGCCGGGGGGCGGTGGCGGGTCTACGAGTGGGTGGATCTCGTGGAGGGGGCGCAGGTCACGGCGGCCGAGCTGGGGGCCGTCACGGCCGGGCTGCATCGCATCGGGCATCCGGCGGCGGGGCCGGTGGCGGCCTGGTTCGCCGAGCCGGTCGGGCGCGCCGGCTGGGAGGCCCTGGCGGACGCCGCGGCCGGTTCGAAAGGAGGGTGGCGGGAGGCGTTACGGGAGTCGGTGGGCGAGCTGGTCGCGCTGGACGAGCTGATCGTGCCGCCCGACCCGGCCGCCGTCGTCACCTGTCACCGTGACATCACCCCCGACAACATCCGCCGGGCCGCGCACGACGGCGGCATCGTGGTGCTGGACTGGGAGAACTGCGGCCCGGCGAGCCCGGCCTGGGAGCTGGCGAAGGTGCTCGCCGATCTGCCCGACGGGGCCGCGACGCCGGCGTACCGGGCGTACCGGGAGGCGGGCGGTCCCGGCCGGGTCACGGAGCCGGCCGACTTCTCGATGGCGATCGCCGAGCAGGGGCATCTGCTGGAGTTCTACGCCCGGCGGGCCATGAGCCCGGAGGAGAGCGAGGAGAACCGGACCCGGGCCGGGGCGCGGTTGCGGGCGATGCTCGCCCGTCCCCTCACCAGGGCCAGGGTCGAGCGCCTGGCCGAGGAGTGCGCGCGAGCAGACGTTCCCGCGCCTTGACCAGGCGCGGACGTACAGGAACACATTTTGACCCCCAAATGGGTAACCGGTACGGAATGCGGATCGAGGACTGGTTCCTGACCGAGGAGGAACGCGGCAACGGCGCGACCAAGCTCGGCCCGTGGACGACCGGCAACGACGTACGCCCGCTCGTCCACGGAGCCACCTACTTCGCCGAGCTGCGGTCCTGTCTGGAGCAGCTCGGCAAGGACGACCTGCTGCTGTTCGCCGACTGGCGCGGCGACCCCGACGAGCGCCTGACCGCCGGCGGGCCGACCGTGAGCGAGGCCATGGCCGCGGCCGCCCGGCGCGGCGCCCTCGTACGCGGCCTCATCTGGCGCTCCCACATGGACCTGCTGCGCTTCAGCTCGGCCGAGAACCGCAGGCTCGGCAAGGAGATCGAGGACTCCGGCGGCCAGGCGCTGCTGGACACGCGGACCAAGCCGGGCGGCGCGCACCACCAGAAGTTCGTCATCCTGCGCCACGACGATGACCCGACCAGGGACGTCGCCTTCGTCGGCGGCATCGACCTGTGCCACAGCCGCCGCGACGACGCCGACCACCTGGGGGACCCGCAGAGCTGTCCCATGCCCTCCGTGTACGGCCCCCGCCCGCCCTGGCACGACGTCCAGGTCGCCATCCACGGGCCGGCCGTCGCCGAGGTGGAGACGGTCTTCTGCGAACGCTGGGAGGACCCCGCCCCCGAGACCCGCGACCCGCTGCGCCGCCTGCGCGACCACGTCGGCCGGCTGGACGACGCCCCGCCGCTGCCGAAGCCGGGCCCGCCACCGCCGCCGGCGGGCCGGCACGCCGTGCAGTTGTTGCGTACGTATCCGGCCCGGCACGACCGCTACCCGTTCGCGCCGGACGGCGAGCGCAGCATCGCCCGCGCCTACCGCAAGGTGCTCGCCCGCGCCCGCTCCATCGTCTACCTGGAGGACCAGTACCTGTGGTCCACGGACGTCATCGAGCCGTTCGCGGAGGCGCTGGAGCGCGAGCAGGACCTGCGCATGATCGTCGTCGTGCCGCGCCACCCCGACCAGGACGGCCTGCTGGCCGGCCCCGCCAGCCTGATCGGCCGCGCGGACGCCCTGGCCCGGCTGCGGGCCGCAGGCGGCGACCGGGTCGCCGTCTACGACCTGGAGAACCACCAGGGCACCCCGATCTACGTGCACGCCAAGGTCTGCGTGGTGGACGACGTGTGGGCCACGATCGGCTCCGACAACGTGAACCTGCGCTCGTGGACGTACGACTCGGAGCTGAGCTGCGCGGTGCTGGACGAGCGGGAGGACCCGCGCCCGCCCTACGGCGCGCTGCGCTTCGCCCGCGACCTGCGGCTGACCCTCATGGCCGAGCACCTGGACCTGCCGGACGGTGAGCGGGACGAGCTGTGCGACCCGGCGGCCGCCTTCGCGGCGTTCGAGCGGGCCGCGTCCCGGCTGGAGGCGTGGCACCGGGGCGGCGAGGAGGGGCCGCGCCCGCCGGGGCGGCTGCGCCCGCACCCGGCGCCCACGCTGTCGAGGCTGCAGAAGGCGCTGGCCATGCCCCTCTACCGGTTCGCGGTGGACCCGGACGGGCGGCCGGCCGACCTGCGGCGGTCCGGCCGGTTCTGAGCTAGGGTGCGGCGGGTGAGCAGCGGACGTGGAGTGCTCGTGACCGGCGCGTCGCGGGGGATCGGGCGGGCCGTCGCGGCGGCCTTCGCCGGGCAGGGCGACCGGGTGGCGGTCCATCATCGCGACTCGGCGGCGGAGGCGCACGGGCTGCTGGAGGAGCTGCCCGGGGACGGGCACGCCGTCGTCCGGGCCGACCTCGCCGATCCGGCCGGGGTCCGCGACATGGTGGACGCCGCCGCCGGCGCGCTCGGGCGCATCGACGTGCTGGTCAACAACGCCGGGGTCTTCTTCCACCATCCCGTGACCGAGGTGTCGTACGAGGAGTGGCAGGACGCCTGGCGGCGCACCCTCGCGGTCAACCTGCTGGGGGCGGCCGACGTCACCTATTGCGCGATCCGCCACATGCCCGCCGGCGGCCGCATCGTCAACGTCTCCTCGCGCGGGGCCTACCGCGGCGAGCCCGACGGCCCGGCGTACGGCGCCGCCAAGGCGGGGCTCAACGCGCTCGGGCAGTCGCTGGCCGTCGCGCTCGCGCCGCACGGGATCGCGGTCGCCTCGGTGGCGCCGGGATTCGTGGAGACCGACATGACCAACGAGCATCTCAAGGCGCCGCGCGGCGACGCCATCCGGGCGCAGAGCCCGTTCGGGCGGGTGGCGCGGGCGGAGGAGGTCGCGGCGGCCGTCGTCTTCCTGGCCTCGCCGCAGGCCGAGTGGGCGAGCGGCGCGGTGCTCGACCTGAACGGGGCCTCCTACCTCCGCTGACGGCCTTCCGGCGGCCCCGAGAAGGCGCGGTATCGCCGCGGATTGTCGGAAGTGGCGGCTATTGTGGCATCCAGGGCACTGCGGGTACTCGCTTCGGAGGGGACGGCGTGGCCAGAGGATGGGGTTGGGCGCTGGCGTCGCTCGTCGCGTCCGTCGGGGTCCTGCTGACCGGTTTCACCCTCTTTGTCGAGTTAGGCCCGATCGCCGCGGTCATCGTGGTGCTGCTCGCCCCCATCATCCTGTGCGGCTTCGTCGTGGCCCACGACGTGCTCCGCCACCGCGCCCTCAGCCAGGAGGAGGCGCTGCGGCTGGACCGCGAGCGCGAGCACGTACGGCGCACCGTCGACCTGGTGCTCGACCCCGAGCTGAGCGCCGAGCAACGGCTCGCCGTGCTCGACTGCCACATCCCCCGGCTGGGCCGCGACCCCCGTTCCTCGCCGCTGCGCGAGCGGTTCGTGGCCGTCGCCGAGCTCTCCCCGCCGGGCCGCGCCCTGCTGGAACGTGCCCGCCGCGCCGTCAACATCGCCCAGCGGTCAGAGGCCATGCGCCGCCACCTGCTCGACGTCGTGGCCAACGAGGTGCTGCTGCCCCGGCAGGTCTGGGAGATCGCCCGCCTGCTGCGCGTCCAGCACGAGCTCCAGCACGAGCAGGACACCGCCCGCCACGGCCTGGTCACCGACGAGCTGCGGGCCGTGCTCGACCCGCAGCAGGAGGCGCTCGACCGCTCCCTGGCCGCCGTCACCGCCCGCGTCGAGGGCCTGGAGCGGTACGCCCGCCGCGTCCAGGAGGCCGACGCCGCCCTGCGCGCCCGCGAGGCGCTGGACAACAACCACAAGTACCGCGCGCTGCTGGCCGCCACCGACGACGCCGAGGGCATGGCCGCGCTGACCGCGCACGGCGACGCGCTGGAGGAGACGCTGGCGCGCAGCGTCCGCGAGGCCATCGAGGCCGGCCAGACCCTGGCCCTCTGAGCCGCAGGGGTTCACCCGGCGCTGATCAAGCTGCAAGAACTTCGCAAGCGGCCCCTTTTACGCTCGACGCCCCCGGTGGCCACGGGGAGTCAAACCGGCCGCCGGGCTGTATCTGACGCCCTCGGGGACGCTCTGAACTCTTCGAGGCGAGGGACCAGCGAACGGGAGACACCCCCCATGCCCGAGACCCGGATGACCGCGGACGACGTGCTCCGCATCGCCGCCTACCAGGACAGGAGCCCGGCGCTCGAGGCGATGGTCATCGCCTACGCCTACCACCGGCTCGCGGGGGACCTTTCCGAATATCTCGGCCAGGCGTGCAACAACTGGTACTGCTACGCCACCTGGACCTCCAAGGCGGTGGGCGAGAGCCTCGACCTCACGCCCGACTCCCCCTTCATCGAGGACTTCGGGCGCCGCCTGCGGGTGCCGCGCCGCCTGCGCCGCCTCTTCCGCGCCACGCTGCTCACCCTGCTCGGCCCCAGCTATCAACTCGGCCTCGCGCTGGCCAACCGGGCGATCTTCCTGGAGACCGCCAGCCTCGCCGTCAACCTCTGGCGGGACGACACCCCCGACGGGTTTCTCAAGGTCAGCCCCGAGTCCGAGCTGACGCCGTCGCCGCCGGAGTTCCTGGCCGCGCTGCTGGAGCCGGCCGACCCGCGCTACCTGCGCGACGCCGCCCAGCTCCTGCTGGAGGCCCGGGAGGCGAGCGACCCCGAGGTACGCGCCGAGCTGATGTTCGGCGCCAACGTCGCGCTGTCGGCGTACGAGCAGAAACGCGCGCAGAAGGCCCTGGAGCTGGTGCTCTACCGGCCGGTCCGGTGGCTGACCCGGGGATCGTGGCGCTCGCTGCGCGCGCTCGTGACCCGCCGCCCGTACGCCCCCTTCCCCCTCTACTCCGCCCGCCACGAGGACCAGCCCTGGCTGACCCGCAGGCTGGAGGAGCTGTGGGCGGGGCTCTACACCCGCCACCTGTTCGCCGTGCGCACCCCGCTCAGCGACATCAGGGTGGGCCGCCCGCTGACCGCCCCCGAAGGCGTCGACCTGGACCGGGCGTGGGCGCCGATCCAGGACGAACGGGTGCGCAAGCTCGCCGAGGAGTTCATCACCGAGGACCGCGAGGCGTCCACGGCCGGGGTGACGAACTGGGTGTCCTACCCCGACCGCATGCGCTTCATCGTCAGCTATTTCCGCGTCTACCAGACGGTGGCCGCCCTCTACCGGGTGCCCTTCGACCAGAGGATCGCCGACGGCCTCGCCGAGGAGATGCGGCGCGGCCTGGTGCCCGACGCGATCGGCGAGATGTTCGACCGCGACCCCGGCCTGCCCGGCATCCGGCGCAGGCTCTACCGCTACCCGGCCGAGAGCGACCCCGACGCCTTCGAGATGGCCACCTTCGACCTCGAGCCGTTCCTGGAGGCGATCCCGTTCGACCGGAGCGCCACGTAGATGAGCGGCCGGGTGGATCAATCGAGGAAGTCCCTGGTGATCTCGCGGGCCTGGAGCATCCCGCGCAGCTTCGCGAAACAGCGGGCACGGGTGGGCCCGATGCTCCCGACCGGCCTGCCCAGCCTGCGCGCCACGTCCACGTAATGCGGCTCGGAGGTCTCCGTGAGCGCCCTGAACAGCACCCGCTGTGCGTCCGGCAGCCCCTCGACCAGCTCTTCGAGGGTCCCGGCGAGCCAGATCCTGGCCAGCTCCCTGTCCACGTCGTCGGTGCTGCCGACCGTGTCGAGGTCGGGGGTGCAGATCTCGCGCGTCCTCTTGGTCAGCTTGAGGCACTCGCGGAAGGCGATCGTGGCCAGCCAGCCGGCCATGCGCTGGCCGTCGGCGACGCTCTTGAGGTTCTGCCAGGCCAGCAGCCAGGTCGTCTGCAGCACGTCCTGGGCGTCCTCGTGGCCGAGCCTGAAGCGGCGGATGCGCGCCTTCAGCATCGGCGTGAACTCCTCGACCAGCCGTTCCCAGGCGCCGGCGTCGCCCTGCTGCGCGGCCGCCACCAGAGCGCCCGTGTCGAGGCGGTCGACGGTCTCCAACTGCATGTTCCACTCCTCGCCGGCACGGCTACTCGGGGGGCCTCTTCCGACCGGCCCTCCCACGGTCCGCCTGAAGATCCGCGGCGTCTGTCGCGCTTGTGACAGTCCGGATGTGTTCCTCGTCACATTCGCGACGTGGAAGAGATCGCTTACCGGTTACTGCCGGGCCGCCGATTGCGGCCTAGAGTTCTGGCATGAACGGGTTCAGCGGGCCCTCGCGGGACGGTCAGCAGCTCGCCGCCGCGCTGGCGGAGATCCCGTTGTTCCGCGTACTCGGAGAGGACGGCGTCAGGAGCGCGCTGCGGGCCGGGCTGGCCCGCCGCTACCGGTCGGGGCAGATCATCTTCCACCAGGGGGACCCGGGGGAGTCCCTCTACGCGATGCTGGACGGCCTGGTCAAGGTGGTGTTCACCACCGAGCACGGCGACGAGATCGTGCTCAACATGCTGAGCAGGGGCGACACCTTCGGCGAGCTGGCGCTGCTCGACGGCTCGCCGCGCTCGGCGTCGATCGTCACCGTGCGCCCCTCATGGGTGTTCG
This sequence comes from Nonomuraea sp. AD125B, assembly GCF_041402765.1. Lineage (NCBI taxonomy): Bacteria > Bacillati > Actinomycetota > Actinomycetes > Streptosporangiales > Streptosporangiaceae > Nonomuraea > Nonomuraea sp. AD125B. The sequence continues at coordinate 119,399 of NZ_JBGLOU010000017.1, read as the reverse complement.
CGCTGCCCAGGGCGCGGCTGCTGGAGCTGATGCGCGAGCATCCCGCGCTGGCGGACGAGTTCCTGCACCTGCTCGGCCACCTCGTCCGCCGGCTCACCGGGCAGGCGGCCGACCTGGCCTTCCTCGACCTCGGCGGCCGGCTGGCCAAGCTCCTGCTGGAGCTCGCCGGCAAGCACGGCACGGCGGACGCCGTGGTGGACCTGCCCGGCCTGACGCAGTCGGACCTGGCCGCGCTCATCGGCGCGACCAGGCCGGCGGTCAACCGGGCGCTGCAGTCGCTCGTGTCACGGGGGCTCATCGCCATCGAGGGCCGCACGATCACGCTGCTGGACGTCGCCGCACTGCGCAGGCGGGGCGGCCTCTGACCGAATCTGGAGTACGGGGACCATGAACCGACGCGAGGATGCCCACGATCGCTGGCCGGAGGAGAGGTTCCGGCAGCTCAGGCAGATGGCCGACCCCGAGATGGACGAGGTCGTCGCCCGCCACCTCAAGGAGCGCGACGACGGCCTCGGCCCGCTGGAGCTGGTGAAGGCCGTGGTCAAGGAGCTGGGGGAGGCCAAGAAGGAGGCCAGGCAGCCCTCGGGCGCGCCGCCCGCCTCCGAGATCTTCGACGCCCTCGACTTCGCCGCCGACCTGCCCGAATGGGGCCGCGACGCCGAGCTGCTGGCCAAGGGCCAGGCGGTGTTCGCCGACTACGGGCTCTACCAGTCGGCCGCATTGTTCTGCAAGTGCCTGCCGATGGCGTACGTCGAGGTCTCCAGCGCCCGCGTGCTGGCCGGGGTCTCGCAGCTCGCCACGCACGGCCTCACCCGCCGCGTCGCCGAGACCGGGCAGATGCTGGTGGACGTCATGGGGCTCAAGGCCACCGACAGCCTGCTGCCCGGCGGCCCCGGCCACACCACGGCGTTCGGGCTGCGCATCCTGCACGCGTTCGTGCGCGCCCTGGTCGACGAGCGCTATGGCGACCACTGGGACACCGAGCGGTTCGGCCCGCCCGTCAACCAGGAGCTGCTGCTGGCCACCCTGTTCGACTTCACGGTGGTCACCTGGGAGGCGCTGGAGACGATGGGCGTCACGCTGACCGACGAGCAGCGCGAGGCCCACCTCTACACGTGGAGCGTCTTCGGCCATCTCATGGGCGTGGAGGCGTGCCGCGACCGGCCGCTCACCCTCGACGACATCGCCCCGGTGAGCGAGCGCATGGGCCGCCTGTACGAGTCCAGCCCCGAGGGCCGGCTGCTCATGTCCATGCTGCTGGCCGAGATGGAGGAGTTCATGCACCTCGGCTGGCGCAAGCTGCCGCGCAGCCTGGTGCACTGGGTCTTCCGCGACGCCCGTCACGGCGCCGACCGGGTGCCCGAGCTGCTGGAGGTGCCGCCGCCCGCGTGGTGGTTCACCGCGCTGTTCGCCCTGGCCAAGGCGGCGCACCGGCGGCCGTGGCTGGGCCGCGCGGTCGACCGCGTGGTGCGCGGGCTGGTGCGCAGGGTGGGCCGGCACCTCGTGGTCGCCCTGGTCGACCGCCACTCCGACGGGCAGGCCGCCTTCCGCATCCCGCCCGAGCTGGCCGGCGCCTGGCGGATCAGGCAGACGAAGACCGCGGTCAAATCACGTGAGATCCGGCGCGCCGTCCGTAAGAATGTCCGCAAGACTGTCCGCAGAAGTGTGCGCAAGACCGAACGAGCGCCCGCGCAGGGGCGAAAGGGGCTGCGCGCGTGAGTGTCCCGCACGAACCAGGCACCCTCACCACGGCGACGATCCTGTTCACCGACGTGGTGAGCTCGACCGCGCTGCGCGTCAGGCTGGGCGAGGAACGCGCCAACGACGTCTTCCGCCGCCTCCGCCGGCTCCTCGGCTCGGTGGCGCAGGCCAACGGCGCCACCTTCACCAAGAGCCTCGGCGACGGCCTCATGGCCGTCTTCGAGTCGGCGACCGCCGGCCTCGACGCGATCATCGCCGTCGAGCAGGCGGTCGCCGACGAGAACGAGCGCGCCATGGAGAAGATCTCCATCAAGGCGGCGCTCGCCGCCGGCGACGTCTGCTGGGGCCATGACGACGTGTCCGGGCTGCCCACGGTGGAGGCGGCGCGGCTGGTCGCGATCGCCGAAGGCGGCCAGGTGCTCTGCACCGACCTGGTGCGCCGCCTGGCCCAGGGCCGCAGCCGGCACGAGTTCAAGGACCTCGGCCGGATGTCCGGCAAGGGCCTGCGCGAGCCGATGCACACCTACGAGCTGCACTGGCAGAACGCCGACCACCACCAGAGCGGCGCGCTGCCGACCTGGCTGTCCGGCGAGCGGGAGCTGACCTTCGTCGGCCGGGGCGAGGAGCTGCGGGCGCTGGAGTCCGAGCTCGCGGCGGCCGAGTTCGGCAGCGGGCTGGTGATCCTCCAGGGCGAGCCGGGGGTGGGCAAGACCCGGCTGGCCTCGATGGCGGCGCGGCAGGCGCTCAAACGGCAGTTCACCGTGCTGGCCGGGCGGTGCACCGATCCGGCGCGGCAGGCGTACGAGCCGATCGCCGGAGCCGTCGAGCGGCTGGCCCGCACCTCGCCCGCGCTGCTGCTGCGGGCCGGGATCGACCAGCAGTGCGGCCAGCTCGTCCGGCTGGCGCCGTCGCTCGCCGCGCCGCCGCTGTCGCTGGAGGTGCCGCCCGCCACCGAGCCGGTCTCCGAGCGCTACCACCTGATGGCCGCCGCGCGCACCCTGATCGAACGGCTCACCACCGTGCGCCCGGTGCTGCTCGTCATCGACGACCTGCAGTGGGCGACGCTGGAATCGCTGCAGATGCTCAACGCCCTCATGTACGATGCCGACGCCCTGCCGCTGCTCATCCTGGCCACCTCCCGCCCGGCGCCGGTCGAGACGGCCATGCCCGAGCTGCTCAAGCTGACCGCCGACGGCCGCGTGCTGCAGGTCGCCTCGTTCGGCCTGGAGGAGGTCGCCGGCGTGCTGGCCGAGGTGCGCCCCGGCGCCGACGCCGAGTTGCTGCACCGCGTCACCGGCGGCAACGCCTTCCTCGTCAGCGAGATGGCCCGCGAGCTGACCGCCGGCAAGGAGCTCGACGCGCTCGGCGTGCCCGACTCCGTCACCCGCATGGTGCGGGCCCGCCTGGCGCAGCTCCACACCGACGCCCGCGACCTGGTCAGCATGCTGGCCGTGGGCGAGCACATGGAGTCGGCAGAGCTGCGCGCCGCCCTCGGCCTGGACGAGGCCCGCTTCGTCGCGGCGGCCGAGGAGGCGCTGGGCGCCGGCCTGGTCGCCATGTCCGCCCGCGGCGCGTGCAGCTTCCCGCACGAGCTGACCAGGAACGCCCTCTACGCCACGCTCTCGCCGCCGCGCGCCGGGCTGCTGCACGGCAAGGTCGCCGACGCGCTGTGCCAGGCCGATCCGCGGGCCATGGAGACGCGCCCGTACGTCGTGGCGCGGCACCTGATGGCCGCCGCCGAGCACGGCCGCGACCCGGCCAGGGTGAGCGCGGCGGCCGAGGCCGGGGTCCTCGCCGCCGGGCACGCGCTGAAGGGCCTCGCCCACGACGAGGCCGTCACCTGGTACCGCCGGGTGCTCGACCTGCTCGACGACACCCCGGGCACGTCCCCGGAGCGCCGCGCCGAGCTGCTGGTCGGCTGCGGGCGGGCGATGTGGCTGGCCGGGCACCCGGAGGCGCGGGCCACCCTCGGCCAGGCCGCCGACCTCGCGCTGGAGTGCGGCCGCGGCGACCTCGTCGTCACCGCGGCGCTCGGCGGCGTCGCCTTCTCCGGCATCAACGCCGCCCTCGACCGGCAGCGCATCGCGCTGCTGGAGGAGGCGCGCAGGCAGGTCGACTCGACCGACGTCAGCACCCGCGCGCTGCTGGCCGCCAACCTGGCCGCCGAGCTGATCTGGGCCCCCGACGGGGAGCGGCGCTTCGCGCTCAGCGACGAGGCGGTGGCGCTGGCCCGCAAGTCGGGCGACCCGCGCACCCTCGCGCTGGTGCTGGGCCTGCGCAGCCTCACCATCATCCCGGCCGACCCGCTGCACCAGCGCCACCGCGACGGCGACGAGATGCTGGAGGCGGCCCGCCGCACCGGCGACGACCTCGCGCTGTTCCACGCCTACGTCCAGCGCACCCCGCCGGTCCTCGACAGCGGAGACGCCGCCCGCGCCGCCACCCTGCTCGACCGTGCCGAGGAGCTGGCCCACCGGCTGGCGCAGCCGCACCTGCACTGGCTGGTCGGCTACTCCAGGGCCGGGCTGACCCTCATGCAGGGCGACCTGGCGCAGGCCGAGGCCGAGGCAGAGGCGGCGCTGCGGCTCGGCTCGCAGATCGGCCGCCGTCTGGAGGCCGTGGCCATCTACGCCGAGCAGATCGCCGAGATCCGCCGGCTCCAGGGCCGGCTGTGGGAGCTGCGCGACCGGCTGCGCCGCGCCGCCCAGGCGCCCCGCGCGGACCCCGTGCACGCGGTGCTGCGCTATCTGAGCGAGCTGGACGACGAGGAGGCCGGGCCGCTGCTGGAGCGCATCCTCGCCGACGGGGGCGCGGTCCCGCCGCGCAACATGGCGCACCGCCCCGCGCTCGACAACCTGACCGTGGCCGCCGGCCGGCTCGGCCGTCCCGACCTGGCCGCGCGGCTCTACGACGCGCTGTCCGGCGAGGGCGACACGTTCGGGCACTCGACGGTGGCCCACCACTGCGGCCACCACTACCTGGCCCATCTGTCCGTGATCATGGGCGAGCCGCGGCGGGCGGCCGAGCACTTCGAGGCCGCCGCCGAGGTGCACGAGCGGCGTGAGGTGCCGCTCATGCTCGCCGAGTCGCTGCTGGACTGGGCCGACCTGCTGGACGGCGGCCAGGTGAGCGGGCCCAGACCGGCCGACCTGCGCCGGTGGTGCTCCTCGCTGCTGGCCGGACGGGGCGCGCTGCTCCTGGACCGCCGTCTTCGCTGACTCCGCCGTCACTCCTTCACCATGATCTTGCTGAGCACCACGAAGCCGCCGAGCGCCCCCGCGGTGCCGGCGGCGGTCATGGTGGTGAGGTTGACCACGAGGTCATAGGTTCCGGGGGCGAGCTGGCCACGCATCGGGATCGAGGCGGTATATCGGCCCGACCCCGGGGTGAACGTCAATTCCACGGGCGGCGAGGGATGCCGGCTCTCGCCGCCGCCCAATAAGTCGGCGATGATCTCCAGCTGCCATCGGCCCTGCAACCAGTCGATGAGCTCACCCGACACCTCCCAGCTCACGTCCACGGTCCACCCCTCGCCGCATCTGACGACGGTCGTGGGCTGCGCGCCCGGATCGACAACCTGGCCGTGAAGGGCACCGGCCAGCTGCTCCGCCGGCACTTTCATCACTTGGAACTCTCCGGTCGCCATATGCTCTCCTCTCCGGGTGAGGACCAGGTCCCCGTGTGAAGGAGCAGAGCGGCGGCACCGCCGCCCAGATACGCGTGCTTTTCGCGGCAACGGCGGCGGTCAGGGACGCAGGCGCACCAGGTCGCGGTCCAGGCCCTCGACGCCGGGCGCGCCGAGGAGCTGCAGGGTCCGTACGAGCTCGGCGCGCAGCAGGTCGAGCACCCGGGTCACGCCGGGCTCGCCGCCCGCCATCAGGCCGTACAGGTAGGCCCGGCCGACGAAGCAGGCCCGCGCGCCCAGAGCGACCGCCGCCGCGACGTCCGCGCCGCTGCGCACGCCGCCGTCCAGGAACACCTCGGTACGGTCGCCGACGGCGTCCACCACCTCCGGCAGCAGCTCCAGCGGGGTGGGGGAGCGGTCGAGCTGCCGGCCGCCGTGGTTGGACACGACCAGCCCGTCCACGCCCACGTCGGCCAGGTCCTTCGCGTCGTCCACCCGCTGCACGCCCTTGACCAGCAGCGGTCCCCGCCACGCCGACCGGATCCACTCCAGGTCGGCGACCGTCACGGACGGGTCGAACATCAGGTTCGTGATGCCCGCCAGGTCGCCGGGGGCGCCGTCCACCGTCGCGAACCGCAGCGGCTCGCTGGTCAGGAAGTCGAACCACCACGCGGGGCGGGCCAGCGCCTGCAGCGCGCTGCGCCAGCGCAGGGCCGGCGGCACCGTGAGGCCGTGCCTGACGTCGCGCAGCCGTGACCCGGCGACCGGCACGTCCACGGTGACGACCAGCACGTCCATGCCCGCCTCGCGGGCCGCGGCCAGCATGTCCAGGGTGCGGGTGCGGTCGCGGACCACGTAGAGCTGGAACCAGTTCCAGCCGCCGGGGGCCGCCGCCGTCACCGCGGGAGCCGGGGTGGTGCCCATGGTGGACAGCGTGTAGGGGACGCCCGCCCGCTCCGCCGCCCTGGCCACGGCGCGCTCGCCCGCCCGGTGCATCATCCGGGTGAACCCGGTCGGGCCGAGCACCACCGGCATCGCGATCCTGCGACCCAGGACCTCCACCGCCGTCGACGCCTCGGCCACGTCACGCAGCACCCTCGGCCGGAACTCCACCCGGTGGAACGCCTCCACCGACCTGGCCATCGACCACTCGCCCTCGGCGGCGCCGTCCACGTAGTCGAACACCATGCGCGGGGCGCGCCTCCTGGCCAGCTCCCGCAGATCGCCGACGTCCGCCGCCGCGGCCACCCGTCCGGCCCGGGAGAGGCGGGGACGCCCGGGCAGCACCTCCCGCAGCTCCCGCCACCGCGGCAGCCGCCGCCGCTCCTCCGCACTCCCGTCAATACCCCGACGCTACCAAAACCGGAGACACCCCCCCTATACCTTGATCGGGACCTCGCCACCTGCGCGCCCCCCGCACCTCCCGAGGCCCCGGTCGTCTGCGGGCGCCCTCTGCATCTCTCGAGGCCCCGGTCGTCTGCGGGCGCCCTCTGCATCTCCCGAGGGATCTGGGCCGTTTGCGGCACCTCCCGCGCCTCCCGGGGGACCCCGGTCGTCTGCGGCACCTCCCGCGCCTCCCGAGGGATCTGGGCCGTTTGCGGCACCTCCCGCGCCTCCCGGGGGACCCCGGTCGTCTGCGGCACCTCCCGCGCCTCCCGAGGGATCTGGGCCGTTTGCGGCACCCCCCGCACCTCCCGGGGGACCCCGGTCGTCTGCGGCACCTCCCGCGCCTCCCGAGGGACCTGGGCCGTCTGCGGCACCCCCCGCGCCTCCCCAGGGACCTCGGCCGTCTACGGTGGGGGCGTGAATGATCACCGTAGTGACGGCGGGCTCGTGGCGGCGTGGGTGCGGCTCGCCGGGGCGTCGGCCGCCGCCCTCGCCACCGGCGCCGAGCTCGTCGCCCGCTGGTCCGAGCCGCACCGCCGCTACCACGACCGCGCCCACCTGGCCGCCGTGCTCGCCGCCGTGGACGACCTGGCCGGTGACGCCGCCGACCCCGACGCGGTCCGCCTGGCCGCCTGGTTCCACGACGCCGTCTACGACGGCCACCCCGGCCGGGACGAGGAGCGCAGCGCCCAGCTCGCCCAGTCCAGGCTTCCGCGCTGCGGCGTCGCCCCGGCGGTGGTCGCCGAGGTGGCGAGGCTGGTCCGGCTGACCGCCGCCCACGACACCCTCGCCGACGGCGACGCGAACGGGGCCGTCCTGTGCGACGCCGACCTCGCCGTCCTGGGCGGCCCGGCCGACGGGTACGCCGGCTACGCGGCCGCCGTCCGCCGTGAGTACGCCCACGTCCCCGACGACCTGTTCAGGCTGGGCCGCGCCGACGTCCTGCGCCGCCTGCTGGCCACCCCCAGCCTCTACCGGACCGCCCGCGGCCGGGCGTTGTGGGAGGAACGGGCCCGCGCGAACATGACCGCCGAGCTCGCCTCACTCACCGCCCCCTGACCGCCGGGGCGTTCATCGTGGGACGTGCCGCTTGCGGCGGCGCAGCCCCGCGGCGACCAGCCGGCGCAGCAGCTCCCGCGAACTGACCGCCTCGGCCCCCAGCGACACCGCCCGCGCGTGCACGGTCTCGGGCACGTCGTAGTGGTCGCGGTCGAACGCCCGCTCCGGCACCCCCAGCAGCGCGGCGAAGTCGTGCAGCTCGTCCAGCGTGTGGTCGCTGACCAGATGCGACCACATGAGCCCGCGCGGCCCCGGCCAGTTGGGAGGATCGATGAGAACGGTCACGAGGACAAGGGTAGGACCCGCCCGCGCACCTCGATCTCCCCGAGGTCGGCGACGACGGTCCCGGCCCCGGCGGCGCGCAGCTCGTCCGTCTGCCCGCTCTCGCGTACGACCCCGACGACCAGCCCGAACGCGCCCTTGCCCGCCGCCTCCACGCCCGCGCGCGCGGCGTCCACCACCGCGACGCGGGCCGGCGGCAGCTCCAGGCGGCGCGCCGCCTCCAGGAACAGGGCGGGGTCGGGCTGGCCGGGGAGGCGCAGCTCGGCGGCGTCCGCGCCGTCGACGATCACGTCGAACAGGTGGGACAGGGCGGCGGCCCGCACCAGCCGGCGTCCGTGCAGGCTCGCCGATACGGCCGCCGTCCTGGCGCCGCGCCGCCGCAGCTCGTGCAGCAGCGCCACGGCGGAGGGGAACGCGGCCACGCCGTACGCCTCCACCTGGGCGAGGAACGTCCGGTCCTTGGCCAGCCCCAGCCCGTGCACGGTGGGGGCGCCCGGCTCGTCGTCCGGCGTGCCCTCGGGAAGCGTGATGCCGCGCGCGGCGAGGAACGTGCGGATCCCGTCGAGGCGGGGCCGCCCGTCCAGATGGCGCAGGTAGTCCTCACGGATGTCGAACGGCGCGGAGCGGCCGCGCAGGAAGGTGTCGAAGACGTGCTTCCAGGCGGCCGCGTGTCCCCGGGCGGTGTCGGTGACCGCGCCGTCGGCCCCGAAGGCGACGGCGCCGACCCGGGTCAGGTCGATGACGGGCGCGTCAACAGCAGCAGGCTCGCTCACATGGCGAACGTAGCCCGTCTACCAGGTCACGGGTAGCGTCTTGAGCCCGTAGACGATGGCGAGCTCCCTGAACGTCACCTCGCCCGCCACCTGGAGCGTCGGGAAGCGGCGCAGCAGGGCGGGGAAGGCGATGCGCATCTCCATCTGCGCCAGGGGCGCGCCGATGCAGCGGTGGATGCCGTGGCCGAAGGCCATGTGGGAGCCGTCACGGCCGGGCCGGATCTCGTCGGCGTCCGCGCCGAGCGCGCGTGGGTCGCGGTTGGCGCCGATGAGCGAGCACAGCACCATCTCGCCCTTCTTGATCGGTACGCCGTGCAGCTCCAGGTCGTCGCGGGCGAAGCGCGGGAAGGCCACCTGCACCACGGACATGTAGCGCAGCAGCTCCTCGACGACGTCGTTGACGTGGCCGTCGACCTCGCGCACCTTCGCGGCCTGCTCCGGGTGCTCAAGCAGCCAGAGCGTGCCGAGGGCGAGCATGCTGGTGCTGGTGTCGTGGCCGCCGGTCAGCAGGCCGTCGGCCATGCTGGCGAGCGTGCGGTCGTCGAGCTCGTCGCCGTGCTCGCGCAGGAGCTGGCCGAGCAGGCCCTCGCCGGGGTTGAGCCGTTCCCTGGCGACCAGCTCGACGAGGTAGGCCATCGCGTCGTTGATCGCCTGCAGCGACGCCTCGGGCCCGGCGGTGAAGTCGAAGCGGTCCTTGCTGATCTTGACGAAGTCGGCCCGCTCCTCGTACGGGACGCCCAGCAGCTCGCACACCACCAGCGACGGGATCGGCAGCGCGAACTCCTCGAACAGGTCGACCGGCCTGCTCTCGGCGCCCTTGGCCTCGATGCGGTCGAGCGCCTCCTCGACCAGGGCCTCGATGCGCGGCTCCATCCTGCGCAGCCGCCGCACGGTGAACTCGGGGGTCAGGAACTTGCGCAGCCGGGTGTGCTCGGGCGGGTCACGGAAGCCCAGACCGCCCGGGTCCTCCTGGTTGGAGCCGAGGCCGATGACGCCCGCGAAGTCGTTGCTGAAGCGTTCGTGGTCGCCGAGCACCGTGCGGACGTCCTCCCAGCGGGTGACGAGGTACACGGTCTGGTCGCCTGGGATCTGCATGGGAAAGACCGGATGCTCGTTCCTGATGCGGCCGAGCTCGCCCACGGGGTCGAAGCCGTCGCGCATGAACTGGACGAGCGGGAACTCATTGTCTGCCATCGTGTCCGTCCTGCTGGGATATAGCGCACTATCTAGGGATAAATCCCTCGATAGATGGTCCCACCTGGAGAGCCTGCCGGGCCCCTCCGAAAGGACGAATTTACCCCTCACCCCGCCGGGCGACCTCCCGTTCGGCTCCGCCGTCCTCCGGCGGGCGGACCGGGACAGGGGAGGTGACCCCGGGAAAGCGGGGCAAACTGGGACGGCAGCCGGGGTTTGGCGTACAGATTGGCGACCTTCTGCGATGATCTCGTCGCATAGAGCCGGAGTTAACGCCCCCCACGGATAGTGACTGATGCCGACATTCGAGGAATTCACCGCCTTCGTCAACGAGAAACCGGTCGCCACCGCGGTCATCGCCCTGCTCAGCCTCCTCGGGCTGGCGCTCGCGTTCCTGGTGATCAGGGTCGCCTGGAGAGCCCTCGCCTGGCTGTTCGCCAGATACGTCGCCCCGCGCCCCATCGAGGACGTGCTGACCATCGTGGCCGCCTCCATCGCGACCGGAGTGTCGGCCCAGGGCATGTGGCGCTTCTCCGGCGACGTGCTGGGGCTGGACGGGCCGCTGCGGTTACTCCTGTTCGCCTTCATCGAGGTCGCCATCATCACCTCGGCCGTACGCGCCCGCCGCAACATGCGCGAGAACTTCTCCGCCGGCATCGACGGCATCGCCGTGTGGGCGCTGACCTGCCTGACCGCCGTCCTGTCGTCCATGGACGCGCGCAGCCTGCCCGAGGCCGTCTTCCGGCTCGCCGCGCCGCTGGTCGCCGCCTGGCTGTGGGAGCGCGGCATGGCCATCGAACGCCACCGCATCCGCGGCACCGGCCGCATCAACTGGCGGCTCACCCCCGAACGGCTGCTCGTCCGGCTCGGCCTGGCCGAGGTCAGCGACCGCACGGCCAGCGAGGTGGACGCCCACCGCAGGCTCACCCGCGTCGCGCTGGCCGCGAAGAAGGCCAAGGCGCTGCGCGAGGCCGGCGCGCCGGAGCGCAAGATGCGCGCCGCCCTCGCCAGGCTCGACAAGGCGATGGACCAGGCCGTCGAGCACACCGGGCTGGCCGTCGACCCGGCCCGCCAGGAGGCCCTGCTCGCCCAGATCGCCGCGCTCTACAACACCAGCGCCCTCATCGACGCCGACCCGCGCGTGCCGTGGGAGCACGACGCCGAGCGGCACCCGGTGCCCGCCCGCCCGGCGCTGCCGCCCGCGCTGGCCGACCTCGTGGACGACGAGGACGAGGACATCGAGGTGCTCGACACCACCCCGCAGGTGCTGTCCACCGCCGAGCGCGCCGCCCGGCAGCGGGCCGCCCGAGACTACTGGGACCGGCAGATCGCCAAGGGCATCGTGCCGCGCACCGTGGACATCGCCCAGGAGATCGGCATCTCGCTGGCCACCGCGCGCGAGTATCGTGCCCTGTGGAAGCTGGAGCCGCAGGCACACGCCCTCATCGAGGCGCTGTTCCAGCAGCACGGCATCGTGGACACGGGCGCCTTCCCCGCACTCGGGGCCGACGGGCGGGTGCTCGCCAAGCACTGAGCGGCGGCACCTGGGGGGCGGCACTTGCGCGAGCAGCGCACACTCGAACGCGTCAGGAAGCTCCTGGCCAAGGCCGAGCGCACCGACAACGAGCACGAGCGGGCCACGTTCATGGCGGCGGCCTCGGCGCTCATGGCCAAGCACGGCATCGACGCGCTGCCGCCGGGGGCCGACCGTGAGACGCCCGGCGACCGCGTCGTCACCCTGCCCGCACCCTGGGCGAGGGAGAAGGCCAGGCTCGTCAGCCTGGTCGCCCAGGCGGTGCGCTGCCGTCCGCTGCTCATCGGGCGCGGCGACGACGGCCAGCGCGTGCACGTCTTCGGCTTCGCCGCCGACCTGGAACGCGCCGACCTGCTGGCCACGTCCCTGCTGCTGCAGATGGCCTCGGGGCTGGCCCGCGTCCGGCCGCCCGGCGACGCCGTCTCGCCGCGCGCCTACCGGCGCTCCTGGCTGATCGGCTTCACCGACGAGGTCTACCGGCTGCTGTGCGCGGCCGAGGCGGGCGCCGAGTCCGACGCGGCGGCGGCCGGCACGGGGACCGCGCTCGTCCTCGCCGACCGCCGCGCCGAGGTGGAGCGCGCCGTGGCCGCGCACTACCCGCGCGTCAGGATGAGCGTCCCGCGCACCAGCGGCACCGGCTACGGCGACGGCGTCGCCGCCGCCCGCCACGCCGACCTCGGCCGCACCGGCATGACGTCGCCCGCCGCCCGCGAGCTGACCTGACCCGGCCTGCCCTGTCCGGGTCGCGGGGTCGGCCGGCCGGCGATGCCCTGTTCCAGGTCGCGGGGTCAGCCGGCCAGCGCGGCGGAGACCAGCGAACGGGCCTCCTCCTGGACCTTCGCCAGGTGGTCGGGGCCGCGGAAGGACTCGGCGTAGATCTTGTAGACGTCCTCGGTGCCGGACGGCCGGGCCGCGAACCAGGCGTGCTCGGTCGAGACCTTGACCCCGCCGAGCGCCGCGCCGTTGCCGGGCGCCGACGTCTGCACGGCGGTGATCTCCTCGCCGGCCAGCGACGACGCCGTCACCTGCGCGGCCGACAGCTTGCCGAGCACCGCCTTCTCCTCGCGGGTGGCGGGGGCGTCCACCCGCGCGTACGCCGGCTCGCCGAAGCGCCCCACCAGATCGGCGTAGTGGGCGCTCGGCGACCTGCCGGTGACCGCCAGGATCTCGGAGGCGAGCAGCGCGAGGATGATGCCGTCCTTGTCGGTGGACCACACCGAGCCGTCCCTGCGCAGGAACGACGCCCCCGCGCTCTCCTCGCCGCCGAAGCCGAGCGAGCCGTCCAGCAGCCCCGGCACGAACCACTTGAAGCCCACCGGCACCTCGTACAGCCGCCGGCCCAGGGACTCGGCGACCCGGTCGATGATGCCGCTGCTCACCATGGTCTTGCCGACCCCGGCGTCGGCCGGCCAGCCGTCGCGGTGGGCGTAGAGGTAGGAGATGGCGACCGCGAGGTAGTGGTTGGGGTTCATCAGGCCGCCGTCGGGGGTGACGACGCCGTGGCGGTCGGCGTCGGCGTCGTTGCCGGTGGCGATGTCGTAGCGGTCGCGGCCGGAGATGAGCGAGGCCATCGCGTACGGCGACGAGCAGTCCATCCGGATCTTGCCGTCCCAGTCGAGCGTCATGAACCGCCACGTCGGGTCCACCAGCGGGTTGACCACGGTCAGGTCGAGCCGGTGCCGCTCGGCGATCTCCCCCCAGTAGGCCACGCTCGCCCCGCCCAGCGGGTCGGCCCCGATGCGCACCCCGGCCGCCCTGATCGCGTCGAGGTCGAGCACGGAGGGCAGGTCGTCCACGTACGTGCCGAGGAAGTCGTACCGGCCGGCCCGCTCCAGGGCGCGGGTGTAGGGCACCCGCCTGACCTCCTTGAGCCCGTCGGCCAGCAGCCGGTTGGCGCGGTCCTGGATCCAGCCGGTGGCGTCGGTGCCGGCGGGGCCGCCGTTCGGCGGGTTGTACTTGAACCCGCCGTCGGCCGGCGGGTTGTGCGACGGCGTGACCACGACCCCGTCGGCGAGCCCGAAGGTGCGTCCCTGGTTGTGGCGCAGGATGGCGTGCGAGACGGCGGGCGTCGGCGTGTAGCCGTCGCGCGTGTCGATGAGCACGTCCACGTCGTTGGCCGCGAACACCTCCAGCGCCGACACCCGCGCGGGCTCCGACAGCGCGTGCGTGTCGATGCCCAGGAACAGCGGCCCGTCGGTGCCCTGCTCGCGGCGGTATTCGCAGATGGCCTGACTGGTGGCCAGGATGTGGCCCTCGTTGAAGGCCGCGCCGAGCGCCGACCCCCGGTGCCCCGAGGTGCCGAACGAGACCCGCTGCCCGGCCTGGTCAGGATCGGGACGCAGGGCGTAGTAGGACGTCACCAGCCGGGGGACGTCGACCAGGTCGGCGGGCTGAGCGGGCTGTCCGGCGCGTTCGTGGGTCATGCAGGCCACTTTACAAACGGGGCCCGGCGCGGCGGGTGACCGAGTCGGGGTGTGCGAAGTACATTCACGTCAGCAACCAGAATGGAGTTCTGTTCGATGCGTTACGGGTACTTCCTCAACGAGCCCACGGGCGCCGACCCCATCGGCGGCCTCCGCGACCAGATCACCCAGGCCGCCGAGGACGGCTTCAGCTCGGCCTGGCTGTCCCACATCTTCGGCCTCGACGCGATCACCGCCCTGGTCGCGGCCGGCGTGCAGGCGCCGCCTCTGGAGCTCGGCACCGCCGTGGTGCCCACCTACCCCCGCCACCCGGCCGCGCTGGCCCAGCAGGCCATGACCGCCAACGCCGCGCTCGGCGGCCGCTTCGCGCTCGGCCTCGGGCTGTCGCACCAGATCGTCATCGAGAACATGTTCGGTTACAGCTTCGAGCGGCCCGGCCGGCACATGAAGGAGTATCTGGACGTCCTCGTGCCGGCCAGCCGCGGCGAGCACGTGCGCTACCAGGGCGAGACGCTGAAGGCCGACATCAAACTGAGCACCCCCGGCGCCGGCTTCCCCGTGCTGGTGGCCGCGCTCGGCCCGCGCATGCTCAAGATGGCCGGCACCGTCGCCGACGGCACCGTCCTGTGGATGACCGGCCCGAAGACCGTCGCCGAGCACATCGTGCCGACCATCAGGGCCGCCGCGGCCGAGGCGGGGAGGGAGGAGCCGCGCGTCGTGTGCGCGCTGCCCGTCTGCGTCACCGACGACCCCGAGGGCGCCGTCGCCCGCGCCAACGAGGTCTTCAAGATCTACGGGCAGCTGCCCTCCTACCGCGCCATGCTCGACCGGGAGGGCGCCGCGAACCCCGGCGACATCGCCCTCGTGGGCGACGAGAAGACCGTCCTGGCCAAGCTCGAAGAGCTGGAGCGGGCCGGGGTCACCGACTTCGTCGGCTCCGTCTTCGCCGAGCGGGAACGCACGCGGAGCCTGCTGACCGGCGCGGCGAAGGGCTGAGGCGGGAGAGATCCCCCTAGCTTTGGCAAGGTGAAGTTTGGCAAGGTGAAGGGCGTGCTGCAGGGCATAGACGTGTCGAACTGGCAGGGCTCGGTCAACTGGCCCGGTCACGCCGAGGCGGGCGTGGCGTTCGCCTTCGCCAAGGCGACCGAGGGCGGCGACTGGACCGACAAGTGGTTCGCGCGCAACTGGAACGGCATGCGGGAGAGCTGGCTCGTCTGCGGCGCGTACCACTTCGCCCGCCCCAAGGGCGACCCCGTCCAGCACGCCCGCCACTTCCTGGCCACGATCAGGTCGGCCGGCGGGCTGCGCCGCGGCGACCTGATCGCGCTCGACCTGGAGACCGGCGACGGCCTGCGCCCCGAGCAGGTCGCGCGCTACGCCCGCCGCTGGTGCCACCACGTCGAGCGCAGCACCGGCGTGCGCCCCTTCATCTACACCTTCCACTCCTTCGCGAGCTCCGGGCACTGCGCCGGCCTCGGCGAACATCCCCTCTGGATCGCCGGCCCCGAACACGCCCGCGGCCGCCCCGCCGTCCCGAGGCCCTGGAACGACTGGACCATCCACCAGTACGCCCAGAGCCCCGTGGACCGCAACGTCTTCCACGGCACCCGGAAGGACCTGACAAAGCTGGGGTTTCACCCGCGATAGCATCGTTGTTCGTCACCGAAGCAGCCCCGGTGCCGGGCGCCGGGCGCGCGACCTCAAGGAGTCACCGTGTCAGCCGAGCTACACATCACCCTCGCCGGAGCCGAGCGTGTGGTGGCGGCCGGCACGACGGCCGGCGCCGCGCTGGAGGCCGACGGCCGCACGGTCATCGCGGCCAAGGTCAACGGCGAGGCCCGCGACCTGGCCCACGAGCTCGCCGACGGCGACGTGGTCGAGCCGATCGAGGTCTCCAGCGAAGAGGGCAGGGCGATCGTCCGCCACTCCACCGCGCACGTCATGGCGCAGGCGGTGCAGGAGCTGTTCCCCGAGGCCAAGCTGGGCATCGGGCCGCCCGTCGACAACGGCTTCTACTACGACTTCGACGTCGCCCAGGCGTTCAACCCCGACGACCTCAAGCGCATCGAGAAGCGCATGCGCGAGATCGTCAAGGAGGGGCAGCTGTTCTCCCGCCGGCCGGTCGGCGACGACGAGGCGCGGGCCGAGCTGGCCGGCGAGCCCTACAAGCTGGAGCTCATCGGGCTCAAGGGCGGCGCGGCCGACGAGGAGTCGGTCGAGGTCGGCGCGGGACAGCTCACCATCTACGACAACCTCGACGCCAAGAGCGGCGAGCTGCGCTGGAAGGACCTCTGCCGCGGCCCGCACGTGCCGTCCACCCGGTCCATCCCGGCCTTCAAGCTCATGCGCTCGGGCGGCGCCTACTGGCGGGGCAGCGAGAAGAACCCGCAGCTCCAGCGCATCTACGGCACCGCTTGGGAGTCCCGCGACAAGCAGGACGAATACCTCAAGCTGCTGGAGGAGGCCGAGAAGCGCGACCACCGCAAGCTGGGCGCCGAGCTCGACCTGTTCAGCTTCCCGCCCGAGCTGGGCAGCGGCCTGCCGATCTTCCACCCCAAGGGCGGCATCATCCGCAAGGAGATGGAAGACTACATGCGCCGGCGGCAGGCCGAGGCGGGCTACGAGTTCGTCAACACGCCGCACATCACCAAGTCGTCGCTGTTCGAGACCTCCGGCCACCTGCCGTGGTACGCCGACGACATGTTCCCGGCCTTCGAGCTGGAGGGCGTCGAATACCGCGTCAAGCCGATGAACTGCCCGATGCACAACCTCATCTTCCGTGCGCGTGGCCGTTCCTACCGTGAGCTGCCGCTGCGGCTGTGCGAGTTCGGCTCCGTCTACCGCTACGAGAAGTCCGGCGTCGTCCACGGCCTCACCCGGGTGCGCGGCATGACGCAGGACGACGCGCACATCTACACCACCCGCGAGCAGATGGCCGAGGAGATCCAGTCGCTGCTGCGGTTCGTGCTGAGCGTGCTGCGCGACTTCGGCCTCGAGGACTTCTACCTGGAGCTGTCCACCCGCGACGACTCCGAGAAGTTCATCGGCGACCCGGCCGAGTGGGAGGAGGCCACCGAGGCGCTGCGCCAGGTGGCCACCGAGTCGGGGCTCACGCTCAAGGACGACCCGGGCGGCGCGGCCTTCTACGGCCCGAAGATCTCCGTCCAGGCCAAGGACGCCATCGGCCGCACCTGGCAGCTGTCCACCATCCAGCTCGACCTCAACCAGCCCAAGCGGTTCGGGCTCGAATACCAGGCGGCCGACGGCTCCCGGCAGACGCCCGTCATGATCCACCGGGCGCTGTTCGGCTCCGTCGAGCGCTTCCTCGGCGTGCTCACCGAGCACTACGCCGGCGCCTTCCCGCCCTGGCTCGCGCCGGTGCAGGTGGTGGGCATCCCGATCGCCGAGGCCCACGTCCCCTACCTGCAGGACGTCGCCAAGAAGCTGCGCGAGCACGGCATCCGGGTCGAGGTCGACACGGCTGACGACCGCATGCAGAAGAAGATCCGCAACGCGCAGAAGGCCAAGGTGCCGTTCATGCTGCTGGCCGGCGACGACGACATCGCGAGCGGCGCGGTCTCCTTCCGCTACCGCAGCGGCGAGCAGAACAACGGCGTGCCGGTCGAGCAGGCGATCACCGAGATCGTCCGCGCGGTGGAGCAGCGCGTCCAGGTCTGACACTCAGGCGGCTGAGCTGACGGACGGGGGGCGGAGCCAGGCGGCTCCGCCCCCCGTCCGTGCTCGTCACCTGGGGAACAGGCGGAAGGTCACGGCGGGCCGGCCGCCGAAGCGCCCGGCCGCCTCCCGCGCCTGGCCCTCGATGAGGTCGCGGGCGTACTTCTCCGGGTCCTCGTCGGTCAGCGCCTCGATGTAGGCGCGGTGCGCCAGGAGCGAGCGCACGCCCCGCTCCAGGCCGTCGGTGACGTCCACGGCGTGGGTGGGCGTGTCGGTGCCGGCGACGGCGACCCAGCGCACGCCGTTCCACGGCTCGGCGTCCGTGTCGGGGAAGATCCACCGGTTGCCGGCGTCCCCGGCCGCGTCCAGCACGGCCCTGCCGACCGCCCGGTGGTCCGGGGTGTTCCAGTACGTGCCGCCCCACGTGTCGTCCGGGTTGAGGGTGATCACCAGCTCGGGGCGGTGCCGGCGGATCGCGGCGGCCAGGTCGCGGCGCAGGGCGACGCCGTACTCGATGACCCCGTCAGGGTGGCCGAGGAACTCCACCTCGCGCACGCCCACCACGGCGGCGCCGGCCAGTTCCTCCCGCTCGCGCAGCGGCCCGCTCTCGGCGGGGTCCAGGGTGTCGATGCCCGCCTCGCCGCTGCTGACCATCACGTACGCGACCTCGCGGCCGGCGTCGGTCCAGACGGCCACGGCGGCGGCGCAGCCGTACTCCAGGTCGTCGGGGTGGGCGACGATGGCCAGGGCACGCCGCCAGTCGCCGGGCATGGGCTCAAGCTGATCGTTCGTGGTCATCCCCACACCCTAGGGCGGTGCGGCCCGGCGGTGCTCCGCGCGAGCGGCCTCGAGACCCGGTCCGCCCGGGGTCCTATGCTGCTAGTTATGCACGATCAGGCAGGGGCCGGGGCCCCGGACAACTTCGACCGTCTCTGGACCCCGCATCGGATGGCGTACATCAAGGGTGAGAACAAGCCGACGGGCACCGGCCCGGGCGACGGGTGCCCGTTCGACGCCATCCCCGAGATGAGCGACGAGGACGGCCTGGTCGTGGCCCGGGGGGAGAGCGTCTACGCGGTGCTCAACCTCTATCCGTACAACTCCGGCCACCTCATGGTGGTGCCCTACCGGCACGTCTCCGACTACGACGAGCTGACCCCCGCCGAGCTGGTGGAGCTGGGCGAGTTCACCCAGAAGGCGCTGCGCGCGCTGCGCAAGGCCAGCGGCGCCCAGGGCTTCAACGTGGGCATGAACCTCGGCCACGTCGCCGGCGCGGGCATCGCCGCCCACCTGCACCAGCACGTGGTGCCCCGGTGGGGCGGCGACACCAACTTCATGCCGGTCGTCGCCCAGACGAAGGTGCTGCCGCAGCTACTTCGCGACACCCGCCAGCTGCTCGCCGACGCCTGGGGCTGACTCCTCCCGCCGCACCAGCACCCCGATGCCGGTGGCCAGCAGCAGCGGCACCGCCAGGGCCAGCGCCATGGACAGCACCGCCGCCCCTGAGTCGTTGACCAGCATGCCGACCACGCCGGCGACCATCGTGCCGATGAGCCCGGCCCGCAGCGCGGGCGAGTGCTCGAAGGCCGCCGGCACCACCCCGGCCGAGGCCTGGTCGGGGCGCAGGATCGCGTACACCAGGAAGGCCACGGCCACGATCACGATCGGCATGAGGTTGGGGCTGAGCAGCGTGGCCAGCATCGCCTGCAGCTTGCGCCAGATGACGTCGAACGCCTCGCCGGTCAGCACCTGGCCGACGAACCGGCCCAGATGGGTCTGCTCGTTCGGCGGCTTCAGATAGTTGAGCCAGGCGAACGTCATGACGATCACCCCGCCGGCCACGCAGAACAGCCCCAGCTTCACCAGCGACACCCGCTTGCCCGTCAGCACGAGCGCGGTCACCGCGATGCCCGGCACGAACGCGATCACGCCGCCGAAGTCGCTGCCCAGCCCCGACCCGCCGAGCACCATGGCCCCCGCCCCGAGGCCGACGATCGCGGCCAGCCCGATCCGGCCCGGCCAGCGGTGCGCGATCGCGGTGGTGGTGAGCAGGGTGCCGGTGGCGAACAGCGCGAACGGGATGTTGCCGAGCCCGAAGTAGCGGGCGCCCTGCTCGGCGCTGTAGCCCATGAAGCTGTTGAGCTGGAGCGTGGTGCCGGTCAGCAGGTCGCCGGCGAGCGTGAGCGCCGTGACCCCGGCCACCACCGCCAGCGGGCCGAGCGGGCGCCTGCGCCACGGCCCGCCCAGCGCCAGCGCGACGATCACCGCCCACCAGGCCAGCATCCAGCCGAACAGCTCCAGATGCGTGCTCCACGGCAGCAGGTTGACCAGGAACGTGGTGACCGGCAGCGCCGCGAGGCCCACCGCCGCCACCCGCACCAGGGGCAGCCGCCTGCGGCGGCGCAGCAGCACGAACGCCAGCACGTAGAACAGCACCTGCAGGACGGCCAGCGTGGTGAAGTACTGGCCCTTGGCCGAGCGCATCGTCTGCGCGGTCGCGTCGGCGCGGGCCATCGCCTCGATCGTCGCGCCGCCCTCGCCCGCCCGCATCGGCACGCCCACCACGGTGGCGGGCACGGGCACGCCCAGCTCGGTCAGCACGGTGGCGGTCAGGTCGGGCAGGATCGAGATGTCGTCGCGGTGGGTGGAGGCGGCGCCGAGCAGCCGGCCCTCCAGACCCGGGGCGCGCAGGGCGGCCACCCGCAGGTGAGGCACCGAGCCGTGGTCGGAGAGCCCGGCGAGCAGCACCGTCGTGCCTGCGGGCAGGGCCTCCAGCAGCGCGCCGGCCTTGGCGTCCGCCAGCCGCGCCGCCTCGCGGCGCCGGGCCGGGGCGAGCTGCTCGGGCGTCGCGGGCAGGCGGTCGCCGGTGAGGTAGGGGCTCACGAGGTCGTCGACGTCCATGACGGTCAGCCGGCACCGTTCGAGGTCGCCGGCGGCGAGCTGCGCGGGGGAGGCGTGGTAGCGCGGGACCCGGCCCTCGCGGTCGGCGAGCGCGAGCGCCGCGCCGGGACCGATCGCGAGCGAGCACTGCCCGGCCGCCTTCAGCGCCTCGCCCAGGTTGCCGGCCTCGCGGTTGCCCGCCACGTCGATGAGGTAGCGGTAGCCGGGGATGACCGCGCCCTCGCCCCGCTGCTCGGGGGCAGGGGGCGCGCCGCAGCCGTAGCCGGCCGCCGACCTGGTGCCCGCCGAGACGGTCAGCCAGCCGTCATAGGGGCAGGTCACGTTGCCGACCGTGCGGACCGACAGGGAGCCGATCGCGCTCGATCCGGCCAGCGCCCACAGGTGGGGGGTGTCGGCGGGGCTGAGGTCGTTCCAGTGCAGCGCGGGCACCCCGATCAACGCCACCCGCTGCGCGGCGGCGGGGGGCGCCGCGGCGGCGGCCGGCCCTTGGCCGGTCAAGAGCTGGCCGGCCAGTACGGCCAGCACGATCAGCGCGCGCCTCACCTCGAAGACCTCCCGCGACTCGGTTGGGGCGTCGTGCCACCGGCGCACGAGGGGCCGGTGGAGGCCGCGCCGTCGGACGCGACTACCCTCTCATGCCGCGACCCCACCGCGAGCCGGTTACGCGCACCCGGGATCAAGCACGCGGCACCAGGTCGGAGGCCGGGTCGTGCGGGCGGGCCAGGCCGCCGGACGCGGGCACCGGGGTCAGCCAGTGACGATGACGGTCGTCGCGGCCGTGGGTGACGGCGTCGTACGCGTCCGCGAGCTTCTCCGTGACCGGCCCGGGGCCGCCGAGCTCGCGCCCGTCCACGGCGCTGACGTGCACGACCCCGGCGCCGGTGCCGCACAGGAGGATCTCGTCGGCGGCGTACAGGTCGGTCCGCATCAGGTCCTGGCGGACGGCGGGGACGCCCAGGTCGGCGGCGAGCCGTTCGAGGGTGTCCTGGGTGATGCCGTCGAGCGCCCCCGCGCCGGGCGGCGGCGTGAGCAGCCGCCCGGCGCGCACCACGAAGAGGTTGGCGCCGGTGCACTCGCTGACGTGCCCGGCGGCGTTGAGCAGCACGGCCTCGTCGTAGCCGGCGGCCATGGCCTCGTCCTTGGCGAGGACGGAGTTGAGGTAGGGGCCGGTGGCCTTGGCCGCGACCGGGACGACCCGGTGGTCGTTGCGCCGCCAGGAGCTGGTCATGAGCCGCACGCCCGAGGTGCCGAGCAGCGGCGGCCACTCCCAGGTCGAGACGGAGACGACGGTCGGGCACCGGCGCGCGGCGATGCCCATCTCGCCGTGGCCCCGGTGGGCCAGGTGCCTGATGTAGCAGGCGGCGTGGCCGTTGGCGGCGACGGTCTCCAGGGTGGCGGCGCGCAGCTCGTCCACCGAGTACGGCAGCGCGAGCCCGATCATCCGCGCGCTGCGCACGAGCCGTGCCAGGTGGTCCTCCAGCCGGAACACCGCCGGCCCGTCCGGCGTCGCGAACACCCGGGTGCCCTCGAAGACGGCGGTGCCGTAGTGCAGGGCGTGCGTCAGCACGTGCACGCGGGCCTCACGCCAGGGGACCAGCTCCCCGTCCATCCAGATGTACGTGGCTTCGCGCACTATGCCCACCCTCTTCCTCATTGGCCGCAAGTTTGCGGGATATATGGGCCAATCGGCTGACAAGTGGCACAGTAGCGGGATACTAGTGGCATGGGAAGGGATGACAACCTCGTCACACTCGTCCGCGACCGGCTGCGCCTGCACCGGGGCACCCCCAGCCGCAGGCTCGCCGGCGCGCTGGCCGACCTGGCGCAGACCGGCGCCCTGGCCCCCGGCGACCGCCTGCCCTCCGAGCGCGACCTGGCCCAGGCGGTCGGCGTCAGCCGGGGCACGGTGGCGGCCGCGTTCAACGCCCTGTGCGAGGAGGGGCTGTGCGAGCGGCGGCACGGGAGCGGCACGTACGTGCTGGGCACGCCCTCGTTCGGCGGCCTGCTGAAGGGCGAGGCGGTGGTGGCCGACCTGTCCACCTCGGTCGTGCCCGATCCGTCCCACCTGGTCGTGCCCCCGCTCGACCCGGCCGCGCTGCTGCGCTCGCCGAGCGGCCACGGCTACGACGCCATGGGCGACCCCCGGCTGCGGGCGCTGCTGCGCGGGGGCGCGGCCGGCGCCTGGCCGGAGGGCGGGGGAGAGGTCCTGGTCACGGCCGGGGCGCAGCAGGGCATCGACCTGGCCGCGCGGGTGCTGCTGCGTCCCGGCGAGCGGGTCCTGGTCGGCGATCCCGCGTACGGGGGCGCGCTCAGCGTGTTCCGGCGCGCGGGGGCGATCGCCGTGCCCGTCGACCTGGCCTCGCCTCCCGCCGTGGCGGACGCGCTCGCCCGGCACCGGCCCGCCGCCGTGTACGTCGTCGCCGTCGAGAACCCCACGGGCGCGCTGCCCGACCTGCGGCCCGCCGCCGAGCTGGCCGCCGCGGCGGACGTGCCGCTCGTCGAGGACCGCACCCTGGCCGCCCTCGTGCATGACGGCGCGCCGCCGCCCGCGCCGCTGGCCCCGCTGCATCCGTACGGGACGGTGACGGTCGGCTCCCTGTCCAAGGTGCTGTGGGGCGGGCTGCGGGTGGGCTGGCTGTCCGCGCCCGAGCCGCTGCTGGCCCGCCTGGTGGACGCCAAGCTGGACGCCGACCTGGCGACCAGCGCGGTGGCCCAGCGGCTGGCGACCGACCTCCTCGACCACAACCCGTCAGGCCCGTGGCTCGCCGAGCTGGCCCGGCGCCGCGACCACTTCACGGCGGCCCTGGCCGCCCGGCTGCCCGAGTGGACGTGGGAGCGGCCGGCGGGCGGGCTGTCGGTGTGGGCGCGGCTGCCCGGCACGGACACCGACCGGTTCGCGGCGGCGGCCAGGGAGGAGGGGGTGGCGGTGGCGCCCGGCTCGCTGTTCTCGCCGGACGGCCGGCACCGCGATCGCCTGCGGCTCAGCTTCGCCCTCCCGCCGGCCCTCCTGGACCAGGCGGTCGAGGCCCTGACCCGCGCCTGGACCTCCGGCCACGGCGACTGAGCGGCCCCGGCCGGTTGCGGCCGCCACGGCGGTTGAGCGGCCCCCCGCCGGTCGTGGCCGGGCATGGCGGTTGAGCGGCCCCCCGCCGGTCGTGGCCGGGCATGGCGGTTGAAGCGGCCCCTCAACAGTGGGGCCGGGCCGTCAGGTGAGGTCGAGGACGGCCTTGCCGTGCAGGCGGCGCTCCAGCAGCGCGCTCACGGCCTCGCCGGCCCGGTCCCAGCCGCCGCGCCACGCCACGTGCGGGTCGAGGACGCCGTCGGCGACGCGCGCGGCCAGCCACGTCAGGTCCGCTTCCAGCGGCTGCCCGTCCAGCAGGTAGAAGGTGACGATCGAGCGCCCGTGCCGCCCGTCGTTGCCGTAGAACGCGCCGGGCGGGAAGACCTCGGGCTCCTCGGCGGAGTGGCCGACCGAGACCAATGTCCCGTGCGGCGCCAGCTTCATGAAGCCCTGCACGAGCTGCGGCCCGCCCACGCAGTCCACGACCCCGTCGAGCGCCCGGGAGGCCAGCTCGGGGGCGGCGACCACCTCGTGCGCGCCCAGCGCCCGCAATCCGTCCCCATGAGCGTGCGGGTCGCCGGTGGAGGCCACGACGTACGCGCCGCCGAGCGCGGCGAGCCGCACCGCGTACCGGCCGACGCCGCCCGTGGCCCCCGTGACCAGCACGCGCCGGCCGAGCAGCGGCCCGATCACGCGCAGGGCGCGCAGCGCGCTGGCCCCCGCGACCGGGACGGTGCTGATCGCACCGAGGTCGGCCCCCTCGGGCACGACGCCGAGCGCGCGGGTGTCCACGGCCCGCAGCTCGGCCCAGCCGCCGTCGCCGCCGAGGGTGACGACCGGCGTGCCGGCGGCGGGACCGGAGCCGTCCGCGGCCGGCCGCTCGACCACCCCGGCGGCGTCCCAGCCGATCACCGCGCCGTCCGGCGCGCCGGCCAGGCCGTGCCTGACCTCGCCGTAGTTGAGCGAGACGGCACTGACTCTGACCAGGGCCTCGTGCGGGCCGGGCACGGGATCGGCGGTCTCGCCGAGACGCAGGCCGGAGGCGGTGGAGTGGTCGACGAGCAAGGCACGCATGCGAGATCTCCTCGTGGAGCGAACGGGTGTCCGAGCCCATTTATGCCACTGAGTGGCATAAGCCTGCAAGTGGCATTCGCCCCTGCTACACTCCCCGCGTGACCCTGCGCGAACGCAAGAAACTCCGCACCCGGCAGTCCCTGATCGACACGGCGCTGGAGCAGTTCACCCGCCGTGGCTTCGACGGCGTCACGCTGGACGAGCTGTGCGAGGCGGTGGAGGTGTCCAAACGCACCTTCTTCCGCACCTTCGCCAGCAAGGAGGACGTCGCGATGGCGCCCGCGCAGGACCTGTGGACGCTCTTCCTCGCCGAGATGGAGTCCGCGGAGCCCGGCGGCCGGACGCTGCTGGAGACAGGGCGGGACACGTTGCTGGCGGCGCTGGAGCGCGCCGCGCAGGAGGAGGGCTGGGGCCGGCGGATGGCGCTGGCGTACGCGCTCGCCCAGCGCACGCCCTCGATGGACGCCCACAACCGGCACTTCTGCGAGAGCACCACGCGCAGCGCACTCGACATCCTGTGGCGGCGGTTCGGCCTCGGCGGCCCGGACGACCCTCGGCCCCGCCTGGCGATCGACATGCTGGTCGCGGCGTTCCACGTCGCGATGGCGGGCTGGGCCGACGGCCCCCAGCCCGACCCCGCCGACCTGGCCGCCCGGCTCCGCGACGCGGTGGCGGCCCTGCCCGCCGCCCTCGCCCTGGTCCCGGGCGAGGGCGGCGCGGCGGGCGTCAGCTCACCTTGACGCTCGTCGCCTTGCTCTCGTGCTGGAGCCGGTCGAGCGAGGTGACCAGATAGGTGCCGGCGGCCTTGGCGGTGTAGGACGGGGTGGTGACGACGGCGACCAGGCTGCGGGCGTCGGTCTCGTGGCAGGCCTCGCCGGACTTCGGCACCTGGTAGACCGCGTAGGCGCGGGCCCCCTGCGAGGGCGTCCACGACAGCGTCGTGCCCGCGGCCTTGACGTCCGCCGGCTTGGGCGGCGGCTGCCCGTCGAGGTCCTTCATGATCGGCAGCAGCGCCGGGCGGCTGTAGAACTCCTTGACGACGCGGTCCATCGCGCCCAGCGGGTTGGCCAGCAGGTTCTTCGCGCTGAAGTAGACGTCGCCCTTGACCTCGGGGTACTTGCGGTTGAGCGTCAGGTGCGCGGCCAGCTCGCCCGGCCTGGACCACGACTGGTCCTCGCCGACCCGGTAGAGCGCCTGGCCGATGTAGAGGTGCACGCCGGTGCCCTTGACCGCGCCCGCCCACCAGGGCAGCAGCACGCGGTAGTCGGCCGCCTTGAAGCCGCGCGGCCAGTAGAGCTGCGGCATGACGTAGTCGACCGAGCCGGCCTTGATCCAGGCGAGTGCGTCGGCGTAGATCGAGTCGTAGGCCGACATGCCGGAGGTGTTGGACCCGGACGGGTCCTGCGCCTTGTTGCGCCAGATGCCGAACGGGCTGATGCCGAACTTCACGTAGCTCTTGCGCTCGTGGACCGACTTGTCCACCTCGGCGACGAGCTTGTCGACGTTGGCGCGCCGCCAGTCGGCCAGGCTCTTGCCCTTGCCGTACTTGGCGAAGGCGGCCTTGTCGTCGAACTGCCCGCCCTCGCCCGGATAGGGGTAGAAGTAGTCGTCGAAGTGCACGCCGTCGACGTCGTAGCGGCTGACGACGTCGTCCACGACCTTGACGACGTGCTCGCGCACCTTGGGCAGGCCCGGGTTGTAGTAGAGGCGGCCGCCGTACTTGACGACCCAGCCGGGGTGCTGCCTGGCGGGGTGGTTGGCCGGGAGCTGTGAGACGTCCGACTCGTACGCCGCCCGGTAGGGATTGAACCAGGCGTGGAACTCGAGGTTGCGCTTGTGCGCCTCCTCGATGAGGAACGGCAGCGGGTCCCAGCCGGGATCCTTGCCCGCGACGCCGGTGAGGAACTTGGACCAGGGCTCAAGCGACGACTTGTAGATCGCGTCGGAAGCGGGCCTGACCTGCACGAAGACCGCGTTGAGATTGCGCTTGGCGGCGGTGTCGAGGATCTTGACGTATTCGGCCTTCTGGCGGGCCTGCGACAGACCGGCCTTGGACGGCCAGTCGAGGTTGGTGGTGGTCGCGATCCAGAGTCCGCGCAACTGGCGCTTGGGGTAGCGCGGGTCGGCCTTGCAGGCGGCGGCCGCCGCGGTGGCCGCGGTGGTGGCGGTGGTCGTCTTCTTCTTGCTCGCGGCGGGGCTCTCTCCGGCTCCTGGGCCGAACAGGTAGGCGGCCGTGGTGGTGGCGACGGCGAGAGCGGCGGCGGCCAAAAGTGGGCGTCCAGTACGCATAGTGCCACCCAGTCTGGCAGCCCGACGCCGGTGATCAGGCCAAAAGAGCGAAATGAAACCGTGATGCTTCTGTGATTATTTGTTATGGCTGGGCCGGGAGGGACCTGATTCGGCCCTCCCGGCTCCACGGTTGAGAGCGGATCAGCCGGCCGCGGCCATCTTGTTCGCCAGGTTCGGCGGCAGCGGCTCGTAGCGCAGGAACGAGCGGGTGAAGGTGCCCGTGCCGTGGGACATCGACCGCAGGTCGATCGCGTACCTCGTGATCTCCAGCTCGGGCACCTCGGCCCGCACCAGCGTGCGCCCGGTGCCGACGGGCTCGGTGCCGAGCACCCGCCCGCGCCGCGACGACAGGTCGGACATCACCGAGCCGACGTAGTCGTCGGCCACCAGCACCGACAGCTCGTCCACCGGCTCCAGCAGCAGCGTCGGCACCTTCGACGCGGCCTCCTTCAGCGCGAGCTGGCCGGCGATCTGGAAGGCCATGTCGGAGGAGTCGACCGAGTGGGCCTTGCCGTCGTACAGCGTGACCCGCACGTCCACCATCGGGTAGCCGGCCACGACGCCGCGCTCCATCTGGGCGCGCACGCCCTTCTCCACCGACGGGATGAACTGCCGCGGCACCACACCGCCGACGATCTTGTCGACGAACTCGAACCCGCCGCCGGAGGGCAGCGGCTCGACCTCGATGTGGCAGATGGCGTACTGGCCGTGGCCGCCGGTCTGCTTGACGTTGCGTCCCATCGCCTGGCACCTGCCGCCGAACGTCTCGCGCAGCGGCACCCGCAGGTCGACCCGCTCGACCTCGACGCCGTAGCGCTTGGACAGCCGGTCGAGCAGCACGTCGGTGTGCGCCTCGCCCATGCACCACAGCACGAGCTGCTTGGTCTCGGCGTTGTTCTCCAGCCGCAGCGTGGGGTCCTCGGCGACCAGCCGGGAGAGCGCCTGCGCCAGCTTGTCCTCGTCGGCCTTGGACCTGGCCCTGATCGCCACCGGCAGCAGCGGGTCGGGCATCGTCCAGGACGTCATCAGCAGCGGCCGCTCGACGTCGGAGATGGTGTCGCCGGTCTCGGCCCGGCCGAGCTTGGCCACCGCCACGATGTCGCCGGCCACGCCCTTGGGGATCGGGCGTTGATGCTTGCCCAGGGGGCAGGACAGCGTGCCGATGCGCTCGTCCACGTCGTGGTCCTCGTGCCCGCGGTCGGCCAGGCCGTGCCCCGAGACGTGCACCGTCATGTCGGGGCGCAGCGTGCCGGAGAAGACGCGGACGAGGCTGATGCGGCCGACGTACGGGTCGCTGGTGGTCTTGACGACCTCGGCCACCAGAGGGCCGTCGGGGTCGCAGGTGACGCCCTGCACCGGCTTGCCGGACAGGTCGGTGATCTCCGGCATCGGGTGCTCCAGCGGCGAGGGGAAGCCCTGGGTGATGACCTCCAGCACCTCGTGCGTGCCGACGCCGAGCCCGCTGCACACGACCGGGTAGAAGCTGCCGCGCTCCACGGCCTTCTCCAGGTCCTCGATGAGGACCTTGACGTCGATCGGCTCGCCCGCGAGGTAGCGGTCCATGAGCGACTCGTCCTCGCTCTCCTGGATGATCCCCTCGATGAGGCTGCCGCGGTGCTCCTCGATCTGCGCCTCGTAGCCGGCGCCGGGCTCCTTCTCGGTACGGGCGCCGGTCGCGTAGTTGTAGAACTTCTGCGTCAGCAGCCCGATCAGCCCGTTGACGTGGCCGTTGGTGATGACCGGCAGGTAGAGGGGCGCGACGCCGTCGCCGAAGGTCTCCTGGCAGGCGGCGAGCGCCTCCTCGAAGTTCGCCCGCTGGTGGTCGATCTTGGTGATGACGACCGCGCGGGGCATGCCGACCTGGGAGCACTCCTCCCAGAGCATCTGGGTGAGCCCGTCGATCCCGTCGGAGGCCGACACGACGAACAGCGCGGCGTCGGCCGCGCGCAGCCCGGCCCGCAGGTCGCCCACGAAGTCGGCGTAACCGGGCGTGTCGATGAGGTTGATCTTGATGCCGTTGTGCGTCAGCGGGGCCACGGCCAGGTTGACCGAGCGCTGCTGCCTGACCTCGACCTCGTCGAAGTCGCTGACCGTGTTGCCGTCCTCCACGCGCCCCGGGCGCTGGACGGTGCCCGTGGCGGCCAGCAGCTGCTCGACGAGGGTCGTCTTGCCCGCTCCCGAGTGGCCGACCAGCACGACATTGCGTATCGCATCAGCCCGGTCGGCCGAGGGTGCCCTGCCCGCGGCTCCCACGGCGCTGCCTGAGCTCTTCTCCGCCACATCAGCCTCCCGCGCGTCGAACTCCGTCCCGGATCGCGCCCGCGGAATGTGCTGGAAACCGCATGGACGCGGTGTGTTCACCAAATACCCGTGTGGCGGATATCACAAGAGGGGCGGGGCAAAGAAAGTGCCTGGGTCCGTGATGGCCTACGATCGGACCGCGATGCTCAAACTCCTGCGCCCGGCCATGACCCGGATACTCACCCCGCTGGGCAGGGCCCTCGTGAGCCGCGGGATCGGCCCGGACGCCGTCACGGCGATCGGCACCCTCGGCACCGTCGTGGCCGCCCTGACCTTCTTCCCCCTGGGCCAGCTGACCTGGGGCGCTCTCGTGATCACCGTCTTCGTGCTGTTCGACCTGCTCGACGGCGTGGTCGCCCGGCTCGGCGGCAAGGGGGGCAGCACCTGGGGCGCGTTCCTCGACTCGACGCTCGACCGGGTCGCCGACGCCGCCATCTTCGCCGGCCTGATCTTGTATTTCGTCTCCCGAGGCGACACGCTGATGGCGACGGTCACGCTGGTGTGCCTGATCGCCGGCGCGCTGGTCTCCTACGCGAAGGCCAGGGCGGAAGGGCTCGGCCTCACGGCCGACGTCGGGCTGGCCGAGCGTCCTGAGCGGCTGGTCGTGGCGCTGGTCGCGGCCTTCTTCTCGGGGCTCGGGGTGCCGTACGTGCTGGCGGCCGGCATGTGGCTGCTGGCCGCGGCGAGCGTGATCACGGTGGGCCAGCGGGTGTGGCACGTCCACGAGCAGGCGAGGGAGAGATGAGCGGGGACACGTCGTTCGGCGACCGGATCGTCGCCGCGGGCTTCGCGGCCGGCTGGAAACTCGTCCCGCTGCTGCCCGAGCGGCCCACGGCGGCGGTCTTCCGCCTGCTGGCGGACCGGGTGTGGGCCAGGCACGGCAAGTCGGTGGCGCGGCTGGAGTCCAACCTGGCGAGGGTGACCGGGCTGGAGCCGGGCAGCCGCGAGCTGAGCGAGCTGACCAGGGCGGGCATGCGCTCCTACTTCCGCTACTTCCATGAGATCTTCCGGCTGCCGCGGATGAGCGGCGCGGAGATCGTGCGCCGCACCCGCGTCGTCGGGGCCGAGCATATCCACGACACCGTGGCCGCAGGCCGGGGCGTGGTGCTCGCGCTGCCCCACATGGGCAACTGGGACCAGGCCGGCGCGTGGCTGGTCAACGTGGGCCACCCGTTCACGACGGTGGCCGAACGGCTCAAGCCCGAGTCGCTGTTCCGCCGCTACGTCGCCTTCCGCGAGGGCCTCGGCATGGAGGTGCTGCCGCTGACCGGCGGCGACGGCCACAACTTCGCCACCCTGGCCCTGCGGGTGCGCAGGGGCGGCGTCGTGTGCCTGCCGGCCGAGCGCGACCTGACGAAGACCGGCGTGGAGGTGCGCTTCTTCGGCGCCGCCACCAAGATGCCCGCGGGGCCGCCGCTGCTGGCCGTGCAGACCGGGGCCGCGCTGCTGCCCGCGATCGTGCACTTCGACGGCGACGACTGGGGCATCCAGATCCAGGAGGAGCTCCCGGTGCCGGCCGAGGGCACCCGGCAGGAGAAGGTGCAGGCGCTCGCCCAGGGGCTCGCCGACGCCTTCGAGAAGGGCATCGCCCAGTATCCGGAGGACTGGCACATGCTGCAGCGGCTCTGGCTGGACGACCTGCCGGGCGGGGCCGGCCGATGAAGGTCGGCATCGTCTGCCCCTACTCGTGGGACATGCCGGGCGGCGTCAAGCAGCACATCGACGACCTGACCCAGGCGCTGGCGGCGCAGGGCCACGACGTGTCGGTGATCGCGCCGGCGGCCGACGACGACGAGCTGCCTCCTTACGTCACCGGCGCGGGCCGCGCGGTGCCGGTGCCCTACAACGGGTCGGTGGCCCGGATGTCGTTCGGTTTCCTGTCGGCGGCGCGGGTGCGGCGCTGGGTGCGCACCGGCGACTTCGACGTGCTGCACATCCACGAGCCGCTGATCCCGAGCCTCGGCGTGCTGGCCTGCTGGGCGGCCAAGGGGCCGATCGTGGCGACCTTCCACGCCTCGTTCTCGCGCTCGCGGGCGATCGCGGTGGCCGAGCCGCTGCTGCGCAGCGCGCTGGAGAAGCTGACCGGCCGCATCGCGGTCTCCGACGCGGCCCGCAAGAGCCTCGTCGAGCAGTTCGGCGGCGACGCGGTGCTCATCCCCAACGGGGTGACCGTCGACCGCTACGCGCGGGCCGAGCCGCTGGAGGGCTGGGGCCCCGACGGCCGCACGATCGGCTTCCTCGGCCGCATGGACGAGGAGCGCAAGGGCCTGCCGATCCTGCTGGAGGCGTTCGCCGTGCTGGCGGCCGACCGGCCCGAGGTCAAGCTGCTCATCGCGGGGCCCGGCGACGAGAAGGACGTCTACGACAAGATCCCCGCGCGCTTCCACGACCGGGTGACGGTGCTGGGCATGGTGAGCGAGGCCGACAAGATCCGCGCCTACCACTCGGTGGACGTGTTCTGCGCCCCCAACACCCGCGGCGAGAGCTTCGGCATCGTGCTCGCCGAGGCCATGGCCTCCGGGGCGACGGTGCTGGCCAGCGACATCCCGGCCTTCCGCAAGGTGCTCGGCGACGGCCAGGCGGGCGCGCTGTTCGCCAACGGCGACTCGGCCTCCCTGGCCCGCGAGGCCGGTGCGCTGCTCGACGCGCCGGAGCGCCGGGCCAAGCTGGCCGAGGAGGCGCTGGTGGCGGTCAGGAAGTACGACTGGTCCACGGTGGCCCGCGACGTCGTGCGCGTCTACGAGACGGTCACCGCGGCGGGCGCCGGCCGGGTGGAGGAGGACCTGTGACGTCGACCATGGCCGTGCTGGTCGCCGGCCTCGTCGTGGTGCTGCTCGCGGTCTACGTCTCCTGGCGCGCGGGCCGGCTCGACCGCCTGCACATCCGCCTGGAGCTGGCCCGCGAGTCGATGGACGCGGCGCTGACCCGCCGCCGGGCCGTGGTGCTGGAGCTGGCCGGCTCGCGCCTGCTCGACCCGGCCACGTCGCTGGTGCTGGCCGCGGCGGCGCACGAGGCCAGGATCGCCGGTCCCGAGGAGCGCGAGCACGCCGAGAGCGACCTGTCACGGGCGCTGCGGGCGGCGGTGGACCAGGAGCGCTTCAGGGAGAAGCTGGCCGAGTCGCCCGGCGGCGCCGACCTGCTGGAGGAGCTGGACGCGGCGGTGGCCAAGGTGGTCTACGCGCGCCGCTTCTACAACAACGCGGTGGCCGTCACGCGGACGGCGCAGCGCCGCTGGCTGGCGCGTACGCTGCGGCTGGCGGGCCACACGGACTACCCCGCTTTCTTCGAGATTGATGACAATCCCCCGGCGACCATGGCAACTGAATGACCAGATTTGGGGGGAAGCAGTAAGCTCATGCCGGTTTGCCAGGCATGGAGCGAGGAGTGTTCAACGTGCGGCTACCCCGGATGATCTCGGTCACGCTGGCCGGAGCGGCCGTGCTGCTGCCCATGGCGGCCTGCTCCAGTGAGGAGCCCGCCGCCGGCCAGGCCCCCCAGGCCGCCACCGCGGCCCCCAGCGACGAGCCCGAGGAGTCGGCGCCGGCGCATCCGTTCACCGGCAAGCCGTACGACACGCTGAAGCCGGTGCTCGCGGTCAAGATCGAGAACACCGCGGCCGGCAAGCCGCAGCTCGGGCTGAAGAGCGCCGACATCGTCTACGTCGAGCAGGTCGAGGCCGGGCTGACCCGGCTCATGGCGATCTTCTCCTCGAAGCTGCCGGCCAAGGTGGGCCCGGTCCGCAGCGCGCGCGTCTCCGACCTGCACATCGCGCCGATGTTCGGCAAGCCCGCCTTCTCCTACTCGGGCGCGCAGACCAAGATGCTCCCGCTGATCGCGGAGGCCTCGCTCTGGGACGTCGGCGACACCCGCAACCCCGGCGCCTACTACCGCGAGCCCGGCCGCTTCGCCCCCTACAACCTGTTCGCCACCACCAAGCAGCTCCTCGCCAAGGCGCCCAAGGCGAGCAAGGCCCACGACATCGGCTTCACCTTCGGGGAGGCGCCGGAGGGCGGGGTGGAGCGGAAGTCGTACACGGTCCGCTGGCCCGCCGCGCGCTTCACCTTCGCCTGGAACGAGCAGCGCAAGCTGTGGATGATCTGGCAGGACGGCAAGAAGGACATGGCCGCCGAGGGCGGGCAGCTCGGCGCCCCGACGATCGTCGTCCAGTACACCAAGACCGAGCGCTCGCAGTTCCACGACAAGAACCAGAGCTACACGCCGCTCGTGCACACCACCGGCAAGGGCTCGGCGATCGTGCTGCGCGACGGCAAAGCTTTCAAGGCGCGCTGGGAACGGGAATCGGAGGACAGCGGTACGACGTTCACAACGGAGAGCGGCGAGCCGATGAACTTCGCGCCCGGCCAGGTCTGGGTGGCGCTCGCCAGCCGCAAGCCCGTGATCCCTTAGCCGCCTGCATGTACAACAACAGCCCTGAATCCTGACATCTTGGCATGTCGGGCGAGGGGTCCCGCAGGACCTACGATGGGCTTGACAACGAACCGATCCGCCGTGAGAGCCCGTGAGGATGACCGTGTCCAGCAGCACGCCAGAAAGCACCCCCGTCACCGGAACCGCCCGCGTCAAGCGCGGCATGGCCGAGATGCTCAAGGGCGGCGTCATCATGGACGTCGTCACCCCCGAGCAGGCCAAGATCGCTGAGGACGCCGGCGCGGTCGCCGTCATGGCCCTCGAGCGCGTGCCTGCCGACATCCGCGCCCAGGGCGGGGTGTCCCGGATGAGCGACCCCGACATGATCGACGGCATCATCGAGGCCGTGTCCATCCCCGTGATGGCCAAGGCCCGCATCGGCCACTTCATGGAGGCCCGGGTGCTGCAGTCGCTCGGCGTCGACTACGTCGACGAGTCCGAGGTGCTGACCCCCGCCGACTACGCCAACCACATCGACAAGTGGCAGTTCACCGTGCCGTTCGTGTGCGGCGCCACCAACCTCGGCGAGGCCCTGCGCCGCATCACCGAGGGCGCGGCCATGATCCGCTCCAAGGGCGAGGCGGGCACCGGTGACGTGTCCAACGCCGTCACCCACATGCGCACCATCCGCGCCGAGCTCAAGCGGCTCAGCTCCCTGCCCGAGGACGAGCTCTACGTCGCGGCCAAGGAGCTGCAGGCCCCCTACGAGCTGGTCGCCGAGGTCGCGAAGAGCGGCAAGCTGCCGGTCGTGCTGTTCACCGCGGGCGGCATCGCCACCCCGGCCGACGCCGCGATGATGATGCAGCTCGGCGCCGAGGGCGTGTTCGTGGGCTCGGGCATCTTCAAGTCGGGCGACCCGGCCAAGCGCGCGGCCGCCATCGTCAAGGCCACCACGTTCCACGACGACCCCGACGTCATCGCCAAGGTCTCGCGCGGCCTCGGCGAGGCGATGGTCGGCATCAACGTCGACGAGATCCCGCAGCCGCACCGCCTGGCCGAGCGCGGCTGGTAGGCCCACCGGCCCCCGGGCGCTGACGGAAATCTTCGAGTGAGGCGGCATCCGCGAAGGATGTCGCCTCACTCGCGTCGCGTGGCGTTCACCACCTGGCCATGATCCTCGGTCAGGCTACGGGCGTTCCCCCCTCCTCGATCGTCCAGGAGCGCCCATGTCCTTCCCCAATCGCAGGCACTTCCTCGTCGCCGGGCTCGCCGCGGCCCTTCCCGCCACGCTCGCGCCCGGAGCGGCCCACGCCGACGACCCCACCTCCGCGAGCGCCGCGCGCGGGCTGCGCGGCGACCCCTTCACCCTCGGCGTGGCCTCCGGCGACCCCGACCACGAGGGCTTCGTGCTGTGGACCCGCCTCGCGCAGCAGCCGCTCGCCGAGGACGGGCTCGGCGGCATGCCGCAGCGGCCGTTCCCGGTCCTGTGGCAGGTCTACGCCGACGAGCGGCTGCGCCGGGTGGTGCGCGCCGGCGTCGCGACGGCCGCCCCGGAATGGGGGCACAGCGTCCACATCGAGGTGGACGGGCTGGCCGCCGACCGGGAGTACTGGTACCGCTTCCGCGTCGGCCCGTACGTCTCCCCGGCCGGCCGCACCCGCACCGCCCCGCACCCGGCGTCCTACGGCGGCGCCCTCGCCATGGCGTTCGTCTCGTGCGCCCAGTACGAGCACGGCTACTTCACCTCGTACCGCAGGCTGGCCGAGGACCACCCGGACCTGGTCCTGCACCTCGGCGACTACCAGTACGAGTACACCAGGGACACCTACACGATCCCCGGCGGCAACATCCGCGACCACGAGGGCCCCGAGACCGAGACCCTGGCCGGCTACCGCCAGCGCCACGCCCAGTACAAGACCGACCCCGACCTGCAGGCCGCGCACGCCGCCGCGCCCTGGCTGGTCGTCTGGGACGACCACGAGCTGGACAACAACTGGGCGGACAAGGTGCCGGAGAAGCCCGAGGTCCCGCAGCCGAACTTCCTGGCCCGCCGCGAGGCCGCCTTCCGCGCCTACTACGAGAACATGCCGCTGCGCCGCACCTCGATCCCGCGCGGCATCGACATGCAGCTCTACCGGCGGGTCCGCTGGGGCCGTACGGCCACCTTCCACATGCTCGACACCCGGCAGTACCGCGACGACCAGGGCTGCGGCGACGGCTACAAGGACTGCCCGGCCGCCGTGGACCCGGCCCGCTCGATCACCGGGGCCGAGCAGGAGGCGTGGCTGCTGGACGGCTTCCGCCGCTCGCGGGCGCAGTGGGACATCCTGGGCCAGCAGGTCTTCTTCGCCCAGCGTGACAACAACGCGGGACCCGCCAAGATCACCAGCATGGACGCCTGGGACGGCTACGTGGCCTCCCGCCGGCGCATCACGCAGGGCTGGGTGGACGCCGGGGTGCGCAACGCCGTCGTGCTGACCGGCGACGTGCACGCCCACTGGGCCAGCGACCTCAAGCTCGACTACGACGACCCGACCGGGCCCTCGGTGGGCGCGGAACTGGTCGCCACCTCGATCTCCACCACCGGCGACGGCGCCGACTCCGACCCGGCGGCGCACCCGTTCCTGGCGATCAACCCGCACCTGAAGTTCTACAACAACCAGCGCGGCTACGTGCTCACCAGGATCGAGCGCGACCAGATCACGGCCGACTTCAAGGTGGTGCCCCGGGTCACGGTGCCCGGCGCGGAGGCCTACACGCGGGCCACGTTCGTGATCGAGGACCGGGTGCCGGGGGTGCAGCAGACGTACCTGCGGCCGCTCGACCCGAGCCTGCGCCTCGCGCCGGTCACGGCCGAGGACACCGTCCGGCAGGAGACCGAGCGCCCCTGACGCTCCTTCGAGGAATATTAGCCAGGCTAAGTTAGTTGGGTCAGGCATGAGGGACGATCCCGCCCGCCTGGCAGAACAGGTCTCAACGGTGCTGCGTCACCTGGTGCTGCTCCTCCGGCGCACGGTCGCCGGACAGCCGCTCACCAGCCAGCAGTACGGCGTCCTCGGCTCGCTCGAACCCGGCCCGCGCCGGATGACCGAGCTGGCCGAGGAGCACGCCGTCCAACTGCCCACGATGACCGTGCAGATCAACCGGCTGGAGGACGCGGGGCTGGTCACGCGCGGCGGCGACCCCGCCGACGCCCGCGTACGCACGGTCGGGCTGACGGACGAGGGGCGCGAGCGGCTGCGGGCCGTACGCGCGGCCAGGATCGCCCACCTCACCGAGGAACTGGCGGCACTCACCGACGACGAGCGCGCCACGCTCGCGGCGGCGCTGCCCGTCCTGGCCAAGCTCGGCCGCAGCTAGACGCACCACCACCACAGAAGGAGCACCATGCAGACCGGCACGCACACCGGCGGGGGGATTCTGCGCCAGCCGATGTCCGTCTGGGCCACCGCGTTCGCCGCGGTCGTGGCCTTCATGGGGATCGGCCTTGTCGACCCCATCCTCCCCAGCATCGCGCAGGGACTGAAGGCGACGCCCAGCCAGGTGTCGCTGCTGTTCACCAGCTACTTCCTGGTGACGGCCGTGGCCATGCTGATCACCGGCTGGGTCTCCAGCCGCATCGGCGGCAAGCGCACCCTGCTGGCCGGCCTCGCGCTGGTCATCGTGTTCGCCGCGCTCGCCGGCACCTCCACCAGCGTCGCCGAGCTGGTGGGCTTCCGCGCCGGCTGGGGTCTCGGCAACGCCCTGTTCGTCGCCACCGCGCTCGCCGTCATCGTCGGCGCCGCGAGCGGCGGCGCAGAATCGGCCATCATCCTGTACGAGGCCGCGCTCGGCCTCGGCATCTCCGCGGGACCGCTGGTCGGCGCGCTGCTCGGCGACTGGAACTGGCGGGCGCCGTTCTTCGGCACCGCCACGCTCATGGCCGTCGGCTTCGTCCTCATCCTGACGCTGCTGAAGGCCACACCCAGGCCGGCCACCAGGACGGCGCTCAGCGCCCCCATCCGCGCCCTCGCGCACGGCGGCCTGTCCACCACCGCGTTCACCGCGCTGTTCTACAACTTCGCCTTCTTCACCATCCTCGCCTTCACCCCGTTCATCCTCGGCATGAGCCCGTACGGGATCGGCGCGGTCTTCTTCGGATGGGGCGTCTGCGTCGCCCTGGCGTCGGTGTTCGGCGCGCCGCCGCTGCAGCGCCGCATCGGCTCAGTCAACGTGCTGCACCTGGCGCTGGCGCTGCTCGCCGTCCTGCAGGCCGGCATCGCCGTGTTCGGCGTCACCGGCATGAAGGCCGGGATCATCGTGTGCGTGGTCCTGTCCGGCATCCCCATCGGGCTGAACAACACCGTCTTCACCGAGTCGGCCATGGAGGTCTCCGACGCGCCCCGGCCCGTCGCCTCCGCGGGCTACAACTTCGTCCGCTGGATGGGCGGCGCGCTGGCCCCGTTCGTCGCCACCAAGCTGGGCGAGGAGATCGGGGTGGCGGTGCCGTACGTGCTGGGCGCCGTCTGCTGCTTCGTCGGCATGATGATCCTCTACCTGCGCCGGCACCACCTGCGGACGCTCGTCCGCATCGACGCCGACCACACCCGGCAGGACCTCGCGGCGGCCCCCGCCCGCTGAGCCCTTCTCGCGGCCCAGCCGGAAGATGCGGGGCCGCGCTGGTGTTGAATAGCCTGAATCCGCACCCGGACGGAAGGATCGACTGTGCCCACGATCGGTGTACTCGCTCTCCAGGGAGACGTGCGCGAGCATCAGCGCATGCTTCAGGAGGCAGGCGCGACGGCCGTCGCCGTGCGCAGGCCCGCCGAGCTGGACGCGGTCGACGCCCTCGTCATCCCCGGCGGCGAGTCCACCACCATGTGGAAGCTCGCCGACATCTTCGACCTGCTCGAACCGCTGCGCCTGCGGATCAAGGAAGGCATGCCCGCCTACGGCTCCTGCGCCGGCATGATCATGCTGGCCGACCGGATCGAGGACGGCATCGCGGGACAGCAGACGATCGGCGGCATCGACATGGTGGTCCGGCGCAACGCGTTCGGCCGCCAGGTGGACTCGTTCGAGTCGGACCTGGACTTCGCGGGGGAGCGCGTGCACGCCGTCTTCATCCGCGCGCCGTGGGTCGAATCCATCGGCGGCGACGTCGAGGTGCTGGCCATGTGCGAGCCTGGGGATAGGATCGTCGCGGTCCGTCAAGGTCCGTTGCTCGCGACGTCGTTCCACCCTGAGCTCACCGGGGACACGCGCGTGCACCGTTACTTCGTAGACATGGTTAGGGAGCTCTAAGTAATGTCCGGCCACTCCAAATGGGCGACGACGAAGCACAAGAAGGCCGCGCTCGACGCCAAGCGCGGCAAGCTGTTCGCCAAGCTCATCAAGAACATCGAAGTGGCGGCCCGCACCGGTGGCCCTGACCCCGACGCCAACCCCACGCTCTTCGACGCCATCTTCAAGGCCAAGAAGAACTCGGTGCCCAACGACAACATCGAGCGGGCCCGCAAGCGCGGCGGTGGTCTGGAGGCCGGCGGCGCCGACTGGCAGACCATCATGTACGAGGGCTACGCGCCCGGCGGCGTCGCGGTGCTCATCGAGTGCCTCACCGACAACCGCAACCGCGCGGCCTCCGAGGTGCGCGTCGCGCTGACCCGCAACGGCGGCTCCCTGGCCGACCCGGGGTCGGTCTCGTACATGTTCAACCGCAAGGGCGTCGTGATCGTCCCCAAGCAGGACGGGCTCGACGAGGACACCGTCCTCATGGCCGTCCTGGAGGCGGGCGCCGAGGAGGTCAACGACCTGGGCGACTCCTTCGAGGTCGTCTCCGAGGCCGGCGACCTGGTCCCGGTGCGCAAGGCGCTGCAGGACGCGGGCATCGACTACGACTCGGCCGAGTCGAGCTTCCTGCCCACGATGAGCGTGCCGCTCGACGAGGAGGGCGCCAAGAAGGTGTTCCGGCTCGTGGAGGCCCTGGAGGACAGCGACGACGTGCAGAACGTCTACGCCAACTTCGACGTCAGCGACGCGGTGCTGGAGCGCCTGGGCGCCGAGTGACGCCCGCCTCGGGCGCCTCGGCGGCGACCCGCTCGCCATCGTGACGCCCGCCTCGGGTGCCTAAGCGGCGGCCCGCTCGGCATCGTGACGAACGGCACGTCCGGCCGGGCCGGAAATGGCTCGCGCCGGAAGGCCGCCGCTGCGTAGGTTGAACGGTTGTGGAACTTCGCGACGTGACCCCCGACGACCTCGACCAGGTCCTCGACCTCCGTAAGCGGGCCTTCGGCCCGATCCCCGCCGCCGACATGGAGACCTGGCGGCAGGCCGTCACCCCGGTGCTGGGCGAGGGACGCTACCTGGGCGTCTTCGACGGCTCCCGGCTGACCGCCGCCGCGCGGCTGCGCCAGTTCACGCAGTGGTGGCACGGAAAGCCCCAGCCCATGGCCGGCGTCGCGGGCGTCACGGTCAGCCCCGAGGACCGCGGCCGGGGCCTCGGCACCCGGCTCATGCGCGCCGTCATCGAGCGGGGCGTCGAGCTCGGCGACGCGGTGTCCGCGCTCTACCCGGCCACCACGCCGATCTACCGCTCCCTCGGCTACGAGCACGCCGGCGGCCAGCGCAAGGTGACCCTGCCCGCCGAGGCCCTGCGCGGCCTGCGCCCGTCCGGGCAGGTCAAGCTGCGCAGGATGGGGCCGTCCGACGCCGCCGAGCTGATCGCCGTCCTGCACAAGGTGCACGGCGCCGCCCGCTCCAGCGGGCCCGTCTCCTACGACGAGCGCACCTGGGGCCTGTGGCTCGGCGACGACGACGATTTCCGCTACATCGCCGACGACGGCCTCGTCATCTACGGCTGGCACGGCCAGGACATCCAGATCGACACCCTCGTCGCCGGGTCGCCCGAGACGGCCAGGGCGTTGTGGTCGATGGTGGGCACCTCCTCCTCCGTCGCCAAGAACGTCATCGCCCCGCTGGCGCCCGACGACCCCGTCCTGTGGCTGCTGCCGGAACGCTCGGCGGACCACGCCACCGAGCAGCGGTGGATGTTCCGGGTGCTGGACGTCGCCGCCGCCGTCGAGCGCAGGGGCTATCCGGCCGCCGTGACCTGCGAGGCCGTGGTCACCGTCCAGGACCCGGTGCGGGGCGAGGGCACCTGGCGGCTGGACATCTCGGGCGGTTCGGGCACGGCCACGCCGGCGGCTGGAGCGCCCGGCGCGGTGCTCACGGCGAACGGCCTGTCCGCGCTCTACTCCGGGGTGCCGACCGGCACGCTGCGCGTCGCGGGGCTGATGTCCGGCGACGAGCGCTTCGACGAGGCGCTCGACGCGGCCTTCGCCGCGAAGCCGTACATGCTCGACTACTTCTGACGGGCTTTCCCCGTACGGGCCGGGCGATCCGGCCGGTGCCCCGCCGTGCGTCGCACGGTGCGCGGCCGGGCCCGGCGCGGTAAAGTCTCGTGCCGAACAGATGTTCGGCGGCGTGCGGGGAGGGCGATCGGGTGCGGGTGTTGGGCGTCGATCCGGGGCTGACCCGGTGCGGCCTGGGCGCCGTCGAAGGGCGGCCGGGCGCGCCGCTGACCATGCTGGCGGTCGGGGTGGTCCGCACGGGCGCCGACCAGGAGCTCGGCACCCGGCTCGTCGGCATCGAGGCGGGCATCGAGCAGTGGCTCGACGACGTCCGGCCCGACGCGGTCGCGGTCGAGCGGGTCTTCAGCCAGCACAACGTACGCACCGTGATGGGCACCGCCCAGGCCGCCGGCATCGCGGTGCTGTGCGCCGCGCGGCGCGGGCTGCCCGTGGCGCTGCACACGCCCTCAGAGGTCAAGGCGGCCGTCACCGGCAGCGGCACCGCCGACAAGAAGCAGATCGGCGCCATGGTCACCCGGCTGCTGCGCCTGCCGGAGATGCCCAAGCCGGCCGACGCCGCCGACGCCCTGGCGCTCGCCATCTGCCACGTCTGGCGCGGCGGCGCGCAGAGCCGGCTGGCCGCCGCCCTGGCCCGCGCCACCCCGAAGGGCGCCCGGCGATGACGCCGGGCCCGGGGCGAGGGGTCTAGGGTCGGTGACCGTGAACGTTTCAGGAGCGGCGGAGGACAGGCTGTGATCGCGTCGGTGGCAGGGAAGGTGACGGCGATCGCGCCGGACGCCGCCGTCATCGAGGTCGGCGGCGTCGGGATGCTCATCCACTGCGCGCCGGGCACCCTCGCCCAGTTGCGGCTCGGCGAGGAGGCCAGGCTGGCCACGTCGCTGGTCGTGCGCGAGGAGTCCCTGACCCTCTACGGCTTCGCCACCGACGACGAGCGCGCGGTGTTCGAGCTGCTGCAGACCGCGAGCGGCGTCGGCCCCAAGCTGGCCCTCGCCATGCTCGCCGTCCACACGCCCAACGCGCTGCGCGTCGCGGTGGCGAGCGCCGACCTCAAGGCGCTCACCCAGGTGCCGGGCATCGGGCAGAAGGGCGCCCAGCGCATCGTGCTTGAGCTGAAGGACCGCCTCGGCACGCCGGAGGCGGCCGTGGACGCCGCGCTCAACGGCGAGCGGCGGGTGGCGGTGTGGCGCGAGCAGGTCCACTCGGGGCTGGTGGGGCTCGGCTACTCCGGCAAGGACGCCGACGAGGCGATCGCCACCGTGGAGCCCCTCGCCGACGCCGACCTCACCGCCGGCCGCCAACCCCAGGTCGCCGCCCTCCTGAAGGCCGCCCTCCGATCCCTGAGCACCCGATGACCCCCCATCCCCCATCCCTGCCCCCCAGCATCGTGCCCGTCAGCGCGACCGCCCTCACCGCCACCGTGCCCGTCAGCGCGACCGCCCTCAGCACTACCGTGCCCGTCAGCGCGACCGCCCTCAGCGCCACCGTGCCCGTCAGCACGACCGCCCTCAGCACCACCGTGCCCGTCAGCACGACCGCCCTCAGCACTACCGTGCCCGTCAGCACCGCCCTGCCCCCCAGCACCCCGCCCTTTCACCCACCCGCCCACCGGGCGAGCAGCGGGCAGGGGAGCGCTAACAGCACAAGCGGCCAGCACGCAAGCAGCCGTCACGTGGATGGGCTGCACGCGGGCGGACAGCACATGAGCGGGCGTGGCACGAGCGACCGTCACATGGGCGGGCAGCACGCGGGTGGGCAGCACGTGAGTGGCCGTCACAAGCATGTGCCGGATGTGAGCGGCCGACTCGCGGACCGGCAGCCCATCAGCGGCCGTCACTTGAGCGGACCGCACGCGACCGGCCGCCACGCGCGCAGCCTGCACACGGGCAGCCTGCACACGAGCAGCGTCCACATGACCGGCCTCCAGATGACCGGCCTCCAGATGACCGGCCTCCGCACGAGCGGTCGTTGTTCGGCGGGCGGATGGTGGACAGGGCGGGTGGCCGGGGGCCTGGAAGTCTCGGTGGCGTCGTGGGGGCGGGGGGCTTGGGGGATGTCGCAGGTCGGGAGAGGGCGTGGTCGGCGTGGGGTTTGATCGGGAGCTGGTGTCGCCCGACGCCGCCGGCGACGAGGTGCAGATCGAGGCGGCCCTGCGCCCCAAGCGGCTCGACGAGTTCATCGGCCAGTCGCGGGTGCGCGAGCAGCTCTCCCTGGTGCTGGAGAGCGCCCTGCGCCGCCGTCGCCCGCCGGACCACGTGCTGATGAGCGGCTCCCCGGGCCTGGGCAAGACGACGCTGGCCATGATCATAGCGGCCGAGCTCAACGCGCCGCTCCGCATCACCTCGGGCCCCGCGCTGGAACGGGCCGGCGACCTCGCCGCGATCCTGTCCACCCTGTCCGAGGGCGAGGTGCTGTTCATCGACGAGATCCACCGGATGGCCAGGCCCGCCGAGGAGATGCTCTACCTCGCCATGGAGGACTTCCGGGTCGACATCGTCGTCGGCAAGGGCCCGGGCGCGACCGCCATCCCGCTGGACATCGCCCCGTTCACGCTGGTCGGCGCGACCACCCGGGCCGGGCTGCTGCCCGCGCCGCTGCGCGACAGGTTCGGCTTCACCGCCCACATGGACTTCTACGAGCCGGCCGAGCTGGAGCAGGTGCTCTACCGTTCGTCCCGGCTGCTCGGCGTCGAGCTGCCGCCCGACGGCGCGCACGAGATCGCCCGCCGCTCCCGTGGCACGCCCCGCATCGCCAATCGCCTGCTCCGCCGGGTGCGCGACTTCGCGGACGTCCGCGCGGACGGCGTCATCGACCGTGACATCGCGGCCGCCGCGCTCAACCTGTACGAGGTCGACGCCGAAGGGCTCGACCGGCTCGACCGGGCGGTGCTCGGCGTGCTGCTGAAGAAGTTCGGCGGCGGCCCGGTCGGCCTGTCCACGCTGGCGGTCGCGGTGGGGGAGGAGCCGGAGACGGTCGAGGTGGTGGCCGAGCCGTTCCTCGTCCGTCAGGGGCTGCTGGCGAGGACGCCGCGCGGCCGGGTGGCCACGGCCGCCGCCTGGACCCATCTCGGGCTGACGCCCCCACCGGACGCTTTCGGGGCGGCCGTCGTGGACTGATCACAGATCGGTTGCAACCATCTCAAATCGGGAACTTCCCCGCGCGCCGAAACGCTGCCTCGTTGCCGCGTTTCGCAACAAGCGCCTACACTCCGTGGCTTGGCTGGCTGTGTAGGCTGACGGGCTGAGCGGCGCGGCCCGACGCAACGCACGGAATTTCCGGCGCGAGGCCAGTGTCAACTCCTTGTACGACGATGGAAGGTCGCCCCTTATGGACATGGGACAACTCGGAAGCATCCTGCCGCTGATCCTTCTGGTGGTGGTGTTCTACTTCCTGCTGATCCGCCCCCAGCGCAAGCGCCAGCAAGAGGCGATCCAGATGCAGAACAGCCTTACGCCGGGCAGTCGCGTCATGACGACGACCGGTCTGTTCGCCACCGTCGTCGCCGTGGACAATGAGGACGTGATCCTCGAGGTCGCGCCGGGCGTCGAGACCCGCTGGGTCAAGGCGGCCATCGGCCGTGTCGTCGCCCCGGGTGACGCGCCGGCCGGCGAGCCGGTCGCCGACGAGGCCGTCGATGAGAAGAACGAGTCCGAGATCGCCGCCGATCACAACGGCGAGGACTCCAGCACCAAGCGGCGTGATTAAGCTTCTGCGACAATCCTCTATCCGAAAGAACTGACGACCAGTGGCCCGACCGACCAGCCGC
Source organism: Nonomuraea sp. AD125B (assembly GCF_041402765.1). Lineage (NCBI taxonomy): Bacteria > Bacillati > Actinomycetota > Actinomycetes > Streptosporangiales > Streptosporangiaceae > Nonomuraea > Nonomuraea sp. AD125B. Next base: position 74,641 of record NZ_JBGLOU010000017.1, on the reverse strand, counting down.
CACAGCCGACCGGGGCGAACGCTCCTGGTGCTGCTGGCGCTCATCCTCGCCATGGGCGCGACGATGCTCCTGCAGAAGGCGTTCACGCCTAAGCTGGGGCTCGATCTCGCCGGCGGAACGACGGTGACTCTGTCTCCGGTGACTCTCAACAACGCGAGTCCCCCGGAGGAGATCCTTGACCGTGCGGTCAACATCATCCGCGACCGGGTCAACGGCACCGGCATCTCCGACGCGGAGGTCGCCAAGTCCGGCGACAACATCATCATCTCCATCCCCGGCGTCGGGCAGAGCGAGGCCATCAAGCTGGTCGCCACCACCGCGGAGCTCCGCTTCCGTCAGGTGCTCGCGATGGAGGCCACGCAGATCCCGCAGGACCTCGCGACCAACGCCCCCTCCCCGAGCGCCGCCCCGTCGGCGACGGGGACGGGCACGCCGTCGACGCAGCCGTCCCAGCCTCGCTCCTCCCAGTCGGCCGGCCCGGCGCCCAGCGCCTCGCCGACCGGCAAGGCCCTGTCGTCGGCGCTGACCGCGCCGACCCCGAGCGCCTCCGCGCCGGCCGAACCGTCGGCCACGCGGAGCGCCCAGGGCCAGAACGACCAGAGCCAGAACGACCAGAGCCAGAACGACCAGGGCGCCAAGAAGGGCCAGAACGCCAAGGCCACGCCGAGCGCGTCGCCGTCGCAGCAGGCGAGCACCCCGCCCGCCCAGCAGCAGAACCCCGGCGTCAACCCCGAGGGCATCGACCCGGCCGTGCTGGCCCAGTTCAACAAGCTCAACTGCGCCGACCCGGCCAACCGCGGCCAGGGCGTCCAGGACGACCCCAACAAGCAGTACGCCGGCTGCGAGGCCGACGGCAGCTACAAGTACGTCCTCGACGTCGCCAAGGTCGTCGGCACCGACATCGACACCGCCAGCGCCGGCATCCGCCAGGGCACCACCGAGTGGGTCGTCCAGCTCGACTTCAAGAGCAAGGGCGCGGGCGCCTGGGCCGACCTCACGCAGAAGGCGTACAACTCGCAGGACCCGCGCAACAAGGTCGCGGTCGTCCTCGACGGCGTGGTCATCACCGCGCCCAACATCATCAGCCCGATCCCCGGCGGCCGCGCCGAGATCACCGGCGGCTTCGACCAGGCCAGCGCCACCACCCTGGCCGACCAGCTGAAGTACGGCGCGCTGCCGCTGAAGTTCAACCGCAGCTCCATCGACACCGTCTCCTCGACGCTCGGCCAGGACCAGCTCAAAGGCGGTCTGATCGCCGGCGTCATCGGCCTGGTGCTCGTGGTGATCTACTCCATGTTCTACTACCGGGGCCTCGGCATCGTGGCGGTGCTGAGCCTCGTGGTGGCGACGATCATCACGTACTGCTCGGTGGTCGTGCTCGGCCACAACGCCAACTTCCGGTTGTCGCTGCCGCACATCATCGGCCTGGTGGTCTCGATCGGCATCACCGCCGACTCCTTCATCGTCTACTTCGAACGCATACGTGACGAGATGAAGGAGGGCCACCGCACCTTGCGGGCGGCCGTCGAGGTCGCCTGGGTCCGCGCCCGGCGTACGATCCTCATCGCCGACGCCGTCATGTTCATCGCCGCGATCGTGCTGTACTTCCTGGCGGTGGGCGGTGTGGCCGGGTTCGCCTTCGCGATGGGCCTGACCACGCTCATCGACGTCGTGGTGGTGTTCCTGTTCACCAAGCCGTTCATCGCCCTGCTGGCGAAGCTGAAGTTCTTCGCCAAGGGGCATCCGCTGTCCGGGCTCGACGCCGAGCGCATGAGCGACGCCGGCGGCAACGCCCGCCCGACCACCCCGCAGGAGGCCTGACATGGGACTCGCGCGTCGCCTCTACCGGGGCGAGATCGACGTCGACTTCGTCGGCAAGTGGAGGCTCTGGTACAGCCTGTCGGGTGTGCTGCTGCTCGTCTCGATCGTCGGGCTGCTCATCAACGGGCTCAACCTGGGCGTGGAGTTCAGGGGCGGCACGGTCTTCTCGTTCAAGACGTCCCAGACCCTCACTGTCGAGCAGATCCGTGAGGACATCCAGGACGAGGGCGTGCACCAGGTGATCGTCCAGTCGGCCGGTGACGGCTGGCGGGTGACCACCGAGACCCTGGAGGAGGACTTCCGGGCCGAGGTGCAGTCCGCGATCGCCAAGGACTTCAACGTCCCGGCCGGCGACGTCAGCGTGCAGGCCATCGGCGCCACCTGGGGCGGCGAGGTGTCGCAGAAGGCCTGGATCGGCCTCGGCGTCTTCATGCTCGCGATCATCCTCTACCTGTCGATGGCGTTCGAGCCGAAGATGGCGCTGGCCGCCATCGTCGCGCTCTTCCACGACCTGGTCATCACGGCGGGCATCTACGCCTGGTCGGGCTTCGAGGTGACGCCGGCGACGCTGCTGGGCTTCCTGACCATCCTCGGCTACTCGCTCTACGACGCGGTCGTGGTGTTCGACATGATCAAGGAAGTCACGGCCAAGCTGGGACACACGTCGAAGATGACGTACTCGATGGCGGCCAACAACGCGCTCAACCACACGCTGATCCGGTCGCTCAACACCTCGCTGGTCGCGATCCTGCCGGTGGCGGCGATCCTGTTCATCGGCACCACGCTGCTCGGCGCGGGCACGCTGAAGGACCTGTCGCTGGCCCTGTTCGTGGGCATGGTCGTCGGCACGTACTCCTCGCTGTGCGTGGCGACGCCGCTGCTGGTGACGCTGAAGGAGCGCGAGCCGAAGTACCAGGCCATCGCCAAGCGGCTGGCCTCCACGGGCTCGGGCAAGGGGGCGAAGGGCGGGCCCAAAAGCGCCGCGGTAGCCAAGGGCTGACCCGCCGCTCCGGCCGTTCGACTCGCCGACGCCCCCGCTCCCGGGTAGACGGAGCGGGGGCGTCGCCGTGTCCGGGTGGTTCCGTAAGACGCTCTGGGATGGCAGGGGACGCCGCGGGATGTTCCGGACGGCCCAGGACGTCCCGCCACGTCCCGGAGGACCGGAGGACGGCTCTGAGCCCCGTCTGACGCGTTCCGGGGCGCGGGCGCCGCCCCGGCGGAGCGCGGTGGGGCCGGCCGGGAGGACCGGTGGTCCGGGGGAGGGCCGGGATGCACCATCATGGTGCCGGGCATCCGGCCGGCGGAGACAAGCGAGGGAGACGGCATGAGCGAGCTGAGCACGATGATCCTCGACCGGATCAGGGACGTCCCCGACTATCCCCAGCCGGGCGTCATGTTCAAGGACATCACTCCGCTCCTCGGCGACCCGGTGGCCATGGCGGCGGTCGTGGACGGACTGGCCGGCCTGTACGAGGTCGACAAGATCGTCGGCATCGAGGCCCGCGGCTTCATCCTGGCCGCCCCGGTGGCCTACCGCGCGGCCGCCGGCTTCGTCCCCGTGCGCAAGAAGGGGAAACTGCCCGCCGCCACGCTGGAGGAGTCCTACGATCTGGAGTACGGCTCGGCGACGATCGAGGTGCACCGCGACGCGTTCACCCCGGGCGACCGGGTCCTGATCGTCGACGACGTCCTGGCCACGGGCGGCACGGCCCAGGCGGCCGTGGAGCTGGTGCGACGGGCCGGTGGCACGGTCGTCGGCATCGCGGTCCTGATGGAGCTGGCATTTCTGCAGGGCCGCGAGCGTTTGGACGGAATACCGGTGCACTCCCTGGTGATCGTCTGAGCCCGGCCGCCGACGGCTTGGGTTCGTCACCTGGATACACTGGTGCATCTGGACCCGAGCGTGAGGAGCCATGTGCGTGAGGAGCCATTGCGGGAGGAGTCTGAGTGCCCCGTGATGCGGTCGTGCCCGAGATAACCGACTCCGGCAGTGCCGAGCCGTCCGGCGCCCCCGCCGCGCGCCGCCGGCGCTTCGGGGGTGGGGCCATGAATCCGGTGCTGGAGCCGCTGTTCCGTACGGTCAGGGCCACCCACCCCAAGGCCGACCTGCGCGTCATCGAGCGGGCCTACGACGTGGCCGCCTACCACCACCGCGACCAGAAGCGGAAGTCGGGCGACCCCTACATCACGCACCCGCTGGCCGTGGCCACGATCCTCGCCGAGCTCGGCACCGACGACGAGACGTTGTGCGCGGCGCTGCTGCACGACACCGTCGAGGACACCGCCTACAGCCTCGACGAGCTGCGCGCCGACTTCGGCGACACCATCGGCTCGCTGGTCGACGGCGTGACCAAGCTCGACAAGGTCAAGTTCGGCGACGCGGCGCAGGCCGAGACCGTGCGCAAGATGGTCGTGGCGATGTCCCGCGACATCCGCGTGCTGATCATCAAGCTGGCCGACCGGCTGCACAACATGCGCACCATGCGCTACCTGCCGGAGCACAAGCGCCACCAGAAGTCCCGCGAGACGCTGGAGATCTTCGCCCCGCTGGCCCACCGCCTGGGCATGAACACCATCAAGTGGGAGCTCGAGGACCTCGCCTTCGCCATGCTCTACCCCAAGCGCTACGACGAGATCGCGCGCATGGTGTCGGAGCGGGCCCCGCGCCGCGACCTGTTCCTGCAGGAGGTCATCGAGAAGGTCTCCGGCGACCTGCGCGAGGCGAGGATCCGCGCGGTGGTCAAGGGCCGGCCGAAGCACTACTACTCGGTCTACCAGAAGATGATCGCCAGGGACGTCGCCTTCGACGACATCTACGACCTGGTGGGCATCCGCGTCCTCGTCGACACCGTCCGCGACTGCTACGCGGCGCTCGGCACCATCCACGCCCGGTGGAACCCGGTGCCAGGACGGTTCAAGGACTACATCGCGATGCCCAAGTTCAACATGTACCAGTCGCTGCACACGACGGTCATCGGCCCCGAGGGCAAGCCGGTGGAGCTGCAGATCCGCACCCACTCGATGCACCACAGGGCCGAATACGGCGTCGCCGCGCACTGGAAGTACAAAGAGGAGGTCGGCGTCGCGGGCGCCGGCGGCAAGGTCAAGCCGGGCAACGACATGGCCTGGCTGCGCCAGCTCCTCGACTGGCAGAAGGAGACCGCCGACCCGGGCGAGTTCCTGGAGTCGCTGCGCTTCGACCTGTCGGTCTCCGAGGTCTACGTGTTCACCCCGAAGGGCCAGGTCATCGCCCTGCCCGAGGGGGCGACGCCGGTCGACTTCGCCTACGCGGTGCACACCGAGGTGGGCCACCGCTGCATCGGGGCGCGCGTCAACGGGCGGCTGGTGCCGCTGGAGTCGCGCCTCGGCAACGGCGACACCGTCGAGATCTTCACTTCCAAGTCGCCGGACGCGGGGCCGTCGCGCGACTGGCTGAAGTTCGTCAAGTCGGGCCGGGCACGCAACAAGATCCGGCAGTGGTTCTCCAAGGAGCGCCGCGAGACCGCGATCGAGGCGGGCAAGGAGGCCATCGGCCGGGCCATGCGCAAGCAGGGCCTGCCGCTGCAGCGGCTGATGTCGGGGGAGGCGCTGCTGGCGCTCGCCCGCGACCTGCGCTACTCGGACGTCTCGGCGCTCTACGCGGCCGTCGGCGAGGGCCACATCGCGGCCCAGGCCGTGGTGCAGAAGCTGGTCACCTCGATCGGCGGCGTCGACAGCGCCGAGGAGGACATCGCCGAGACCTCGCTGCCCACCCGGCTGCGCGGGCGTCCTCGCGGCGGGGGCGGCGCGGGCGTGGTCGTGGCGGGCGACGCCGACGTGTGGGTGCGCCTGTCGAAGTGCTGCACGCCGGTGCCCGGCGACGACATCGTCGGCTTCGTCACCCGCGGCCACGGCGTGTCCGTGCACCGCTCGGACTGCACCAACGTCCAGCAGCTCAAGTCGCAGCCCGACCGGCTGGTGGAGGTGAGCTGGTCGCCGGGCGACGACAGCGTCTTCCTGGTGGCCATCCAGGTCGAGGCGCTGGACCGGCCGCGGCTGCTGTCCGACGTCACGCGCACGCTGTCCGACCAGCACGTCAACATCCTGAGCGCCTCGGTCACCACGTCCCGCGACCGGGTGGCGATCAGCAAGTTCACCTTCGAGATGGGCGATCCGAAGCACCTGGGCCACGTGCTCAAGGCCGTGCGCAACATCCAGGGCGTCTTCGACGTCTACCGCGTGAGCGGCGCCGGCGGCTGAGCCGGCTCCTCAGCGGGGGCGCAGGTCGGGGAGGTTGACCACGATCGCCTCCTGGGTGCTGCGCGCGATGACTACCACGGCCTCGCGCTCGGGGTCGGGGTTCTCCTCGCGGTGCGGCACGTACGGCGGCACGAACACGTAGTCGCCGGGCCCGGTCTCCAGCCGCACCTCCTCGCCGTCGCGCAGGAACACGAAGGACGGCGTGCCGCTGACCACGTAGATCGCGGTCTCGGAGGCCCCGTGGTGGTGGTCGGCGGAGCGGGTGGCGGGCGCGACGTGCGTCTGGCCCATCCACAGCCGCTCGGAGCCGGCGTTCGCGCCGCTGACGGCGGCCAGCCGGCGCATGCCGGGGCTCTGCGCCGTCTCGTCCGAGAGCGCCGCTGCGGGCACGTGACGCAGCGGCCGGTGGAAGGGGTCGCCCTCGACCCGGTAGCCCTCCCAGAGGCGCCCTCCCGCCCGTTCGAGGACGCCGGAGGCGACGGCGGCCAGGCGGGCGGGGTCTTCGCGGGCGGCCAGCAGCCGTTCGGCCAGCTCGGGGTCGTGAGCGCGCAGTTCACGCAGCAGCCACTTGCCGCTGCCCTGCCAGCGCCGCCCGAACCCGAGCGCGAGCCGGGCGGTGTCCTGCACCACCTGCCAGGCGATGAACGCCCGCTCGCCGGGATCGCCCGCGCCCGCGAGGTCGTCCAGCAGGTCGGACAGCACGTAGCGGGCCCGCGCTGCCTCGCCGTCGCTCAGCCCGCCGGGCCCGGCCGCCAGGCGCTCGCCCAGCGCCGCCTGCAGGTCGCTGGCCCGGCCGCCGGTGCGGTCGGTCAGCACCGCGCCCTCGGCGCACATGCGCGCGAGGCTCGGCTGCCGCCGGTCGAAGTCGCGGTCGAGGTAGGCGCGCAGGCTCGTCTCGCTGTTGACGAACAGTTCCACCGGCCAGCCCCGCCAGCGCAGCGACTCGCGGTAGGGCGTGGGCAGGCCGTCGAGCACCACGACGACGTCGAGGTCGGAGGTGCTGGTGCGGCGCTCGGTGAGCACGCTGCCGCCGACGAAGGCGTACAGGGCGCCGGGGAACAGCTCCTCGACGAGCGCACGCGCGACACTGACCGGATCCATGCGGTCAGCCTAGATCGCGGGGTGGGCCGCGTGCCGCCCGATTCCCCGTGATCGGGCGGAAAGCACGGACGTGGACGCGGCGGTCCGGCCGGCGCGCCCTACCCGCAGGTCAGCGAACCTGCCCGCGGCGTCAGCTGAACTCGGCCAGCGTACGCTCGGCCTCCTCCAGCCAGGAGCGGCGGGCGATCAGGGCCTCCTCGGCCTCCTTGACGTCCTTGGCGCGGCCGGCCGACTGCGCCTTGGACAGCCGCTTCTCCAGCTGCTCGATCGAGGTGCGGAGCTGGTCGACCGTGCTCTGCGCGCGGGCCCTGGCCTCGGGGTTGGAGCGCTTCCACTCGGCGTCCTCGGCCTTGCGCACGGCCTCGTCCACGCGGCGCAGCCCGCCCTCCAGCCGGTCGCGCTGCTCGCGCGGCACCGGCCCCGCGGCCTCCCAGCGCTCCAGGAGGTGACGCAGCGCGGCGCGCGCCGTGCGGGCGTCCGTGACCGGAAGGATCTTCTCCGCCTCGGCCAGCAGCTCCTCCTTGACCTGCGCGTTGGCGGCCAGCGAGGCGTCGCGCTCGGCGAAGACCGCCGAGCGGGCCTGGAAGAACTGGTCCTGGGCGGCCTTGAAGCGGCCCCACAGCTCGTCCTCGGCCTCACGCGAGGCCCGGCCGGCGCTCTTCCACTGCTGCATCAGCTCGCGGTAGACCGCCGCCGTGGGACCCCAGTCGGTGGAGCCGGCCAGCGCCTCGGCCTCGGCGACGATGCGCTCCTTGGTCGCGCGTATGCCCTCGCGCTGCTCGTCCAGGCCGGCGAAGTACTGCTTGCGCCGCTTGGCGAAGGCCGTACGGGCGGCCGAGAGCCGCTTCCACAACGCGGCCTCGGTGACCCGGTCGATGCGGTCGGCGGCCTTCCACTCCTCGACGAGCTGGCGCAGCCGCTCGCCGCCGGACTTCCAGTGGGTGGTCTCGTCCGCGATGCGCTCGGCCTCGGCGACGATGCGCTCCTTGACCGTCCGCGCCTCGGCGCGCGCCTGCTCGCGGGCCGCCTTCACCTCCTCGCGACGCTGGGCGACCAGCTCGGTCAGGCCGTCGAGGCGCGCCGTCAGCGCCTGCAGGTCGCCGATGGCGTGGGCGTCGGCGACAGCCTCGCGCAGCTTGGCGATGCTGGCCTCGGCCTGGGCCGGAGCCAGGTCGGTGCCCCGCACCCGCTGCTCGAGCAGCTGAACCTGGCCCGCCAGCTCGTCGTACTTGCGATGGAAGTAGGCCAGTGCCTCTTCGGGTTCACCGGCCTGCCAGGAGCCGACGGCCCGTTCTCCCTCAGCCGTACGCACGTAGACGGTGCCGTCGTCGTCTACCCGGCCCCACGGGTCGGTGCTCACCGTGTCCTCCCGCACTCTCCATCAGACCCTTCGGGACTACTTCGTCCCTAGTTTGTATTACGTCAGCTCTTGCTGGCGATTGTCACGTCTTTGATTTCCATGGTTTCCTTCGGCGCCCCGGTCCCGTCGCCCATGTCGGCAATGACGCCTGCTTTGTTCACCTTGTCCAGGATGTCGAGACCCTTCGTGATCGTACCCACAGGCGTGTAATCGGGGGTGAGCTGGATGTCACCGAACACCAGGAAGAACTGGCTTCCCGTGGTGCCGGGCGCGCTGGTCTTGGCCATCGCCATGACGCCGCGCTTGTACTGGGCTCCTTCGAGGTTCTCCTCGGCCATCACGTAGCCGGGGCCGCCCGCGCCGTCCTGGCTCTTGCCGTCGGCCTTGGCGGTCGGGTCGCCGCACTGCAGCATGGGGAACTTCTCGCTGCCCAGCCGGTGGCACTTGCTGCCGTCGTAGTACTTCTTCTTCGCCAGGAACTCCAGCGAGTTGGTCGTGCAGGGGGCCTTGGCGTTGTCGAGCTCGACCACGACGTCGCCCAGGTTGGTCTTGAGCGTCATGGTCTTCTTGGCGGGAGTGGTCTTGACCTTCGCCGGCGGCATGCCGACGTCCTTGACCGTGCCGCCGGTGGTGTCCTTGACGTAGTCGCAGGTGCCCGTGGCCGCGTCGTACGGCTTGGGCCCTGTGCTCGCCGAGGCCGAGGCGGTCTCCGCCGCCGAGGCGCTCGGCGAGGCGGCCGCCTCCGTGCCCGTGTCGCCGCCGCCCAGGAGCGCGACCGCGGCCACGATTCCGCCGACCACGATCACCACGCCCACCGTCGAGCCGATGATCGCCGTGCGCTTGGCCTTCTGCTCGCGCTCGAGACGGCGCTGCATCTGCCGCTCGTAGTGCTCACGCGCCAGCTGCTTCTGCCGGTCCTTCCCCGTGGCCACCGCTTTGCCTCCCATAGTCAATCAACCAAGGTGGGCGAATCGTATCGGCCAATGGGTAATGATTCGCAGCCCGGCGACCCGCACCGGTACCCTTCGGTTACATTCCCATTGGCTTTTCGACGAGATCACCTGAGGCAGATGCTCATCGCCGGCTTCCCCGCAGGGGCCTTCCAGACCAACTGCTACGTCGTCGCGCCCGCGGCCGGCGAGGAGTGCGTGATCGTCGATCCGGGCCAGGACGCCGCGGAAGGCGTCGACGACCTGCTGCGCGAGCACCGGCTCAAGCCGGTCGCCGTGATCCTCACCCACGGCCACCTCGACCACGTCTGGTCGGTGGCCCCCGTCTGCGGCGCCCGCGACGTGCCGGCCTGGATCCACCCCGACGACCGCCACCTGCTCAGCGACCCCGGCGCCGGGTTCTCCCGCGAGAGCGCCGCGCTGTTCGGCGGCCTCACCTTCAGCGAGCCCGACGACGTGCGCGAGCTGACCGACGGCGCCGTGCTGGAGCTGGCCGGCCTGGAGCTGGTCGTCGACCACACCCCCGGCCATACCAGGGGGTCGGTGAGCTTCCGGCTGCCCTCGGACGACGTGATGTTCTCGGGCGACCTGCTGTTCGCCGGCTCCATCGGCCGCACCGATCTTCCCGGCGGCGACTATCCGACCATCCTGCGCAGCCTGGCTACCAAGTGCCTGCCGCTGCCGGACGATACGGTCGTCCTGCCGGGCCACGGACCACAGACCACGATCGGCCGCGAGCGCGCGACCAACCCCTACCTGAAGGAAGCAGCGCCGCACGCCGGTCCCACACGAGGGATCTAATGAGCTTCCAAGCACCAAAAGGCGTCAAGGAGTACGTTCCGCCGCAGGCCTCGACGTTCTACGCGATCCGCGCCGCGTTCGCCGAGACGGCCAGGCGCGCGGGCTACTCCTACCTCGAGACCGCCGTCTTCGAGGACACCCAGCTCTTCGCCCGTGGCGTCGGCGAGTCCACCGACGTCGTGAGCAAGGAGATGTACACCTTCACCGACCGCGGCGGCCGCTCGCTCACGCTGCGCCCGGAGTTCACCGCCGGCGTGCTGCGCGCGGTCCTGGAGCACGGCCTGCACCGCGGCCAGCTCCCGGTCAAGGTGTGGACCGACGGCCCGGTCTTCCGCGCCGAGGCGCCCCAGGAGGGCCGCTACCGCCAGTTCTACCAGCTCGACCTGGAGGCCATCGGCAGCGAGGATCCCGCGGTCGACGCCGAGACGATCGCGCTGGCCTGGCAGTGGTACACCACGCTGGGGCTCACCCGGGTCCGCCTGCTGCTCAACTCGCTGGGCTGCCGCGAGTGCCGCCCGATCTACCGCGCCCGGCTGCAGGAGTTCCTGCGCGCGCTCGACCTCGACGAGGCCACCCGCGCCCGCATCGAGATCAACCCGTTGCGGGTGCTCGACGACAAGCGGCCCGAGGTGCAGGAGCAGCTCGCGGACGCGCCGCTCATCGGCGACCACCTGTGCGCCGGCTGCAAGTCCTACCACGACCGGGTCAAGCAGCTCCTGGCCGACCTCGGCATCCCGTGGGAGGACTCGCCGCGGCTGGTGCGCGGGCTCGACTACTACACGCGCACCACGTTCGAGTTCGACCACCCGCTGCTCGGCGCGCAGTCCGGCATCGGCGGCGGCGGCCGCTACGACGGCCTGTCCGAGGCCATCGGCGGGCCCGCGCTGCCCGGCATCGGCTTCGGGCTCGGCCTAGACCGCACCGTCATCGCCCTGGAGCGCGAGGGCGTCGAGCTCGCCACCCCCGCCCGCTGCGAGGTGTACGGTGTGGCGCTGGGCGACGAAGCGGCCCGTGCCATGTTCACCCTCGTGAACGACCTGCGCGCGGCCGGCGTCGCCGCCGACATGGCCTTCGGCGGCAAGGGGCTCAAGGGCGCGATGAAGGGAGCCGACCGTTCCGGCGCCCGTTTCGCACTGATCCTGGGCGAGCGTGACCTCGCGGCCCAGGCCGTGCAAGTGAAGGACCTGACCACAGCAGACCAGACCGAGGTGCCGCTGGCCCAGGTCGTGGACGTCTTGAAGGGGAAAGTGCAGTGATCCGCACGCATACGGCCGGGTCGCTCCGCGAGGAGCACACCGGGCAGAAGGTGACGCTCGCGGGCTGGGTGGCCCGCCGCCGCGACCATGGCGGCGTGGTCTTCATCGACCTGCGCGACGCCTCCGGCTCGGCGCAGGTGGTCTTCCGCGAGGAGGACCACGCCCACGACCTGCGCGCCGAATACTGCGTGAAGGTCGTCGGCGAGGTCCGCCTGCGCCCGGAGGGCAACGAGAACCCCGAGCTGCCCACCGGGAAGATCGAGGTCGTCGCCGACACCGTCGAGGTGCTGAGCGAGTCGGCGCCGCTGCCGTTCCCGATCGAGGGCAACGTGGGGGTGTCGGAGGAGGCGCGGCTGAAGTACCGCTACCTCGACGTACGCCGCCAGCAGGTGGCCCACGCCATGCGGGTGCGCTCCAAGGCCACCTACCTCGCCAACGAGGTCATGAACGAGCTCGGCTTCGTCTACGTCGAGACCCCGACCCTGACCCGCTCCACACCCGAGGGCGCCCGCGACTTCCTCGTGCCCGTGCGCCTGCAGCCCGGCAACTGGTACGCCCTGCCGCAGTCGCCGCAGCTGTTCAAGCAGCTCCTGCAGGTGGCCGGCCTGGAGCGCTACTACCAGCTCGCCAAGTGCTACCGCGACGAGGACCTGCGCGCCGACCGCCAGCCGGAGTTCACCCAGATCGACGTCGAGATGTCCTTCGTCGACCAGGAGGACGTCATCCAGGTCGGCGAGACGCTGATCGCCCGCCTGTGGCGCGAGCTCGCCGGCTACGAGCTGCCGACGCCGCTGCCGCGCATGACGTACGCCGAGGCCATGGCCCGCTACGGCTCCGACAAGCCCGACCTGCGATTCGGCCAGGAGCTGGTCGAGATGACCTCCTACTTCGCCGGCACCACCTTCCGCGTCTTCCAGGCCGACTACGTCGGCGCGGTCGTCATGCCGGGCGGCGCCTCGCAGACCCGCAAGGAGCTCGACGGCTGGCAGGAGTGGGCCCGCTCGCGCGGCGCCAAGGGCCTGGCCTACGTGCTGGTGCAGGAGGACGGCACGCTCGGCGGCCCGGTCGCCAAGAACCTGTCGGAGGAGGAGCTGTCCGGGCTGGCCGCCAAGGTCGGCGCCGCCCCCGGCGACGCGATCTTCTTCGCCGCGGGCGCCCGCAACGCCGCCCGCGACCTGCTCGGCGCGGCCCGGCTGGAGATCGGCCGCCGCTGCGGGCTCATCGACGAGTCGCAGTGGTCGTTCCTGTGGGTCGTGGACGCCCCCATGTTCGAGGAGGACGGCGAGGGCGGCTGGACGGCCGTGCACCACCCGTTCACCGGTCCCAAGCCCGAGTGGGCCGACAACTTCCAGGACCACCCGGGCGAGGCGCTGGCCTACGCCTACGACATGGTCTGCAACGGCATGGAGATCGGCGGCGGCTCGATCCGTATCCACCGGGCCGAGATGCAGCAGCGCGTGTTCGACGTGCTCGGCATCTCCAAGGAGGAGGCCGAGAGCAAGTTCGGCTTCCTGCTGGAGGCGTTCAAGTACGGCCCGCCGCCGCACGGCGGCATCGCCTACGGCTGGGACCGCATCTGCATGCTGCTGGCCGGCGGCGAGTCGATCCGCGACGTCATCGCCTTCCCCAAGACGGCCTCGGGCTTCGACCCGCTGACCGGCGCGCCCACGCCCATCACGGCGGGGCAGCGCAAGGAGGCGGGCGTCGACGCCACGCCGCGCAAGGACTGATCCGGGCCCGGCATGAGAGAAGCCGGCGGGGCGGGCGCCCTGCCGGCTTCTTGCGCGCGCGGGTCAGGAGAACGTGATGCTCTTGATGATGACCGGCTTCTTGGGGGCGGTGGTGCCGCCGTCGCCCGTGATGTCGGCCTCGTTCACGATGAGGTCCGAGCCGTCCTTGGCCAGGCCGACCAGCATGTCCAGGCCCTCGCTGACCACGCCGACGGTGGAGAAGCCCCCGCCGAGCTGCGTGTTCTCGTCCGACAGCGAGAAGACGAACTGGCTGTTGTTCTGGCCCACCGAGTCGCCCGGCTGGGACATGAAGACCACGCCCTTGGCCGGCGGGATCTCGACGTTCTCGTCGCCGTAGACGAAGCCCGCGGTGCCCTGGCCGTCGGTCGGGTTCTTGCCGTCGGCCTTGGCCTGCGGGTCGCCGCACTGCAGCAGGTGCACGCCGGAGACGTCCGTGGTGACCAGCCGGTGGCACTTCATGTTGTCGTAGAAGTGCTTCTTGTTGAGGAAGCTGAGCGCGTTGACCGTGCACGGGGCCGCCTCGGTCATCAGGTCGACGACGACCTTGCCGCGGTTGAAGTTGATCGTCATCTTCTTCAACTTCATGTTGGGCTTCTTGCCGGGCAGGCCCACGAACTTGTTCGGGACGGAGTCGTCACGCTTGTACGTGCACGTCACCGGCCCCGCCGCCGCGGTCGTCGTCGGCGCGATCGGCAGCGACGCCGAAGGCGATGCCGACGCCGACGCGGAGGCCGAGCTCTCCGCCGCGGCGGGGTCCGGCCCGTCGCCGCCTCTCAGCGTGGTCGCGGCGAAGATGCCGCCGGCCACCACCACCACAGCCACGCCCGCGCCGATGAAGGCGTTCCGCTTCGCCTTGGAGGAGCCCTCGGCCGCCGCGCGCTTCTCCTGCCGCTCCTTGTGCTCCCGCGCGAGGTCGCTCTTGCGGTCTTCGCCGCTCACCGCATGTCTCCTTCATCTTTGCCGACACATGACCAAACAACTCCGCGCATGCTACCGGCCCTCGGTATGTGCCGGATGTAAGTGGCAAAAGCCGTGACATGCGACGGATGGGGCGGCGAACCTTATCGTGCTCCCGAACGTAGTTGAAAAGAGCACAAAGGAGCCGTCATGTTCGACCAGATCCTGGGCCTGCCGGCCCACGCGCTCGTCATCCACTTCGCCGTCGTGCTGATGCCGCTGCTCGCCGCCGTGGCGGCGGTCTACGCGCTGGTGCCGCGGTGGCGCACGTACGTCGCCTGGGCCGCGATCCTGCTCTCCCTGGCCGGCCCCGCGTCCGTGTTCGCGGCCAAGGAGAGCGGCGAGCGGCTGAAGGAGGCCCGCTTCGCCACCGCGGAGGGTGAGCTCGGCCGGGCCATCGCCACGCACGAGAGCTTCGCCGGCCCGCTGCTGCTGTCGGCGTCGGGCCTGGCCGCCGTCACGCTGCTGCTGGTGCACGCCACCCGCCCGGCCCGCGACTCCGTCGGCCGCGACCGCTTCGGCCGCCCCGTCTCGCTGGTCCTGTCCGGGCTCACGGTCGTGCTGGCCGCCGTGGCGGCCTACTTCTGCTTCCTGGCAGGGGACTCGGGCGCGAGGGCTGTTTGGGGCCTGTAATCTCGCTTTGTGGACAGCCTGTTCGATTCGGCGGCCGAGGACGCCACCCCGCAGCCCCTGGCGGTGCGCATGCGCCCGCGCACGCTCGACGAGGTGATCGGCCAGCGCCACCTGCTCGGCTCCGGCACCCCGCTGCGCCGCCTGGTCGAGAGCGAGGCCCCCATGTCGCTGTTCCTGTGGGGGCCGCCCGGCACCGGCAAGACCACGCTCGCCTACGTCGTCTCCAACGTCACCCAGCGCCGCTTCGTGGAGATCTCCGCCGTCTCCGCCGGGGTCAAGGACGTCCGCGCGGCCATCGACAACGCCCGCCGCGAGCTGGGCATGACCGGCCGCCAGACCGTGCTGTTCGTGGACGAGGTCCACCGCTTCAACAAGGCCCAGCAGGACGCCCTGCTGCCCGCCGTGGAGAACCGCTGGGTCACCTTCATCGGCGCCACCACCGAGAACCCGTACTTCTCGGTCATCTCGCCGCTGCTGTCGCGCTCGCTCCTGCTCACCCTGGAATCGCTGTCCGACGACGACATCCGCGCCGTCCTGGAGCGGGCGGTGGCCGAGCCGCGCGGGCTCGGCGGGCGCCACCGGCTCGCCCCCGAGGCGCTGGAGCACCTCGTACGGCTCGCGGGCGGCGACGCGAGGCGCTCGCTCACCTACCTGGAGGCGGCCGCGCTGCTGGCCGAGGACATCACCGTCGAGGTCGTCGAGAAGGCCGTCGACAAGGCCGCGGTGCGCTACGACCGGCAGGGCGACCAGCACTACGACGTGATCAGCGCCTTCATCAAGTCGATGCGCGGCTCCGACGCCGACGCCGCGCTCCACTACCTCGCCCGGATGATCGAGGCCGGCGAGGACCCCCGCTTCATCGCCCGCCGCATCGTCATCTTCGCCAGCGAGGACGTCGGCATGGCCGACCCCACCTGCCTGCAGACCGCCGTCGCCGCCGCGCAGGCCGTCCAGCTCATCGGCCTGCCCGAGGGGCAGATCAACCTGGCGCACGCGGTCATCCACTGCGCGCTGGCCCCCAAGTCCAACGCGGTCGTCAAGGCCATCGGGGCCGCGATCGGCGACGTGCGCAAGGGGCTGATCGGCCAGGTGCCCGGCCATCTGCGCGACGCCCACTACGGCGGAGCGGCCAAGCTCGGTCACGGCGAGGGCTACAAATACCCGCACGACTTCGACCACGGGCTCGTCCGCCAGGACTACGCGCCCGAGCAGGTGCGCGAGCGCCGCTACTACGAGCCCACCCGGCACGGCGCCGAGGCTCCGGTCGCCGAGCGCTGGGCCAAGATCCGCGAGTTCCTGCGCGGTGGCCCCCTCACGCCTCGCGGTCCTCACTGATGTTGTCAGCGGGACGCGATAGGGTCGTGCCGTTCCTGCCCAGCACACAAGGGAGATGAGCGGATGCTAACCGCCGGAGAGGTCGCCGGTCTGATCGCCGCCACCGGCTGGGTCGTCCTGGTCTGCGTGCTGGCCATGGTGCTCGTCAAGCTCGCCCGGCTGCTCAAGGAGACCACCAAGGCGGTCACCGAGCTCAACAACCGCCTCACGCCGCTGCTCGACGACGTCAGCCTCACCGTCAACGAGACCAACAGGCAGCTCATGGCCGTCGAGGCCATCGCCAAGGACGTCAAGCAGGTCAGCGGCCACGCCGCCCGGCTGAGCGCGGTCACCGACACCATGTTCACCGGCCCGCTGATCAAGGTGTCCTCACTGGGCTACGGCGTGCGCCGGGCCATCGAGGCCCGCCGGCCGGTCCGGCGCGGCCGGCCGGTCAACGGCGCCCGGCCGGGGCGGGTCAAATGATCCGCAGGCTGTTCTACCTGTCGCTCGGCGCGTTCCTCGCCTTCTGGGTGATGCGCCGGCTGCAGGCGCTGCACCCCGACCACGTCGCCCGCCGCACGGCCGCCGGGGCGGCGGGCATGCTCCAGCGGGTGAGAGACTTTACCTCGGACGCGCTCGGCGAGGCCGCGGTGCGCGAAACCGAGTTGCGGGCACGCCTCGGGCTCGACCAGGCTGAAGACACCCCCCGCTGACACCGACCGCTGACAATTCGTTCGATACGACACGACGACTAACGCAAAGGATGGCCACCATGGAGTCGGCAGAGATCGCGCGCCGCTTCCTGCGCTTCTTCGAGGAGCGTGGGCACAAGATAGTGCCCTCGGCCAGCCTGATCGCAGAGGACCCCACGCTTCTCCTGGTTCCGGCCGGTATGGCGCCGTTCAAGCCGTACTTCCTGGGGCAGCGCAAGCCTCCGGCGTCCCGGCTGGCCACCGCCCAGAAGTGCGTCCGCACGCCCGACATCGAAGAGGTCGGCAAGACCACCAGGCACGCGACGTTCTTCCAGATGCTCGGCAACTTCTCCTTCGGCGACTACTTCAAGGCCGAGGTGATCCCGTTCGCCTGGGAGCTGCTGACCCGCTCCGAGTCCGACGGCGGCTTCGGCTTCCCCGAGGACAAGCTGTGGGCGACGGTCTACCTCGAGGACGACGAGGCGTACGACATCTGGCGCAACAAGGTCGGCCTGCCCGAGCACCGCATCCAGCGCCGCGGCCTGGAGGACAACTACTGGCACATGGGCGTGCCCGGCCCCGGCGGCCCCTGCTCGGAGATCTACTACGACCGCGGCGCCGAATACGGCAAGGAGGGCGGCCCCGTCGCCGACGAGGACCGCTACCTCGAGGTCTGGAACCTCGTCTTCATGCAGTACCAGCTCAGCGCGGTCCGCACCAAGGTCGACTTCGACATCGCGGGCGAGCTGCCGACCAAGAACATCGACACCGGCATGGGCCTGGAGCGCATGGCGGCGATCCTGCAGGGCGTCGACAACATCTACGAGATCGACACCACCTACAAGATCCTCGACAAGGCGGCCGAGCTCACCAAGACCCGCTACGGCCGCGACCGCCGCTCCGACGTGAGCCTTCGGGTGGTCGCCGACCACGTGCGCACCGGCACCATGCTGGTCGCCGACGGCGTCCTGCCCGGCAACGAGGGCCGCGGCTACGTCCTGCGCCGCATCCTGCGCCGCTCCGTGCGCAACCTGCGCCTGCTCGGCTCCGGCGACGAGCGCTACATGCACGAGCTCACCGACGTCGCGATCAACGTCATGGGCGAGCAGTACCCCGAGCTCAAGGTCGACGCGCCGCAGATCCACGCGGTCATCGACGCCGAGGAGGCGAGCTTCCTCGGCACGCTCCGCACCGGCACCGCGATCTTCGACGTGGCCGTCGAGGAGACCAAGCGCAAGTCCGGCAGCACGCTGTCCGGCCAGCAGGCGTTCCAGCTCCACGACACCTACGGCTTCCCGATCGACCTCACCCTGGAGATGGCGGCCGAGCAGGGGCTCAAGGTCGACGAGGAGGGCTTCCGCCGGCTCATGAAGGAGCAGCGGCAGCGGGCCAAGGCCGACGCCGCGGCGAAGAAGACCGGCAACGCCGACATCTCGGTGTTCGGCCAGATGCTGGAGGCGGCGGGCAAGGTCGAGTTTCTCGGCTACGACCACACCGAGGCCGACACCAGCGTCGTCGGCATCCTGATCGACGGCGCGTCCGTCCCGGCGGCGGGCGCGGGCAGCACGGTCGAGGTCGTGCTCGCGCGCACCCCGTTCTACGCCGAGGGCGGCGGCCAGCTCGCCGACCAGGGCGTCATCCGCACCGGCGGCGCCGAGGTCGAGATCACCGACGTGCAGCAGCCGCTCTCCGGGCTCATCGTCCACCGTGGCAAGGTCCGCAGCGGCGAGCTCAAGGTCGGCGACGAGGCGCAGGCGGAGATCGACCTCGAACGCCGCCGCGCGATCTCGCGCAGCCACAGCGCCACCCACCTCGTCCACCGCGGTTTCAAGAACGCGCTCGGCGAGACGGCGGCGCAGGCCGGCTCGGAGAACTCGCCCGGCCGCTTCCGCTTCGACTTCACCGCGGCCGGCGCCGTGCCGCCGAGCGTGCTGCGCGACGTCGAGGACGAGGTCAACGCCGTGCTCATCAACGACCTCAAGGTCAACGCCTTCTACACCTCCCAGGCGGAGGCGCGGGCGATGGGCGCGCTCGCCATGTTCGGCGAGAAATACGGCGACGAGGTCCGCGTGGTCGAGATCGGCGACTACTCGCGCGAGCTGTGCGGCGGCACCCACGTCCACAGCTCCGGGCAGCTCGGCCTGGTCAAGGTGCTCGGCGAGCAGTCGGTCGGCGCGGGCGTGCGACGGGTCGAGGCGCTGGTCGGCATCGACGCCTTCCGTTTCCTGGCCCGCGAGAGCGTGCTGGTGCACCAGCTCAGCGAGCAGCTCAAGGCGCGCCGCGAGGAGCTGCCCGAGCGCATCGACGGCATCGTCACCCGGCTGCGCACGGCCGAGAAGGAGCTGGAGCGGCTGCGTTCGGCGCAGGTGCTCGCGGTGGCGGGCGAGCTGGTGGCGCAGGCCCGTGACCAGCGCGGCGTCTCCGTCGTGACACACCGCGCGCCTGATGGCACGGGCTCGGATGATCTGCGTAAGCTCGCGCTTGATGTGCGTGGCAGGTTCCCGTCCGACAGGCCGGCGGTCGTCGTGATCGCCGGTGTCCCCTCCGACCGGCCTGTGGTGGTTGCCGCGGTCAACGAGGCGGGGCGCGAGCGGGGGCTCAAGGCCGGGCAGCTGGTCGGCGTCGCCGCCAAGGCGCTTGGGGGTGGCGGTGGCGGCAAGGACGATGTCGCGCAGGGCGGTGGCACGCGACCGGAGGCGATCGGCGAGGCGTTGCGCCTGGTCGATGAGGCCATCGCGGGTCAGCTCGGCTGACGCTGAGATGAGGTTCGGTTCACGGATCGGCGTGGACGTCGGCTCCGTGCGGGTCGGCGTGGCCCGCAGCGATCCTTCGGGGATGCTGGCCACGCCGGTCGAGACCGTCCGGCGTGGCAAGGGCGACCTCGACCGCATCGCGGCGATCGTCGCCGAGCACGAGGCGATCGAGGTCGTCGTGGGGCTGCCCCGGTCGCTGTCCGGGCGCGAGGGGCAGGCGGCGGAGCTGGCCCGCGCCTACGCCGAGCGGCTCGCCGCCCGGCTCGCGTCGACGCCCGTCCGGTTGTTCGACGAGCGGCTGACCACGGTCGCCGCCCAGCACGGCCTGCGGGCCAGCGGCGTCAAGGCCAAGAAGCAGCGGGGCGTCGTCGACCAGGCGGCGGCCGTCGTGCTGCTGCAGGACGCGCTCGACTCCGAACGCGCCACCGACAGACCACCAGGCAGGCCCGTCGAACCGCCCGCGGCGGCCGACGGACCTGCCCAATGAGCCGGGGGCGCACGGGGCGGGGGAGCGCGGCGGGCGCCGGGGCGGTGACGCCGTGAACGAGACACCGGACGGCCGCCTGCCCGAGGAGCAGGACGACAGCGGTGACCTCATCCCGTTCGATTCCGAGGATGAGGTCGTGGGAGATGACGGCCTCAGGCCGGCCACCGACGACGCGACGGACGCCGCATCTTCGAAAACGGCCCCCATCGACGAGCCGACGGAGGAGCCGCACGACGGCCAGGCCGGGGCGGCCGGCGACGGACCGGTCGGCGTGGCGGGTGACGGGTCGGATCGTGATGGGCCGGTCGGGGCGGCCGGTGACGGCTCGGATCGTGATGGGCCGGTCGGGGGCGCCGGTGACGGGTCGGGTCGTCATGGGCCGGTCGGGGTGGCTTCGGCTGCTCGGCGTGGCGGCGTGAGTGGGCCTGCCCACGCGACGGGAGAGGCCGCCGGCGCATCCGGAAGCCAGGGTGATGCCGCGGCGCCCGCCGGCCTGAGCGAGGGCTCTGCCTCCACCGGACAGACCTCCACGGGACAGGCCTCCCGCGGGCTGGGCGATGGCGCGGCCGATGGACCAGCGCTCGGGGGCGCGGGTGCGAGGCCGGAATCAGCCGAGGTGAGCGAGGGTCCCGCGGCTGAGGGCCGGGGTGTGGACCTCGGGTCCGCCGGCCACGAGAGCGCGGGGGCTGTGTCCGTCGGCCACGAGAGCGCGGGGGCTGTGTCCGGCGACCAGGGTGGCGGGGCGGCGGCTGAAGCCGGGAAGAGCGGGCGGCGGAGGGCCGCGCGGAAGGCGGGGCTGGTGGCCGCCGGGCTGGCGGTGGCGTTGATCGCGGCTGGTGTCGGCGTCATCGTGGTGGTCAAGCCTTATCTCAGCCCCGCCGACTTCGAGGGCAGGGGCGAGGGCTCGGTGACGGTCCGCATCCCGCCCGGCTCCAGCGCCCAGGCGATCGGCGTGGCCCTGGCCGACGCCGGGGTGGTGGCGAGCGCGGGGTCGTTCGTACGCGCGACCGAGGACCGCGCGGTGACCGGACGGCTGCGTCCCGGCACCTACCGCCTGCGCAAGGGCATGGCCGCGACGGCGGCGCTGGACCTGCTGCTCGACGCCGGCTCACGGGTCGTCAAGCGGGTGACCGTGCCGGAGGGCATGCGGGTGAGCGAGGTGCTGGCCCGCCTGGCCAAGCAGACGGGCCTGTCGCTCCGCGAGTTCCTGGCGGTGGACAAGGGGCTGGTCGGCCTGCCGTCGTACGCGCCCGGCCTGGAGGGATTCCTGTTCCCGGCCACGTACGAGATCGAGCCCGGCGACACCCCCGTGGACGTGCTGGCGGCGATGGTGGAGCGTTTCGGCGCCGAGGCGCGCCGGCTCCGCCTGGCCGAGCAGGCCGCCCGTGTGCACCTGACGCCGCTGGAGGCGGTCACGGTGGCCAGCATGATCCAGGCCGAGGGCGGCACCGACGCCGACTACCCCAAGATCGCTAGAGTGATCTACAACCGGCTCCAGCGGGGCACCCCGCTGGAGATCGACAGCACCGTCCTGTACGCGCAGAAGCGGCGGACGCTGAGAGTGACCGAGAAGGACACCAAGGTCGACTCTCCGTACAACACCTACCGTCGCAAGGGACTGCCTCCCGGCCCCATCGCCAATCCCGGCGCCAAGGCGCTGGTGGCGGCTCTGAACCCGGCGGACGGCGATTGGCACTGGTTTGTGACGACAGATCCGGCGCATAGAATCACCAAATTCACCAACAAAGAGAGCGAGTTCGTGAGATACCGGGAAGAGTTGAACAAGAACCTCGGGACGAGCTGATGTTCGACGTGGCTTCCTGCGCTCCCGCGCAAATGTCGCAGAAGGGGACGCATGTCCTCTTTCCGTCCTCTAGCATGGCTACCCAGAGTGATCTCCGCTGGTCGTGGGAACATGATCGGCGGGCCCCCCAGTTCCGCTCGGTGAGCTGTGCCGGTTGGGCACTTCCGCTTGACGCCTGGCCGGCCGTACCGGGAGATTGGCCTGCGAACCTATGAGCGATCTCGATCTGAACACGCTGCTCGGCGCCGAGGACGACGAAGGTCAGTCCCGACGGCGCGCCCGGGGCGGCCGCGGCAACCGGAGACGCCGCCGCCGTCGTAACCGGGGTGGATTCATCGCGCCGCTGCTCGCCTTCGTCGTGCTGGCCGGCATCATCGGTGGCGGCGGCTACTACGGCTACCTCTGGCTCAGCGACGCTCTCGTGCCCGACGACTACACCGGTCAGGGCACCGGAGAGGTCGTCATCGAGATCCAGGACGGCCAGAGCGCGTCGGAGGTGGCGCAGGAGCTGGAGAAGCAGGGGGTCGTCGCCAGCGCCAGGGCGTTCACCAACGCGATCGGCAACGCCAACAAGAGCGGCTCGCTGCAGCCGGGCACGTACAAGATGCGCAAGAAGATGTCGGCCGCCGCCGCCGTCGACGCGCTCACGCCCACCAACAAGCTGCTGGTCAGGGTGCCGCTCAAGGAGGGCCTGCGGCTGTCGGACACGCTGGCCACGCTGGCGAAGGAGACCGGCAAGCCGGTCAAGGAGTTCCAGGCCGCGGCCAAGCAGGCCGACGACCTGGAGCTGCCGTCGTACGCCAGGGGCAAGCTGGAGGGCTACGCCTTCCCCGCCACCTACGAGTTCCAGCCCACGGCCACGCCCAAGCAGATGCTCGCGCAGATGGTCAAGCGGTTCAACCAGACCGCCGAGCGCATCGACCTCGAAGGCGGCGCCAAGGCCCTCGGCCGCAAGCCGCACGAGATCATGGTCATCGCCAGCATCATCCAGGCCGAGGCCGGCCGCGCCGAGGACATGCCGAAGATCGCCCGCGTCATCTACAACCGCCTCGGCCAGAATCCGCCGATGAAGCTGTCGATGGACAGCACGGTGATGTACGCGCTCGGCAAGTACCGCACCTACGCGACCCACGCCGAGCTGGAGACCAACTCCCCGTACAACACCTACAAGCACCTGGGGCTGCCGCCGGGCCCGATCTCCAACCCCGGCGACCACGCCATCGAGGCCGCGCTCAACCCCGCCAAGGGCTCGTGGCTGTTCTTCGTGGCCACCGACCCCAAGAGCTCGGTCACCAAGTTCGCCACCACCGAGACCGAGCGGCAGGCGCTGCTCGCCGAGTGCACCGCGAACGGCGGCTGCGGCGGCTGACCCGCCCTCCCGCCCGCCGACCCCGCCCACCTGCGACGACGAATCGCAGGTGGGCGGCGTCGTACGAGGAGCGGCGCGGCCCGCGATAGGGTCGTGCTGTTCGTCAGGGGAAGGAGCCGCGGATGCGCGCCGCCGTCATGGGGTCGCCCATCGCCCATTCGCTCTCGCCGTTCCTGCACCGCGCCGCCTACCGCGAGATGGGGCTGGCCGGATGGAGCTATGAGGCGTTCGAGTGCGACGAGGCCCGCCTGCCGGAGCTGCTGGGCGAGCTGACCCCGGTGCGCCGGCAGGGCCGCGCCGATGAGGGCGCCGATGAGGGCGCCGGCGAGGACGCCTGGGCGGGGCTGTCGCTCACGATGCCGCTCAAGCGGGCCGTGCTGCCGCTGCTCGACACCGTCTCAGAGCTGGCCGTCGAGGTCGGCGGGGCCAACACGGTGGTGTTCCGTGACGGGCGCCGCCACGGCGACAACACCGACGTGTACGGCATCGTGCGGGCGCTGGCCGAGGCCGGCGTCCACGCTCCGCGCTCGGCCGTCGTGCTGGGCGGCGGCGCGACGGCGGCCTCCACGCTCGCGGCGCTGCGCGACCTCGGCCTGCACGCCGCCACCCTCCTGGTCCGCGAGCCGGCCCGCGCGGCCGGGACCGCCGAGGTGGCCGAGCGGCTGGGCATGGCGCTGGCCGTGGAGACGCTCGACAAGCTCGACGTGTTCACCGGGGCCGACCTGGTCGTCTCGACGCTGCCTGGCGGCGCGGCCGACGCCTTCGCCGACCGGCTGGCCCGGGTGCCCGCGCTGTTCGACGTGGTCTACTCGCCCTGGCCGACCAGGGCGGCCGCGGCCGTCGCGGCGGCGGGCGGCACGGTCGTGGGCGGCTTCGCGATGCTGCTGCACCAGGCGGTGCGGCAGGTCGAGCTGATGACCGGGCGCGCGGACGTGCCGGTGGAGGCCATGCGCGCGGCCGGCGAGGCCGAGATCCGCAGACGGGCCGCCACGGCCCCCGCCTGACGGCCCGAGGTGCCCCGGTCCGACGGCCGAAATCCTTCGGCCTGGCGGCTGGAGGCAGCCCTGGCCTGACGGGCGGAAGGGGTCGTCGGCCTGACGGCCGGGATTCTGGTGAGCCGGCGGGAAGATTCGAGCGTCCCTGGCTGTTGTGGTAATGTAGCTCTCTGATCGGTCCGGCATGTTTGCTGGACGCGCAAGCGGAGGTCTCCCTCCCACCTGAGTCACCGAAAGGTGGCCGGGTCCAGGATCACGCCGGACTACTCCGGGGAGCTCGAGGCCACGAAAGCCAAAGAGCTCAGTGGCCCCGCATGCGCGACGTGCGGGGTTTTTCGCGTTAGGGGTAATGCGAAGGGCCTTGGGCACGACGAGCACGTAGGGATCGCAAACCTAGGAGGCCCCATCAGCACTGAGCCCCGCATCAACGAGCGTATCCGAGTTCCCGAGGTTCGCCTCGTGGGCCCGAACGGCGAGCAGGTTGGCATCGTCTCGATTCACGACGCCCTGAAGCTCGCCCAGGAAGCCGACCTTGACCTCGTCGAGGTCGCGGCCACGGCTCGACCGCCCGTGTGCAAGCTCATGGACTACGGCAAGTTCAAGTACGAGTCCGCGATGAAGGCGCGCGAGGCGCGCAAGAATCAGGCGCACACGATCATCAAGGAGATCAAGCTCCGGCCGAAGATCGATCCGCACGACTACGAGACCAAGAAGGGTCACGTGGTGCGGTTCCTCAAGGCGGGGGACAAGGTCAAAGTCACGATCATGTTCCGCGGACGCGAGCAGTCCCGGCCGGAGCTCGGCTTCCGGCTGCTGCAGCGGCTGGCCGACGACGTCCAGGAGCTCGGCTTCGTGGAGTCCCACGCCAAGCAGGACGGCCGCAACATGATCATGGTGATCGGTCCGCACAAGAAGAAGGCCGAGGCCAAGGCCGAGAAGGCGGCAGCCAAGGCACAGCGTGACGGCGAGGACGATTCCCCACAGGAAGCGTGACCTCCGGTAGGGGTTAGCCTTACAGAGCGCCCCGCGCCAGCCGCCGGCAGACGAAAGACGCCGCGACCGGGTCGGCCGACCACCGGCCCGGCTACCGGCACGACCGAAACGAGGAGAGACGGCGACATGCCGAAGATGAAGACGCACAGTGGTGCGAAGAAGCGGTTCCGGTTGACCGGTTCCGGCAAGATCAAGCGTCGCCGTGCCAACCGCGCGCACTACAACGAGTGGAAGTCGTCCACGCTGACGCGCCGTCTCAAGAACGAGGTCGTCCTTTCCGACGCCGACACCAAGAAGATCAAGAAGCTGCTCGGCAAGTAGCGCGATTCCCCGGGGAGAAGAAACATGGCACGCGTGAAGCGGGCGCTCAACGCCAAGAAGAAGCGCAGGGTCGTCCTTGAGAGGGCCAGCGGCTACCGTGGCCAGCGGTCGAGGCTGTACCGCAAGGCCAAGGAGCAGATGCTCCACTCGATGACCTATGCCTACCGTGACCGCAAGGACCGCAAGGGCGCTTTCCGCCGTCTGTGGATCCAGCGGATCAACGCCGCGGCTAGGCAGAACGGCATGACGTACAACCGCCTGATCCAGGGTCTGCGCCTGGCCGGCATCGAGGTTGACCGTAAGATCCTCGCCGACCTGGCGGTGAACGACGGCCAGACTTTCGCGACGCTCGTCGAGGCCGCCAAGAAGGCGCTGCCGGCGAACGTGAACGCGCCGGCCGCGAGCTGAACATTTTGTGACGAGGGCCCACCGTTGACGGTGGGCCCTTTGCTGTACCCGCACGAATGCTGCACGTGCACGATTGCTGCAGTGCACGAATGGGGTGCGCGCGCGAGACGACGCCGTACCTGTACGACCCAGGGGGAGACGCATGGCCGGGTCCGAGCTGACCAACGTGAAGTCGCCGCGGGTGAAGGCCGCGCGCCGGCTCACCAAGCGCGCCTTCCGTGATCAGGACCGCAAGTTCCTGGCCGAGGGCCCCCAGGCGGTGCGCGAGGCGCTGCGGCTGGCGGACGTCACCCTGGAGCTGTTCACCACGGCCGAGGCCGAGCTGCGCCACGCCGAGCTGATCACCGAGGCCACGCTCCAGGGCGTGCCGGTGCACCGGGCGAGCGGCGAGGTCATGGCCGAGCTCACCCAGACGGTCACCCCGCAGGGCCTGGTCGCGGTCTGCCGGCTCGTGCACGTGCCGCTGGAGCGGGCGCTGGAGGGCACGCCGCGGCTGGTCGCGGTGCTGGCCCATGTACGCGACCCGGGCAACGCCGGCACCGTCATGCGGGCGGCCGACGCCGCGGGGGCGGACGCGGTGGTGTTCACCGACGCCTCCGTGGACCCGTACAACGGCAAGTGCGTACGCGCCAGCGCCGGAAGCCTTTTTCATCTGCCCGTCGTCATCGGTGCACCGGTGAGTCCCTCCGTGCGTCAACTCAAGGAGCGAGGCTTGCGCGTGCTGGCGGCCGACGGCGCGGGCAAGCACACGCTCGACGACGTCGATCTGTCGGGTCCCACCGCGTGGATCTTCGGCAACGAGGCCTGGGGACTGCCGGAGGAGATACGCGCCGAAGCGGATGATGTGGTCAGAGTGCCCATCTACGGACAGGCTGAAAGTCTCAACCTGGCCACCGCCGCGGCGGTATGCCTTTACTCCTCCGCCAGGGCTCAGCGAGTGCCCTAGGCGGCCGGAAACCCGCTATTGTCGGCGTTGTAGGCGGAGGAGGCGAGGTCGTGCACGGCGCAGAAACCGACGGGCAAGTAGTGGCCGCCGCGTGCACGATAGCCATCGACGACCTTCCCGACGGCCTCATCGTGGCCGACCGATATGGCAGGGTGCTGGCCGTCAACCGCGCCGCCGCGAGGCTCACCGGCGTCCGCATGGAGCGCGCGGTCGGCTGCCACATGAACGACGTGTTCCCCTTCCGCGACCACGACGGGCGCGACTGGTGGAAGGCGCTCGACCCCGAGGGCGGGCTGCGCAGCCGCGTCCGGGTGCCGGAGCGGCCGCTGCACCTGCCCGGCGGGCAGGAGCTCTACGTCACCGCCCGGCTGGTCCGCGAGCCGGAGCGCGGCGGCGAGGTCGAGCGCGTCGCGATCACGCTGCGCGACGGCGGCGCCCGCGCCCGGCTGGAGCGCAGCCGCGCCGACCTGGTCTCGACCGTCGCCCACGAGCTGCGCTCGCCGCTGACCAGCGTCAAGGGGTTCACCGCGACCCTGCTGGCCAAGTGGAGCCGCTTCACAGAAGAGCAGAAGCTCGTCATGCTGGAGACGGTCAACAACGACGCCGACCGCGTCACCAGGCTCATCACCGAGCTGCTCGACGTCTCCCGCATCGAGTCCGGGCGGCTGGAGGTGCGCCGCCAGGTCGTCGACCTGCCGGCCCGCGCCCGCCGGATCATCGCCGGGCGAGTCGCCGCGGGCGAGCCCGAGGACCGGTTCCGGCTCGTCGTTCACGACGACCTGCCGGAGACGTGGCTCGACCAGGACAAAGTTGACCAGATTCTGAGTAACCTGGTGGAAAACGCGCTGCGCCATGGCCGCGGCACCGTGACAATGGAGATCGAGTCCGTCGGATGGGGAGTTGCCGTGTCGGTCCGCGATGAGGGCGAGGGCATCGAGCCCGAGCTGGCCCCGCGCGTCTTCCGGCAGTTCTGGCGCGGCGGCAACAGCCGCCGTCGCGGCGGCACCGGGCTCGGCCTGTTCATCGTGAAGGGCCTGGTCGAGGCGCACGGCGGCACGATCGTCGTGCAGCGGGCGCCCGAGGGCGGGGCGGAGTTCCGATTTACCGTGCCCACCGGCACCCCCGATTTCGCGACGTCCGCCTGACAGGCCCGGCAAGCGGGATTCGGGGCCGGTGGGCCGACCCCACTAGACTCTTTTCCGCTCAAGCCCTGGATACGGAGCTCACTCTTGTCTGACTACGACCCCGTCGAGGTGACACCGTTGCATGCCGACGAGGTGTCGCGCATGGAGGCCGACGCCATCGCGGCGATCAAGGCGGCCGACAGCCTCGACGCACTCAAGCAGGCCAGGCTGGCGCACGCGGGCGACCGCTCGCCCATCGCCCTGGCCAACCGCGAGATCGGCGCGCTGCCGCCGGCCGCCCGCGCCGAGGCGGGCAAGCGCGTCGGCGGCGCGCGCAGAACGATCAACGAGGCGCTGGCCGCGCGCCAGGCCGAGCTGGAGGCCGAGCGCGACGCGCGGGTGCTCGTCGAGGAGACCGTCGACGTCACCCTGCCGTGGGACCGCCGGCCGCGCGGCGCCCGCCACCCGCTCACCACGCTGCAGGAGCGCATCGCCGACGCGTTCGTCGCCATGGGCTACGAGGTGGCCGAGGGGCCCGAGCTCGAAGGCGAGTGGTTCAACTTCGACGCGCTCAACATCGCTCAGGACCACCCGGCCCGCTCCGAGCACGACACGTTCTTCGTCGGCTCGACCGGCTCCGGCATGGTGCTGCGCACGCAGACCTCGCCGGTGCAGATCCGCGCGCTGCTCCAGCGCGAGCTGCCGGTCTACGTCATCTCGCCGGGCAAGACGTTCCGCACCGACGAGCTCGACGCCACCCACACCCCGGTCTTCCACCAGACCGAGGGCCTGGCCGTGGACGAGGGCCTGACCATGGCCCACCTCAAGGGCACGCTCGACCGGTTCGCCGAGGTCATGTTCGGCAAGGGCATCACCACCCGGTTCCGGCCCAACTACTTCCCGTTCACCGAGCCGTCCGCCGAGATGGACCTCAAGTGCTTCGTCTGCCGCGGCGCCTCGGCGGTCCCCGGCAACCCGCCCTGCCGCACCTGCAAGTCGGAGGGCTGGATCGAGTGGGGCGGCTGCGGCATGGTCAACCCGCGGGTGCTGGTCGCCTGCGGTGTCGACCCCTCGCGTTACTCCGGGTTCGCCTTCGGCATGGGCATCGAGCGGACCCTGATGTTCCGGCACAACGCCGAGGACATGCGTGACATGGTCGAAGGAGACGTGCGCTTCACGCTCCCGTTCGGAATGGAGATCTGATGAAGGTCCCGCTCTCCTGGCTGCGGGAGTATGTCGATCTCCCGGCGGTCACCGCGCACGAGGTGGCCGACAAGCTCACCGCGGCCGGGCTCAAGCTCGAGGCCATCACCTCCCACGGCCACGACGTCAAGAACGTCGTCGTCGGCGAGGTGCTGGAGATCGAGGAGCTGACCGGGTTCAAGAAGCCGATCAGGCACTGCCGGGTCGAGGTGGGGGAGGCGACGCCGCGCGAGATCGTCTGCGGCGCCACCAACTTCGCCGCCGGCGACCGCGTGCCCGTCGTCCTGCCCGGCGGCGTGCTGCCCGGCGGGTTCGAGGTCGGGGCGCGCAAGACGTACGGGCGCATGTCCGAGGGCATGATCTGCTCCGAGCGCGAGCTCGGGCTGAGCGACGAGCACGGCGGCATCATGGTGCTGCCGCCCGACACGCCGGTCGGCGCCGACGTGGTCGAGCTGCTCGGCCTGCGCGACGACGTGATCGAGCTGGAGATCACCCCCGACATCGGCTACGCGCTGTCCATCCGCGGCGTGGCGCGCGAGGCGGCCACCGCGTTCGGGGTGGCCTTCCACGACCCCGCCGACGTCGAGGTGCCCGCCACGGACGAGCCGTCGTGGCCGGCCTCGATCGCCGACCCGACCGCCTGCGACCGGTTCGTGCTGCGGGAGGTGACGGGGTTCGACCCGGCCGCCGCGAGCCCGCTGTGGATGCGCACCCGGCTGTCGCGCGCCGGCATGCGGCCGGTGTCGCTGGCCGTCGACGTCACCAACTACCTGATGCTGGAGCTCGGGCAGCCGCTGCACGCCTTCGACCGGGGCAGGCTGCAGGGCGAGATCGTCGTACGCCGGGCCCTGCCGGGCGAGCGGCTGGAGACCCTCGACCACGTCGTACGCGAGCTCGACCCCGACGACATCCTCATCACCGACCAGTCCGGGCCGATCTCGATGGCGGGCACCATGGGCGGGCTGGAGACGGAGATCTCCGAGGGCTCGACCGACATCGTCATCGAGGCCGCCCACTTCTCCGCCACCGGCATCTCCCGCGAGTCGCGGCGGCACGGGCTCGTGTCGGAGGCGTCCAAGCGGTTCGAGCGCGGCGTCGACAGGGAGCTGCCGCTGGTCGCGTCCTGGAAGGCCGTACGCATGCTGGCCGAGCTGGGCGGCGCCCAGGTCGGACCCGGGGTCACGCACGCCGAGGTCGAGGTCACGCCCGCGCGGATCGCGATCCCCGCGAGCTACCCGGGCCGGGTGGCCGGCGTCCCCTACTCCAAGGACACCGTGATCGCCCGGCTGCGGCAGGTCGGCTGCACCGTGGCCGACGGCGACGACCCCGCGGTGCGCAAGGGCGGCGTCGCCCCGACCGGGGTCGTGACCGGCGGCGCGCTGGCGGCCAAACTGGCCGTCACCGGCGACGACATGATCACCGTCACCCCGCCGTCCTGGCGGCCCGACCTCACCGACCCCAACGACCTGGCCGAAGAGGTCATCCGGCTGGAGGGCTACGAGAGCCTGCCGTCGGTGCTGCCCAGCGCCCCCGCCGGGGCCGGGCTCACCGAGGGGCAGCGGCTGCGCCGCCGGGCCGGGCGGGCGCTGGCCGAGGGCGGCTACGTCGAGGTGCTGAGCTACCCGTTCATCAGCCCCGACGACTTCGACCGGCTGCTGCTGCCGGCCGACGACGCGCGGCGCGCGGCCATGCGGCTGGCCAACCCGCTGTCGGAGGACGAGCCGCTCATGCGCACCACGCTGCTGCCGGGGCTGCTGAAGACCCTGGTACGCAACGTCGGGCGCGGCTTCGCCGACGTGGCGCTGTTCGAGACGGGGCCGGTCTACCGGCCGCGGCCCGGCGCGCCCGAGACCGCGCCGGTGCTCGGCGTCGAGCGGCGGCCCACGCCCGAGGAGCTGGCCTCGATCGAGGCGGCGCTGCCCGACCAGCCGGTGCGGGTCGCCGTGGTGCTGACCGGGGAGTTCGAACGCTCCGGCTGGTGGGGCAAGGGACGCCAGGCGTCCTGGGCCGACGCCGTGCAGGCCGCGCGGCTGATCGCCGGGGAGGCCCGGCTGGAGCTGTCCATCAGCGCCGACCAGCACGAGCCGTGGCACCCCGGCCGGTGCGCCGCCCTCTACGTGGGCGACACGCTGGTGGGGCACGCCGGTGAGCTGCATCCGCGGGTCATCGAGGCGTACGGGCTGCCGCCGCGCACCGCGGCCATGGAGCTGGAGCTGACCCGGCTGGAGCAGGCCATGCCGGGGCCGGTGCAGACGCCCGCGGTGTCGGCCTACCCGGTGGCCACCCAGGACGTCGCGCTGATCGTGCCCGACTTCACGCCGGTGGCCGACGTCGAGGCGGCGCTACGCGACGGGGCCGGGGAGCTGCTGGAGTCGATCCGGCTGTTCGACGTCTACGCCGGGGAGCAGGTGGGCGAGGGCAACAAGTCGCTCGCCTACACGATGCGCTTCCGGGCGCCGGACCGTACGCTGACGGTCGAGGAGACGACGGCGGCCAGGGACGCCGCGGTGGCGCTGGCCGCCGACCGCGTCGGCGCCCAGCTCCGCAGCTCCTGACCCTGGCTGTTGAAGGGCCGGCCCCGGCTTCTGCCGGGCCGGCCCTTTCACATGCGGTCGACCTCGCCGAGGTCCACGTCGAGGTCGAAGGGAACGGTGAGCTTCAGCCGGTCGTGATGCAGGCCGGTCAGGGCGTAGAGGCCGGTCGCGGGGTCGAGCTCGTAGACGTAGGCGACCGGCTTGCCGGCCTGCTCCTCGATCCGCCAGAAGTGCGGGATGCCGGCCTCCGCGTAGAGCACCGGCTTGCGCTTGCGATCCCGGACGCGCGACTCCGGCGAGACCACCTCGACCACCAGAACGACGTCCTGCCCCCGGAAGAAGGTCTGCCTCCCGCCTGTGACGGCGTCTGCCCGGACGACGCAGACGTCCGGCTCGGGCCGCTGGGCGGGATCGAGGATCACGCTCATCTCCCGCCGGACGCGGTGCTCCTCCGGGGCGGCGCGACGCAACTCGCCCTCCAGCAGCGACACCACGCACATGTGGAAGGAGGCTCGCGGGCTCGCGAAGACCAGGCTTCCGTCGATCAGCTCGGTGTGTGCGGGCAGATCCGGGAGGTGGTCGAGGTTTTCGGCGGTGAGGCCCTCGGGCGGTGGGAGCGCTGGTCTGCGCATGTGTCCGGTCGCGCCTAGCGGGTGCGGCTCTTGTAGAGGGTGGTCAGGTCGATGTCGATGTCGAAGGGTACGGAGAGCTTCAGGCGGTCGTGGTGAGCTCCGCTGATCACGTAGGACTTCGTCACGGGGTCGAGTTCGTAGACGAAGACGGCGGGCCTGCCGTTGACCTCCTCGATCAGCCAGAAGTGCGGGATGCCGGCCTCCGCGTAGAGGACGGGCTTGCGTACGCGGTCACGTATCTCGGAGTCGGGTGAGACCACTTCGACGACGAGCACCACGTCGTCGACCAGGTAGCAGGTGACCTCCCGGCCGATCACGGCTTTGGGGCCGAGGATGATGAGGTCCGGCTCGGGGCGCTGCCGTGGTGCCAGCTTGACGCTCATCTCCTGCCGTACCTCGTGCCCGGCGGGCAGGAAGTCCTCCAGCTGCACGTGCAGCCGGAAGACGACCGACTGATGGAAGTCTCGTTCAGCGCGCGGGAAGACCAGGCTTCCGTCGATCAGCTCGGTGTGTGCGGGCAGGTCCGGGAGGTGGTCGAGGTCTTCTGCCACCAAGCTCTGGGGTGGCGGAATGGCGCCGTCGGGAAGTGCAGGTGGCGGCGTCATCTCAACGGTTCACCGCCGCGTTCGTAGTCACGACCCAACGCTATCTCACGCAGGGTGAACGGTTGGACACGGTTTTCCGGCTGGGACAATGGGCGCATGACGGTGTTGTTGGTGTTCGGCGAGCGGGAGGATGCCGAGGAGGTGGCCGAGACGCTGGGGGAGTGGTATCCGGCGCTCGGGGTGCCGCGGGTGGTGCGTGAGACGTTGGCCGGGGAGGACGACGCCGAGGACGCGCAGTGGCTCGTGGTGGCGGAAGGGCTCGGGGAGGGGCTGGACGAGGCGGCGCTGGCCGGCCTGGACGAGCTGGCCGAGCGTTACGACGGGTGGCGTGAGACGGGCTGAGACGCCGGCCGGCCCGGGGCAGGCTGAGGCGCCGGCCGGTTCGTGACGGGCTGGGAGGCCGGCCGGCGTGCGGGCGAGGGCACGTGGGTTGGGTCAGGTCGACTGGGTGGCGACCTGGCGGCGGGCTTTCTCGGCGAGGGCGTGCTCGTCGGTGCGGGCGTCGTAGCGGCGGAACGACGGCAGCGCGGCGGCCAGGGCGAGCACCGCGCCGACGCAGAGCAGGCCGCCCGCGCCCAGCGAGAAGCGGACGCCGCCGAGGTTGGCCATGAGGCTCGCCCGGGCGTTGCCGAGCATCGGCCCGCTGGCGTACGAGAGCAGCTCGATGCCGGCCAGCCGGCCGCGCAGCTCGCTCGGGATCGTCTGGTTCCACATGGTCGAACGGAAGATGCCGCTGATCATGTCGGCCGCGCCGGCGAGGGCGATGCAGACGACGACGAGCCAGATGTTCGGGGCCAGCGCGGCGAGCGCCACGGCCGCGCCCCACAGGGCCGCCGCGACGATCACGCCGAGGCCGTGGCGGTGCACGCGGGCCGCCCACGCCCCGGTGAGCGAGGCGATCAGCGCGCCGATCGCGCCCGCCGAGTACAGCAGCCCGAGCGCCTGTGGCGCGCGCAACTGGTCGGCGAGGAACGGGAACAGCGCCGTCGACATGGCGAACACCATGGCCGCCATGTCCACCAGGTAGGTGCCCATGAGGTCGCGGCGTCCCACCGCGTAGCGGACGCCCTCGACCAGGGAGCGCAGCGACGCGGGCGCGGCGTCCTCGGCGGGCGGCAGCGACCGGATCCGCCACAGCAGCACCAGCGAGCCGAGGAAGGTCAGCGCGTCCACCCCGTACGCCGCCGCGACGCCCGCCGAGGTCACCAGCAGGCCGCCGGCCGCCGGGGCCACGATGGCGCCGAAGTTCCAGCGGAGGCTGGACAGCACCGCGGCCGCCGCCTGCTGCTCGTGCTTGACGACCTGCTGGAAGAACGCCTCCATGCTGGGCCGCTGGAGCGAGCCGATGCCGGTGGAGATCGCGCCCATCACGTAGAGGACCCAGATCTGGGGCGTGGGCAGCATGGCGTTGACCATGAGCGCGAGCGAGGTGAACAGCAGGCCCAGCTCGCTCAGTACGATGATCTTGCGGCGGTCGAGGGCGTCGGCGATGGCGCCGCCCCAGAGCCCGCACACCACCATCGGCACGAACTCGGCCAGGCTGACCAGCCCGACCGCCAGGTAGGAGCCGGTGAGCTCCTTCATCTGGTAGGGCACCGCCACCACGGAGATGAACGTGCCGAACATCGTGATGAGCCCGGAGGCGAACATCAGCCGGTAGTCCCGGGAGTCGCGCAACGGGCTCACGTCGATGCGGAGGTCACGGAAGATGCGTTTGACGAGGCCAGGCACGACCTCAGATTGTCCGGGGCGAGGGCGGAAAACCGCAAATCGATTTCGGATCGCGAAACGCGACAGGGCCCCGGGGGCGTTCCCCCCGGGGCCCTGTCGATCGCGGGTCAGGCGGCCGGGACCCGGTCCAGGAAGCCCAGCACCCGGCGGATCCTGCCGTCCTCGGCCAGCTCCACCACGTCGAAGCCGACGGCGACCGGCTCCCCGTCCGCGGGACCGAGGTGCCAGGTGAAGCGGGCGATGTGGTGGTGGGCGTCGTACACCTCGCCCGGGGTGAACACCAGGCCGGGGAACATGCCCTGCGCGCCGGCGATCACGGCGGCGATGCCGTCGTGCCCGGCCACGTCGGCCAGCGGGTCGGTGTAGGTGGCGTCCTCGGTCCACAGCTCGGCCACGGCCTTGGCGCGGGCCTCGGCGTCGGTCTCGTTCCAGGCGGCGACGTAGCGCTCGACGAGGGTGTTGTCCATGGTGATCGTCATCTCCTCGGTGGTTGTTCGTTCAGCTGACGCGGGCCTTGCGCAGGCCCATGATCTGCAACTCGGCGAAGGCGGCCACGGTGACGGCCTGGGCGATGGCCCAGATCGCGCCGACGGTGGTGAGGCCCAGGGCTCCGGTCACCACGGCGGCGAGGCTGCCGAGGGTCCAGGCGGCGTTCAGGGCGATCACGGTCCGCGGGCCGGCCTGTCCGAGGTCGCGGCGGGTGGCCAGCAGGCCGACGGCCACGCCGTAGACCAGGAGGAAGGCGCCGATGCCGCGCAGCAGGCCCGTGTCGGGGCCGAGCAGGTCGGCGACGGGGCCGGCGAAGGCGAGGTAGACCAGGCCGTTGCCGCCGGTGACGACGGCGTCGGCGACAAGGGCGAGGCGCAGGAATCTGGCCTTGTCGGCGGTGACGGTTACGGCGGTCATATCGGGCCCTCCTTGAGGTGGCTGTCCTTGCGACACCTCGAAGATGTCAGCCACGGGGTAGGGGGCGCGATTACGCGTCAGGTAAGCGAAGGTGCGGAAACAGGGGCTGAGCTGGGGAGACGACGGCGAAAATGGGCGCAAGAAGGCGCGGTCGCCCCCTCGGAGCGACCGCGCCTTCGTAGCTGATCAGGACGTGCCGAGGACCTCGCGGCGCAGGTGCGTCTTGAGGATCTTGCCGCCGGGGTTGCGCGGCAGCTCGCCCTCGCGGAACCACACGTGCACCGGGATCTTGAACTTGGCCAGCCGCCCGGCCAGGAACTCCCGCAGCTCGTCCGCCGTGACCGAGGCGCCCAGCGCGAGCCTGACGACGGCGCCGACCTCCTCGCCCAGCTCGTCGTGCGGCACCCCGATCACGGCGGCGTCGTCCACCGCCGGGTGCTCGAACAGGGCGGCCTCGACCTCGGCGCAGTAGACGTTCTCGCCGCCGCGGATGACCATGTCCTTGGCGCGGTCCACGATGTAGACGAAGCCGTCCTCGTCGATCTTCGCCAGGTCACCGGTGTGCACCCAGCCGTCGACGAACGTCTCGGCCGTGGCCTCGGGCTTGTTCCAGTAGCCGAGGATGACGTTGGGGCCGCGGATGCACAGCTCGCCGACCTCGCCGGGGGCGAGCTGCTCGCCCATCGGGTCCACGACGCGTACGTCCACGACGGGTGAGGGCACGCCGATGCTGTCCGGCTTGGCGTGGTAGTCGGCGCCGCCGTTGCCGATCGCGAGGGCGCTGGTCTCGGTCATGCCGTAGCCGTTGGAGGGCGCGCGGTCGGGCAGGTTGGTGGTGATGCGCTCCAGCAGCTTGGGCGGGGCGGGGGCGCCGCCGTAGCCGAGCGTGGAGAGGGACGACAGGTCGTACTTGTCGAAGTCGGGGTGCGACATGAGCTGCCAGGCGTTGGTCGGTACGCCGATCATGGCGCTGACCTTCTCCCGCTCGATGAGGCGCAGCGCCTGCCCGGCGTCCCATTTGTACATGAGCACCAGGCCGCCGCCGCTGAACATCGTCGTCGTCATGGCCGAGAAGCAGCCCGTGACGTGGAACAGCGGCACGGTCAGCAGCGTGATCCGGCGGGTCCCGGCCGCCGCGGCCGGGTCCTTGCCGGCCAGCGCCACCGAGCGCATGAGGCCGTAGGCGACGGTCATGGGGGACTGGCCGATGTTGCGGTGGCTGCCGAGCGCGCCCTTGGGGTTGCCGGTGGTGCCGGAGGTGTAGAAGATCGTGGCCGGGTCCTCGGGGGACAGCTCGACCTCGGGCAGCGTCACGTCGGCCGTGACCTCGCCGAGGACGTCGGCGAACGCCCGCGCCCCGCCGGTGGCCTCGCCCCTGGTGACGATCATCGGCACGCCGGTGGAGGCCAGCCGTCCGGCCCGCTCGCCGTCGGCGATGAGCACCTTCGCGCCGGAGTCGTGTACGCCGTAGGCCAGCTCGTTCTCGGTCCACCAGGCGTTGAGCGGCACGGCGACGGCTCCGGCGGCCAGCACGGCGGAGAAGGAGATCACCCATTCGGGGTAGTTGCGCATGGCCACGGCCACGCGGTCGCCCTTGCGCACGCCGTACTCGTCGATCAGGCGGTGGGCCAGCGTCGCGGCACGGCGGAAATGGTCCTCGAACGTGATGTGCTCGTCCTCGTAGACGAGGAAGACCTTCTCGCCGTGGAACCTGCTCATCTCCAGCAGCGCCCGGAAATGGGCGGGTGCGTGCTTCCACGTTCGTACCCCGGTGTCGCCTATCTCCTCCATCTCGAAGAGCTGGCCGGGGCCGGTGAGCTGGGCCTGGACCTGGGCGTGCGTAAGGGTCATCTGCAGAACGCTCCCCGCTGTGGACGATTATTCTGGATAAGTCACAGTACCGACCGGTCAGTACGTTTCGCTAGAGTTACGTTCTACGTGAAACTTTCATGACTGTGCCGATACTTTCAGCCTCCCAACTGCTGCTTTGGCGTCCGGCGAGCCTCGGCATTGACCCTCAACGGGCCGGTCAATACCGTCGGCGATGCGATCCATGAGGGATCGAAACTTTCGGATCGAATGCCCGCCCCCCGGAGGTCGATGTCCGTGCTTTCGTCCGCGCTCGTCAGAATCCTCACTTTGCTGGGGATTTTCGCAGCCTTCCTGCTGCCCACCACCTCGGCCCAGGCGTCCGCGCCGCTGCGCACGCACGCCGCTGCCAAGGGCAAGTTCATCGGCACGGCGCTCGCCACCGGCCCGCTCGGCAGTGAGACCTCCTACCGCACCATCGCGGGCACCGAGTTCAACCAGATCACCGCCGAGAACGCGATGAAGTGGGAGTCCACCGAGCCCAACCCGGGCCAGTTCACCTTCAGTGGCGCCGACCAGATCGTCGCCTTCGCCACCCAGAACAACCAGCAGGTCCACGGCCACACCCTGGTCTGGCACCAGCAGACGCCCGGCTGGGTGCAGGGCCTCGGCGCCAGCGCCATGCGCTCGGCGATGCAGAGCCACATCGCCCAGGTCGTCGGCCACTACGCCGACAACCCGGCCGTGGTCTCCTGGGACGTCGTGAACGAGGTCTTCGACGAGAACGGCGGCTGGCGCTCGTCGTTCTGGTACAACACGCTGGGCCAGAGCTTCGTCGCCGACGCCTTCCGCGCCGCCCGCGCCGCCGACCCCGACGCCCGGTTGTGCATCAACGACTACAACGTCGAGGGCATCAACGCCAAGAGCACCGCGATGTACAACCTCGTCTCGTCGCTGCGCCAGCAGGGCGTCCCCGTCGACTGCGTGGGCCTGCAGAGCCACCTCTCCATCCAGTACGGCTTCCCGAGCGACATGCAGCGGAACATGGAGCGCTTCGCCGCCCTCGGCGTGCAGGTCCGGGTCACCGAGCTCGACGTGCGCATGCCGACGCCGCGCGACAGCTCCAAGGACACCACCCAGGCCACCTACTACCGCAACGTCGTCAACGCCTGCCTCGCGGTGACGGCCTGCGCCGGCGTCACCATCTGGGGCTTCACCGACAAGCACTCCTGGGTGCCGGACACCTTCCCCAACGAGGGCTTCGCGCTGCCGTGGGACGCCAACTACCAGCAGAAGCCGGCGTACACGGCCGTGCACGACGCGCTGGCGGGCGGCACGAGCGGCGACACCACCCCGCCGAGCACTCCCGGCACGCCGACGGTCGGCACGGTCACCTCCAACTCCGCCGCGCTGACCTGGAGCGCCTCCACCGACACCGGCGGCAGCGGCCTGGCCGGCTACAACGTCTACCGCGAGCAGGGCGCCACCGACACGCTGCTCGGCCAGAGCAGCACCGCCTCGATCACGCTGACCGGGCTGAGCCCCAGCACGCAGTACCAGGTGTACGTGCGCGCCAGGGACGGCGCGGGCAACCTGTCCGGCGACTCCGCGCTCGCCACGTTCACCACCCAGGACGGGCCGGGCGGGGGCGGCGGCTGCACCGCCACCGGGACCGTGCAGACCCAGTGGAGCGGCGGCTACGTGGTCCAGCCCGTGACCGTCACCAACACCGGCACCTCCGCCATCACCGGCTGGACCGTCACCTTCACCCTGCCCGCCGGGCACACC
This sequence comes from Nonomuraea sp. AD125B, assembly GCF_041402765.1. NCBI lineage: Bacteria > Bacillati > Actinomycetota > Actinomycetes > Streptosporangiales > Streptosporangiaceae > Nonomuraea > Nonomuraea sp. AD125B. The sequence goes on along the minus strand of NZ_JBGLOU010000017.1, from coordinate 35,355 downwards.
CTGGTCGGCTCGTGGAACGCCACCCTGACGGTGAGCGGCCAGACCGTGACCGCCAAGAACGCCGCCTACAACGGCAACCTGGCCCCGAACGCCGCCACCTCGTTCGGCTTCCAGGTGAGCCGCCCGAGCGGGAACACGCAGACTCCCTCCACCTACACCTGCGCCTGACGGCCGGGCAGACCGGGCACCCCTGGACCGCGCTCCGGGGGTGCCCGTCCCGTTCAGCGCTCCAGCGTGATGCCCTCGCGGCGCAGGTCCTCGATCACGCCGTCGACCAGCCGGGTGGCGACCGTGTGGCGCAGCCTGCCCTCCTCGCGCAGCTCGCGCACGGCCGGCACCGGGTCGGGGTCGGCGAACAGCCGCTCGTCGGAGTGGTCGGCCGGGCGGCCGGTCGGGTCGAGCGTCCACCAGGACGCCTCCAGGGCGATGCCGTTGGGGTCGCTGAAGTAGATCGAGCGCAGGAAACCGTGGTCGATGACGTCGGTGACCTCGCAGCCGTGCGCCTTCAGCCGGTCGCGCATGCGGTTCAGCGCCTCCTCGTCCGGCAGGTGCAGCGACAGGTGGTCGAACTGCGCCGCCCGCGCGTACGGGACGCCCGCGGGCTTGGCGAAGCTGTCGAGCGGCTGGTCGGCGTACTCGAAGAAGGCGACCGTGTTGCCGGGCGCGACGTCGAAGAAGTAGTGCTTGAACGCGGGGACGGCCAGGGTGGCGACGAGCCGGGCGCCGAGCACGCCGTGCCAGAAGCGCACGGTGGCGTCCATGTCCGCGGTCACCAGGGCGAGATGGTGCACGCCGCGCCAGTGCACCTGATCGGGGGTCTCAGCCATACGTCAACCGTATGCCTTTCAACTATCGCAGGTAAGCCCTAACGGAAGCCGCGCTCTGACCTGTCGCGGCGGAAGGCGTCCAGACGGCCGAAGTCCAGCTCGTGGACGGAGACGGCGTCGTCGGGCGGACCGGTGAAGAAACCGGTGTGGGTGTGCGGGCACGGGTTGGCGAGGCCGGTCACGCCCGCGCACGGATGCCCGTGGTAGGTGGTCTCGTGGTGCCAGTCGCTCACGGCCACGTACGTCATGAACTCGTACGCGCGGGCCACGCTCATGTGCTGCCAGAGCTGCCGGGCGGGGGCGGGACCGTCCCAGCGGGTCACCGAGAAGGCCGGCACCAGCACGGCGTCCGGGCCGTCCGCGCCCGCCAGGCTGGCCGAATACCACAGGTCGGCGCAGAGCAGCACGTGCAGGCGGCGGCCGTGCAGCTCGAAGCCGCCGCCGGGACGGCCGGGGACGACACCGGAGCGCAGCTCCAGCCCGTAGGGGTGGGCCTTGTCGTACTCGGCGAGCAGCGCGCCGTCCGGGCCGGCCGCCGCGCCCCGGTTGACCCGCCCGCCCGGGGCCGAGTCGTCGTAGTGGGAGCCGCCGACCACCGCCATCCCCGAGCCCCTGGCCAGCTCCCGCACCCGCGCCAAGTAGTCGGCGCGCGGTAAGGACGCGCCGGCCAGCTCGGGCAGGATCATCAGCTCGGCGGAGCCGGGGGTGACCAGCGTCTCGACGGCGTCGAAGTTGGCATGGCCGTCGGGGGAGTAGCGCGGCGGCTGCACAAGGAGGATCTTCACCCTCCTACTCTGTCCCCCCGGGGATGGCGGCCAGCAACTCCCGGGTGTAGCCGTCGGCCGGCCGGTCGAAGATCTCCTCCGTCGTGCCGCTCTCCACGATCCGGCCGCGCCGCATCACGTGCACCTGATGCGAGATCATCCGGACCACCGCCAGATCGTGGCTGATGAACAGGTAGCTGAGGCCCAGCTCGCGCTGCAGCTCGCCGAGCAACTCCAGGATCTGCGCCTGGACCAGCACGTCGAGCGCGGAGACCGCCTCGTCGAGCACCACCAGCTCGGGCGACAGGGCGAGGGCCCGCGCGATGGCCACCCGCTGGCGCTGGCCGCCGGACAGCTCGTGCGGCAGCCGCTCGCCCATCGACGCCGGCAGCGACACCTGCTCCAGCAGATCGGCGGCGGCCTTGCGGCGCTCGGCCGCGGTGCCGACGCCGTGCACGCGCAGCGGCTCGGTGATCGACTTCTCGACGGTGTAGCGGGGGTCGAGCGAGGCGTACGGGTTCTGGAAGACCGGCTGCACCCGGCGGCGGAAGGCGAACAGCTCGCGCCGCCCCAGCCCGGCCAGGTCGGTGCCGTCGAACCGGATGCCGCCCGCGGTGGCCGCCTCCAGCCCGAGCACCAGGTTGGCGGTCGTGGACTTGCCCGAGCCGGACTCGCCCACGATCGCGACGGTGCGCCCGCGCGGGATCCGGAAGGACACGTCGTCCACCGCGACCAGCTCCTCGTCCGTGCCGCGCAGCGGGAAGACCTTGCGCAGCCCCTCGACCACGACCAGGTCCTCGGGCGGCGGTCCCGGAGGCTCGGCCACGCGCACCGACGACAGGCTCGGGGCCGCGCGCAGCAGCCGCCTGGTGTAGTCGTGGCCGGGCGCGGCCAGGATCTCGGCCGCCGGTCCCGTCTCCACGATCTCGCCCTGGTACATCACGGCCACCACGTCCGCCCGCTCGGCCGCGAGCGCCAGGTCGTGCGTGATGAGCAGCACCGCCGTGCCCATCTCCGCGGTGAGCGCGGTGAGCTGGTCGAGGATGCGCCGCTGCACGGTCACGTCCAGCGCGGAGGTGGGCTCGTCGGCGATGAGCAGCCGCGGCCGGCAGGCCAGCCCCATGGCGATCAGCGCCCGCTGGCGCATGCCGCCGGAGAACTCGTGCGGGTACTGCCCGATCCGCCGCTCCGGGTCGGGGATGCCGACCAGGTCCAGCAGCTCCAGCACCCGCGCGCGGGCCGCCCTGCCGGTGGCCGCGCCGTGCACCTCCAGGGCCTCGGCGATCTGGTCGCCGACCTTCATGAGCGGGTTGAGGTTCGACATGGGGTCCTGGGGGACCAGGCCGATGCCCGCGCCGCGGATCGCGGTCATCTCCCTGCGGCTCGCCCGCGCCAGGTCGCGCCCCTCGAACAGGATCTCCCCGGCGGTGATGCGGCCGTTGTCCGGCAGGAGCCGGTTGATCGCGGCGGCCGTGGTCGACTTGCCCGAGCCCGACTCGCCGACGACCGCGACGGTCTGGCCGGGCAGGATGTCCATCGAGACGTTCCGTACGGCGGTGACGTCCTGCTTGCGGGTGCGGAAGGCGACCGACAGGCCGCGGATCTCCAGGAGCGGGGTCATGCGTTCCTCGTCTGTCGCGTGACGGCCTGCAGCAGGCCGTGCCAGAGGTCGTCGGTCGGCGTCGGCTCGCCCGTGACGAGCAGGCGGTTGCTCGCCACGACCAGGGCCACGTCCCGGCCGGGGACGAAGCCGATCGCGCAGCCGACGTACCCGGGGTGGCCGAGCACGGTCACGCTCTCGCCGCCCAGGTCGAGGGCGTAGCGGCGGAAGCCGAGCGCCTGCTCGGGGTCGGGGCCGGGGGCGAAGAACTCGCGGACCGTCTCCGGCCGCCACAGACGGTCGTGCTCCTCGTACCGGGACATCGCCAGGCAGTAGCGCAGCAGGTCGGGCACGGTCGAGAAGAGCCCCGCGTGCCCGGCGACGCCGTCGAGGGCGTGGAAGGCGTTGCCGTCGGCCGGCTCGCCCAGCACCGGCCCGCGCCGCCAGCCCGCGAAGTCGGAGCTGCGATAGGGGACCGGGTACGGGCGGCCGGTGTCGAGCATGGTCATCTCCACCCGGTCGTCGAGCGCGCTCATGGCGACCTCGGTGCCCGTGGGCCGGGCGTAGGTGGTGCGGGTCAGGCCGAGCGGCCTGGTCACCAGCTCGGCCACGGCACGGTCCAGCCGCAGCCCCGTCACGGCCGAGACGATCCGGCCGAGCAGGATGAAACCGAGGTCGGAGTAGTGCCGGGCGCGGCCGGGCCGGTAGCGGGGCGGCGGCAGGTCGGCCCGCACGTACAGCGGCCACCACTCCCACAGGCCGCCCCGGTGCAGCAGCAGGTCCCGTACGGTGATCGCCTCGTACGAGTGCGGCAGGTACGCGCTCAGCGGCGCGTCCAGGTCCACGAGCTGCTCCGACACCAGCCGGATGAGCGCCGTCGTGGTCGCCACGACCTTGGTGACCGAGGCGAGGTCGTGGTGGGTGTCCGGCGTCATCGGGGCCTCGCCGGCCAGCGCCCCGCCCTCCTGGCGGACGGTGCGGTGGCCGGTGCACTCGTCGAGGTCGAACCACGGCGTGCGGGCGGCGGTGATCAGGCCGGGCGGCGGCTCGGGCGGCCGCTCGGCGGCGGCCGGATCCCCGCTCATCGGGCCAGCACCAGCGATCGGGGCGGCGTCGTGACCGGCGCGGGCAGCACCAGCGGCCCCGCGCCGGGGGTCAGCGTGCCGAGGACGCGCGGCGCGGACGCGCCCGTCCCGCCGGGCACCGTGCCGGGCAGGCCGTGCGCGCTCAGCCAGCCGATCAGCGCGAACGCGATGGCCTCCTTGTCGTCGGCGGGCGCCCCGTAGGCGTCCGACGGCGACACCCGCACGCCGGGCAGGGCCGCGCGCAGGCCGTCCATGATGACGGGGTTGCGGCAGCCGCCGCCGGAGACCACCAGCGTCGCCACCCCGGCGGCCCGCACGTCGGCGGCCACGGTCCGCACGGTCAGCTCGGCGAGCGTCGCCACCAGGTCGGCGTCGCTCACGTCCCCTTCCGGCAGGCCCGCCAGGGCGGCCTCCACGTAGCCCAGGTGGAACAGCTCCTTGCCGGTGCTCTTCGGCGGGGCCAGCCGGTAGTAGGGCTCGTCCAGCAGCGCCGCCAGCAGGCCGGGGTGCACCCGCCCGGAGGCCGCGATCGCGCCGCCGGCGTCGTAGCCCCTCGGGTCCAGGCCGCGGGCGGTCACCACGGCGTCGATGAGCGCGTTCGCCGGGCCGATGTCGTAGGCGTACAGCCGGCCGTCGCGCAGCACGGTCATGTTCGAGATGCCGCCCAGGTTCAGCGCGGCGGCACCGTTCTCCAGGCCGCCCAGCAGCAGCCCGTCCAGCACCGACACCAGCGGCGCGCCGTGCCCGCCCGCCGTGATGTCGCGGATGCGCACGTCCGACAGCACCGGCACGCCGGTCCGCTCGGCGATCCAGGCCGGCTGCCCGATCTGCAGGGTGCCGCGCGCGTGCGCCTCCTCCACCCAGTGGAACACCGTCTGCCCGTGCGAGACGATCAGGTCGACCGGCCCGCCCGCCTCGATCGCCGCCGCCGCGGCCTCGGCGAAGCACTGCCCGATGAGCGTGTCCAGCACGCACACCTCCGCCAGCGTCACGGGCGCGGGCGGCAGCGTCGCGAGCAGCCGCGCCCGCAGCTCCGCCGGGTACGGCGTGCTCGCCGTGTGCCCGACCCGGCCGCGCAGCACCTCACCCTCCGGCGTGAAGTCGACGACGGCCACGTCGATGCCGTCGTGCGAGGTGCCGGAGATCATCCCGAGAATCCTCATGCCCGCTCCCCAAGAGCCGCCCGCAGCCGCCCGCCGGCCCCGGCCAGCCGCGCCGCGGCCTCCTGGGGCGTCAGGTCGAAGCGCGAGGCGACGACCGCCTGCTTGACGTTGAAACCGTTCTGCCGCAGGGCGGACAGCGCCTCGGCGCGCCCGGCCCCGGTGATCGCGCGCACGATGCGCACGGCTCGCTCGCGCAGCTTGCCGTTGCTCGGCCGCACGTCCACCATCAGGTTCCCGTACGTCTTGCCGAGCCGCACCATGACGATGGTCGAGAACATGTTGAGCACGAGCTTCTGCGCCGTGCCCGCCTTGAGCCGGGTCGAGCCGCTGATCACCTCGGGCCCGACCGGCACCTCGACGGCGTACGCGGCCGCCGCGCCGAGCGGCGTCCCGGTGTTGCAGGCCAGGCCCACGGTCAGCGCGCCGCGCTCGGCCGCCCGCCGCACCGCGGCCACCACGTACGGCGTCCGCCCGCTGGAGGCGATGCCCACGACGGTGTCGAGCGGCCCGACGCCGGCCCCGTCGATCGCGGCGGCACCGGCCTCCTCGTCGTCCTCGGCACCCTCGCAAGGCGCGACGATCGCCCGCGGGCCGCCCGCGATGATCGCGAACACCTGGTCGGGCGGCGTCCCGAAGGTCGGCGGGCACTCGGAGGCGTCCAGCACGCCGAGCCGCCCCGGCGTGCCCGCCCCCACGTAGATCAGCCGCCCGCCGCGCTGCATGCGCTCGGCCGTGGCCTCGATGGCCGCGACGATCTGGGGCAGCGCTCCCGCCACGGCGGCGGGGACGGTGGCGTCGGCCGCGTTCATGGTCGCGGCGAGCTCCGCGACGCTCATCGTGTCGATGCCGGAGAAGCGGGGGTCGGCCGCTTCTGTGGTCAGGTTGGTCAGATTCACCGCTTGCCTCGGTTTCGCGGGTCGAGTGTGTCACGCAGGCCGTCGCCCAGCAGGTTCAGCCCCACCACGAGCAGCACGACGACCGCGCCAGGTGCGATCAGCGTCCACGGGGCCACGAACACCAGGCTGCGCGCCTCGAAGATCATCGAGCCGAGCGACGGCGCGGGCGGCGGCGTGCCGAGCCCCAGGAAGCTCAGCGACGCCTCGGTCAGCACCGCCCAGGACAACGACAGGGCGACCTGGATGACGATGATCGAGGTGATGTTGGGCAGCACGTGCCGGAACATGATCTGCGCGCGGCTCTGGCCGGTCGCCACCGCGGCTTTGACGTACTCGATCTCCCTGAGCGACAGCACGGGGCCGCGGGTGACGCGGATGAAGATCGGCACGTACACGATGGCGATGGCCACCGCCACGGTGAACCAGTTGCGCTCCAGCACCGACGCCAGCGACAGCGCCAGCAGCAGCGGCGGGAACGCGAACAGCACGTTCGTCACCCCGCCGATCGCGCCGTCGGCGAGGCCCCGGTAGAAGCCGGACACCAGGCCGCCGAGCGTGCCGAGCGCGGTCGCGAACGCCACCGCGACGACCGCGATGAGCGCCGAGTTGCCGACCCCGGCCGCGACCCGAGCGAACACGTCCCTGCCGAACTGGTCGGTCCCGAACAGGTGCGACCCCGACGGCGCGAGGAAGCGCTCCGGCGGGTTCTGCGCGATCGGGTCGTAGGGCAGCAGCCCGAGGAACGACAGCGCCGCCACCACGGCCAGCAGCACCAGGATCACCGTGCCCGACACCGCGGCGGGGCTCCTGCGCAGCGCGCTCACGACGCCCTCACCCGCGGGTCGATCACCCGGTAGAGCACGTCGGTCAGCAGGTTCACCAGCACGAACGCCAGCGCGATCACCAGCACGGTGCTCTGCACGACCGCGTACTCCTTCTGCTGGATGCCGAGCAGCACCTGCCGCCCGATGCCGGGCACGGAGAAGATCTGCTCGACCACGACCGCGCCGCCGAGCAGGTAGCCGAACTGCAGGCCGGTCATGGTGACGATGGGCACGAGCGCGTTGCCGAGCACGTGCCTGACCTGCAGCCGCCGCTCCGGCACGCCCTTGGCGCGGGCGGTGCGGACGAAGTCCTCCGAGCGCACCTCCAGCACCGCCGCCCGGGTGGTGCGCAGGATCGGCGCGGCGATGCCGAAGCCCAGCACGAGCGCGGGCAGGACCATCTGCCGCAGGTTGAGCAGCGGGTCCTCGGCCAGCGTCGCGAAGCCCTGCCCATTGGGGTTGAAACCGAACGAGGCGGCGAACACCGACAGCAGCGTGGTGGCCAGCAGGAACGCCGGGATCGACAGCCCGGCGAGGCTCACGACCTGCCCGAGCGCGTCCCGCGCCGCGTTCGGGCGGGAGGCGGCCAGCATGCCGAGCGGCACCCCGATGAGCAGCGCCAGCAGGATCGACAGCACCGCCAGCTCGGCCGTCACCGGCAGCGAGCGCAGCGTGAGGTCGAGGACGCTCTGCTGGTTGCGGGCGGAGTAGCCGAAGTTGCCGGTGAACATGTTGCCGAGCCAGGCGAAGAACTGCGCGACCAGGGGCCGGTCGAGCCCGTAGTAGCGCTCCAGCGCCGCCTGCTGGGCCGGGGTGAGCGCGGCGGCCTCGGTGCCGAGACCCGCGGTGATCTGGTTGCCGGGGATCGCCCGCAGCATGACGAACACGAACACCGCCACCCCGAACAGGGTGCCCGCCGTGCCCGCCGCCCGCCGGACGGCCCGGTTGCGGAGGAACGCTCTCATGTCAGGAGACGGACGCGGCGCGCAGCGACTGCAGCGAGCCGTTGGCCATCGGCGTGAAGCCCTGCACGCCCGAGGTCGTCGCCGTGTAGGTGTAGCCGGAGAACAGCCAGATCCAGGCCGCGTTGTCCTCCAGCTCGGCGGCCACCTGGTCGTAGATCGCCTTGCGGGCGGCCTGGTCGGTGGTCGCCTTGCCCTCGGCGAACAGCTTGTCCAGCTTGTCGGAGCTGTAGCCGGCGACCTTGTTGAGGTTGCCGTCGCTGGTGAAGTAGCGGCCGTAGGAGCCGTCGGGGTCGGGACGGCCGCCGTTGAGCGCCACGGCCGCGTCGAAGTCGGCGGCCACCCAGCGGTCCACGAACGCGCCGGACTCCAGCACCTCCAGGTCCAGGTTGATCTTGGCCTCGGCGAGCTGGGCCTTGAGGTTCTGGGCCTCGTTGACGGAGGTGGCGTACTCGCCCTGGGAGACGATGGTCTTGATGGTCACCCCGCCGGACTTGCCGGCCTTGGCGAGGTAGTCGGCGGCCTTGGCCAGGTCGCGGGCGGGGCAGGGCCGCTTGTTCGGGTCCGACTTGAAGGCCGGCGCGGTGTTGGGTCCCGTCACCTCGCCCTCGCCCAGCGCGGCGGTGTCGAGCACCTGCTTGCGGTCGATCGCGCACTGCACGGCCAGGCGCACGTTGACGTCGCCGAGCTCGCCGCGGCGCGCGTTGAGCTGGAGCACGTGGTAGTTGAGCTGCGGGGTCTTGGCGACGGTGATCGTGCCGCCGCCCTCGGCGGTCTGCGCCACCAGCGGGTCGTTGAAGACGGCGAGCTGCACGTTGCCCGACTGCATGGCCGAGACGATGGACGACTCGTCGGGGATCACCCGGAACTCGACCGCCGGCGACTTCGCCTTCTCCGCGCCCCAGTACGCGTCGTTCCTGGTCAGCGTGATCGACTGGCTCGGCACCCGCTTGCCCAGCTTGAAAGGGCCGGTCCCGTTGGGGGTGGCCGACAGCTTCTCCTCGGTGTCGTCGGAGGAGAGCATCGCCATGTTCACCGTGGCCAGGTTGGCGGGCAGCGCGGCGTCCGGGGCCGACAGCTTGAGCACCACCGTGGTCGCGTCGGGCGCCTCGACGGACTTCACCGACGACAGCGAGGCGCGGGCCACGGCCGCGGTCTTCTCGTCCATGATCTTGTCGAGTGAGGACTTGACGTCCGCGGAGTCGAAGGCGCTGCCGTCGGCGAAGGTGACGCCCTGGCGCAGCTTGAGCGTCAGGGTCTTGCCGTCCTCCGAGGCCTCCCACGACTCGGCCAGCCCGGGGACCACGTTGAGGTCCTTGTCGAACTCGGTCAGCGTGCCGTACAGGTTCTGCAGCACGTTGACGGCCTGGAACTGGGTGGCCTTCCAGGGGAACAAGGTGTCCGGGTCGGAGGTCACGCCGACCACCAGCGGCTTGCCGCCGCCCGTCCCCTCGGCGCCAGGGGCGGGCCCGGAAGAGTCGGACCCGGAGGAGGACGAGCAACTGGCGAGGGCAAGGGACAGGGTCGCGGCGAGGGCGGCCGCGGAAAGCGCGCCACGGGGCATGGTGGCCTCCTCAGGGCATTGGGTTATAAAATTACCGAGACCCTACCACCAGGGTATTTTCTTTTCCTGACCGGGATGGTTGACGATGGCCGAGGACGCCGGCACCTTGCTGATCCGCATCCGCGCGGCCATGCCCGGCCTGCGCCCGTCCGAGCGGCGCATCGCCGAGGCGTTCGCGGCCGACCCGGCCGCGGCCAACCTGTCGATCGCCGACCTCGCCGCCCGCTGCGCCACCTCGACGACCTCGGTCGTCCGCTTCTACCGGCGGATGGGCTACGCCCATTACAAGGACTTCACCATCGACCTGACCAGGGCGCTGGCCAGGGAGGAGCTGGCCACCTCAGGCCTCGCCGAGGCGCCCGGCGACATCGACCGCAACGACAGCCTGGCCGGCATCGTCTCCAAGGTCGCCATGAACGAGACGCTGTCCATCGCCGACACCGCCCGCTCCCTCGACCTGGACGCCCTGGCCCGCGCGGTCGAGATGGTCGGCGCCGCCCGCCGCATCGACACCTTCGGCGTCGGCGCGAGCGCCCTGGTGGGCCTCGACCTGCAGCAGAAGCTCTCCCGCATCGGCCGCACCGCGATCAACTGGCACGACGCCCACTCCGCGTGGACCTCGGCCGCAGTCCTGGACGGCACCTGCGTCGCGGTGGCGGTCTCGCACAGCGGCGCCACCGTGGACACCGCCGAGTTCCTGGCCATCGCCCGCAGGTCCGGCGCGGCCACGGTCGCGATCACGAACTTCCTCGACTCTCCGCTGGCCCGCGCGGCCGATGTGACCCTCACCACGGCCGCCCGCGAGACCGCGTTCCGCTCCGGGGCGCTCGGCAGCCGCATCGCCCAGCTCATGGTGGTGGACTGCCTGTTCACCGGGGTCGCCCAGGCGTCCTACGACGCGTCGATGGCGGCGCTGCGCGACACGTACGCGGTGGTGCACCCCAGGGCGGTCAAGCGCGGCTAGCGGTGGGCGGCGGACCGCCATGTCCGATATGGTCCCGTCGTGATCAACGGGCCCTCCCGCCGCGCTCTCCTCGCCGGAACCCTCGCCGGCCTCGCCGCCTCCCCGTCGTCCCCCGCCTCCGCGGCGGCCAGGGGAGGGTTACCCTTCCGTCCCAACATCCTCGTCATCCTCGCCGACGACCTGGGATGGGGAGAGCTCGGCAGCTACGGCCAGCGCCTGATCAGGACACCGCACCTGGACCGGATGGCGGCCGAGGGCGTGCGCTTCACCGACGCCTACGCGGGCGCCCCGATCTGCGCGCCCTCCCGCTGCGCGCTGCTCACCGGGCTGCACGCCGGCCACGGCACCGTACGCGAGAACCCCGGGGGCGGCCCCCAGCACGCGCTCACCGCGGCCGACCTCACCTTCGGCGAGCTGCTCAACCTGTCCGGCTACCGCACCGCCTGCATCGGCAAGTGGGGCTTCGGCCCCGACCGCGCCGGGCAGCCCTCGCATCCCAACGAGCGCGGCTTCGAGGAGTTCTACGGCTACCTCGGCCACAAGCACGCCCACCAGTACTTCCCGAAGTACCTCTGGCACAACGACCGGAAGGTGGGACTCGACGGCCGGCAGTACGCGCCCGACCTGTTCCGCCGACGCGCCGTCAGCTACATCGAGCAGCACCGCGACGAGCCGTTTCTGCTCTACTACCCGACGAACCTGCCGCACGCGCCGAGCGCGGTCCCCGGCGACGCCGGCCCCTACGAGAGCCGTCCCTGGAGCGACGCCAACCGCCGGCACGCCGCCCAGATCACCCGCCTGGACCGGGACGTCGCCGCGCTGACGGGCGCGCTGCGCGACAACGGGCTGGCCGGGCGCACGCTGGTGCTGTTCCTCAGCGACAACGGCCCGCACCACGAGCAGGGCGTGACGCCCGACCTGTTCGACGCCAACGGCCCCTACCGGTCAGGCAAGCGCGCGATGTACGAGGGCGGCCTGCGCGTCCCGATGATCGCCTGGTCGCCCGCGCTGCGGCCCCGCGTCGTCCGCCGGCCGGTGGCGGGCTGGGACCTGATGCCGACGCTGGCCGACCTCGCCGGGGTGCCGGTGCCCGCCCGGCTGGACGGCGTCTCCTTCCGCGGCCTGCTCACCGGCGCGAGCGCGCCCCGGCACAAGCACCTCGTCTGGAACCGGCCGGGGAAGGCGCAGGCCATCCGCCGCGGCCGGTGGAAGGCCGTGCGCATCGCCCCGGACGCCGCCGGGACCCGGCCCGAGCGCGTCGAGCTGTACGACCTGACCGCCGACCCGGGGGAGCGGCACGACCTCGCCGCCGCCCGCCCCGAGCTGGCCGCCGAGCTCACGGCCACGCTCGACGCCGAGATCGGGGACGATCCGCGCATCCCGTACGGGCTGCGCAGCGAGGTCGTCGGCGACGAGCTCGTGGTCACCCTGGAGAACGGCTCCGGCGTGCCCTGGAACGACGTCGTGCTCGGCGTGGACGGCCCGCGCAAGGCCCGCGCGAGCAAGGTGGAGCGGGTCGAGCCCGGCATGGCGATCTCGGTCGGCTTCCCGCTGCCCGCCGGCGGCCCCGGCCGCGCGGTCGCCCGCGCCGCGTTCAGGGCGCTCGGCCGCTCGCAGCTCTTCCGCCGCCCGCACGCGAGGAGCGCCCTGGCCTCCCGCTGACCTGCCCGCGACCGGTCAGGTCAGCCGGCCGACGTGGGCGAGCGCCTGCTTCAGCAGCACGCCCTGCCCGCCCGTCATCTCCTGCTGCACCGCCGGGGAGCCCGCCTCCTCCGGCGTGAACCACACCAGGTCGAGGGCGTCCTGCCGGGGCCGGCAGTCGCCCGCGACCGGCACGATGTAGGCCAGCGACACCGCGTGCTGGCGCGGGTCGTGGTAGGGCGTGACGCCCGGCGTCGGGAAGTACTCGGCGATCGTGAACGGCTGCGGCGACGCCGGGATGCGCGGCAGCGCCACGGGGCCGAGGTCCTTCTCCAGATGGCGCAGCAGCGCGTCGCGGACCCGCTCGTGGTGCAGCACCCGGCCCGAGACGAGCGCCCTGCTGACCGTGCCGTCCGACGCGATGCGCAGCAGCAGGCCGACGTGGGTGACCACGCCGTATTCGTCGACCCGCACCGGCACGGCGTCGACGTAGAGGATCGGCATGCGGCCGCGTACCGACTCCAGCTCTTCCGGTGACAGCCAGGCGGGCGTCGTTTCGGTCTTTTCGGTCATTGCTTGATCGTACGGCCTAGGTTCTCAGCGCCGTGCCCTGACCGGTGGCAGCAGGGTGCGCCCGGCCAGCCACGACGCCGTGCAGACGGCCAGCACGATGCCGAGGAACGGCAGATAGTGGACGATCTTCTTGCTCATGCTCCGACTTCTGCCCGGCGGCTCGCGGCGGGAAACGGCCGGTCAGGGCGCCCCGGGGAAGACGCGGGCGGCGGCCTCGTCCCAGGCGCGGGCGTCGCCCGAGGGCTCGTAGCGGCGCAGCGGCCCGGCCGCGGCCACCAGCGCCCGCATCTCGTCCAGGCCGGACACCAGCCCGGCGGCACGCGCCTGCACCAGCACGTTGCCGAACGTCGTCGCCTCGGCCGGTCCTGCCACCACCGGCAGGCCGCAGGCGTCGGCGGTGAGCCGGCACAGCAGCTCGTTGCGCGAGCCGCCGCCCACCAGGTGGACGACCTCGACCTCACGCCCCGACAGCTCCATGGCCTGCCGAACCGCCCGGCGGTGCCCGAGCGCCAGGCTCTCCAGCACGCACCGCACGTAGCCGGCCTCGGTGACCGGCGGGGTCTGCCCGGTGCGGCGGCACTCGGCGGCGATCCGCGCCGGCATGTCGCCCGGCGGCAGGAACACCGGCTCGTCCGGGTTGACCACGGCGGCGAAGGGCGGCTCGCCGGCCGCCGCCTTCAGCAGCTGCCCCAGGTCGGCGCCCTGCCAGGCGCGCAGGCACTCCTGCAGCAGCCACAGTCCCATCACGTTGCGCAGGTAGCGTACGGTGCCGTCGATGCCGGCCTCGTTGGTGAAGTTCGCGGCCCGGCTCTCCGGCGTCAGCACCGGCTCAGGCAGCTCCACCCCGGCGAGCGACCAGGTGCCGCAGGAGACGTAGGCGAAGGCGGGGCCGGTCGCGGGCACGGCGGCCACGGCCGAGGCGGTGTCGTGCGAGCCGACCGCCCGCACCGGGGCCGACCAGCCGAGCTCGGCGGCCACGTCGGGCCGCAGCCCGCCGATGTCCTCGCCGGGCTGCCGCAGCGGCGGGAACAGCCGGGCGGGCAGCCCCAGCCGCTCGATCAGCGGGTACGCCCACGTCCTGCCCCGCACGTCGAGCAATCCCGTGGTGGAGGCGTTGGTGACCTCCGCGCCCATCTCGCCGGTCAGCCAGTACGCCAGCAGGTCCGGCACGAGCAGCATCGTGGCCGCCCGGTCGAGCCGGTCGGCGAGCAACTGGTAGACCGTGTTGAACGGCAGCACCTGGAGCCCGTTGGTCTCGTACAGGGTCTCCGCGCCGACCTCGGCGGCCACCCGCTCGGCCACGCCCCGGGTGCGGTCGTCGCGGTAGTGCACCGGGTTGCCGAGCAGCGCGCCGCTCTCGTCGAGCAGACCGTAGTCGACGGCCCAGGAGTCGACGCCGATGGAGGAGACCGGCCCGGCGGCGCGCAGCCCGGCCAGGATCTCCCGGTAGAGGCCGAGGACGTCCCAGTGCAGCCGGCCGGCCACGCGGACCGGGCCGTTGGGGAAGCGGTGGGCCTCGGTCAGCGTGAGGCCGTCGGACAGGTCGGCCAGCATCACCCGGCCGCTGGAGGCGCCGAGGTCCACGGCGGCGAAACGGGTCATTGGGTGGACTCCCTAGCGACGAGCTCAGGCTGGAACATGATGTGCTGGTGCGCGTGCGTGTCGGGGTTGTCGCACTCGTCCAGCAGCAGCTCGGTGGCGATGCGCCCGAGCTGGTAGGTCGGCTGCCGCATCGAGCTCAGCGACACCGTCGAGGCGGCGGCGAAGTCGATGTCGTCGTAGCCGATCAGCGCCACGTCCTCGGGCACCCGCACGCCGGCGCGCAGCAGCGCCCGCAGCACGCCGAGCGCGAGCAGGTCGTTGGCGCAGAAGACGGCCTCGGGCAGGGCTTCGCCGGCCAGCAGCTCGGCGGCGGCCTTCTCGCCCCCGCGGGCGGTCATCGTGGCCGCCTCCACGACGCGCAGCTCCGCCGGGTCGATCCCGGCGCCGCGCAGCGCCGCCCGCGCGCCGTCGCGGCGCTCCACGCACTGGCGGATGGTCAGCGGGCCGGTGACGCAGGCGACGCTCCGCGCGCCCCTGGCCAGCAGGTGCGCCACGGCGGCCCGGCCGCCCGCCACGTCGTCCACGGCGACCGCGCACTGGTCGGGCCGGTGCGCGGGATGGTCCACGAGCACCACGCTGATGCCGTGCTCGCGCAGCCGGTCGAGCCGGCCGGAGTCCTCGCCGGACGGGGTGATCAGCACGCCGCGCACCCGGTGCTCGGCCAGCACCCGCAGGTTGCGGTCCTCCTTGTCGGGGGAGCCGGCCGAGTTGCCGAGGATCACGGCGTAGCCCAGCTCGCTGGCGACGTCCTCGACACCGGCGGCGACCTCGGTGAAGAACGGGTTGCCGATGTCGATCACGCTCAGGCCGATCGTCCTGCTGTGCCCGGCGCGCAGCGTCGAGGCCGAGCCGTGCCGGACGAACCCCAGCTCCCTGATGGCCGCCTCCACGCGCTCCCTGGTGGCGGGGGCGACCTTGCCCGGCCGGTTCAGGACGTTGGAGACCGTGCCGGGGGAGACGCCGGCGTGCGCGGCGACATCCTTGATGCTGACCATGGCCATGACGCCTCATTAAAACGTACCAACCGGCGGGACGCCAGTCAGCGCGCGGCTCCCGGACCGCGCCGCGCGCCGACGTCGCCGTCTTGCTGGTAAAACGTTCTACTTCCGGGGAAGAACCACCCCTCCATTGAACGGTGGCATTGAATCGTTCTTCACACCAGCCGCCGCACGTCGCGTGTCCACCGCATCGCCCCCATCGGGAAACGGCCGTTTCCCGCCCGCCGAGCAGCACTGACAGTCGTGCGAGGCGCGCCCGCCCTTGTGCCACGATGCCCAGGAACGTTTTAATCCCCGGTGAACTCCAAGGACGAAAGGCAGGCTCATGCCGGATGTCATCGCCTACGGCGGCGACTGGAACCCCGAGCAGTGGCCCGAGGAGACGTGGCAGCAGGACGTCGCGCTCATGCGCGAGGCCGGCGTCAACCAGGTCAGCCTCGGGATCTTCTCCTGGTCCGTGCTGGAACCCGCCGAGGGGGTGTTCGACTTCGGCTGGCTCGACCGGGCCATGGACCTGCTGGCCGCCAACGGCATCCGCGCCGGCCTGGCCACCCCCACCGCCTCGCCGCCGCCGTGGTTCGGCGCCTCCTACCCCGAGGCGCTGCCGGTCGACGCCGACGGCCGCCGCCTCCACCACGGCAGCAGGCAGGGCTTCTGCCCCAGCTCGCCGATCTACCGCGACCGCGCCCTGCGCGTCGCCGAGCGGGTCGCCACCCGCTACGCCGGCCATCCGGCGCTGGCGCTCTGGCACGTGCACAACGAGTACGGCTGCCACAACGCCCGCTGCTACTGCGACACCTCGGCGGAGGCCTTCCGCGCCTGGCTGCGCGCCCGCTACGGCTCGCTCGACGAGCTCAACGACGCCTGGGGCACCGCCTTCTGGTCCCAGCGCTACGGCGACTGGGCGCAGATCCTGCCGCCCCGTGCCACCCCCAGCTTCACCAACCCCGGCCAGCAGCTCGACTTCCGCCGCTTCAGCTCCGACGCCCTGGTGGAGCTCTACACCGCCGAGCGCGACCTGCTGAAGTCCGTCACCCCTGACGTCCCCGCCACCACGAACCTCATGGCCGGCGCCCACTGGGACATGGACTGCTGGGCCTTCGCCGCCGAGGTCGACGTGGTCTCCACCGACCACTACCTGATCGGGGCGCGCGCCGAGCCGCACATCGACCTGGCCTTCGCCGCCGACTACGCCCGCTCGCTGAACGGCGGCCGGCCCTGGCTGCTGATGGAGCACTCCACCAGCGCCGTCAACTGGCAGCCGCGCAACCTCGCCAAGGCGCCCGGCGAGCTGCGCCGCAACTCCCTGCAGCACCTGGCCAGGGGCGCGGACGGGATCATGTTCTTCCAGTGGCGGGCCTCCCGCGCCGGGGCCGAGAAGTGGCACTCGGCGATGCTGCCGCACGCCGGCCCCGACACCAAGATCTTCCGCGAGGTCAAGGCGCTCGGGGCCGAGCTCGCCGGGCTGGACGGCGTGCCGGGCAGCCGGGTCGCGGCCGAGGTCGCGATCCTGCTCGACCATGCGAGCGTCTGGGCACAGGACCACCCCGCCCAGCCGACCTCCGAGCTGGACCCGGTCGAGGAGGCCAAGCGCTGGCACGCCGCACTGTGGCGGGCGGGCATCACCTGCGACCTGGCCCACCCCGAGGGCGACCTGAGCGGCTACCGGCTGGTCCTGGTCCCCATGCTCTACCTGGTGAGCGACGCGGGGGCGGCCGGCCTGGCGGACTTCACCCGGGCGGGCGGCGTGACGCTGGTCGGCCCGTACAGCGGGATCGTGGACGAGCACGACCGGGTCCGCCTCGGCGGCTACCCCGGCGCCTGGCGGGAGCTGCTGGGGGTGAGCGTCGAGGAGTTCTTCCCGCTGGAGGGGCCGATCGCGCTGGAGTCCGGCGGCACCGGGACGGTCTGGAGCGAGCTGGCCCACGTCACCGGGGCCAAGGTGCTGGACGCGTACGCGACCGGCGAGCCCGCCTGGACCCGCCACGAGCAGGGCGGCGGCGCGGCCCACTACCTGACCACCCGCCTGGACGACGCGACGCTGGCCCGCGTCCTCGCGGCGGTCTGCGCCGAGGCCGGCGTGCGCCCGGCCGCCACGGCCCCGCCGGGCGTCGAGGTCGTGCGCCGGGCCCATGAGGACGGCCGCGCGTTCCTGTTCGCGATCAACCACACCGGCGCGGACGCCGAGGTGACGACGCCCGCCGGCGTCCGGGCCACCGTGCCCGCCGGCGACGTGCTGATCCTGCCCGAGGAGCCGGGCGGGGAGCAGGGGACGCATTGACAGCGCAGAGCGGGAACCATAGTTTCCTGCCCGAAGGATTAAAACGTTTTGAAGGGAGTGCCAGTGCAACGGGTCTGCTTCCTCCTGAAGGTCCGCCCAGAGCGGCTGGCGGAGTACCGCGAACGCCACCAGGACGTCTGGCCGGAGATGCGAGAGGCGCTGTCACGCACCGGCTGGCACAACTACTCGCTCTTCCTCCGCGACGACGGCCTGCTCGTGGGCTACCTGGAGACCGACGACTTCGAGGCCGCCAAGAAGGCCATGGCCGAGACCGAGGTCAACGCCCGCTGGCAGGCCGAGATGGCGCCGTTCTTCGAGGATCTCGACGGGCGTCCCGACGAGGGCATGACGCCGCTGACCGAAGTGTTCCACCTGGATTGATCGGGGAGCTATGACTGACATCAAGGCCGCGCTGCGGTCGCAGCGCATCGAGACGCCGTCCTGGGCGTACGGCAACAGCGGCACCCGCTTCAAGGTCTTCGCGCAGCAGGGCGTGCCGCGCGATCCGTACGAGAAGCTCGCCGACGCCGCCCAGGTCCACGCCTACACGGGCATCGCGCCCACCGTGGCCCTGCACATCCCGTGGGACAAGGTGGACGACTACGCCGACCTGGCCCGCCACGCCCGCGAGCTGGGCGTCGCCATCGGCGCCATCAACTCCAACGTCTTCCAGGACGACGACTACAAGCTGGGCAGCGTCACCAACCCCGACCCCCGGGTCCGCCGCAAGGCCACCGACCACCTGCTCGAATGCGTCGACATCATGGACGCCACCGGCAGCGACACGCTCAAGCTGTGGTTCTCCGACGGCATCAACTACCCCGGCCAGGACGACCTGCGCGCCCGCCAGGACCGCCTGGCCGAGTCGCTGGCCGAGGTCTACGACCGGCTCGGCGACGGCCAGCGCTTCCTGCTGGAGTACAAGCTGTTCGAGCCCGCCTTCTACGCCACCGACGTGCCCGACTGGGGCACCGCCTACGCCCACTGCGTCAAGCTCGGCCCGAAGGCCCAGGTCGTCGTGGACACCGGCCACCACGCGCCGGGCACCAACATCGAGTTCATCGTCGCCTTCCTGCTGCGCGAGGGCAAGCTCGGCGGGTTCGACTTCAACTCCCGCTTCTACGCCGACGACGACCTGATGGTCGGCGCCGCCGACCCGTTCCAGCTCTTCCGCATCATGTACGAGGTCATCAGGGGCGGCGGGCTCACCGACGAGGTCGCGTTCATGCTCGACCAGTGCCACAACATCGAGCCCAAGATCCCGGGCCAGATCCGCTCGGTCATGAACGTCCAGGAGGCCACCGCCAAGGCGCTGCTCGTGGACCAGGACGCCCTCGCCGCCGCGCAGGCCGCCGGCGACGTGCTCGGCTCCAACGCCGTCCTCATGGACGCCTACAACACCGACGTGCGCCCGCTGCTCGCGGAGCTGCGCGAGGAGATGGGCCTCGCCCCCGACCCGATGGCCGCCTACGCCGGGTCCGGTTACTTCGAGAAGATCGCCGCCGAGCGCGTCGGCGGTCAGCAGGCGGGCTGGGGAGCCTGACGAGATCATGTCTGACAAGAACACGCCCACCGACACCGTCAACGAGCTGCTGGAACGCTCGCACCGCCTAGGAGCCGACCCCCGCAACACCAATTTCGCCGGCGGCAACACCTCCGCCAAGGGCCTCGCGCCCGACCCGGTCACCGGCGAGGACGTCGAGCTGCTGTGGGTCAAGGGCTCCGGCGGCGACCTCGGCACGCTCAAGGAGTCCGGCCTCGCCGTGCTGCGCCTGGACCGGCTGCGCGCGCTCAAGGACGTCTACCCCGGCGTCGAGCGCGAGGACGAGATGGTCGCCGCCTTCGACTACTGCCTGCACGGCAGGGGAGGGGCCGCGCCGTCCATCGACACCGCCATGCACGGCCTGGTCGAGGCCGGCCACGTCGACCACCTGCACCCGGACGCCGGCATCGCCGTCGCCACCGCCGCCGACGGCGAGGAGCTGACCCGGCGGATCTTCGGCGAGCGCGTGGTGTGGGTGCCCTGGCGGCGGCCCGGCTTCCAGCTCGGCCTGGACATCGCCGCGATCAGGGCGGCCAACCCGCAGGCCATCGGCTGCGTCCTGGGCGGCCACGGCATCACCGCCTGGGGCGAGACCTCCGAGGAGTGCGAGAGCCGATCCCTGGAGATCATCCGCACCGCGGAGGCGTACCTCGCCGAGCACGGCCGCCCCGACCCCTTCGGCCCGGTCGTGCACGAGCCGCTGCCCGAGGCCGAGCGGCACGCGCGCGCCGCCGCGCTGTTCCCGATCGTGCGCGGCCTGGCCTCCACCGACGTGCGCGTGGTCGGCCACTACACCGACACGCCCGAGGTGCTGGACTTCGTCGCCCGCGCCGAGCACCCGCGCCTCGCCGCGCTCGGCACGTCCTGCCCCGACCACTTCCTGCGGACCAAGGTCGCGCCGCTGGTGCTCGACCTGCCGCCGGACGCGCCCCTGGAGCGGGCGGCCGAGCGGCTGCGCGAGCTGCACGCCGCCTACCGCGCCGACTACACCGCCTACTACGAGCGGCACGCCGAGCCCGGCTCGCCGGCGATGCGCGGCGCGGACCCGGCGATCGTGCTGGTGCCGGGCGTCGGCATGTTCTCCTTCGGCAAGGACAAGCAGACCGCCCGCGTGGCCGGCGAGTTCTACGTCAACGCCATCAACGTCATGCGCGGCGCCGAGTCCGTCTCCTCCTACGCCCCCATCCCCGAGTCGGAGAAGTTCCGCATCGAGTACTGGGAGCTGGAGGAGGCCAAGCTGCGCCGCCTGCCGAAGCCGAAGCCGCTCGCCACCCGGGTGGCGCTGGTCACCGGCGGCGGCTCGGGCATCGGCGCGGCCACCGCCCGCCGCCTCGCCGCCGAGGGCGCCTGCGTCGTGGTCGCCGACCGCGATCTCGGCGCGGCCGAGAAGGTGGCGGCCGAGATCGGCGCGAACGCCTACCGCCCCTCCGACGTGGCCGTGGCCGTCGGCGTGGACGTCACCTCCGAGGAGCAGATCGCCGCCGCCGTACGGGCCGCCGTGCTCGCCTTCGGCGGCGTGGACCTGGTGGTCAACAACGCCGGCCTGTCGCTGTCGCGCTCGCTGCTGGAGACCAGCCTCGCCGACTGGGACCTGCAGCACGACGTCATGGCGCGCGGCTCGTTCCTGGTCGCGCGGGAGACCGCCAGGGTCATGATCGACCAGGCGATGGGCGGCGACATCGTCTACATCTCCTCCAAGAACGCCGTCTTCGCCGGCCCGAACAACGTCGCCTACGGCGCGGCCAAGGCCGACCAGGCCCACCAGGTGCGGCTGCTCGCGGCCGAGCTGGGCGAGCACGGCATCCGCGTCAACGGCGTCAACCCCGACGGCGTGGTCCGCGGCTCCGGCATCTTCGCCTCCGGCTGGGGCGCCAACCGGGCCAAGGTGTACGGCGTGGAGGAGGAGCGGCTCGGCGAGTTCTACGCCCAGCGCACCCTGCTCAAGCGCGAGGTGCTGCCCGAGCACGTGGCCGCGGCCGTCTTCGTGCTGGCCGCGAGCGACCTCTCCCACACCACCGGCCTGCACGTGCCGGTGGACGCGGGCGTGGCCGCCGCGTTCCTGCGCTGAGCGCGCGGGTCCCCCGCCGGCTCCTGGGCCGGCGGGGGACCCCGGCTCGTCAGGCGTAGGCCGCGACCAGTCCGACCAGCATCCCCACGGTGCCGGCCGCCGTGACCAGCCATCCGCCGATCACGGCGGCCCGCCGCCCGCGCCGCGCCCCGGCCCAGTACATGAGCACGTACGGCAGGAAGCCCAGCCCGCCGAACCCGACCGACGGCAGCGCCAGCGCCGCCAGCATCCCCTTCGTCCCCGCCGGGGCCGCCCGGTCGCCCTCCGGCGTGAGCTGCGCCCGCAGCACGTCGCCCGCCGAGGAGTCCGGCGAGGCGTCCACCGGCACCGGCGCGCCCCCGCCGTCCGGCGTGAAC
The DNA here is from genome assembly GCF_041402765.1 of Nonomuraea sp. AD125B. Taxonomy (NCBI): domain Bacteria; kingdom Bacillati; phylum Actinomycetota; class Actinomycetes; order Streptosporangiales; family Streptosporangiaceae; genus Nonomuraea; species Nonomuraea sp. AD125B. The sequence continues at coordinate 13,644 of NZ_JBGLOU010000017.1, read as the reverse complement.
TGCCCGTCGCAGTCGTAGCGGCCCTGGCCCAGGTCCTCGCACGAGATCACGCGCAGCGTCCCCGGGGTGCCGACGCGCCCGGTCGCGAGTTCCAGGTCCCCGACGGCCAGCCACATCGGCAGCAGGCAGACCGCCAGCCAGAGCAGCACGAGCACGGCCCGGCCCCACCGCCCCGGGTCCCGCCCCGGCCCAGGCTGCGGTGTGACGAAGGGCACATCGGACAAGAAATCGCTCATAAGCTCATCATTCAGGCCGCCACTTGGTGTTCACCTGCATCCGGCTGGGAAGGGCGGCTTGCGCATCCCCGCCGCGACGTGCATCATTCTCACAAGCAAGGTCATGAGCTATGATGCATGAATATGCAGGAGGGGCGAGAATGAGAGCGGCGATAGCGGGAGCCAGCGGCTACGCGGGCGGAGAGCTGCTGCGCCTCCTGCTCGGCCATCCCGAGTTCGAGATCGGCGCGCTCACCGCCGCCTCCAGCGCCGGCGCCCGCCTCGGCGCCCACCAGCCCCACCTGCCGCAGCTGGCCGACCGGGTCATCGAGGAGACCAGCGCCGCCACGCTCGCCGGCCACGACGTCGTCTTCCTGGCCCTGCCGCACGGCCACTCGGCCGCCGTCGCCGCCCAGCTCGGCGAGGACACCGTGGTCGTCGACTGCGGCGCCGACCACCGGCTCGCCGACCCCGCCGCCTGGCAGGAGTTCTACGGCGGCGAGCACGCCGGCACCTGGCCCTACGGCCTGCCCGAGCTGCCCGGACAGCGGGAGAGGCTGCGCGGCGCGCGGCGCGTCGCGGTGCCCGGCTGCTACCCGACCTCCGTCCTGCTCGCCCTCTTCCCCGCCTTCGCCGCCGGCCTGGCCGGCCCCGACGTCGTCGTGGTCGCCGCCAGCGGCGCCAGCGGCGCGGGCAAGGCCCCGAAGGCGCACCTGCTCGGCAGCGAGGTCATGGGGTCGGTCAGCGCGTACGGCGTCGGCGGCGTCCACCGCCACACCCCCGAGATGGAGCAGGGCCTGTCGGCCGTCGCCGGCACGCCGGTGCGCGTCTCCTTCACCCCCACGCTGGCCCCCATGAGCCGCGGCATCCTCGCCACCTGCACCGCCCCCGCCGCGCCCGGCCTCACCCGGCAGGCGCTGCGGTCGGCGTACGAGGTGGCGCTGAAGGACGAGCCGTTCGTCCACCTGCTGCCCGACGGCGTCTGGCCGGCCACCTCCATGACCTACGGCGCCAACACCGCCGCCCTCCAGGTGACGCTCGACGAACGCGCCGGCCGCGTGGTCGCCGTCATCGCCATCGACAACCTCACCAAGGGCACCGCCGGGGGCGCGATCCAAAGCGTCAACCTCGCCCTCGGCCTGCCGGAAGAGCTCGGCCTTCCCCTGACAGGAGTCGCACCGTGAGCGTTACCGCTCCACTTGGATTCAGAGCGGCCGGCGTCGCCGCGGGCATCAAGCCCGGCGGCGCCCGCGACCTCGCCCTCGTCGTCAACGACGGGCCCAGCCGCGCCGCCGCGGGCGTCTTCACCGCCAACCGCGTGAAGGCCGCCCCCGTCCTGTGGTCGCAGCAGGTCCTCGCGGGCGGCCGGCTGCGGGCCGTGGTGCTCAACTCCGGCGGCGCCAACGCCTGCACGGGCCCCGAGGGCTTCCAGGACACCCACGCCACCGCCGAGAAGGTCGCCGAGGCGCTGCAGGACTCCGCCGGCGAGATCGCCGTCTGCTCCACCGGCCTGATCGGCGAGCGGCTGCCCATGGACGAGCTGCTGTCCGGCGTCGAGACCGCCGCGGGCCAGCTCTCCCGCGACGGCGGCCTGGCCGCGGCCGACGCCATCCGCACCACCGACACGGTCAGCAAGATCTCCTTCAAGCGGGCCGCCGGCTACATGGTGGGCGGCATGGCCAAGGGCGCGGGCATGCTCGCCCCCGCCCTCGCCACCATGCTCTGCGTGATCACCACCGACGCCGACCTCACCAGCGACGAGCTCGACGCCGCGCTGCGCAAGGCCACCTCCCGCACCTTCGACCGGCTCGACACCGACGGCTGCATGTCCACCAACGACACCGTGCTGCTGCTGGCCAGCGGCGCCGCCGGCGTCAGGCCCGACCTCGCCGAGTTCGAGCAGAAGGTCTACGAGGTCTGCGCCGACCTGGCCCGCCAGCTCCTCGTGGACGCCGAGGGCGCCTCCAAGGCCATCGCCATCGAGGTCGTCGGCGCCGCCTCCGAGTCCGACGCCGTCACGGTCGGCCGCGCGGTCGCCCGCTCCAACCTGCTCAAGTGCGCCGTCCACGGCGAGGACCCCAACTGGGGCCGCGTGCTCGCCGCCGTCGGCACCACCGACGCCGTCTTCGAGCCCGACCGGCTCAACGTCGCCATCAACGGCATCTGGATCTGCCGCGGCGGCGCGGTCGGCGACGACCGCTCCAAGGTGGACATGCGCCCGAGGGACGTCACGATCACCGTCGACCTGTCGGCGGGCCCGCACACCGCGACCGTCCACACGACCGACCTGACCGCGGACTACGTCCACGAGAACTCGGCGTACAGCTCATGAGGCGCAGCGCGGCCGAGACGAAGGCGGGCACGCTCATCGAGGCGCTGCCCTGGCTCACCCGCTTCCACGGCGCGACCGTCGTCATCAAGTACGGCGGCAACGCCATGACCGACGAGGGGCTGAAGGCCGGCTTCGCCGAGGACGTCGTCTTCCTCCAGCACGCCGGCCTGCGCCCGGTCGTCGTGCACGGCGGCGGCCCGCAGATCAGCAGCGCGCTCGACCGGCTCGGCATCGCCTCCACCTTCACCGCCGGCCTGCGGGTCACCACGCCCGAGGCCATGCAGGTGGTGCGGATGGTCCTGGTCGGCCAGGTCAACCGCGACATCGTCGGCCTGATCAACCGGCACGGCCCGTTCGCCGTCGGCCTGTCGGGCGAGGACGCCCACCTGTTCACCGCCGTGCGCAAGCACGCCGTGGTGGACGGCGAGCTCGTCGACATCGGCCAGGTCGGCGAGATCATCAAGGTCGACCCGGGAGCGGTCCGCGCCCTCATCGCCGACGGCCGCATCCCCGTGATCTCCAGCGTCGCCCGCGGCGACGACGGCGAGGTCTACAACGTCAACGCCGACACGGCCGCCGCCGCGCTGGCCGTCGCGCTCCAGGCGCAGAAGCTGATCGTGCTCACCGACGTCGAGGGCCTGTACGCCAACTGGCCCGACGACACCGACGTGATCGACCAGCTCGCGGCCGACGAGCTGGAGACCCTCATGCCCACGCTGTCCAGCGGCATGGTGCCCAAGATGGAGGCGTGCCTGACGGCCGTGCAGGGCGGGGTGCCGCGCGCCCACGTCCTCGACGGCCGGGTGCCGCACTCCCTGCTGCTGGAGATCTTCACCAATGAAGGAATCGGAACGATGGTGATGCCCTGATGAGCCTGTTCAAGAGGTTCGAAGACGCCTTCATGCCCAACTACGGCGTCCCGCCGATCGCCCTGGCCCGCGGCGAGGGCAGCCGCGTGTGGGACGTCGACGGCAGGGAATACCTCGACTTCATCGCCGGCATCGCCACCAGCTCGCTCGGCCACGCCCACCCGGCCCTGGTCGAGGCCGTCACCCGGCAGGTCGCGGCCATCGCGCACACCAGCAACCTGTTCCTGCACGAGCCCGAGGTGCTGCTCGCCGAGCGGCTGCGCGGCCTGCTCAACGCCCCCGCGCGGATCTTCTTCGCCAACTCCGGCACCGAGGCCAACGAGGCGGCGTACAAGCTGGCGCTCAAGTACGGCCGCCGCGAGGGCCGCTCCTACTTCGTCGCCGCCGAGAACGGCTTCCACGGCCGCACCATCGGCGCGCTGTCGCTGACCGGCAAGCCGGCCATCCGCGAGCCGTTCGGCCCGTTCCCCGTGGACGTGCGCTTCGTCCCCTACGGCGACGCCGACGCGCTCAAGGAGGCCGTGACCGGCGACTGCATCGCGGTCTTCCTGGAGCCCACGCAGGGCGAGGCCGGCGTGGTCCCGCCCCCCGACGGCTACTTCGAGGCGGCCCGCGAGATCTGCGACTCCACCGGCGCGCTGCTGGTCGCCGACGAGATCCAGTCGGCCATCGGCCGCACCGGCCACTGGTTCGCCCACCAGGCCGACGGCGTCACCCCCGACATCCTCACCCTGGCCAAGGGGCTCGGCGGCGGCCTGCCGATCGGCGCCTGCGTCGGCTTCGGCGAGATCGGCGGGCTGTTCGGCAAGGGCGACCACGGCTCGACCTTCGGCGGCAACCCGGTCTCCTGCGCCGCCGCGCTGGCGGTGCTCGACAACGTCGACCTCGCCCACGTGCGCGAGGTCTCCGCCCGGCTGCGCGCCGGGCTGGAGTCGGTACGCCACCCGCTGCTGAAGGGCGTGCGCGGGCGCGGCCTGTGGCTGGCCGCCGTGCTGCGCGAGCCGCGCTCGGCGCGCTTCCAGGAGGCGGCGGCCAAGGCCGGGTTCCTGGTCAACGCGCTCCAGCCGGACGCGGTGCGCATCGCGCCCCCGCTGGTGGTGACGGCAGAGGAGGTGGACGCCTTCGTGACGGCGTTCCCCGCGATCGTGGAAGAGGCGTCGAAGTGAGCAGCCAGAGCCAGGACCCCGCGAGCGTCCGGCACTTCCTCAAGGACGACGACCTCTCGCCCGCCGAGCAGGCGGAGGTGCTCGACCTGGCCGAGGCCATGAAGAAGGACCGCTTCGGCTACCGCCCCTTCGAGGGCCCGCGCAGCGTCGCCGTCCTGTTCGACAAGCCCTCGGCCCGCACCCGCGTCTCCTTCCACACCGGCATCGGCGAGCTCGGCGGCCTGCCGCTCGTCGTCGACAACGTCGGGGCGCTCATGGGCCGCGGCGAGCCCGCCAAGGACCTCGCCCGCGTGCTCGACCGGCAGGTCGCCGCGATCGTCTGGCGCACCAACGGCCAGGAGCTCATCGAGGAGATGGCCGCCCACTCCCGTGTCCCGGTCGTCAACGCGCTCACCGACGAGTACCACCCCTGCCAGATCCTCGCCGACCTGCAGACCGTGCGCGAGCACCTCGGCCGCACCGCCGGCCTGACGCTCGCCTACACCGGCGACGGCGCCAACAACATGGCCCACTCCTACCTGCTCGGCGGCGCCACCGCCGGCATGCACGTACGCATCGCGGCCCCCGACGGCTACCTGCCCGACCCGGCCGTGCTCGACCGGGCCGCGGCCGTCGCCGAGCGGACCGGCGGCTCGGTGAGCGTCGTCGCCGACCCGGCCGCCGCCGCCGAGGGCGCCCACGTGCTCGCCACCGACACCTGGGTGTCGATGGGCCAGAGCGGCAAGGAGGAGCGGGTGGCCGCGCTCATGCCGTACCAGGTGGACGCCGCGCTGGTCGCGCGCGCCGCCCCCGAGGCGATCGTGCTGCACTGCCTGCCCGCCTACCGCGGCTACGAGATCACCGAGGACGTGCTCGAAGGCCCGCGCAGCGTCGTGTGGGACCAGGCCGAGAACCGCCTGCACGCCCAGAAGGCGCTGCTCCACTGGCTGGTGACCAGACCGTGACCATCCCGATGACCAAGGCGGCCCGGCAGGCGCGGATCACCGACCTGCTGCGGCGGCAGGTGGTGCGCTCCCAGCCGGAGCTCGCCAAGCTGCTCGCCGACAGCGGCGTCGAGGTCACCCAGGCCACGCTCTCCCGTGACCTGGACGAGCTCGGCGCGCTCAAGCTGCGCGCCGAGGACGGCTCGCTGATCTACGCGCTGCCCGGCGAGGGCGGCGCCCGCATCCCGGTCGCCCGGGTCGGGGCCGGCGAGCCCCCCTCCGCCCGCCTCCAGCGCGTGGCGGAGGAGCTGCTGGTCAGCGCCGAGGCCTCGGCCAACCTGGTCGTCGTGAAGACGCCTCCCGGCGCGGCGCAGTTCATGTCCTCCGCCATCGACCACGCCGACTGGGAGTCCATCCTCGGCACCGTCGCGGGCGACGACACGATCCTCGTCATCACCCGCGACCCGCAGGGCGGGCAGGCGGTCGCCGAGGCGCTGCTGAAGGTCGCCGACCGGCGCGGCTGAAAACGGAAGAAGCCCCGCTGAAGATCGCGCCGCCCGTGACGCGAACGGGGGCCGACGTGCACTATGGTCGCGGGGGACACGAAGGAGATGACGGTGAGTGAAGGCAAGCCGATGCGGCTGTGGGGCGGACGCTTCGAGAGCGGCCCGTCCGACGCGCTGGCCCGGCTGTCGGTGAGCGTGCACTTCGACTGGCGGCTCGTGCCGTACGACCTGGCGGCGTCCAGGGCGCACGCGCGGGTGCTGCACAGGGCGGGGCTGCTGAGCGACGAGGAGCTCGGGCGCATGATCGGCGCCCTCGACGACCTGGACCGCGCCTGCAAGGAGGGCGAGTTCCGGCCGACGGTGGCCGACGAGGACGTGCACACCGCGCTGGAGCGCGGCCTGCTGGAACGGCTCGGCTCGCTCGGCGGCAAGCTGCGCGCCGGCCGCTCGCGCAACGACCAGATCGCCACCGACCTGCGCCTCTACCTCCGCGACCACGTCCGCATGGTCGTCTCCCGGGTGGTCGAGCTGGAGACGGCGCTCATGGCCCAGGCCGAGCAGCACGCCGAGACCGCCGCGCCCGGCATGACCCACCTGCAGCACGCGCAGCCGGTGTCGTTCGGCCACCAGCTCCTGGCGCACGTGCACGCCTTCGCCCGCGACGTCGACCGGCTCACCGACTGGGACAAGCGGGCCGCGGTCTCGCCGCTCGGCTCCGGCGCGCTGGCCGGCTCGTCGCTGCCGCTCGACCCGCAGGCCGTGGCCGAGGAGCTGGGCTTCGCCGCCGCCGCGCCCAACTCGATGGACGCCGTCGCCGACCGCGACTTCGCCGCCGAGTTCCTGTTCGACGCGGCCATGATCGGCGTGCACCTGTCGCGGCTGGGCGAGGAGATCGTCCTGTGGGCCTCGCAGGAGTTCCGCTGGATCGAGATGGACGACGCCTACTCCACCGGCTCGTCGATCATGCCGCAGAAGAAGAACCCCGACGTGGCCGAGCTGGCCCGCGGCAAGTCCGGCCGGCTCATCGGCAACCTCATGTCGCTGCTGACCACGCTCAAGGGCCTGCCGCTGACCTACAACCGCGACCTGCAGGAGGACAAGGAGCCGGTGTTCGACGCCGTCGACACCCTGCTGCTGGTCCTGCCCGCCATGGCCGGGCTGGTCGCCACGATGCGGGTCAACACCGCCCGCATGGAGGCCTCGGCCCCCGACGGGTTCGCGCTCGCCACCGACCTCGCCGAGCTGCTGGTGCGGCGCGGCGTGCCGTTCCGCGAGGCGCACGAGGCCGTCGGCCACCTGGTCGTGTGGTGCCAGGTCAACGACAAGGACCTCGGCGAGCTCAGCGACGACGAGCTGCTCAAGGTCTCGTCGCACCTCACCCCCGACGTGCGCGACGTGCTCAGCGTGCCCGGCGCGCTCGCCGCCCGCAAGGCGCACGGCGGCACCGCTCCCGACCGCGTACGCGACCAGCTCGTCGCGCTGCGCGAGGCGGTTGACGCGCAGGCGGCATGGGCGGCGCAGAGCTGAGCCCCGCGCCGCTGCCGCGGAGCTTCTTCGACCGCCCCTCCCACGAGGTCGCGCCCGACCTGCTCGGGCGCGTCCTCGTGCACGGGCCCGTCGCCGTGCGCCTCACCGAGGTCGAGGCGTACGGCGGCCCCGGCGAGGACCCCGCCGCGCACACCTACCGCGGCAGGACGCCGCGCAACGCCGTCATGTTCGGCCCGCCCGGCCACCTGTACGTCTACTTCACCTACGGCATGCACTTCTGCGCCAACCTCGTCTGCCTGCCCGAGGGATCGGGCTCGGCGGTGCTGCTGCGGGCCGGCGAGGTGCTGGACGGCGTGGACGTCGCCCGCGTCCGCCGCTCCTCGCGCGGCAAGCCGCCGCCCGACCGCGACCTCGCCCGCGGCCCCGCACGGCTCGCCGTCGCCCTCGGCCTGGCCCGCGAGCACAACGGCCTCGACGCCGTGCTGGAGGGCTCACCCGCCGGGCGGCCCCACGAGTCGGCCGCCGTGCTCGAAGGCCGTCCGCCCGCACCCGGGCTGGTCAAAGCCGGGCCGCGCACCGGGATCTCCACCGCCAAGGAGGTGCCGTGGCGGTTCTGGATCGACGGCGACCCGACCGTGTCGCCCTACCGGGCTCACGTGCCGCGCCGGCGCAGCGCCGCCGCCACCTCCGTCGGAGAGGCGCCCAGCTCGTGAGGGCTGAAGAGGTGCAGGTGGTCGCCGGTGTCGATCTCCAGCATCTCGCTGCGCCGGCCCCAGCGCCTGCGTACGTCCACCGTGACGTCCCGGATCTCGTCCCAGGGCACGTGCCGGTGTCCCGCGAACCCGTGCACCACCGTGATCCCGCTCTCGTCGGCCGCCAGCCGCACCGGGACCAGCAGGTCCCGCAGCCCCATGCCGCCGAGGAGCACCGCCCCAGGCACGGCCAGGATCACGCCGCGGTGATCGCCGCCGATCCACCAGTAGACGGCGAGACCCGCGCACGCGAGAGCCCCTAAGATCTTGAAAACGGCCAGCTCGCGACGGACCCTCCACATGGGCACAGAGCGTATCCAAGTGGCGGGCTACCCGGGCGATCAGGCACGCTGTACTCATCCGACCCGTCTCACTCTCCTGGAAAGCCCGCACCGTGACCGACATTCTCGATGACCTCGCCTGGCGGGGCCTGATCGCGCAGTCCACCGACCTCGACGCCCTGCGCGCGTCCATGGCCGAGGGTCCGATCACGGTCTACGCCGGGTTCGACCCGACCGCCCCCTCTTTGCACGTCGGTCACTTCGTGCCGCTGCTCACCCTGCGCCGGCTGCAGCTCGCCGGGCACCGCCCGATCGGCCTGGTCGGCGGCGCCACCGGCCTCATCGGCGACCCGAGCGGGCGCAACAGCGAGCGCTCACTCAACGCGACCGAGACCGTGGCGGAGTGGGTGGAGCGCCTGCGCGGCCAGGTCGGCCGCTTCCTCGACTTCGACGCGCCGTCCAACGCCGCCCTCATGGTGAGCAACCTCGACTGGACCGGCGAGATGAGCGCGATCGGCTTCCTGCGCGACATCGGCAAGCACTTCCCGGTCAACCGCATGCTGGCCCGCGAGTCCGTCTCGGCCCGGCTGGCCGGCGAAGGGCTCAGCTACACCGAGTTCAGCTACCAGATCCTCCAGGCCAACGACTACCTGGAGCTGCACCGCCGCTACGGCTGCGCGCTGCAGATCGGCGGCAGCGACCAGTGGGGCAACATCACCGCGGGCGTCGACCTCGTACGCCGCATCGAAGGCGCCCACGTGCACGCCATGACCCTGCCGCTGATCACCAAGTCCGACGGCACCAAGTTCGGCAAGACCGCCGGCGGCGCGCTCTGGCTCGACCCCGAGATGACCTCGCCGTACGCCTTCTACCAGTACTTCCTCAACTCCGACGACCGCGACGTGATCCACTACCTCAAGGTGTTCACCTTCCGCGGCCGCGAGGAGATCGAGGCGCTGGAGAAGGCCGTCGCCGAGCGGCCCTTCGCCCGCGAGGCGCAGCGGGCGCTGGCCGAGGAGCTCACCGAGCTGCTGCACGGCAAGCAGGAGCTGGACGCCGTCGTGGCCGCCTCCAAGGCGCTGTTCGGCCAGGGCACGCTGGAGGAGCTGCCCGCCTCCACCCTCGGCGCGGCGCTGGCCGAGGTGCCGAAGGCCGTGGTGCCCGCGCTCGGCGCGTCCTTCGTCGACCTGCTGGCCGACAGCGGCCTGGTCGAGTCCAAGTCGGCCGCCCGGCGGGCGGTCAAGGAGGGCGGGGCCTACCTCAACAACGTCAAGATCACTGACGAGGCGTACGTGCCGGGGGCCGAGGACCTGCTGCACGGGCGGTTCATGGTGCTGCGGCGCGGCAAGAAGTCGATCGGCGGCGTCGAGGTCGGCTGACCACGACGACCGCGCACGAAGAAGCGGGCCCCTCCATCCGCGGAGGGGCCCGCTTTCGCGTGATCCGCAGCGGGTCGTGGCCAGTCGCGGGTGCCGGGGCGGCTGACCGCGGCCGGGTCGCGAGTGCCCGGGCGGCTGACCGCGGCTATTCGCGGGTGAACAACGCCACCGTGAGCCCCGGCAGCTCAGCCGAGTGCTTGGCCAGCTTCAGCTCGAACCCCGCCCGCTCGACCTCCGCCACCCGCGGCACCGCGTCCCCCTCCAGCCCCGACTGCTTGCTGCCGCGCCAGACCACCCACACCCGCTCGCGCCCGTCGAGCGCCGCGGCCACGTCCGCCCGCTCGGGATATCCGAACCCGGTGGGGGAGGGCTCGTCCCCGGAGCGGAGCACGTCCACCGGCATGAGCGAGTCGGCGTAGTAGTCGAAGCCGGTGCGCAGCTGGCTCTGGCCGTACACGATCGCGTCGTCCCGCTCGGCCCTGATCACCCGCAACGCCCACGGGATGTTCTCGAAACGCCCGTTCTCCTCACGGACGTCCACATGATCGGGGAACGACAGCGCGCACCCGAGCACGACGACCGCCACCCCCGCCGCCACCGCGAACCGGGGGATCGCCGCCACCGCCAGGCCCGCGAGCAGTGCCAACGCGGGCGCGGTCACGAACAGGTAGCGGTCCACGTACACCGGCGTCACCAGGTGCGAGACCGCGAGCAGGAGCAGCGGCGGCAGCACCAGCCACCCCGCCAGCGCCAGGGCCCACGGCCGCTCGCCCCGCCGCGCGTACAGGTGGACCGCCCCGGCCACCGCGACCGCGAACAGCACCACCCCGAACGCGTTCGTCCCCGCCGCCATCTTCGGGAACTTCAGCCACACCTCCGGCCCGCGCTGCGGGATCCAGCTGATCGCGTGCCGCTCCCCGAACCCGATCAGCCCCAGCGCCACGGCCGGGAGACCGCCCACCGCGAGCGCGCCCAGCATGCGCACCACGGCCCCGCGCCGGGCCAGCGCGAGCTGCGCGGGCAGCACGAGGACCGCGAACAGGTGCGTCGAGCACACCAGCGCGACCGCCACCCCGTACAGCACCCACCGCCTGGCCGCCGCCGGCCGTTCAAGCGCCCGGTGCAGCGCCCAGAAGGACAGCACCGCCGCGGCCGCCGCGAACGCGTACGACCTGGCGAAAGCCCCGAAATAGGAGACGGACGGCAGGACCGCGAAGATCGCCGCCGCGAACACCCCCGCCCGGACCGAGCTCAGCCGCCGGCCCAGATCCGTCAGCAGCCAGGCCGCCACGCCGATCGCCAGCGCCGACGGCAGCCGCAGCCACAGCTCCGCGGTGCCGGCCATCGTCCAGAAGTGCATGAACAAGTAGTACGGCAGGAAATGACCGTCGATGTTGAGCGCCAGCTCCCACATGCCCGCGAGCGAACGCCGTGCGGCGCTGAGCGTGGCGAGCTCGTCGCCGTTCAGCGTGGCGGAGCCCGTGCCCGAGAACGCCGCGGCGGCGGCGAGCAACGCCATCCACCAGGGGCTCCACGCGCGGGGGGCGGTGACGTGGCGGGCCGGGGGTGCGAGGGTGGCGGCAGTGGTCACCGGGGCAGGATACGCGGCCCCGCACGGGCTGATCGCCCATCCCGCCGACCCTGCGCCTCCTGCCGGGATGAAGGCGGCGCGTGGGTGGCGGCGCGTGGGTGGCGGCGCGTGATGGGCGGCGGCGCGTGGGCGAGGGCGGTGCGGCGGCAACCCCTCCGCTCCCGCCACCGGGCTGGGACCCGCCGCCCCTCGCCGAGATCTGAGCCACTGCTTCCGTATCCGTCGGGAAGGCGGTAGCGCCCCCCGACTCCGCGGCAGCCAGGAAGACAGCCCTGACCCCGAGCCCGGCGTCCACCGAGAAGGCGGACGTGACCCCTTGGACTCCGCGTGCGCAAAGGAAAACGGGGTGGGCCCCGGACCTCGCGCCCACCGGAGGGCTCGCCTGCCCTCCGGCTATCGCGTTCGCCCAGAAGCCGGCGTGAGCCCCGAGCCGATGACGGTCCGCCTCGACGCGCCGCCGCCTGGACGCGGACCGGATCCGCAGCCCTCGCCGCCGGCGCCGGCCCGCCTACTGGCTGGTGGTGTGCGTCGGCCTCACCACGATCACCACCCGCCGCTCGGCGTCGCCGACCGGCCGCTCGTACTCCAGGCCGTACCGCCTCGCCAGCACGTCGAAGAAGTCGCCCGACGGATCCGGCTCGATCCGCTCGACCACGCCGCGGATCTCCAGATACCGATAGGGCCGCTCAGGATCGTTGATCGAGACCGCCACCCGCGGATCCTCCACCACGTTCCGATGCTTGCGCCGGTCCGTCGTCGTCGTGAAGCGAAGGAACTCCCCGTCCCACGCCGTCCACACCGGGTTCACGTGGGGCCGGCCGTCCCCGAGGGTCGCCAGATGCGCGAACAACGGCCGCTCCAGCAGGTCGAGATGACTCTCCGGAACAACGACCGCCCGCTTCTCTTCGCCCATCTCATCCATCCTTTCCATCGTCACTTCGGCCGACGGCAACTTATCAAAACCTTGACGACCATCAAAGCTGGAACGCATATCCGTCCTTGTACGATCCCCTTCATGGCGTCACACAGAGACGAGCAACCTGCCGAGGAGCCGGCCAAGGGCCTGCCCCCGGACGAACGGCTCGGCATGGACATCAAGCGAGCCGAGCAAGCTCTGATCACCGCCAAGCAGCTCGCCGTACGCCCGGCCGGACTCACGGTTCCCCAGTACGCCGCCCTGTTCGCGCTCGCCGACAATCCCGGCATCTCCGGTGCGGCGCTCGCGCGCACCTGCCTGGTGACCCCACAGGCGATGACCGTCGTACTCAAGAACCTGGAGGAGCGCGGCCTCGTCGAGCGTTCACCCCACCCTTGGCACCGCAACGTCCTGGAGACCCGCCTCACGGAGTCCGGCCGCGACGCTCTCGCGACGGCGGACGCCCGCGCCGTGCAGATCGAGCGCGCGCTCGCCGACGAGTTCACCGCCGAGGAACGTGCCACGCTGCGGAAACTCCTGGAACGCTGCGGCACTGCCATCGCCCGCGCCGCAGCGGAGCTGTGACCGCCGGGCCCGGCGATTTGACGAGTCGCGAATCGCCACTTAATGTTTGACCTCGCCGCGGGAGTGAGCCGGACGCCGATCAGGCGGACGGGCCCCGGGCAAGCCCCTCGAATACGAGCCACTCGGCAGAGCTGCTACGGCATGCTCGTGGTCCGAGACCTCCAGGGCGCGCCGAAGCAGCCGAAAAACCGGTTGATTCGACAAGCTGCGGATGTCACGGTAAGTTGAGAGGGTTGCCCCGGAAACGGGGCGCGCAATACTAGGCAGTTCACCTCGACTGTCGTCAAGTCTCCGGATTTGACACAGAATCGGACGAACTGCTAAGATTGCGGAAGACGAGATAGCGCCTCCAGGGCGAGATCCGAACGGATCTGGTCGAGGAAGTTCGCGTCCGTTTCTTGAGAACTCAACAGTGTGTTAAAAGCCAGTGCATGTGCATCACACATGTATGACCCCGTCATTTTTGACGGATTCTTGCTTGGATGATTCATCCGGACAAGCTGTATTACGCAGACATTGTTTGGAGAGTTTGATCCTGGCTCAGGACGAACGCTGGCGGCGTGCTTAACACATGCAAGTCGAGCGGAAAGGCCCTTCGGGGTACTCGAGCGGCGAACGGGTGAGTAACACGTGAGCAACCT
>NZ_JBGLOU010000016.1:0-245167 GCF_041402765.1 Nonomuraea sp. AD125B | reverse complement strand
GTCGAGGCGTCCGGGTTCACCGCGCGCGTCGAGAACAACACGGTCACCACGGACGGCCTGCGCTGCGGCAAGATCTCCGCCCAGTCGCCGAAGGGCGGGACGATGCTCGAAGTGGGCAAGGTGGTCAAGATGGTCGTCATCGACGGCGGCTGCGAGTCGCCGAGCCCGACGGCCAGCCCGACCACCTCCAAATAGCGCTCAGACCCCCGTCGTGTTGCGGGGGTAGGCGATCTGCGGGTCGGTGGCGATGTTCACCATGTAGGGGATGCCGGAGTCGAACGCCCTGCGCAGCGCCGGGCCGATCTCCGACGGGTCGGTGACCAGCTCGCCGCCCCCGCCGAGCGCGGTGACCACCTGGTCGTAGCGGCAGTTGGGCTGCAGCTCGGCGGCCACGTCGTAGCCGTACAGCAGCTGCATGGGGTGCTTCTCCAGGCCCCAGATGCCGTTGTTGCCGCAGATCATCACGACCGGGAGGCGGTGGCGGACGAGCGTGTCGACGTCCATCAGCGAGAAGCCGGCCGCGCCGTCGCCGAGCAGCAGCACCACCTGCGAGGACGGGCGGGCCAGGCGGGCCGCGATGGAGTAGCCGAGGCCGGTGCCGAGGCAGCCGTACGGGCCCGGGTCGAGCCAGTTGCCGGGGCGGCGCGGCTCGACGTATTTGCCGGCGTAGGAGACGAAGTCGCCGCCGTCGCCGATGACCACGGCGTCGTCGTCCAGGACCCGGTTGAGCTCGCCGTAGATGCGCATGGGGTGGATCGGGTCGGCGTCGGCGGCCAGCAGCTCGGCGTCGCCCGCGATGGCCGCAGCGGCCGCCTCGGAGAGCTTGGAGACCCAGGAGGCGTACCTCTCCGGCTTGACCCCGGCGTCGCCGCAGGCCGCGCCGAGGCCCCAGAACACCACCGACAGGTCGCCGGCGGCCTTGGCGGCCGGCTGCATGTGCGTGGCGAGCTGCGAGGGCGCGTCGGCGATGTGCACGACCCTGGCCAGCGGGGCGCCGTCCTTGCCGCCGAACCAGCCGTAGCCGAGCCGGAAGTCGAGCGGCGTGCCGATCACGACCACCAGGTCGGCCTGGGCGAAGGCGAGCCCGCGGGCGCGCGTCACGAGCAACTCGTGGCCCGCGGGCAGGATGCCGCGGCCCTGGCCGTTCGGGATGACCGGCAGCCGCCAGGCCTCGGCGAAGTCGCGGGCGGCCTCCTCGGCACGGTCCATCCACACGTCGGAGCCGTAGACCAGCACCGGGCGCTCGGCCTCGGCCAGCAGCCGGGCGATGGCCGCCAGGTCGTCGGGGTCCGGCTCCAGCGGCGACGGCGTCTGCGTCTCCACCGCGTGCGGCTCGGAGGGGGCGAACAGGTGGTCCATGTAGAAGTCGAGGAAGACCGGGCCGCGGTGTGGCGCGACCGCCGTGCGGAAGGCCATCTCGACGTCCTGGCCGACCGAGTCGGCCCCGCTCGCGGTGAACGACAGCTTCGTGATCGGTTCGAGCAGCGGCGGGTGGTCCATCTCCTGCAGCGCGCCGCTGCCCCAGCGGGACTGGGGCGCCCGGCCGCCGAGCACGACCACCGGCGAGCCGTTGAAGTGCGCGGTGGCGACCCCGCTGACGCCGTTGGTGATGCCGGGACCGGCGGTCAGCACGGCGAGGCCCGGCTTCCTCGTCAGCCGGGCGGTCGCCTCGGCGGCGAACACGGCGCTCTGCTCGTGGCGTACGTCGAGGATGCGCATGCCCTCGTGCACCGCGCCGTCGTAGAGCGGGAAGACGTGCCCTCCCGACAGGGTGAACATGGTCTCGGCCCCATAGGCCTTGGACACGGCGACGGCCACGTCACCGGCATGCTTCGCAGACTCCATGCCGGGAACTTACCAACCAGTCACACTCGTAAACAGACCTTCACCGGCAGCACACCGACACCGCGCCCGCGTGGGTGCTGACCTCGATCTTCCGTGGCGCGGCCATGTCCCTTTCGACGGCGAGTGTGACGTTGGTGCCGGAGGCCGTCACGGCGTACGGCGCCGGCGGGACGACGACGGTGACGTCGCCCCTCGTGCGCACCACGGCCCGCACGGACGTCGGCCGGCCGGTGAACGCCGCCCGCACCTCGCCCGCGCCCGTCTCCAGGTCGGCTGACTCGCCGCCCAGCCCGCCGGCGTCGATGTCGCCGCTGCCGGTCCGCGCCCAGATCGGCCCGGCGACCCCGTCGAGCCGTACGGTGCCCGAGACCGAGGTCAGCCGCAGGCTGCCGAACAGGTCGTCCACGGAGAGCTCCCCGGCGGTCGTCCCCGCCACGACGTCGGTCTCCGGCGGCACGAAGACCGTGTAGTCCGCCTGGCAGAGCGAGCCGTCCGGCTGGCCGGAGCCGGGACAGTCGGTGCCCAGCCGCAGCGTGGCGGCGGCGGGGTCCCAGTTCTCCGACACCTTCGGCCGTTCCTTGGACCAGCTCAGCGACCGGCTGATCAGCAGCTCGCCGGCCCGGCCGGGCACGATGAACACATTGACCGGCGTGGCCGTCGCCTTGATCTCCACCGTGTCGCCGTCGAACGGGATCGACCGCAGGTCGGTGACGACCGGCTCGCGGGCGCGGGCGAAGGCGGTCCAGAGCGCCGCCGTGGACCAGGCGAGCGCGATCACGGTCGCCATCGCGCCGGCGGTCAGCCAGAGTGCCCTCACGGCGAGCTCCTGATCTTCAAGAACTGGAGCACGGCCAGCACCCGCCGGTGGTCACCCTCGGCGGGGGACAGGTCGAGCTTGGTGAAGATGTTGCCGATGTGCTTGCCGACCGCGCCCTCGCTGAGCACCAGCGCCTGGCCGATGCCGGCGTTCGAGCGGCCCTCGGCCATGAGCTGGAGCACCTCGTGCTCGCGGGGCGTCAGGCGTTCCAGGGGGTGGCTGTCGCCGCGCACGATGAGCTGCGCGACCACCTCGGGGTCGAGCGCGGTCCCGCCGGAGGCCACGCGGCGCAGCGCGTCGATGAACTCGGTCACGTCCGCCACCCGGTCCTTCAGCAGGTAGCCGACGCCGCCGTTCGCGGCCGAGGCGAGGAGCTGGGCGGCGTAGCGCTCCTCGACGTACTGGGAGAGCACCAGGACCGGCAGCCCCGGCTGCTGGCGGCGCAGCACCAGCGCGGCGCGCAGGCCCTCGTCGGTGTGCGTGGGCGGCATCCGCACGTCGGTGATCACCAGGTCGGGCCGGTGCTCCTCGGCCGCCCGCAGCAGCCCCTCGGCCTCGTCCACGGCCGCCACGACCGCCATGCCGGCCGCGTCGAGCAGCCGGATCAGCCCCTCGCGCAGCAGTACGGAGTCCTCGGCCAGCACTACGCGCACGGCAGGTCCACCTCGATCGTGGTCGGGCCGCCGAGGGGGCTGGAGAGCCGGAGCGCGCCGTCCACGGCGTCGACGCGCTGGGCCAGGCCGCGCAGGCCGGTGCCGCCGTCCATGCGGGCGCCGCCGCAGCCGTCGTCGTGGACGAGCACGTGCAGACGGTCGCGCTCGCGCCGCACGCTCACCTCGGCCCTCGTGGCCGCGGCGTGCTTGGCGATGTTGGTGAGTGCTTCGGACACGATGAAGAAGGCCACCGCCTCGATGGTCGGGGTGACGCGCCGCTCGATGTCGACGCGCAGCTTGACAGGGAAGGGGGCGCGGGCGGCGACGCCGGACAGCGCCGCGTCCAGCCCCTGGTCGTTGAGCACGGCGGGGTGCAGGCCGCGGACGAAGTCCCGCAGCTCCTTCAGCGCCTGCTTGGCCTCCTCGTGGGCCTGCGCGATGGCGTCCCGGGCCGGCTCCGGCAGGTCGGTGAGGGTGGCGCGGGCCAGCCCCAGGTTCATGGCCAGCGACACCAGGCGCTGCTGGGCGCCGTCGTGCAGGTCCCGCTCGATCCTGCGGCGCTCGGCGTCGGCCGCGTCGATCACGCCCGCCCGGCTCTCGGTCAGCGTCTCGATCCGCTGCCCGAGCTCCGAACGGCTCGGGCCGAGCAGCGTACGGGCCACGAACAGGTCCAGCGCCGCCATCCCGCGCGCCAGCACCGGCGCGAGCAGCAGCAGCGCGAGCCCGACGGCCATGAAGACCGCCACCACCCGCCCGTCGCGCAGGTTGAACTCGAACTGCAGCGGCGGCCGCTCGATCTTGTCCGGCAGGAACGCCAGCAGCCCCACCACGGCCCCGCCCCAGGCGAGCGCCACCAGGACCGCGGCGCCCAGCCCCACGACCGGTGACAGCAGGTGGTAGCCGATCTGCCGCCACGTGGCCGCGCTGCGCAGGGTGCTCGGCGTGTGCACGGGCGGGATGCGCGCTCCGAGGAACGCCTCGAACCGGGAGCGCTGCAGCCGCGTGAACAGCGGCAGGCCGCCCCGCAGCACGGGTGGCACGGCGATCGCGACCAGCGTCGAGCCGGCCAGCATCACGGCGACCGGGAGGCCGATCATCACGTGCGCCGTGTCCAGCCAGGCACGCGCCGACCACGGGCGGGGGACCTTCATGGCCTTAACGGTATTGACCGGGGCGATGGACGCGAAATGGGCTTGGTGTGCCGTTCGACGGTGGGGCTAGCCCCACCCTCCGATCAGCTGGCGGAACGCCGACGGGTCGAACGCGCCGCCCAGCGTGGGACCGAGGCTCCGGCGGGCCACGTCCGCGAACGCGTCCCCGTCGAGGGCGCCCGCGCCGTCCGGGAGCGCGCCGGCCAGCGGCCGCGCCGCCAGCATCTCCAGATCGGCCGCCGTGCTGCGCTCGACCGGGCCGGGCTCGGCCGGCCAGCGCCCGATGACCAGCCCGGCGAGGTCGAGCCCGCGGTGGGCCAGCGCCTCCAGGGTCAGCGCGGCGTGGTTGACCGCCCCGCGCCCTGAGCCGGACACCACGAGCACCTGGGCGCTCAGCAGCCGCGCGAGGTCGGCGATGGTGGCGCCGTCCTCGTCGTAGCGCTCCAGCAGCCCGCCGCTGCCCTCCACGAGCACCAGCCGGTTGCTCTCCGCCAGCTCGCGCACCAGCAGCGCCACCGCCGGCAGGGAGACCGGCGGCAGGCCCGCCGCCCGCGCCGCCGCGGCCGGGGAGAGCGGCTCGGCGAAACGGCCGAGCTCGAACGTCGTCGTCACCCCCGACAGCCGCATCACCGTGTCGAGGTCGCCGGGCGCGCCGGCGGCCAGCCCGGTCTGGGCGGGCTTGACCACGGCCACCCCCGCGCCCCTGGCTCGCCCGAGCGCGGCCACGGCGGCCGTCACCACGGTCTTGCCCACCGTCTCGCCGGTGCCTGTGACGATCAGTACGCTCACCCGGCCAGCCTAGACGCGGCCGGCGACCAACCCATGGATCCCCGCCGTGCGGAGTCAGGGGCGGCGCAGGCGGGTGACGAACTTATAGCGGTCGCCCCGGTAGAGCGACTGGGCCCACTCGACCGGGTGGCCGTCGGCGTCGAAGGCGTGCCGGGTGAGCAGGAGCATCGGCAGGCCGACGTCCACGCCGAGCGCCTTGGCGTCGTACGGGGTGGCGAGCACGGTCTCGATGATCTCCTCGGCGTCCGTCAGCCGGACGTTGTAGGCGTTGTGGAGGGTCTCGTACAGCGAGGAGTGGACCTCCAGCTCGCGCCGCAGCCGGGGGAAGCGGCGGGCGGACAGGTGGGTGGTGTCGATGGAGACCGGCTCGCCGTTGGCCAGGCGCAGGCGGTGGATGCGCAGCACGCGGCCGCCCGGATTGATGGCCAGGCGGCGGGCGAGGGCCTCGTCGGCGGTGATGTAGCCCATCTCCAGGATCTTGGTGTCGGGCTCCAGGCCGGCGGTGCGCAGGTCGCCGATGTAGGAGGTGAGCTGCAGCACCTGGGCCACCTTCGGCTGCGCCACGAACGTGCCCTTGCCCTGGATGCGCAGCAGCCGCCCTTCGACCACCAGCTCGGTCAGCGCCTGCCGGACGGTGGTGCGGGAGGTCTCGAAGCGCACGGCGAGGGTGCGCTCGGGCGGCAGGGCGGTGCCAGGCGGCAGACTCTTGGTCAGCTCCAGCAGGGCCCGTTTGACGTCGTAGTACTTCGGAACGCGGGGGCTGTCGTCTGTCACGCGCTCACCTTCACTTCTGCCACGGCGGTGAGGCGTGTCTGATCACCGCGAGATCATCGGAACCCACATTGGCCAAGGAGGTCAACCGCGGGCGGCGGCGGCCGGTCGGCACCGAGCGCGTACGGTGCCGGGCACGCGCGAATCCGGGCTGCTCAGGCTGATGGTGAAGGATATCCACAGCAGCGAGGCTCCCCGCAACCGAGGCCGCCGCGCCGGCGCCCGTGGCGCGCCCCGTCACGCCCTGACCAGCGGCGCGGCGCCGTGGCGTGACCGTGGCGATCACCGCAGGCCCGTCCCCGCCGCAGGTTTCGGGCGATTCGATCATTGTGACGGTTCTCACAATATGAGATTGCCCAAAGGAGTCCGGCAAATGAACGGCGGTGCTCCGGTCGCCGGTTTGGTCGTGGCGGGGGAAAGCACGCATGATGCACTCGTGCCGACTCTCAGCGACCTCGTCGCCCGCCATACCGCTCTTGACGAGGCGGATCTCGACTGGCTGCACTCGCTGGTCTCCGACTGGCAGCTGCTCGCCGACCTGTCCTTCGCCGACCTCGTCCTGTGGGCGCCGCTGGCGGGGGAGAGCGGCTGGATCGCGATCGCCCAGATGCGCCCGACGACCGGCCCCACCGTCTACCACGACGACATCGTCGGCAGCGTGGCGGCCAAGGGCGAGCGGGCCCTCATCGACACCGCGTGGAACGAGCGCCGCATCTGCCGTGAGGGCGACCCCGACTGGTCCACGGGCGTGCCGGTCAGGGAGGAGACGATCCCGGTCCGGCGCGCGGTCGAGGGCGGCGAGGGCCGCTTCCTGGCCGTCATCCAGCGCTCCACCAACCTGTCCTCGGCCCGCACGCCCTCCCGGCTGGAGCTGACCTACCTGCAGAGCGCCTCCGACCTGGCGCAGATGGTGGCCGAGGGGCGCTTCCCGTTCTCGGGGGAGGAGCCGATCCTGGTCCGCTCGCCGCGGGTCGGCGACGGCCTGCTCCGCCTCGACCGGGCGGGGCGCGTCACCTACGCCTCGCCGAACGCCCTGTCCGCCTACCGCCGGCTCGGCCTGCACGCCGACCTGGTCGGCTCCGAGCTGGGCCCGGTCACCGCGACGCTGTGCTACTCCGACGAGCCGATCAACGAAGACCTCATGATCGTGGCCAGCGGCCGGGCGGCCAAGGAGACCGAGGTCGAGTCCGGCGGCACGACCGTGCAGCTCAGGGCCATCCCGCTGATCGTGGGCGGCGGCCGCATCGGCGCGCTGGTGCTCATCAGGGACGTCACCGAGCTGCGGCGGCGCGAGCGCGAGCTGATGACCAAGGACGCCACCATCCGCGAGATCCACCACCGGGTGAAGAACAACCTGCAGACGGTGGCGGCGCTGCTCCGGCTCCAGGCCCGCCGCCTGCAGGTGCCCGAGGGCCGCGAGGCGCTGGAGGAGGCCGTGCGCCGGGTCGGGTCCATCGCGATCGTGCACGAGACGTTGTCGCACGCGCCCGAGGAGTTCGTCGACTTCGACGAGATCGCCGACCGCGTCATCGCGATGGCCGGCGAGGTCTCGGCGGCGGAGGCGGCGGTGACGCCGCGCAGGGTGGGGGCGTTCGGGGTGCTGCCGTCCCTCATCGCCACGCCGCTCGCCATGGCGCTGACCGAGTTGCTGCAGAACGCGTTGCAACATGGACGCCCCAGGCGGCTGGAGGTGGTGGTGGAGCCGGCGCTCGACCGGCTCAACGTCACCGTTTGGGACGACGGGCGGGGGTTGCCCGAGGGTTTCGACCTCGACAGCAGCACCAGTCTGGGGCTGCAGATCGTCCGTACGCTGGTCGAGGGGGAGCTGTCGGGAAGGTTGTCCGTACAGCCGCGCCCCGCGGGCGGCACCGAGGTCGTGCTCTCGATCCCGCGTCCGGCGAGCGGTTGAGGTCGCTTGTGCAGGTGGGGGTCAGGCGGTCGCGCGGGCGCGGGCACGGGCGGCGCGGCGCTTGAGCGCGCGGCGCTCGTCCTCGCTCAGGCCGCCCCACACGCCGGCGTCCTGGCCGGACTCGATGGCCCACTTCAGGCAGGCGTCGACGGCCGGGCAGGAACGGCAGACCTGCTTGGCCTCCTCGATCTGCATGAGGGCGGGGCCGGTGTTGCCGATCGGGAAGAACAGCTCGGGGTCCACGTCACGGCAGGCAGCTCGGTGGCGCCAGTCCATGCGTCCACTCCTTAGTAGATGAAGCCTTTGGTCGGCTCCGTGCGGCTACTACTTTGTGAAGAGTTTCACTAACTCCAGCGAACGATGGCCCGAATCCTGTCGAGGACCGGGGTCGTCCGCTGACGGTCGAAGGGCCTAGGGGTTGTTAAAGGTCCTACGTTCCGACGTCAGTCTGAGCCTGTCAGCCACGCAGAGTGCACGCAAGAGGGTTTGCGCGAAGTTTTGGCCGTTATGGATGTCGGATGCGTCACACAATGACCGAATGTAACCAGCTAGACCAACACTTGTAATGCGTTCGGGGTAGACCGGAAGGTCACTGACTCGCGTTCGCCCAGGTAGTCGCCGTCCAGCTGAAAGGCCACGGGACGGTGCGCGGTGAGCGTGAACTCGGCCTCGTCGTGGAGCTGGACGAGGTGTTTGCCCGACGGAAGGGCCTCACTCTCCGTGAGCATGTGCTGGATCAGGGGCGTGAGCGCGACCGGGCCCATCCGGCGCAGCCCGAGCAGGTCGAGGCCGGTCTCGAAACTCGCCCACGGGGTGGGGCGGACGGGCCTCGTGCCGACGTACGTCCACGGCGAGGTGTTGGAGATGATCGCCATGAAGACGCCCTCGGCCGCCGGGATGCCGGGGCCGGTCACCTTCATCGCGGGATGCCGCTTGTCCGTGGCCAGATAGTGGCGTAGGGCGGTGTTCACATACCGGGCGGGGGTAGCCTTCCTGCCGGTGCCGCGCAGGCCCTCCACGGCCCGTACGACCTCGGCGTCATAGCCCATCCCCGCGCAGAACGTGAAATAGCGGCTCTGGCCCTCCCAGAGGGCCTGGCCCAGGCCGACCGTCCGCCGGCGGCCCTCGCGCAGCGCCTCCAGCACCGCGCCGGTGGCCTCGACCGGGTCGTTGGGCAGGCCGAGCGCGCGGGCGAAGACGTTGGCGCTGCCGCCAGGGATGACGATGAGCGCGGGGCGGCGGGTGCTGGGGTCGTCCGGCACGTCCTGCGGCGCCGGCGGCCCGTCGCCGTTCACCGGGTTGAGCAGGCCGTTGACGGTCTCGTTGATGGTGCCGTCGCCGCCGAGCACGGCCACCACGTCGTAGCCCTTGTCGCGCGCGGTCGCCGCCAGGCCGGCGGCGTGCCCGCGGTAGCGGGTCTCCTCGACGGCGAGCTCCACGGCCGCGCCGAGCGCGCGGATGAGGACGTCCCTCGTGCGGGCGTTCGTGGTCGTGGCCTTGGGGTTCACCAGCAGCATCGCGCGCATGCCGCCAGCGTAGCCCCTGATCGGGGACCCGCTTCAGTGGCCTCGGGGAGGTAGGGTACGGGGCGTGAACCGTCGTCCGCTCACCCTCGTGATCGCTGCCGTCGTCGTCAGCCTGGAAGGGCTGCTCGCCCTCGGCCTGGGCGTCTTCGTCGCCGTCGAGACCGTGATCGGCAGGCCCGGCCACCTGACGAGCGCGATCGCCGAGGCGGCGTTCGGGGTGCTGATCGGCGCCGGGCTGCTCTGGGTGGCCTGGGGCGGCCTGTTCAGGATGGAGCGGTGGGGCCGCGCGCCCGGTGTGGTGGCCCAGATCTTCCTGCTGCCGGTGATCTACACGCTCTTCGAGTCGGACCTGCCGCAGCTCGGTGTCCCGCTGCTGGTGGCCGCGCTGGCGGGGCTGGTCGCGTTGCTGGCGCCGCCCACCACGCACGCGCTCTACGGCGACGAGCAGCACGCGGCCTAGCTGCCCGGCCGTCTCATCGACGTTCGCGAGCAGCCCTGACCCGTCAGTCCTCGGCTGTCAGGCCCTCGCGCAGCTGGGCGAGGGTGCGGGCGAGCAGGCGGGAGACGTGCATCTGTGAGATGCCGAGCTCGGTGGCGATCTGCGACTGCGTCATGTTGCCGAAGAACCGCAGCAGCAGGATGCGCTTCTCACGCGGCGGCAGCCGCTCCAGCAGCGGCTTGAGCGACTCGCGGTATTCGACGCCTTCCAGCGACTCGTCCACGATGCCGAGCGAGTCGGACACCGCGGGGGCGTCGTCGTCGCCGGAGTCGGGCGCGTCGAGGGACACCGTCGAGTAGGCGTTGGCCGACTCCAGCCCCTCCAGCACCTCCTCCTCGGTCATCTTGAGGTAGGCGGCCAGCTCGGCGACCGTCGGGGCGCGGCCCTCGCGCTGCGACAGATCGCTTATGGCCTTGGTCAGCGAGAGCTTCAGCTCCTGCAGGCGGCGCGGCACGCGGACCGCCCAGCCCTTGTCGCGGAAGTGCCGCTTGATCTCGCCGACGATGGTGGGCGTGGCGTAGGTGGAGAACTCCACGCCGCGGTTGAGGTCGAAACGGTCGATGGACTTGATCAGACCGATGGTGGCGACCTGGGTCAGGTCGTCCAGCCACTCGCCCCTGTTGCGGAAGCGGCGAGCCAGGTATTCGACCAGGGGAAGGTGGAGCTCGACCAGCTCGTCCCTGATGCGCTGACGGCGCGGCTCCTCGGGGCCCAGCTCGGCCAGCTCGGCGAAGAGCTGACGGGCGCGCACCCTGTCGGGCACGGCGTGTTCGCTGGTGGCCATGGCTCCAGTCCTTTCCGTCACGCCGGCCCCGCCGTGCTCTGGGCCGTCCCTCGGCGCTTACGGAGGACGATGGCCATGCGGTCGGCGCTGTCGGTCACCGCGTCGACGTCGTCGGCCAGCGCGGTGAGCACCATCCAGGCGAAGTCGTCACGCTTGGGCGCGGAACTTCCGACCGTCGCCACCTCGACCCTGACCTGCATCTCCTGCCCGGTCAGCTCGAACTCGGCGGTGAGGTCGGTGCCGGGCACCGCCTCGTTGAGCAGCATGGCGCACGCCTCGTCGACCGCGATCCGCAGGTCCTCGATCTCGTCCAGCGTGAAGTCCAGCCGCGCCGCCAGCCCAGCGGTGGCCGTACGCAGCACGGACAGGTAGGCGCTCGCGGCGGGGAGCCGGATGCTCACCACGTCGCGGATGCCGGCCACGCCCTGCGCGCGCGTCTCGGTTTCCTCGGTCACGTTCCTCCTCGCATATCCGACGCCAACTGCAACTTACCGCCCCGGAGAGGTGCTTGGACGAATCAGACTCGCCATCTACGGAAAAGGCTCTGCGCGGTCGTGGACCGCGCAGAGCCTTTGTGCCGTTTTAGGCAGCCTTGGTCTCCCAGAAGATCTTGGAGATCTCGTCGATCTTGCCCAGCAGCTCGTCCGCCTTGGCGACGTCGACCGTGCCCTTGGCGCCCGCGGCGCCCGCGAGCTTCGTGGCGTCCCAGAAGAGCTGGTGGAGCTGAGGGTACTGCTCAAGGTGCGGCGGCTTGAAGTAGTCGGTCCAGAGCACCCAGAGGTGGTGCTTGACCAGCTCAGCGCGCTCCTCCTTGATGTGCAGCGCGCGGCCGCGGAACACCGGGTCCTCGTTGGCCGCGTACTTCTCCATGATTGCCTTGACCGACTCGGCCTCGATGCGGGCCTGGGCGGGGTCGTAGACCCCGCAGGGCAGGTCGCAGTGCGCGGAGGCGACGTGCTTGGGTCGTAGCAGTCGTGCGAGCATCGGAAAGTCCTTCCTGGATGCTGAATCAGCTTGGTCCACAACCGACCTTACTCGGGTCCGGAAGGCGGCGGAGTGGGGGGTAGAGCCCATGAGAGTGCGTGTCGAGGGCGATTCCATGCGACCCGGTCTGGTCCCCGGCGACTGGCTCCTCGTCCGCAGGAACGTCCCCGTGCGCCCCGGCGACGTGGTCGTGGCCCGGCTGCCCGGCGAACCTGAACGGCTCATCGTGAAACGGGCGCAGTGGCACGGGGCGGACGGATGGTGGCTGGAGAGCGACAACCAGCGGGCGAGCGGCCGGCGGGACAGCTGGGACTTCGGGCCGGTCCACGACATCGTGGGGCGCGTCGTGCTGCGCTACTGGCCGCTGGTCCGCCGGCGGCGGTGAGCGCGGCCCGGGGCAGCTCAGAACGGGCTCAGGACGGCCTCAGGACGGCCTCAGGGCGTCTCCTGGCGGCGGCGGGCCCGGTAGGCGGCCACGTTGGCCCGGCTGGCGCAGCGGGCCGAGCAGTAGCGGCGGGAGCGGTTGGAGGAGGTGTCGAGGAAGGCCCGGCCGCAGCGCGGCTCGCGGCAGCGGCCCAGCCGGTCCGCGCCCAGCTCCGCGACGACCGCGGCGAGGCCCATCACGGCGGTGGCCGCCGGGTCCTCGGCCAGGTGCAGGTGCCAGGGCCCGCCGTCGTGGGCGGAGAGCTGGGGACGTACGGGATAGCGCACGAGCAGGGCGTTGAGCCGCTCGGCCACGGCCCGCTCGTCGCCGGCCACGTCGAAGACCGCGGCCAGCTCCTGGCGCAGCCGGATCAGCTCGGGCGGCGGCACGAGATCGTTGACGAGCCGGACCGCCCACGCGGCGTAAGAGGTCAGGTCCATGCCGGAGTATTACACGCCCGGTGGGGGCTCCGGCCCGCGCCGGAGCCCCCACCGTGGTCAGCCCTCGGGGTGCAGCACGCGCCGCAGGAACGTCTTCGTCCGCTCCTGGGCGGGGTCGCCGATCACCTGGGACGCCGGGCCGTCCTCGACGACGACGCCGCCGTCCATGAACACCACCCGGTCGGCCACCTCACGGGCGAAGCCCATCTCGTGGGTGACCACGAGCATGGTCATGCCCTCCTCCGCCAGCTTGCGCATGACGGCGAGCACGTCGCCGACCAGCTCGGGGTCGAGCGCCGAGGTGGGCTCGTCGAAGAGCATGAGGTCGGGGTTCATGGCCAGGGCGCGGGCGATCGCGACGCGCTGCTGCTGCCCGCCCGACAACTGGCCGGGATGGGTGTCGCACTTGTCGGCGACGCCCACCTTCTCCAGGTTCTCCCTGGCGACGGCCTCGGCCTCGCTCCTGCTCCGCTTCAGCACCCGCTGCTGGGCGATCATGACGTTCTGCAGCGCGGTCATGTGCGGGAACAGGTTGAACTGCTGGAAGACCATGCCGATGCGGCGGCGTACCGCGTCGAGGTCCACGTCGGGGTCGGTGACCTCGACGCCCTCCACGAAGACCTTGCCCCTGGTGGGCGTCTCCAGCAGGTTCACGCAGCGCAGCAGGGTGGACTTGCCCGAGCCCGACGGGCCGATGACGCACACCACCTGGCCGGGCTCGACGGTCAGGTCGATGCCCTGGAGCACCTGGTTGTCGCCGAAGGACTTGTGCAGGTCCGCGATCTCGATGGCGTGCGTCATCGCTTCCTCCCCTTGCGCCCCTCCAGCCGGGAGGCGAGGTATCCCAGCGGGATGGTGACGATCAGGTACGTCACGCCCGCCACCATGATCGGCGTGGCGTTGGCGTACTGGGAGGCCAGGTCGTTGCCGAACTTGGCCAGCTCGACGTACTCGCCGGACACGCCCAGGAACAGCACCAGGGAGGAGTCCTTGAGCAGCGCCACGAACTGGTTCGTGGTCGGCGGGATGACCATCCTGATGGCCTGCGGGATGATCACCGTGACCTGGGCGCGGGTGGCGGACATGCCGAGCGACCTGGCCGCCTCCGTCTGGCCCTTGGGCACGGCCTGGAGGCCCGCGCGGAAGACCTCCGCCTGGTAGGCGGCGCCGACCAGGCCCAGGCCGAGGATGCCCTGCCCGTACGTGCCGAAGGGCACCTGGAAGCCGGGCAGCGCCAGCGGCAGGAAGGTGATCATCAGGAAGATCAGCAGCGCGGGCAGGCCGCGGAAGATCTCGATGTAGACGATCGCGATCCACCGGTACGGCCGCACCTGCGACAGCCGCATGAGGGCCAGCAGCAGCCCCAGCACGAACGCGAAGACGAACCCGCCGACCGCGTAGATGATCGTGTTGCGCAGCGCGACCGTGAACAGCTCGGGCAGCGCGTGCCCGGCCACGTCGGGCTTGGCGAAGTTCTGCGCCAGGCTGCCCCAGTCGGCGTACAGGATGACGGCGACCAGCGCGACGACCAGCACGGCGTACTGGACGGCGCGGCTGATCTGCTGCTTCTTCCGCGGGCTGAGCCTGGCGCGGGCAGGCTCAGCCGTCTTGGGCAGGTCGGTCATGGGTCAGCCCAGCTCGCCGGGCTTCTTGCCGAACCACTTCACGTAGATCTTCTCGTAGGTGCCGTCCTGCTTGGCCTTGGCCAGCTCCTCGTTGATGGTCTTGACGAGGGTCGGGTCGGCGTCCTTCTTCAGGCCGATGCCGTACTGCTCGCCGGTGTCGAGGCTGGCGATCAGCTCGAACTTCTCGGCGACCTCCGGCTTCTTCAGCCAGGTGAGCACGACCGGCAGGTCCTGGATGATGACGTCGGCCTGGCCGGCCTGGAGCGCCAGCAGCTCCTTGGGCGAGTCGGCGTACTCGGTGGGGTTGAAGCCCTGCTTCTTGGCGTAGTCGAGGCCGGTGGTGCTGGCCTGGGCGCCGAGCTTGAGACCCTTCGCCTTGACGTCCTCCAGGGACTTCGCGCCCGTGCCCTTCTTGGCCAGCAGGGCCTGCGTGGCGTCGAAGTACGGGTCGGAGAAGGTGATGTTCTGGGCCCGCTCGGGGGTGATGGTCATGCCCGCGGCGGCCACGTCGCACTTGCCGGCGGCCATGGCGGCGCCGCTCTTGATCACCGCGAAGTCGATGTCCACGATGTTCTGGGTGACGCCGAGCTTCTTGGCGGCGAGGTCGACGATGTCGACGTCGAAGCCGACGACGTTGCCGCTCGCGTCCTTGAACTGGAACGGCTCGTAGGGGATGTTGGTGCAGACCGTGAGCTTGCCGGGCTGCACCAGCTTCACCGCGGCGGCGCCCGAGCCGGTGCCGGCGCTGGCGCTGGTGT
Source organism: Nonomuraea sp. AD125B (assembly GCF_041402765.1). NCBI lineage: Bacteria > Bacillati > Actinomycetota > Actinomycetes > Streptosporangiales > Streptosporangiaceae > Nonomuraea > Nonomuraea sp. AD125B. The sequence goes on along the minus strand of NZ_JBGLOU010000016.1, from coordinate 230,192 downwards.
CGGCGCCGCCCGAGCCGGAGTCGCTGCCGCACGCGGACAGGGCGAGAGCGGCGGTCAGGGCGAGCGCGCCGGCGGCGTAGCCACGGCGGCCCTTGGGGCTGAGGGCCATGTACGGCCTCCTATGAAGTGAAAAGCCACAGAACTTGCGTTTTGTGCAGTTTAGATGCGATTTTGCGCCGTTCCGTCATCAGCGGTTTAACGATGCGTCAACGGAACGGCCTCGAACCGTCCATCCGGGTGCCCCATGGTGCCCCAGCGGGGACGCTGGCTCGGACCACCGTCTCACGATGTGGCACTATGGGGTGACGGGTGACCCCCGAACCCCCATCACGAGATGACGCCGAGGGGACCCTGGCAGCTACAGAAGCCATCCCGCTCGCGATCATCCGCCGAAGGTTGTTCCGCTTCCGATGACTCCAGGGGTCGCTGTGGCTGTCACGCCCGCTTCTGCGCCAGGTTCCTCATCCGTCGAAAACCTCGATCTCGATCCCGCCTTCGCGCTGCACCGCGGCGGCAAGATCGAGATCCGCTCCACCATTCCGGTCCGCGACGCCGACGACCTGTCGCTCGCCTACACGCCCGGCGTCGCCCGGGTCTGCACCGCCATCGCCGAGACGCCGGCGCTCGCCCACGACTACACCTGGGCCTCCAGGGTCGTCGCCGTGGTCTCCGACGGCACCGCCGTGCTCGGCCTCGGGGACATCGGCCCGGCGGCCGCCATGCCCGTCATGGAGGGCAAGGCGCTGCTGTTCAAGGAGTTCGGCGGCGTCGACGCCGTGCCCATCTGCCTCGACTGCACCGACGTCGACGCGCTCGTCGAGACCGTGGCGCGGCTCGCGCCGTCGTTCGGCGGCATCAACCTCGAGGACATCAGCGCGCCGCGCTGCTTCGAGGTCGAGGCCCGCCTGCGCGACCTGCTCGACATCCCCGTCTTCCACGACGACCAGCACGGCACCGCCATCGTGGTGCTCGCCGCGCTCCAGAACGCCGCCCGGCTGACCGGCCGGACCCTCGGCGACCTGCGGGCGGTCGTCGCGGGCGCGGGCGCCTCCGGCGTCGCGGTGACCCGCATCCTGCTGGAGGCCGGCATCGGCGACATCGCGGTCTCCGACTCCAAGGGCCTGATCTACCAGGGCAGGGAGGGGCTCAACCCGGTCAAGGAGGCGCTCGCCCGCGACACCAACAGGGCCGGGCTCACCGGCTCCACCGAGGAGGCCCTGGCCGGCGCCGACGTGTTCGTCGGGCTGTCCGGCTCGACGGTCAGCGAGCAGGCCATCGCCTCCATGGCCGACGGCTCGATCGTCTTCGCCCTGTCCAACCCCACCCCCGAGGTCCACCCCGAGGTCGCCGCCCGGCACGCCGCGGTCGTCGCGACCGGCCGCTCCGACTTCCCCAACCAGATCAACAACGTGCTGGCCTTCCCCGGCGTGTTCCGGGGCGCGTTCGACGTGCGGGCCTCCACGATCACCGAGAACATGAAGGTGGCCGCGGCCGACGCGCTCGCCGCCGTCGTGGGCGACGACCTCGCCGCGACGTACGTGATCCCGAGCCCCTTCGACGAGCGCGTCGCGCCCGCCGTCACCGCCGCGGTGGCCGCTCAGGCGCGCGCCGACGGGGTCGCCCGGCTCTGATCGGCTTGCTGCAGTGGTCTTCGGCGGGCGGGGCTCTTGCGGGCCCCGCCCGCCGCCGCGTTGAGGTGGTGACGGTCGAGCTGCAGGAAGCTGCTGGGGGAAGTTGTTGCAGAGAGTTGGGGCAACCTTGGGGAACGGCCCTCATCCTTTACCCAAGGTGCTATAACTGTAGCTCTCTGTAATGACCGTGGGCGCCGACTCCTGTGCAGAGGAGAGCGATGGAACGCGAGCCCAACCGGCTGCTGCAGCAGCTCATCGCGGAGGCGGGTTTCTCCCACAAGGGACTGGCCAGGCGCCTCAACGACCTGGGTGCCGCCCGCGGCACTCCGGGCCTCAAATATGACCATAGTTCGGTGCTGCGCTGGATCGGTGGCCAGCGACCGAGGGACCCGGTCCCCGGACTGCTCACGGAGATCTTCGCGATGCGCCTGGGCAGGCCGGTCACCACGGAAGACCTGGGCATGCCCGCCGTCGTCACGCCCCTCGATCTTGGACAGGAGTTCACGCACACCTGGCAGGAGGGGGTCGCGACCGTGACCGCACTGTGGCGGGCCGACGTGGAAAGACGGCGGTTCCTGATCGACTCGACCTTCGCCATCGGAGCAGGCTCGGTCGGAGCCGTCCGCTGGCTGACGTCCCCACCCGAGGGACGCCCGAGCGGCGGCGGGGCGCGGCGCGTCGGCCGCGCCGACATCGCCGCCATCCAAGAGGTGACCCGGTCCTTCGGGGAGCTCGACAACCGTTTCGGCAGCGGCCGGGTCCGCGCGTCCGTCATCAAATATCTCGACACCGCCGTCACGCCGCTGCTCAAGGACGGCCTCTACGGCGACGCCACCGGCCGGCAGCTCGCGGCGGCCGCTGCCGAGCTGACCCGGCTGGCCGGCTGGATGGCCTACGACATGGAGCAGCACGGTCTCGCGCAGCGCTACCTCATCCAGGCGCTCCGCCTGGCCAGGGGCGCCGGCGACCAGACCCTCGGCGGCGAGATCCTGGCCGGCATGGCCCACCAGGCCATCTACATGGGCCAGCCGGACCACGCGCTCGACCTGGCGCGGGCGGCCCAGCTCGCGGCCCGCGGCGCGGGCGTCGGCACCCTGCTGGCCTCCGCGCACGTCCTGGAGGCGCACGCGCACGCGGCGCGGGGCGACTCCCGCTCCTGCGGCGCCTCGCTCAACCAGGCCGAGCACTTCTTCGAGGTCCGCAAGCCCGCCGACGAGCCCTCGTGGCTCGGCTACTTCGACGAGGCCTACCTGTCCGCCAAGTTCGCCCACTGCTTCCGCGACCTCGGTGACGGCCACCGGACCGTCCAGCACGCGCGGCGCTCGCTCGACATGGACTCCCGCTTCGTGCGGGGGCGGATGTTCAACCTGTCCCTGCTGTCGGCCGGGCTGCTCCAGTGCGGGGAGCTGGAGCAGTCCTGCGTGGTCGCCTCCAGGGCGCTGTCGCTGGCCGGTGAGCTGCAGTCCGCCCGGTCCCGGTCCTACGCCGCGGACCTGCGGCGGCGGCTGGAGCCGTACAAACATGAGGGGGCGGTGGCTGAGTTGCACGAGGCCACCCGCCAGCTCGCGGCGGTCTGAGGAAAAGCGGACGGCCCGGAGCGTCCACGTGGGACGCTCCGGGCCGCTCTGCCGGGTTACTGCAGCAGTTCGCCCTTCGGGCTCACGATGGCCTTCGTCTCGGCCAGGCTCGCCTGGTTGTAGACGTCGGCGACCTCGCCGTCGAAGTACGGCGAGCTGATGAAGTCGATCCGGTTGTTGCCGTCCTGGTCGGCGAAGGTGCTCGTCAGGCCGTTGACGTAACCGGTGCGCTTGTTGTTGTACTTGATCAGCCAGGGGCCGCCGTCGGCGCCCGGCGTCATCGAGCACTTGAGCGCCTGGTGGGTCTCCACCTTGAAGGTGTTGATCTGGTACGTCTTCGTGGCGGTCTTGCCCATGCAGTACTTCGGCGTCAGGCCGGTGTAGGGCCTGTCGCCGTCGGGGTGCGGGGCGCTCGGGTAGCCGAAGGCGATGACGTTCTGGCCCATGGGCTGGTTCCAGGCGAAGCCCTGGCCGCCGACGACGTCACCGAGCCGGCCGAGGTCCTTGGCGACGCCGATGAAGTAGTGGCCCTCGAAGTACTTGCGGGACGTGCCGGGCTTGACCCACTTCTGCGTGTAGTAGTGGGTGATGGAGTAGTTGCCGGCCTTGTCGGGGCCGGTGCCCTTGTCACCCGGGCCCTTGTAGTCGTCCCACTCCTTCTTGGACACCTGCTCGACGACCGGCTCGCCGAACTTGAAGCCCTGGCCCTTGCCGACCTTGGCGGCGACGTACTTCGCCTTGGTGGTCTCGACCTTCTCCAGGACCGCCTCCGGGTGGTCGGGGCCGACCAGGTCGGAGGCCTTGTCCTCACCCTCGGACCAGCACTCGCCGAGGTTGAGCTGGCACTTGAGGAAGTCCTCCTTGGAGATCTCCCGCGGCTTGATCCACTTGTCGCCCTGCCACGCCTTGTACTCGCTGAGCGGGACCTCCTTCTCGGCGCCGAGCTCGACGCCGTTGTGGACGGCCACGAAGGCGTAGTCGCCGTCGTAGTCGTCATAGGTGTCGAGGTCGTAGGCGGTGAAGGCGTAGGCGCCGACGTAGATGCCCCAGGGGGCCTTGCCCTGGTAGTAGCCGGGGATGAAGACCCACTTGCGGAAGACGTCCTTGCCGCGCTCGTACACGCAGTGGCCGGCGGTGACGACCAGGTTGCGGTGGCGCGACTGGATGGAGGTGGCCGAGCACCAGCGGTACTTGCCGGAGCGGTCGACGAAGAAGACCTTGCCGATGGTCTTCGGCAGGTTGACGTTCTTCACCTTGGTGGCGGTGGCGACGGACCCGGTGGGTGCGGTCAGGCCGGGCTTGCCGTCGTCGGGGGTCTTGCTCTGGGCGCCCACGAGCTTGGGCACGTTCTTGAAGTCCCAGTAGTACTGGGTGGCCTTGCGCAGGGCGGCGCCGTTGGCGTCGAGCCAGAAGTTCGCGCTGCTGTAGGCGTCAGCGGGCTTCGGCGCGAGCGGGTCGGTGGCCCAGTGCGGCTCGGCACTGGCGGGGAAGGCGAAGGTGGCGGCGGTCAGGCCGGCGGCGGCGAGGGGGATGAGCAGGCGCTTCAACGGGAGGCTCCACGGCGGTTGTCAAGAAACAGCGTAAGGACCCTATCGATCAATGATCGTTCTGGTAAGGGTCCTTCTCGGATTTGTCCCCAGATAGGCCGAAGGGCCCGGCGAAAGCCGAGCCCTTCGGGTAAAGCAGTGGTCTGAGGTTTGGACCCCCAGCTCCAGAGGATGTCCTGAATTAGGACATCTTGCCGGACCACAGAGCGGCAGCAGCCTTGTAGACAGCGGCCGTCTCGCCGTCGAAGTACGACGAGAAGATCGTGTCGTAGCGGTTGTTGCCGTCCACGTCGCCGAACACCGCGGTGGTGACACCGTTGACGTAGCCGAGACGCTTGGCGTTGCTGTACTTGAGCAGCCACGGCGAGCCGTTGTAGCCGGGGGTGACGGCGCACTTCAGGGACACGAGCTCCTCGGCCTTGATGGCCGCGACCACGGTCCGCTTGGTGCTGGTCTTGCCGTAGCACCACTTCGGCGTGACACCCGTGTAGGGCTTGTTGCCGTCGGGGTGCTCGCCACCCGGGTACCCGAAGGTACGGACGTACTTGCCGGTCGGCTGGTTCCAGGCGAAGCCCTGGCCACCGACGTTGTCGCCCAGACGACCCGCGTCCTTGACGAAGTTCTCGATGAGGTAGAACTCGGTCTTGAAGAACTTGGTGTCGCTGCCGGGCAGGACCCACGACTGGACGTAGTAGTGGACAATAACGTAGTTGCCGTTCTTGTCCTTGAACTTCTCGCCCGGGCCGCGGTAGCGCAGCCACTCGCCCTCGGAGACCATCTCGGCGACGGGCTCGCCGAACTTGTAGCCCTCGCCCTTGCCGATCTTCGCGGCCAGGTAGCGACCCTTGGAGGTCTCGACCTTCTCGACCACAGCACCCGGGTAGTCCGGGCCGACCTTCTTGGTGCGCTCACCGGGCTTCACCCAGTAAGAGTCCGTCGCGGTCGGGTCGAGCTTGCCCTTGAGGAACTCCTCCTTGGAGATCTCGACGTCCTTGGCCTCCTTGAGACCCTGGTACGCGTCGAACTCCGACTTGGTCACCTTCTTGGCGTCGCCGCCACCCAGCGTGATGCCGTTGTAGACGGTGACGAAGGCGTAGTCCTTGTCGTAGTCCTCGTAGGTGGCGAAGTCGTAGTGGGTGAAGGCCTGCTTACCCACGTAGATGCCCCACGGAGCCTTGCCCTGGTAGTAACCGGGGACGAAGACCCACTTGTCGAGAACGTGCCCGTTCGCACCGGTCTGGTACACGCAGTGACCAGCGGTGGCGACCAGGTTGTGGTAGGTCGACTGGATCGAGGTGGCGGAGCACCAGTACAGCTTGCCGTCGCGGCCCTCGAAGAAGACCTTACCGATGGTCTTCGGCAGGTTCACGTTCTGGACCTTGACGGCGGCCTTCTTCTCCTCGCCAATCGGGGCGGTGGAGCCCGGCTTGGTGTCCGGGGTGTAGCCGCCCTTCTGGACGAGCTTGTTGACTTCCTTGTAGTCGTAGCGGTACACGGACGCGGCCCGGAGGGCGGCGCCGTTCGCCTTGAACCAGAAGTCAACGGTCTCGGCGACCTTGTTGTTCGGGGTCAGCGGCGCGTCGTCGACGACACCCGAGGCGGAAGCCGTGCCGGCCAGACCAGCAGCCAGCAGACCGGTGGCCAGGATGGCGCCACCGGCGGGGAGGAGGATGCGCTTCAAGGTAACTCCTTGCGCTGTCGTGGAACGCCTCTTGCGTCCCATGCGTCAGTAAAGGGATAGCCAGGAACATACAGTGTTGATCTTGAGCTCGGGTAGTCGCTTTGGAAGGAAAAGAGGCGACAAGTCGGGCGTAATCGTTCTGTGATGTTTAGACGGCTCGTGCGCAGGAGTTGAGGGAAGCGGCCCTTGCGGTCATTTGCCCTGATCAACATAAGGGAGTTGTGAGGGCGGTCCGCGGAGCGCCGACGCTCCCGAGATCTCCGCTCCGCGAGGAGTGTGACGCAGATCACAGTGCTCTGATGGCACCGTCTGGGCCCGGCGTGCGTCCAAAGCCCTTCACATTCGGGCCGGAACGCAGAAAGGGCCCGGCTGGAGGCCGGGCCCTTCGCTACGAACGGTTCACGACCGGTCGCGGTGTGTCACTTAGACGATCTTGCCGGACCAGTTGGAGGCCGCGGCCTTGTAGACCGTGTTGGTCTCGCCGTCGAAGTACGGCGACGAGATGTAGTCCACGCGGCCGTTGCCGTCCTGGTCGTTGAAGGTGCTGGTGACACCGTTGACGTAGCCGAGACGCTTGGCGTTGCTGTACTTGTACAGCCACGGACCACCGTCGGCGCCCTCGGTCATGGCGCACTTGAGCGCCACGTGCTCCTCGATCTTCTTGGCGGCCGAACCCACCAGCTTCTTGGTGGTCTTGCCGTAGCACCACTTCGGCGTGACGCCGGTGTAGTTCTTGTTGCCGTCGGGGTGAGGAGCGGCCGGGTAGCCGAACACGCGGACGTACTTGCCGGTCGGCTGGTTCCAGGCGAAGCCCTGGCCGCCGACGTTGTCGCCGAGGCGGCCGGCGTCCTTGGCGAAGCCCTCGATGATGTAGAACTCGGTCTTGTAGAACTTGGTGTCCGAGCCCGGGAGGACCCACGACTGCACGTAGTAGTGCGTGATCGTGTAGTTGCCGCGGTTGTCCGACTTCTTCTCGCCGGGACCCCTGTACTTGTCCCAGTCGGCCTTGGAGACCTGCTCGGTGATGGGCTCACCGAACTTGTAGCCCTCGCCCTTGCCGACCCGCGCGATGCGGTACTTGTCGCTGGTGGTCTCGACCTTCTCCACCACGGCGCCCGGGTAGTCGGGGCCGACCTTCTTGGCCTTCTCGCCACGCTTGACCCAGTAGGAGTCGGTGGAGGTGGGGTCGAGCTTCGCCTTGCGGAACTCGTCCCGGCTGATCTCGACGTCCTTGGCGTCCTTGATGCCGGTGTGGGCGTCGAACTGCGACTTCGTGACCTTCTTCGCGGTCCCGCCGCCGAGGGAGACACCGTTGTAGACGGTGACGAACGCGTAGTCGCGGTCGTAGTCCTCGTAGACGTCGAAGTCGTAGTGGGTGTAGGCGGTCTTGCCCACGTAGATGCCCCAGGGGGCCTTGCCCTGGTAGTAGCCCGGCACGAAGACCCACTTGCTCATGACATCGCTGTTGGAGCCGGTGTCGTAGACGCAGTGGCCGGCCGTGGCGACCAGGTTGCGGTACTTGGACTGGAGGGAAGTGGCGGAGCACCACTTCTTCTCGCCCTTGCCGTTGACGAAGAAGACCTTGCCGATGGTCTTCGGCAGGTTCACGTTCTGAACCTTGGCGGTGGTCTTCTTCTCTTCGCCGATCGGGGCGGTCGAGCCCGGCTTGGTGTCCGAGCTGTAGCCACCCTTGGTCTGGAGCTTGGCCACGTCCGACTTGTCCCAGACGTTGGACTCCTTGGCGGCCTTGAGGGCAGCACCGTTGTTCTCCGCCCAGAACTGGGCGATCGCCTTGGCGTTGGCCGCCGAGGCCGCCATGTTGTCCTTGGCGACGTCCGTGTCGGCCTGGGCCGAACCGGCCAGGCCGGCGGCCAGAAGGCCGGTAGCCAGGATGGCGCCACCGGCGGGGATGAGGATGCGCTTCAAGGGAACTGCTCCTTGGTCTGTCGTGGGTCGCAACACGCGGCCCATGCGTCAGTAAAGGGATTGCAAGGAACATAGCGCGGTGATCTCCGCAGGTGAAACCCGGTCTGGACGATTCGGAAGGCGTCGTTACCCCCGTTACCTCGTCGTTATCTGTCAGAGGCCGTCCCGTGTTGCGGCTGTTTTTGCAGGGTAGATGGGGTTTGCGGCTTGCGGGAAGAAAGTTCCATTAGCGGATGATCATGGCGAGTATGTGACATGGATCACAGGAACCGAAATCGGGTGTCCCCCGTCTAATTCCGGCCGATCTTCACAGGTGATCTTCAGGAAGCGGTCCGGAACTCACAGGAAACAGCGCGAGGGCCCCCGCCATGACTGGCGGAGGCCCTCGCGTTCCCCTGGCAGGGCTCGGTGGTGCCTACTTGTAGAGCTCGCCCTTCGGGCCGACGATCCTGCCGGACCAGACGTTCTTGGCCGCGTTGTAGACCGCGGCCGTCTCACCGTCGAAGTACGGCGAGGTGATGTGGTCGATGCGGTCGTTGCCGTCCTGGTCGGCGAAGGTGCTGGTGACGCCGTTGACGTAGCCGCCGCGCTTGGCGTTGCTGTAGTTCAGCAGCCAGGGACCGCCGTCGTAGCCGGGCGTCACGGCGCACTTGAGCCCGATGTGCTCCTCGATCTTCAGCCAGGAGGCCCCCACGGCCTTCCCTGTCGTCCGCCCGTAGCAGTGCTTGGGCGTGACGCCGCTGTACGGCTTGCTGCCGTCCGGGTGCGGCGCGGCCGGGTAGCCGAAGGTGCGGACGTACTTGCCGCTCGCCTGGTTCCAGGCGAAGCCCTGGCCGCCGACGACGTCGCCGAGCCGGCCCGCGTCCTTCGACAGCAGGATGTAGTAGTGGCCGCCCCAGCGGCGCTTGGGGCCGGTGAAGCGCTCGTAGTCGCGGCGGTTCACCTGCTTGACGCCGTCGAAGAGGATGCCGTTGTAGACGGTGACGAAGGCGTAGTCCTTGTCGTAGTCCTCATAGACGTCGAAGTCGTAGTGGGTGAAGGCCTGCTTGCCGACGTAGATGCCCCACGGGGCCTTGCCCTGGTAGTAACCGGGCACGAAGACCCAGTTGTCCATGACGGCCTTGTTGGTGTCGGTGTCGTAGACGCAGTGGCCGGCGGTGGCGACCAGGTTGCGCTGGTTCGACTGGACGGAGGTGGCCGAGCACCAGCGGAACTTGCCGTCGCCGTCGACGAAGAAGACCTTGCCGACGGTGCGGGGCAGGTTGACGTTCTGGGCGCTGCCCGCGGACTTCGCCGAGCCGGTCGGCGCCGTGGTGCCGGGGCGGCCGTCAGGGGTGTAGCCGCCCTTGGAGACGACCTTCCTGACCTCCTTGGAGTCCCAGGTGTACTGCTTCGCGGCGCGCAGGGCGGCGCCGTTCGAGGCGAGCCAGAAGGAGGCGACCGAGGCGGCTTGGGCGTTGCTGCGGGCCATGGGGTCGTGGGAGACGCCCCCGTCGGCCTGCGCGGTGCCGGACAGGCCGGCCGCGAGCAGGCCGGTGGCGAGGATCGCGCCGCCGGCGGGCAGAAGGATTCGGGTCACGATAACTCCAGGTAGTGCTGACATGAGGCGCCTCGTGCACCTGACGAAACTCAGCAAAATTGGACGACCCGGAACCTATAACGCTGACCACAGGTGTGGAAGTTGTGAGGAGAGCGCGTCAACGTTCCAGTGGTCGCCGCGACCTTCCCGAGATCCGGAGATCGGCTGATCGCACGCAGTGACCGACCGGTTGCATATGACTTGGGTCACATTTGCTGGAAAGGTGTCTCGTCAGGCGATTTTCGCGGGCGTGCTCTGCGCCGCCGCGCGCTGGTAGACCGTGCCCGCGACCGTGTCGAAGTAGGGCGAGGAGATCGCGTCGTAGCGCTTGTCGCCGTTGCGGTCCCAGTTCAGGCTGTTGACGCCGGCCAGGCTGCCGATCTTGCGGTCCGGGTCGTAGCCGATCACCCAGGGGCCGCCGCTGGTGCCCGCGCTGAAGTCGCACTCCGGGAGCTGCACGCCCTTCTGCAGGTCGAGCGGCGGGGCGGGCTTGTTCCAGCTCGTCCGGCCCTCGCGGCACATCCGCAGCGTCTTGCCGTCGTACAGGCGGTTGCCGTCGGGCTGCGCCCCGGCCGGGTAGCCGAAGGCCGCGGCCGTGTAGGTGCCCGGCTTCCTGTTGAGCTCCAGGCCGAGGCCGCCCACGTTGTCCTGGAGCCGGCCGACGTCCTGCATGATGTACTGGCCGTTCTTGTTCACCCAGGCGAAGCCGCGGTGGACGGTGACGAAGGCGTAGTCGTAGTCGTAGTCGCCCCTGCCGATCCAGTCCTCGTGCAGGCTGATGGACGAGGCCACGTAGATGCCCATCGGCTGCTCGCCGCCGAGGCCCGGGTTGGGGACGAAGATCCAGTAGTCGGCGACCTTGCCCTGCCGCGGGTCGTAGGCGCAGTGCCCGGCGGTGGCGACCACGCTGCGGTTCCTGGCCGTGACCGCGCTGGCCGAGCACCAGTACTCCTTGTCGCCGAAGCGGAAGAAGACCTTGCCCATCGTGCTGCCGACCTGGGCGCCCTTGCGCGGCAGCGCGGGCGCGGCGAGGCGGCCGGCGCCGAGCTTGCCGGTGCTCGTGGCGCTCGCTTTGCTCGCGGCGGTGCGTGCGGCCGGGCCGGCGGCGCCGCCCGCGGACGTGGACGTGGACTTCGGCACGACGGCGGCGCCGGGCGTGGCCGGGCTGAAGCTGTCGGTGTGCTTGAACTTCTCGGGCTTCCAGTAGTCGGCGACCCGCTTGACGTCCGCGGCGGTCTTGGCGAGGGCGATGCTCTGCACCTTGCCGGCCGCGGCGGTGGCCTTACCGGCCTGCGCGGTCTGCGCTGTCTGCGCGGCGGCGATCCCCGTGTGGGCAGGCAGCATCAGCAGCGCGCCGCTCAGCGCGGCGGCCAGCAGCTGCCGGGCCCGGGAGATCATGAAAATGCCTTTCTTGGGGTCGTAAGGGGCGATTTTTCCAGATGAGTGGAGGGTATTGCAGCCCGGATAGGGATTCGTTACCTGATCCAGGTTCCAACGTGAACTATAAGGATGCCGTCAGGCCGCCACTTCGATACGTCGGAACGATCAAAAGTCTTTCGGCGTTCGCCCAGGTCAGAGCCATGATCGTGATCATGGTGCGCGGATCGGAACGCGCTGGCATTTCGTCGTGATCAGGTGGCGGGAGTCACGCGGAATGAGATCGAGGAGACCCCGGATCCCTGCGGGAGCCGGGGTCTCTCAGCGGCGGGACGGTCACGGTATGTTGCCGGTCCACCTGTTCGCCGCGGCCTTGTAGATCTTGTACGTCTCACCGTTGAAGTACGGCGACGAGATGCGGTCGTCACGGCCGTCGCCGTCGGTGTCCCACGCCACGCTGCCCACGCCGACCAGGTAGCCGGTGCGCGAGGCGCTCTTGTAGCCGGAGAGGAAGGGCCCGCCGCCGGCGGTGAAGGAGCACGCGAGGCCGATGTGCTCCTGCGCGTTGTACTTCTTGGCCTCCGGCATCGGCCGGGTCCTGCCGGAGCAGTGCTTCATGGCGGGGCCGCCCGCCGGGTAGCCGAAGGCGAACACGTCCAGCTTGGCGCTCCGGTTCCAGGTGAAGCCCTGGCCGCCGACGTTGTCGCCGAGCCGGCCGGCGTTCCTGACCTGCCCGCGCCAGGACCTGCCGGTCTTCTGCCACGAGACCTTCACGCCGTTGTGGACGTTGACGAACGCGTAGTCGTAGTCGTAGTCCTCCGTCACCGCGAAGCCCTCGTGCGCGTTGAAGGTCCTGGCGGCGTAGACGCCGTACGGGGGGTTCTTCCCGTTCTGGTAGGAGGGCATGAACACCCAGTTGTCGTGGAAGGCGTTGCGCCTGGTGTCGTACACGCAGTGGGCGGAGGTCGCCACGAGGTCGCGGTGTTTGCTCCGCACCGAGGTGGCCGAGCAGGAGCGCCAGTTGCGTGGGTCGCGCGGGTCGGTGCGGGGCAGCGTGAAGAACACGCGTCCGACCGTGCGGGGCAGGGTGACGCGTCTGCCGTCGGGCGGCGCGGAGCCGGTGACCTGTCTGAGGCGGTCCGGCGTCCAGAACAGGACCGCCTGCTCGGCGGGGGTGGTGACGTTCCTGGCGACGACGTTCGAGGGTGCCGTCGCGCCGGCCGCGCTGCTGAGGCTCCCCGCTGCCAGCCCGGCGGCTGTCAGGGTGGTCGCGAGGCGCCTTGCTCGGGAATGCATGGAGCTCCTTCCGGTTCTCGGCGGCCCAGGGCGGGGCGCTGCGGCCCCGGTGGGCCAGGAAAACGCTGGAAACGGTATTGAAGGGTCTCGGCGGGTCGTGAGTATTCGACGGAAAGAAGAGGTGAGATAGCGGGATCGCATGTATGACGAGAAAGCATTTCCGCAGGTCAGCGGCGGTTTCTGCGCTTTCTGGTAACGGTGCCGACTGCATTCATAAAAGTCACCACTTACCAACCGAATTTTGTTCTGGTTGGATGGGGGCATGGACTCGCGCACCCCCTGTCTCATCGGCATCGCGCAACACACCGTGCGCGAGCAGCCCGGCCCCGAACCGCTCGATCTCTGGGAGGAGGTCGCGCGGGCCGCGGCCGACGACGCGCGGCTGCCGGTCGAGCGGCTGGAGTCCATCCAGATCGTGCACACCGACTCCTGGCAGTACGACTCGCCCGTCGGGCGGCTGGCCGAGCGGCTGGGGGCGGCGCCGCGGCACCGGGCGTACTCGAAGGTCAGCGGCACGGCGCCGCAGACGCTGATCGGCACGGCGGCGGCCGGGATCGCGGCGGGGGAGTTCACCTGCGCGCTGGTGACCGGGGCCGAGGCGCTGGCCACGCGGCGGGCCTACCGGCGGGCGGGCGAGCGGACGCCGTGGAGCCATCCGGCCGACCCCAAACCCCCGTACGGCTGGGAGCGGCCCCCGAGCCCGGCCGAGCTGGCGCACGGGCTGGTGCTGCCGGTGCACACGTACCCGATCATGGAGACGGCCCGGCGGGCGGCGCTCGGGATCTCCGTCGAGGAGGAGATGCGCGAGCGCGGGCGGCTGCTGGCGCCGATGACCGAGGTGGCCGCCGCCAACCCGTACGCCTGGCGGCGCACCCCGCGTGGCCCCGACGAGCTGGTGACCGGCAGCCGCTTCGTCGGCTGGCCGTACACCAGGGACACCGTGGCCGTGCTGGAGGTGGACCAGGCGGCGGCCGTCGTGCTCGCGAGCACCGGGCTGGCCGACCGGCTGGGCGTGCCGCAGGACCGGCGGGTCTACCTGCGCGGGTGGGCGTACGGCGAGGACACCTGGGAGGTGGCGGCGCGGCCCGCGCTCGGCTCTTCGGAGGCGATCCCGCGCGTGGCCGCCGCCGCCTTCGCGCGGGCCGGGCTCGGCCTCGCCGACATGGACGCGCTCGACGTCTACAGCTGCTTCGCCATCGCGCTGCGGCAGGCGTGCGACGCGATCGGGCTCGACCCCCTCGACCGGCGCGGGCTGACCGTCACCGGAGGGCTGCCGTACGCGGGCGGCCCGGCCAGCGACTACGTCCTCCACTCGACGGCGACCATGGCCGGGCTGCTGCGCGCCCAGGCGGGGCACGGGCTGGTGACCGGGGTGGGGATGCACCTGACCAAGCACACGTACGCGGTGTGGTCCAGCGAGCCCGGCGGCCGGCTGGGCAGCCCCGCGCCGGTGTTCACGGCCACGGGCGTGCCCATCATGGACGTCCATGAGGGCGAGGCGACGGTCGCCGGCTACACCGTCGCGCACGGCAGGGACGGCGCGGCCGAACGCGGCATCCTCGTGGTGGACCTGCCCGGCGGCGGGCGGGCGCACGCCGTGGTGGAGGAGCCGGGGCTGCTGGCGGAGGCCGAGTCGCGGGAGCTGGTGGGGCAGCGGGTCCGGCTCGTCTCGCCGGACGGCAAGGTCAACCTCGCCTCCTGGTGACCGGTTGTGAATTCGTGACCAGCCCGCCGCTTGCGTCGTGGGCGGCCGCTCCCTTGAACTGGGAGCGAGGGCGCAAGCCGCACTACTTCACGAGGAACGCCGGTGGCCGACCGGTTAGACGTCATCGAAGCGGGACAGAGCGGGCGCCGCCGCAGGCTCGGCCTGGCGGTGCTGCTGGTGGCCGTGCTGGTGCCGGTGATCGGCCTGATCGCGAGCCGCCGGCCGCCGCCCGCCGCGCCGCCGCCCGCCCCCGAGCCGATCAGGTCGCTGACCAGGATCGACAGCCCGCCCAACGTGCTGCGGGTCACGCCGGTGACGAAGGGCGGCGAGGCGGTCATCGACGTGGTGTTCCCCGACGGGCGGCGGGCGAGCGTGCGCTATCCCGCCGAGCTGGGCCTGGCAGGCATGGGGGTGCGGCCGTTCCAAGGGCTGTGGGTCGACGGGATCTACCGGCAGGTGACGGCGCCGTACAACGGGGAGATCGAGATCACCCAGGGCGGCGAGCCCATCCGCGAGTACGCCCCGAACGTCACCCTGTGGCCCCAGCAGGCGGGCAGCGGCGGGCGGGGCCAGGTGCTGCTGTTCGCCTTCGGCAACTGGCGCCTCGCCCTGTACGACACGGGGGAGGGCCTGACGTTCGAGCAGCGGCTCGCCGTGGCCAGGCGGCTGCGCGGCGAGGAGACCGAGGACGGCTACCTGGTGCTGTCGGGCGGCGGCCCGGTCCGGCTGGCCCGGCCGGGGGAGAAGGCCCGGGGCAATCCCGTCGGGCCGCAGCTCTGGTTCGGCGGCGGCGGGCGGGCGATGGTCGCGCTCGTGCCGGCGCCCCATTGCGGGAAGACGGATCCGGTGCCGTACGTGATCAGCGGGCGCGGCCGGCCCGCGCGCGCCGTGTGCCGCGGCGGCGTGCAGATCGCGGTGACGGGCCCGGACGCCTACCGTGAGCAGGCGCTGCGCGGGATCAGGGTGACCTTCAAGGACTAGCCGCGGCCGGTTCTGTAGGGTGCGGCCATGTTCGCCGTTACCGCCACACAGACCGACCCCGACAACCCGCTCGCCGGCCTGACGCTGGGGGAGCACCCTGAGCCGAAGACGCCGGACGGCTGGACGACCGTCTCGGTACGGGCGGCCGCGCTCAACCACCACGACCTCTGGACGCTCAAGGGCGTCGGCATCCGCCAGGACCGGCTGCCGATCGTGCTCGGCTGCGACGCTGCCGGCGTGGACGAGGACGGCAACGACGTCATCGTGCACGCGGTGATCGGCTCCGGCCCGGACGAGACGCTGGACCCGCGGCGCTCGCTGCTGTCGGAGGTGCACGACGGCACGTTCGCCGAGCGGGTGGCCGTGCCACGCCGCAACCTGGTGCCCAAGCCGGCCGCGCTCAGCTTCGAGGAGGCCGCGTGCCTGCCGACGGCCTGGCTGACCGCCTACCGGATGCTGTTCGACAAGTCCGGGCTCCAGCCGGGCTCGACGGTCCTGGTGCAGGGCGCGGGCGGCGGGGTGGCCACCGCGCTGATCGTGCTCGGCCGGGCGGGCGGCTTCCGGGTCTGGGCGACCAGCCGTTCGGCGGACAAGCGCGAGCGGGCCCTGCGGCTGGGCGCCGACCAGGTCTTCGAGAGCGGCGCGCGGCTGCCCGAGCGGGTGGACGCGGTCATGGAGACCGTCGGCCAGGCCACCTGGGACCATTCGCTCAAGTCGCTCAAGCCGGGCGGGCGCATCGTGGTCAGCGGCGCCACCAGCGGGGCCGTGCCGCCGGCCGACCTCAACCGGGTGTTCTTCCTGCAGCTCTCGGTGGTCGGCTCGACGATGGGGACGCGCGAGCAGCTTCAGCGGCTGGCGGTGTTCCTGGAGCAGACGGGCGTGCGGCCGGAGATCGACCGGACGCTGCCGCTGGCCGAGGCGCGCGACGGCTTCGCCGCCATGGCGGAGGGCGAGCTGTTCGGGAAGATCGTCTTCACCGCCTGATAAGTAACGGGTTACTTTTTGGGCGCCCGGTGATACAAAGGAAAGAGAGTTGTATCACCGGGAGGCCCGATCATGGACGTGGAGCCCTTCGGCCCGGGTTCGATGCACTGGGAAACCGCGGGCGAATATCGCAACCTGCTGGTGGCCGGCAGCGCCCTGGTCCTGCAGACCATGCATCCGGCGGTGGGGGCGGCGGTCGCCGAGCACTCGACGTACAAGTCGGATCCGTGGGGGCGGCTCAACCGCACGCTGGAGTCCGTACAGACCTGGGTGTACGGCGGCGAGGCCGGCCCCGCGGAGGGGCGGCGGCTCAGGGAGATCCACCGCACGATCAGGGGCGTGGACGAGCGCGGCCGGCCCTACCACGCGCTGAACGCCGAGGCGTGGGCCTGGGTGCACCTGACGCTGTTCGAACGGTTCGTCGCGCTCAACCGCCACTTCGGCACCCCGCTCACCGGCGCCGAGCAGCGCCGGCTCTACGTGGAGTCGCAGCAGCTCGGACGCATGCTGCGGGTGCCGGAGCGGGAGCTGCCCGCGGACCTGGACGACTACTGGCGCTACTTCGACCGCATGGTGGCCGAGCGGCTGGAGCCGCATCCGACCGCGCTGGACGTGCTGTCGGTCATGCGGGGGACGCCCGCGCCACCGGGACTGCCCGCACCGCTGCGCCGGCTGTGGACGCCGGTGGGAGCGGGCGCGGGCGAGTTCAACCACTTCGTCACGGTCGGCACTCTGCCGCCCGCCGTGCGGGACAAGCTCGGCCTGCGCTGGACGATCCGGGACGAGCGGCGGCTGCGGCGCGTCGGGCAGGCGGTCGCGGCGCTGACGCCGCGGTTGCCGGAACGGCTGAGGTACATGCCGATCGCCTACCGCGCCCGCAGGGCCGCCCGCGCCGCCGCGTAACCGGGGTCAGCGTTCGAGGATGTCGCGGATCCGGCGGGAGGCGTCGTCCAGCGCCGTCCGCAGGTCGTGCAGCTTCTCGGCGGTCAGCCGGGCGTCGGAGGCCTCCCTGCGCGCCTGCGCCACGAAGTCGGCCAGCAGCTCGCCCAGCTCGGCGTCGAGATCGGCGCGGGACGGCGGCGCGCCGCCGAGCGTGCCCCAGATCTCGGTCCACATCCGGCGCCACTCCCTGGTCAGCCGCTCGCTCTCGCCCTGCCACTGGTGGGCGTGGTCCTGCCACTGCCGCCACTGCTCGTCCCGCAGCCGCTGGAACTCCTCCTTCTGCCGCCGGCCGAAGCCGACCGGGTCCTCGCGGCCGCCGGTGCGCACGTCCTTCGCCATCCGGGTCAGCTCGTCGCGCAGGGACTTGACCGTCTCGCGCACGTCCTCCTTGACCTCGCGGGCGATGTCGCGCACGGAGGCGGAGATCTCCTCCTCCAGGTCGTCGAGCTCGTCGAGGCGGGCGTTGAGCTCCTCGCGGCCCTTGTCGGTGATCGAGAAGACCTTCTTGCCGTCGGCCACCTCGTGGGTGACCAGGCCCTCCTCCTCCAGCCGGGCCAGACGGGGGTAGATCGTGCCGGGGGAGGGCGAGTAGACGCCGAGGAAGCGGTCCTGGAGCAGCCGGATCACCTCGTAGCCGTGCCGCGGGCTCTCCTCCAGCAGCTTGAGCAGGTACAGCCGGAGCCGGCCGTGACCGAAGACAGGGCTCATTCCTTCTCCCCCTTGAGAAGTGCGACCTCGCCGGAGACCGTGGTCGCCGACACCGAGGCCATGCCGCCGCCGAGCCGCCCCGACATGGTCTTCATGCCGGGCCCGCTCGAGTCGGACAGTTCGTCGAACGTGCTGACCAGCCGCCCGGAGGTGGAGCGGAGGGTGACGTCCGCGTCCACGTTGTCCGGCAGCCTGACCAGGATGTCACCGGAGACGCTGGTGAACGTCACATGTCCGGTGGGTCGCAGCGCCAGGTCGGCGGTGATGCGGCCGGAGACGGTGTTGGCCCTGAGCCGGCGCGGCGTGCCGTCGGCCACCGTCAGGTCGCCCGAGACGCTGTTGAACGACAGGTCGCCCTCCATCGCCCGGCTCTCGACCGGCCCGGAGACGGTGTTGGCGGTGACCTCGCCGCTCACCCCGTCGAGCACGATCTCGGCCGAGACGCCCTTGACGCGCGTGGAGCGCTCGAAGCCGGCCACGACGGCGGGCGCCGACACCACGCCCGCGCTCACCCGGCACGACTTGGGGACGGCGATGGACAGCACGGTCCTGCGCCGGTCGCGGCGCAGCCAGCCGAGCAGGCCGTCCCAGGTGAGGTCCTTGTAGGCGACGGTGAGCGAGCGCGTGTCCTCGTCGTAGGTCACGATGAGCGGCGAGGCCGAGTCGATCTCGGCCACCTCCAGTGTCGGCGGGCCCTCACTGGCGAGCACCGCCAGCCGGCCGGCGACGATGCGCACGTCGAGCGATTCCACGGCGCCGAAGGTCAGCTGCTCCGGCGCTTCGACGGTCCACTGCTGCATGCTTCCGCCCTTCTGGCAACACCTCGTATGAGAACACGATATGTCGCGATCGGCGGAAACTCAAGATGTATCGCGTTTTGTGCGGGCGGCGGCTATTCGTCGTCCTCGTCGTCCAGCCGGGCCAGCCACGTGGCCAGCCGCTCCACCGGGGTCTCGAACTCGGGGTTGAGGTCCACGAACTCGCGCAGCCGCTCACCCAGCCACAGCAGGCTGACCTCCTCCTCGCCCCGGCGCTCGACCAGCTCCTCGATCCCCCGGTCGGTGAAGTACATCGCTCTCCATCCCGTCATCCGTCCGCTCACTGCGTCTCGCCCGAACTCTAGCCCCTGGCCAGCACGGACCCGGAAACGGCGGATGCCGGTGGCCCCGGAAGGGCCACCGGCATCCGTGGAGAAACCCGGATCAGGCGAAGACCTGGCGCAGGATCTCCTCCAGCTCCGTGTCGTGCGCGTTGTGCGAGCCCGAGGCCGGCGAGCTGTTGGGCGTGCGCGAGACCCGGCGCACCGGCCGGCCGCCCAGCGCCTGCGGGTCCTCGGCCAGCTTGAGCGTGAGGTAGGGCCACGGACCCATGTTGACCGGCTCGTCCTGCGCCCAGACCAGCTCGACCTGGCCGTAGCGGCCCAGCTCGGCCGCCAGCTCCTCACCCGGGAACGGGTAGAGGCGCTCCAGCCGGACCAGCGCCACGTCCTCGCGGCCCAGCTTGCCGCGCTCGGCCAGCAGCTCGTAGTAGAGCTTGCCGGAGCACATCACCACGCGGGTGACCTTCGCCGGGTCCACCGTCGTGTCGCCGAGCACCGGCTGGAAGGTGCCCGAGGTGAAGTCGGACGCCTTGGACGTGGCCGCCTTGTGGCGCAGCAGCCACTTCGGCGTGAAGACCACCAGCGGCTTGCGCCGCTGCGACTCCACCTGCCAGCGCAGCAGGTGGAAGTAGTTGGCCGGGGTGGTGGGCTGCGCGACGGTCATGTTGTCCAGCGCGCAGACCTGCAGGAACCGCTCGATGCGGGCCGAGGAGTGGTCGGGGCCCTGGCCCTCGTAGCCGTGCGGCAGCAGCAGCGTGACCGAGGACTTCTGGCCCCACTTCTGCTCACCGGACGAGATGAACTCGTCGATGATCGTCTGTGCGCCGTTGACGAAGTCGCCGAACTGCGCCTCCCAGCACACCAGGGCGTCGGGACGTACGACGCTGTAGCCGTACTCGAAGCCGAGCGCCGCGAACTCGCTGAGCAGCGAGTCGTAGACGTAGAACTTCGTGGTGCCCTGGTTGAAGCTCTTCAGCGGCGTGTGGTCGGCGCCGGTCATCCGGTCGACCAGCACCGCGTGCCGCTGCGTGAACGTGCCGCGCCGGGAGTCCTGGCCGACCAGGCGGACCGGGTGGCCGTCGAGCAGCAGCGAGCCGAAGGCCAGCGTCTCGCCCATCGCCCAGTCGATCGCGTCCTGCTCGACCATCTGGCCGCGGCGCTGCAGCACCGGCGCCAGGCGCGGGTGCGGCGTGAAGCCGTCGGGGAGGTTGAGCTGGGTGTCGACGATGCGCTTGAGCGTCTCGTGGGTGATCGCCGTCGGCGTGTCGTCGTGCGACCACTTGACGACCTCGGTCGGCGGCACCCGCATCGCGGCCGCCTCCTGCGGCTTCTTCGCCGCCTCGCGGACCTCGGTGAACGCCTGCTCCAGCTTGGCCTGGTAGTCGCGCAGCGCCGACTCGGCCTCTTCGACCGTGATGTCGCCGCGGCCGATCAGGGCCTCGGTGTAGAGCTTGCGGGTCGAGCGCTTGGCGTCGATGAGGTCGTACATCAGCGGCTGGGTGAACGCCGGGTTGTCGCCCTCGTTGTGACCGCGGCGGCGGTAGCAGATGAGGTCGATGACGACGTCCTTGCGGAACGCCCGCCGGTATTCGTAGGCGAGCTGTCCGACGCGGACCACGGCCTCGGGGTCGTCGCCGTTGACGTGGAAGATCGGGGCCTGGATCATCCGCGCCACGTCGGTGGCGTAGACCGACGAGCGGGACGAGGCCGGCGAGGTCGTGAAGCCGACCTGGTTGTTGACCACCACGTGCACGGTGCCGCCGGTGCGGTAGCCGCGCAGCTGCGACAGGTTGAGCGTCTCGGCCACGACGCCCTGGCCGGCGAAGGCCGCGTCGCCGTGGACGAGCACGGGCAGGACGGTGAAGCCCTCCTCGCCGCGCTCGATGAGGTCCTGCTTGGCGCGTACGACGCCCTCCAGGACCGGGTTGACCGCCTCCAGGTGGGAGGGGTTGGCCACCACGGACGCCGTGATGGTCTTGCCGCTCGGCGCGGTGAACGTGCCGGTGGCGCCCAGGTGGTATTTCACGTCGCCCGACCCGTGCGCGGTGCGCGGGTCGATGTTGCCCTCGAACTCGCCGAAGATCTGGGCGTAGGACTTGCCCACGATGTTGGCCAGCACGTTGAGCCGGCCGCGGTGGGCCATGCCGATGACGACCTCGTCGAGGTCCTCGTCGGCGGCGTCGCTGATCACCGAGTCGAGCAGCGGGATCAGGGACTCGCCGCCCTCCAGCGAGAAGCGCTTCTGGCCGACGAACTTCGTCTGCAGGAACGTCTCGAACGCCTCGGCGGTGTTGAGCCGCGACAGGATGTTGAGCTGCTCGTCGCGCTCCGGCGACTTGTGCGGCTTCTCCACCCGCGCCTGGATCCAGGCCCGCTCCTCGGGGTTCTGGATGTGCATGTACTCGATGCCGACGGTGCGGCAGTAGGAGTCGCGCAGCACGCCGAGGATGTCGCGCAGCTTCATCAGCGGCTTGCCGCCGAAGCCGCCGGTGGCGAACTCCCGCTCCAGGTCCCACAGCGTCAGGCCGTGCGACTGGATGTCGAGGTCGGGATGCTTGCGCTGCTTGTATTCGAGCGGGTCGGTCTCGGCCATGAGGTGGCCGCGCACGCGGTAGGCGTGGATCAGCTCGATCACCCGGGCGGACTTGGCCACGTCGTCGTCGTGGGTGGCCGAGATGTCCTGGACCCAGCGCACCGGCTCGTACGGGATGCGCAGCGCCTCGAAGATCTCGTCGTAGAAGCCGTCCTCGCCGAGCAGCAGCCGGTGGATCTGGCGCAGGAAGTCGCCCGACTGGGCGCCCTGGATGATCCGGTGGTCGTAGGTGCTGGTCAGCGTCATGACCTTGGAGACGGCCAGGCGCGACAGGGTCTCGGGGGAGGCGCCCTGGTATTCGGCCGGGTATTCCATCGCGCCCACGCCGATGATGGTGCCCTGGCCGGGCATCAGGCGCGGGACGGAGTGGACCGTGCCGATCGTGCCGGGGTTGGTCAGCGAGATCGTGGTGCCGGCGAAGTCGTCGACGCCGAGCTTGCCGGCGCGCGCCTTGCGGACGACGTCCTCGTAGGCCATCCAGAACTGCCGGAAGTCCATCTCCTCCGCGCCCTTGATGGAGGGCACGAGGAGCTGGCGGTCGCCGTTGCTCTTCTGGACGTCGATCGCCAGGCCGAAGCCGACGTGCTCCGGCTTGATCAGCGTCGGCTTGCCGTCGACCTCCGCGTAGGAGTAGTTCATCTCCGGCATGGCCCGCAGCGCCTTGACGATCGCGAAACCGATCAGGTGCGTGAAGGAGACCTTGCCGCCGCGGCCCCGCTTGAGGTGATTGTTGATCACGATGCGGTTGTCGATGAGCAGCTTCGCCGGGATGGCGCGCACGCTGGTCGCCGTCGGGACCGACAGCGACAGGTCCATGTTGGCCGCGGTGCGGGCCGCGGCGCCGCGCAGCCTGACCTCCTCGGCGTCCTTGGGCACGGGGGTGGCGGGCTGCTTCGGCTTCTCCGCCGCGGCTGGAGCCGCGGCCGGAGCCGTCACCGTCTTTTTGGCAGGTGCGGGGGCGGGCGCGGTCGTAGTGCCGTTCGCCGCCTCCCTGACCGGGGTTCGGCCCGGCCCGTAATCAGGGTTGTAGTCAGCGAAGAAGTTCCACCAGGCCTTGTCTACCGACTCGGGGTCCTGGAGGTACTTCTGGTACAGCTCGTCGACAAGCCACTCGTTCTGACCGAAGCTTGCCAGCGGGTTTGTCCGCGACGACTCAGACGACACGGCGGAAATCGCCCTCTTCCGCAGATCGGCGTTGATGTTAGAGAACCTGTCCAAGGCTACTCGCCCGGACTGGCAGCACGTGCCGAAGAGCGCGCGCCGCCCCGAACGATCCTCTCAGGACCGCGCAAAGAGGTCACGCCCCCCCTTGCCAATCCGGGTGGCACTGGGGATTGTTACTGTTTGATATCAACACCGGGGCGGCAGGTTTAGTTCCGCGCGGACAACAGTCTTGTGGCGATCCGGACACCCGGCGACAGCTCCGCCAGCAGATCGGCCAGCTCCTCGCCGGCCTCCTTCAGCTCCTCCAGCGTCATCGGCTCCAGCCGCTCCAGCAGGAAGATGGCGTTGACCGTCTCCTCGGTGAGCCGGGTGCGGGCCACCTGGCGCCAGTTCCACCTGCGGCAGGTGACGCCGAGGTCGTCGCGCCAGATCACCTCGCCCGGCTCCGGCGTGCCGAGCGCCTCCTCCGAGGGCTCGTCGCCGGCCGCGCGCACCAGCCGCGCCGGGCCGGAGTAGCGGTCGAGGTCCTCGCCGCCGATCGGCAGCGCGTGCTTGACGCTGATCGCGTTGTAGGCGTCGACCGCCCGGTTGATCTCCGGCAGCGGCATGCGCCGGGTGAGCGCGTCGACCGAGGGCCGGGTGCGCTGCGGCTTGGCGCCGAACGCGCGGTAGGCGTCCTTCCAGGCGTCGATCTTCGCGGGCTGCGCCTCCGCCTCGGCCGCCGCCGCCAGCCAGGCGCGGGAGCGGTCGTCCGTGGGGCCGTTGACCAGCCCGTGCGCGGTCATGACCAGGACGGCGAAGTCGGGCCGGAGCTCGTGGACGGCGTCGTCCACCCAGATGTCGTCGAGCACGCTCCCAAGTCTACGAGGGGAGCAAATCGCAAAATTCACTTTGCAAAATTGTCTTTGCGGTTTACCGTGGTCGGTATGGAGGAGCAGTACAGGATCAGTGACCCGCGGGTGCTCAGGGCCGTCGCCCACCCGCTGCGGGTGCGCCTGCTCGGCCTGCTGCGCAGCGACGGCCCGGCCACCGCCAGCGAGCTGGCCCGCAAGGTGGGCGAGAGCTCCGGCTCGACCAGCTACCACCTGCGCGAGCTGTTCAAGTTCGGCTTCGTCGAGGAGGACGACGAGCGGCGCGACGGCCGCGAGCGGCGCTGGCGCGCCCGTCACGTCTACACCTCGTGGGACGCGGCCGAGATGAGCGCCACGCCCGAGGGCCGCGAGGCGGTCCGGATCATGCACCTGCGCCAGGCCGAGACGGTCGGCCGGATGCTGGGGGAGTTCGACCTCGCGGACTGGCCGCGGGAATGGGTGGACGTCTCCGGCATGAGCGACCACATCCTCACGCTGCCCCCCGCCGCGCTCCGCGAGTTCGCCGACCGCGCCGAGGCGCTGCTGCGCGAGCTCGCCGACCGCCACGCCGATGATCCCGACGCCAGGCAGGTGCAGGTCTGGTACGGCGGCGTCCCCCGCAGCCCCGGACAGGAGGAGTCATGACCGCACGCTCGGCCTTACGCCGCTACCTGCTCGTCTGTTTCCTGACCTGGCTGCCGCTCGGCCTGATGATGTCCTCCCAGGTCCTGCTCATGACCGAGCGGGGGCTCGGGCTGGCCGAGATAGGCCTGACGGTGACCGTGTTCTCCGTCGTCACCGCGAGCCTGGAGCTGCCCACCGGAGGGCTGGCCGACGTGATCGGGCGGCGCATGGTGCTGGCCGCCTCGGCCGCGTTCCTCACGGCGGGCCTCGCGCTGATGAGCGTGGCCACGACGCTGTGGGCGTTCCTGGCCGTCGGCGTGCTCAAGGGCGTGGCGCGGGCGCTGTCGAGCGGCCCGTCCACCTCCTGGTACGTCGACACCCTGCACCGGATCGAGGGCCACGACGCCGACCTCAAGCCGGGCCTGGCGAGGGGCGGCGCCATGGAGTCCGCGGCCCTCTGCGTCGGCGTGCTGGCCGGCGGCGTCCTGCCGGCGGTGGTGCCGCCTGGGCTGATGTTCCCGCTGGCCGCGCCGAGCCTGGTGGCCGCCGTGGCGGCGGCGCTGCTGCTGGCCGTGGTCCTCGTGGCGCTGCCCGAGCCGCCCCGCGAGCGGATGTCGCCGGCCGGCGTGCTGCGCGGGGTGCCCGCCACGATCGCCGGCGGGCTGCGGATGGCGGCGGGGCGCGCGCTGCTGCGCCGGCTCATGCTGGCCGCGGTGTGCTCCGGCGTCATGCTCACCGCCATCGAGCTGCTGACGCCCGGCCGGCTGGCCGAGCTGGCCGGCTCGGCGGAGCAGGGCAGCTTCGCCTACGCCGTCGTCGCCGCGCTCGGCTTCGCGGGCAGCGCGGCGGGCAGCGCGCTCGCGCCCCGCGCGGCCCGCCTGGCGGGGAGCTCGGCCAGGGGCGCGATCGCGGGCGCTGTGGTGTGCGGGCTCTCGGTCGCCACCCTGGCCGCCACGTCGGACCTCGGCGGGACCGCCGGCCTGGTGAGCGCCGCGGCGGCCTACGTCGTGCTGTTCGCCGGGCTCGCGGTGACCTCCGTGCTGTCGCTGGAGCTGACGCACAACGCGGTCACCGCGGCCGAGCGCACCACCCTGACCTCGATCTCCTCGCTGTCCCTGCAGTCCGGCGGGGTCGCGGCCAACCTCACGCTCGGCGCGCTGGCCGCCCAGGCGGGTCTCGCCGCCGCCTGGACCGTGGCCGCCGCGGTCACCCTGGTCTCGGCGCTGCTGTACGTGCGGCTGCCGGTGCTCACACGCTCCAGTCCAGCTCCGGCCCCACCGGTACGATCCGGCTCGGATTGATCCCGGTCTGCGTCATGAAGTAGTGGCGCTTGATGTGGTCGAAGTCGGTGGTCTCGCCGAAGGCCGGGATGGCGTGGAGGCGGCGGGCGTAGGCCCACAGCGCCGGATAATCGGTCAGCCGCCGCACCATGCACTTGAAGTGCGGGTAGTAGACGGTGTCGAACCTGGCGAGTGTGGCGTAGAGCCGCACGTCGCTCTCGGTGAGCGTGTCGAAGAGGTAGGCGGACTCGGCCAGGCGCACCTCCAGGTGGTCGAGCGTGGTGAAGACCCGCGCCACGGCCTCCTCGTACGCCTGCTGGTCCCGGGCGAAGCCCGCCTCGTAGACCGCGTTGTTGAGCCCGTGGTAGAGGCGGTCGTTCATGATGTCGATGTCGGGGCGCAGCCGCTCGGGATAGAGGTCGGGCGAGGTGCCCCACGACATCTCCAGGTCCAGGGTGATCTGGGGGAAGTCGTTGGTGACCAGGCGTTTCTCGTGGGTGTCCCAGATGCAGGGGACGGTGTAGCGGCCGGTGTAGCCGGGGTCGGTGGCGTGGTAGAGCTCCGACAGGTATTCGGGGTCCCCGCCGGGGACGCGCCAGCCCTTCTCGTCCCTGATCGGGTCGACGATCGTGACGTCCAGCAGGTCCTCCAGGCCCAGCAGCCGCCTGACGATCAGCACCCGGTGCGCCCACGGGCAGGCGTAGGAGGCGTAGAGGCGGTAGCGGCCCGGCTCCGGGGGGCCGAGGCGGCCGGTGAAGTGGTTGGGCTGCCGGACGAAGCGGCCATCGCCCGAGATCTCGCGGCTCGGCTTCATGGTCCCAGTAGAACATGATTCGGATCCAGAACCTCGTTCGGGCAGAATCCAGCTCATGACGAAATTCGTGGTGACCCCTGCCAGCCGGGCGCAGCGGGAGGCGTGGACGGGCGGGGCGATCCCCGACGTGGAGCGGGTGCGGCCGGGGCTGTGGTCCATCCCCGTGCCGATCCCCGTCAACCCCCTGCGGTACGTCCTGGTCTACGCCCTGGAGCTGCCGGACGGCGTCGCGATCGTGGACGCCGGCTGGGACACCGACGAGGCGTACGAGGCCCTCTGCGCCGGCCTGCGCGTGGCCGGATACGCGATCACCGACGTCAAGGGCGTGCTCGTCACCCACATCCACCCCGACCACTACGGCCTGGCCGGCCGGGTCCGCGAGGCGTCAGGGGCGTGGATCGCCCTGCACCCCGCCGACGCCGGCCTGCTGCGCGAGCGCTACGACGACGAGGCCATCGACGGCCTCGTCCGCCGCGAGCGGGCGCTGCTGGAGCGGTGCGGCGTGCCCGCGGCGACGCTGGACGAGCTGGCCGGCGCGTCGATGATGATCCGTCACATGGTCACCATGGCCCGCCCCGACCGGCTCGTCGAGGACGGCGACGACCTGGGCCTGCCCGGCTGGGACCTGCGCGCGATCTGGACGCCCGGCCACTCGCCCGGTCACCTGTGCTTCGTCTCGCCCGAGCGGCGGGTGCTGTTCTCCGGCGACCACGTGCTGGCCAGGATCACCCCGATGGTGGCCGTGCACCCGCAGTCGCCGCCCAACCCGCTCGCCGACTACCTCGACTCCCTGGCCGCCGTGGGCGGGCTGGAGGTGGACGAGGTGCTGCCCGCCCACGAGTACCGCTTCCTTGAGCTGGCCGGACGGGTGGACAGCGTGCTCGCCCACCACGAGGAGCGGCTGGCCGAGATCGAGCGGGTGGTGGCCGGGCACGACGGCGTCACCTGCTGGGACACCGCGACGCGGCTCACCTGGTCGCGGCCCTGGGAGTCGATCCCGCCGTTCATGCGGCGCTCGGCCAACAACGAGACGCTGGCGCACCTGGTGTGGCTGGAGGCCAAGGGACGGGTACGCCGTACGCCGGGAGAGCCCGACCTCTGGCATCCGTAGGGATCAGTGGCGCGGGGCGCCTGGCGGGTTATGGTACTCGTACTAGAACGTTGTTCTCCTGCCATGGAGGTTCCATGCTTCGGTTCGATGACAGGGTCGCGATCGTCACAGGGGCCGGGCACGGCCTCGGCAGGTCGCACGCGCTCCTGCTGGCCGAGCGAGGCGCCAAGGTCGTCGTCAACGACCTCGGGGGCGCGCTCGACGGCACGGGGGCCTCCGCGGGCCCCGCCGCGGAGGTGGCCGAGCTCATCAACAAGAACGGCGGTCAGGCCATCGCCAACGCCGGCAACGTCGCCACCCCTGAGGGCGCGCGGGACATCGTGAACGCGGCCGTGGACGCGTTCGGCAAGGTCGACATCGTCATCAACAACGCGGGTATCCTGCGGGACAAGTCGTTCGGCAAGATGACGGTCGAGGAGTTCGACGCGGTCATGGCCGTGCACGTGCGCGGCTCGTTCCTGGTCAGCCTCGCCGCCTACCCGATCATGAAGGCCGCCGGCTACGGCCGCGTGGTCAACACCTCCAGCCCGGCCGGCCTGTTCGGCAACTTCGGGCAGGCCAACTACTCGACGGCCAAGATGGGCCTGGTCGGGCTCACCAAGACGCTCGGCATCGAGGGCGCGCGCAGCGGCATCAAGGCCAACGCCATCGCCCCGGTCGCCTGGACCAGGATGACCGAGTCACTGCTGCCGGCCGAGTTCGAGGCCAAGTTCACGCCGGAGCGGGTGAGCGCGCTGGTGGCGTACCTGACGCACGACTCGTGCGAGGTCAGCGGCGAGGTGTTCACGGTCGGCGCGGGGCGGGTGGCGCGGGTGTTCGTGGCCGAGGGGCCCGGCTGGAAGACCGACGACATCACGCCCGAGGCCATCGCGGACAACTGGGAGTCGATCATGGCGGAGCAGCCGTACGTGCTGTCGGCCGGCGACTCGATGAAGGCCATGCTCTAGAGGCGTACGACGCCTGTCAGGAAGCCGGTTCCCGCACGGGGACCGGCTTTCCGCTTGTACGGCAACAACATCCACTTTGTTCGGTCATCGACGGAAGTCAGGCGAGTTCGGTCGATTCTCACTATTGATTTGCCGCATCGGTGACCTTATTGTCGGCGGCATGACCCCCCAGCCGGGCTCCGCCGGCGACGTGCTGACGCTCATCAGCGCCGGCTCGGCGACGACCCGTTCCGACCTCGCGAGGCTCACCGGCCTCGCCCGGTCCACGATCTCCCAGCGTGTGGACGCTCTGATCGAGCGCGGCCTCGTCGAGGAGAGCGAGAGCGGCGAGTCCACGGGGGGCCGGCCGCCGCGCCAGCTCCGCCTGCACGCCGAGGACCACGCCTTCGCCGGCGTCGACCTCGGGGCCACGCACTGCCGGGTCGCGCTCATGGACATCTCCGGGCAGGTGCTCGCCGAGTGCGAGGACCCGCTGCTCATCGGCGAGGGCCCGGAGAAGGTGCTCGCCCACGTCGACCAGCGGCTCGACCGGCTGCTCGGCGAGGCGGGGCGGACCCGGCCCATGCTCCGCGCGATCGGCATCGGCGTGCCGGGGCCGGTCGAGTTCGCCACCGGGCGGCCGAACAACCCGCCGATCATGCCGGGCTGGAACGACTACCCCGTCCCCGAGTACTTCGGCGGCGTCAGCGTCCTCGTCGACAACGACGTCAACGTGATGGCGCTCGGCGAGCACCGCCACTCCTTCCCGGACACCAGGCACCTGCTGTTCGTCAAGGTCGGCACCGGCATCGGCTGCGGCATCGTGGCCGACGGCAAGCTGCACCGCGGCGCCCAGGGCTCGGCCGGCGACATCGGCCACATCCGGGTGAGCGGCCACGACGACGCCGGCTGCCGCTGCGGCAACAGCGCCTGCCTGGAGGCCGTGGCCGGCGGCGCCGCCATCGCCCGCAAACTCGCCGAGCTGGGCCTGCCGGCCGAGCGCGGCGCCGACGTGGTGGCGCTCGTCCAGGCCGGCGACACGCAGGCGCTGCGCCTGGTCAGGGAGGCGGGACGGCACATCGGTGAGGTGCTGGCCGGGCTGGTCAACTTCTTCAACCCCGAGGTCATCGTCATCGGCGGCGCGCTGTCGCGGGTGCACGAGCATCTGCTGGCCGGCATCAGGGAGACGGTCTACCGCCGCTCGCTGCCGCTCGCCACGCACCACCTGTCCATCACGCCGAGCCGCACCGGGATCGACGCGGCCGCGCTCGGAGCGGGCCTGCTCGCCATCGAGCACTACCTCTCACCCGAGAACATCAACCGCATCGTCAGCGCCTGACCACCGGGCCGACAGACAAGGACCACCGATGCTGGTGATCAAGGGCATCGTCAAACAGTTCCCAGGGGTGCGCGCGCTGGACGGCGTGGACCTCGACGTACGGGCCGGCGAGGTGCACTGCCTGCTCGGCCAGAACGGCGCGGGGAAGTCCACGCTCATCAAGGTCCTGGCCGGCGCGCACCAGCCGGACGAGGGCACCATCGTCTTCAACGGCGACCAGGTGCGCCCCGCCAGTCCCATCGACGCCATCAGGCTCGGCATCGCCACCATCTACCAGGAGCTCGACCTGGTCGACGGGCTCAGCGTGGCCGAGAACATCTTCCTCGGCCACGAGCCCGCCAAGCTCGGCTTCGTCAACCGCGCGGCGGCCAACAAGGCCGCCCGCGAGGTGCTCGAACGCCTCGGCCACGGCGAGATCCGGCCGTCCGCCGAGGTGGGCCGGCTGTCCCCGGCGGCCAAGCAGGTCGTGTCGATGGCGCGGGCGCTCTCCCACGACGCCCGGCTCATCATCATGGACGAGCCGTCGGCCGCACTCGCCCACGACGAGGTCGGCAACCTCTTCCGGATCATCCGCGAGCTGACCGCCCAGGGCGTCGCCGTCGTCTACATCTCCCACCGCCTGGAGGAGATCCGCGAGATCGGCGACCGGGTGACGGTGCTGAAGGACGGCCGTACGGTCGCCGTCGGCCTGCCCGCCCGCGACACGCCGACCACGCAGATCGTCTCCCTCATGACCGGCCGCAACGTCGAGTACGTCTTCCCCCCGCGTGGCGGGCGCACCTTCGGCGAGGAGGTGCTGCGGGTGGAGAACCTGAGCGCGCCCGGCGTCTTCTCCGGCGTGTCGTTCTCGGTCCGCGCGGGGGAGATCGTGGGGCTGGCCGGGCTCGTCGGCTCGGGACGCTCCGAGATCCTGGAGGCCGTCTACGGAGCCCGCTCCGCCACCGGCCGCGTGCTGCTCGACGGGCGGCCTGCGGGACGCGGCGTGGTCGGCGCCGTACGGCGCGGCATGGGGCTCGCCCCCGAGGAGCGCAAGGCCCAGGCCCTGCTCCTCGACCAGAGCGTCACCGCCAACATCACGCTCGGCAGCCTGCCCGGCTTCGCCAAATTCGGCTGGCTCGACCGCAAGCGGGAACGGGCCGAGGCCAAGCGGCTGTCCGAGATGCTGGACATCCGGCCACCCGACCCCGAACGCCCGATCCGCACCCTGTCGGGCGGCAACCAGCAGAAGGCCGTGCTGGCCCGCTGGCTGCTCGGCGGGCGCAAGCTCCTGCTGCTCGACGAGCCCACCCGCGGCGTGGACGTGGGCGCGCGCGCCGAGCTCTACGCCGTCATCCACGACCTGGCCGAACGCGGCATCGGCGTGCTGCTGGTCTCCAGCGAGGTGCCCGAGGTGCTGGGCCTGGCCGACCGGGTGCTGGTGCTGCGCGAGGGGTCGGTCATCCACGAGGGCGACGCCGCGGAGCTCGACGAGCACCGCGTACTGGACATGATCATGAATGGGAGGGCGGCCTGATGAGCGAGCCCACGACGGACCGCCGCGCGGCGGGGGTGGCGGCGCTCGCGCCCACGCGCCGCCTGGGCGAGATGCGCCACCTCGGACTGCTGGTGGCGCTGGCGATCCTGGTGGTGGTCGGCCTGGTGACCCGGCCGGAGAACTTCGCCACCACCTCCAACCTGGTCAGCATCCTGTCGCTGGCCGCCACGATCGGCGTCATCACGGTCGGCGCGACGTTCGTCATCATCGGCGGCGGCATCGACCTGTCGGTGGGCGCGGTCATGGCGCTCGCCTCGGTCTGGGCGACGACGCTGGCCACGCAGGCGTACGGGCCGTGGGTCATGGCCATCTGCGCGATCCTCGTCGGCACCGGGGCCGGGCTGGTCAGCGGATGGCTGATCGCCTACGGGAGGCTGGTGCCGTTCATCGCCACGCTGGCCATGCTCGTGGCCGCGCGCGGCCTGGCCCAGCGGATGTCGGACCGCAGGACGCAGCTCGTCCAGCCCGACAACGCCGCCCTCGTCGAGCTGTCGACCACGCGGGTGCTCGGCGTCCCGCTGCTGGTCTACATCTTCGCCCTGGTCGTGGCGCTCGGATGGGTGGTGCTCAACCGCACCACGTTCGGGCGGCGGACGTACGCGGTGGGCGGCAACCCCGAGGCCGCCCGCCTGGCCGGCATCGACGTGCGCCGGCACACCATGCTGCTCTACGCGCTGTCCGGGCTGTGCTGCGGCATCGCCGCCATCCTCATCATGGCCAGGACCACCACGGGCTCGTCCACGCACGGCGATCTGTACGAGCTGGACGCCATCGCCGCCGTGATCATCGGCGGCACGCTGCTCACCGGGGGCCGGGGGACGATCATCGGCTCGATCCTGGGCCTGCTGATCTTCACCCTCATCACCAACCTGTTCATCCTCAACGGCCTCGACACCAGCGACCAGCTGATCGCGAAGGGCCTGATCATCGTCGTCGCCGTCCTTCTCCAGCGACGGAACCTGAAGGAGAGAGCAACATGAGTGAGAACGTCGCGCGCAGGGGATTCCTCGTCGGCGGGCTCGGCGGAGCCGCACTGCTCGCCGCGGGCTGCACCAGCAACGAGCCCGCAGCGGCGCCCAGCAGCGCCGCGGCGGCCCCCGCCCCCGCCGCGAGCGGCAACGACCAGCCCGGCACCAAGGTGACCATCGGCTTCTCCGCGCCGGCGGCCGACCACGGCTGGATCGCCGCGATCGCCAAGAACGCCGAGGCCACCGCCAAGCAGTACAGCGACATCGACTTCAAGCCGGTCGAGCCGACCAACGACATCAACCAGCAGATCTCCGCGGTCGAGTCGCTGATCGCGCAGAAGGTGAACGCGCTGGTCATCCTGCCCAACGACGGCCAGCAGCTCAACCAGGTCGCCCTGCAGGCCACGGCGGCGGGCATCCCGGTGATCAACCTGGACCGCGTCTTCCCCGACAAGCTGGCCTACCGTACGTGGATCGGCGGCGACAACTACGGCATGGGCGTGGCGGCCGGCCACTTCATCGGCAAGCAGCTCAAGGATAAGGGCGTGTCGAACCCGGTGATCGTCGAGATCCAGGGCATCGCCACGCTGCCGCTCACGCAGGACCGCAGCAAGGGCTTCGCCGACGCGCTGAAGACCTACGGGTTCAGCGTGACGGCCAAGCAGGACGCCAAGTTCACGGTCGAGACCGGCAACCAGGTGGCGACGTCGCTGCTGCAGGCGCACAAGAAGATCGACGCCATGTGGAACCACGACGACGACCAGGGCGTGGGCGTGCTCGCCGCGATCAAGGAGGCGGGCCGCGACGAGTTCATCATGGTCGGCGGCGCCGGCTCGCTGAACGCGATGAAGGAGATCCAGTCGGGCACGTCGGTGCTCAAGGCGACCGTCACCTACAGCCCTACCATGGCCTCTTCGGCGATCAGGCTGGCTCGCTTGGTCGCGCAGGGGAAGGGGATGAGTGATCTCGTGGAGAACTCCGTTCCGCAGTCCATCACGCTCGCTTCCGAGACCATTACCAAGGACAACGTCGAGAAATACCTGGAACTCGGCTTCGAATCCTGATCGGGGGTTGCATGTCAGACAAGACCACCATCGGCGTGGGCATGATCGGCTACGCGTTCATGGGCCGCGTCCACTCCCAGGCCTGGCGGAGCGTGGGGGCCTTCTTCGACCTGCCGCTGGCGCCGCGCATGGCGGCGATCTGCGGCCGGTCGAAGGAGCGCACCGAGGCGGCGGCGGCGCAGCTCGGCTGGGCCGCCGCCGAGACCGACTGGCGCGCGCTGATCGAGCGGGACGACGTGCAGATCGTCGACATCTGCACGCCCGGTGACTCGCACGCCGAGATCGCCGTGGCCGCGCTCGCCGCCGGCAAGCACGTGCTCTGCGAGAAGCCGCTGGCCAACACCGTGGCCGAGGCGGAGGCGATGGTGCGGGCCGCCGCCGCCGCGCCGTCCTCGGTCAAGAGCATGGTGGCCTTCAACTACCGGCGGGTTCCGGCGATCGCGCTGGCCCGCCGGTACGTCGAGGAGGGCCGGCTCGGCGAGATCCGGCACGTACGCGCCCAATACCTCCAGGACTGGATCGTCGATCCCGAGTTCCCGCTGGTGTGGCGGCTGCAGAAGGACAAGGCGGGCGCGGGCGCGCTCGGCGACATCGGCTCGCACATCGTGGACGCCGCCGAGTACGTCACCGGCCAGCAGGTCGTCGGCGTCTCGGGCCTGACCGAGACCTTCGTCAAGCACCGCCCGCTCGCGGGCGAGTCGGCCGGGCTCGGCGCGTCGCGGGCCGAGTCCACCGGCGAGGTCACGGTCGACGACGCCGCGCTGTTCATCGGCCGGCTGTCGGGCGGGGCGCTCGCCTCCTTCGAGGCCACCAGGTTCGCCACCGGGCGCAAGAACGCCATGCGCCTGGAGATCAACGGCGGGCTCGGCAGCCTCGCCTTCGACTTCGAGTCGATGAACGAGCTGTGGGTCTCCGAGGGCGGCGGCGGGTTCGAGCGCATCCTGGTCACCGAGCCCGACCACCCGTACGCGGGAGCCTGGTGGCCGCCCGGCCACGGCCTCGGCTACGAGCACACCTTCACCCACGAGATCAAGGACTTCCTGGAGGCCGTCGCCACCGGCGCCGACCCGTCGCCCTCCTTCGCCGACGGGCTGCGGGTGCAGCGGGTGCTGGAGGCGGTCGAGCGCAGCGCGGCCGACGGCGGCCGTTACACGAACGTGGAGGATTGACGATGACCCGACCAATCACCCTGTTCACCGGACAGTGGGCGGACCTGCCGTTCGAGGAGGTGTGCCGGCTGGCGGCCGAGTGGGGCTACGACGGGCTGGAGATCGCCTGCTCGGGCGACCACTTCGAGGTGGACAAGGCGATCGCCGACCCGTCGTACGTCGAGCAGAAGCGGGCCCAGCTCGACAAGCACGGCCTGAAGGTGTGGACGATCTCCAACCACCTGGTGGGCCAGGCCGTCTGCGACCACCCGATCGACGAGCGGCACAAGGGCATCCTGCCGGCCCGCATCTGGGGCGAGGGCGACCCCGAGTCGGTGCGCCAGGCGGCGGCCGAGGAGATGAAGGACACGGCGCGGGCCGCCGCGCTGCTCGGCGTGGACACGGTCGTGGGCTTCACCGGCTCGTCCATCTGGCACACGGTCGCGATGTTCCCGCCCGTGCCCGCCTCGGTGATCGACGCCGGCTACCAGGACTTCGCCGACCGCTGGAACCCCATCCTCGACGTCTTCGACGAGGTCGGCGTGCGTTTCGCCCACGAGGTGCACCCGAGCGAGATCGCCTACGACTACTACACGACGGTCCGGGCGCTGGAGGCGGTCGGCAACCGGCCGGCGTTCGGGCTCAACTGGGACCCGTCGCACATGGTGTGGCAGGACATCGACCCGGTGAACTTCATCCTCGACTTCAAGGACCGCATCTACCACGTCGACTGCAAGGACACCCGGATGCGCGTCGGCGACGGCCGCCGCGGCCGGCTGTCGTCGCACCTGGCCTGGGCCGACATGCGGCGCGGCTGGGACTTCGTCTCGACCGGGCGCGGCGACGTGCCCTGGGAGGACTGCTTCCGGGCGCTCAACGCGATCGGCTACGACGGGCCGATCTCCATCGAGTGGGAGGACGCCGGCATGGACCGGCTGGACGGCGCGCGTGAGGCGGTGGGCTACATCCGTACGCTCAACGCCATCACGCCGCCGGCCACCGCCTTCGACGCGGCCTTCGCCACCGAGTGACACGCGCTGGTCCCGCCGGAGCGATCCGGCGGGACCAGGCGCTTGGTCCGTCAGTCGATCACGACGATCTGGCGCAGCACCTCGCCGCCGCGCAGGGCCGCCACGGCGTCGTTGAGGTCGGTGAGGCGGATCCTGGCGCTGATCATCGAGTCGAGGTCCAGCTTGCCGGCCTGGTGGAGCTTGGCGAAGTACGGGAAGTCGTGCCGCACGTCGGACTCGCCGTACAGGCTGGAGTGCAGGTGCTTGCCCTCGAAGAGCAGGCTGAAGGCCGAGACCGACCACATGTCGTCCATCGCGCCCGCGCCGACCACGATGACGTCGCCGCCGCGCCGGGTGATCTGCCAGGCGGTCTGGACGGTGGCGGCCTTGCCGACGACCTCGAAGCCGTAGTCGAAGCCGGCGCCGCCGGTCAGCTCGTTGATCGCGTCGGGGATCTGGTCGGGGGTCACGGCGTGGGTGGCGCCGACCTTCTTGGCCAGCTCGTGCTTGGACTCCAGCGGGTCCACGGCGAGGATCGTCCTCGCGCCGGAGACGCGGGCGCCCTGGATGACCGACAGGCCGACGCCGCCGCAGCCGATCACCGCGACCGTGGAGCCGGGACGCACCTTGGCGGTGTTGATCGCCGCGCCCACGCCGGTCGTGATGCCGCAGCCGATGAGCGCCGCCGCCTCCCACGACACCTCCGGGTCGATCTTGATCGCGCCCTGCCAGGGCACGATGATCTCCTCGGCCCAGGTGCCGCAGCCCGCCATCCCGAACGCCGTCGTGTCGCCGCCCAGCCGGAACCGGCCGTTGCTGAACGACTCGATCATGAACTTGGTGCACAGGTAGGGCTGCCCGCCCAGGCACAGGTCGCAGGCGTGGCAGGCGGGCGACCAGTTGATGACGACGTGGTCGCCGGGCTGGAGGTTGTCGACGTGCTCGCCCACTTCGACCACCTCGCCCGCCCCTTCGTGGCCGGGGACGAGCGGCACGGGCTGCGGCAGCACCCCGGACATGGCGGACAGGTCCGAATGGCAGACGCCGGTGGCCCTGATCCGTACGCGCACGTCCGCCGGGCCCATGGGCACCAGCGTCACGTCGTCGCGGATCTCCAGCTTGTCGTTGCCTACGGCGGTCAGGATTGCGGCACGCATGGGGCGTTCCTCCTCGGCGGTGGACCTATTCCTCGATGGAGAGGGCGGCTTTGGGGCAGGAGCGGACCGCGTGCCGGACGCGGTCGTGCAGCTCGGGGGGTGGCTCGGGCAGCAGGATGTGGAGCTGGTCGTCGTCGTCGACGTCGAAGACCTCCGGCGCGAGGCCCATGCACACGGCGTTGGCCTCGCAGACCAGCTCGTCCACCTTCACCTTCATGACAGCCTCCTGTGGTCCCATGAGACCACTTTGGTGCGTTCGACGACGTACGCGATCCGCTTGCGGCCGGTCTGCTCGACGTACGGGCGGAGCAGGTCGTCGGCCACCCCGGGGGTCATGCGGCGGGCGACGAGCATGCCGATGTCCATGATCCGGTCGGGGTCGTCGATCCGCTCGGCCTTGCCGTACAGCAGGACGCCGCGGAGCTCGGCGTAGTCGTCGCCGGCCTCGATGAGGCAGCTCACGCGGGGGTCGCGGGCCAGGTTGCGGGCCTTCTGGGCCTTGCCGTACGTCCAGAAGGCGATGCGGCCGTCGTCGAGGCCGTAGAACATCGTCACCAGGTGGGGCGTGCCGTCGGGGTTGATCGTCGCGAGCTGCAGCTTGCGCGAGCCCTCCAGGAGGGCGGCCACTTCCTCGTCCGACATCGCGATGCGAGCGCGCTGATTCACGTGGCCAGTAGAACAGGTTCCAGAAGTGGGCTGCAAGAGGCTCCTGGAATGTTGTTCGGTTCGGCTAGGGTGGCCTTCCATGTCGATGCCGCCGGAGCTGCTCCACGCAGCCAAGCACGCCAAGGGGTTCATGCCGCTCGCCGAAGGGCTGGCACTCTACGAAGCGGCCCGTCACTACGGCGCGCTCGGCCCGATCTGCGAGATCGGCACCTACTGCGGCAAGTCCGCCGTCTACCTCGGCGCCGCCGCCCGCGAGGCCGGCTCCGTCGTCGTCACGGTCGACCACCACCGCGGCTCGGAGGAGATCCAGCCCGGCTGGGCCCACCACGACCCCACCCTCGTGGACCCCCGCTTCGGCAAGATGGACTCCCTGCCGACCTTCCGCGCCACGATCGCCTCGGCGGGCCTGGAGGAGGAGGTCATCGCGGTCGTCGGACGCTCCGAGCGCGTGGCCGCCCTGTGGAACACGCCGCTCGGCATGCTCTTCATCGACGGCGGCCACTCCGAGGAGCCGGTCACCCGCGACTACGAGGGCTGGGCGCCGCACGTCCGGGAGGGCGGGGCGCTGGTCTTCCACGACATCTATCCCGACCCGGCCGACGGCGGTCAGGCGCCCTACCGGGTCTATCTGCGGGCGCTGGAGTCCGGAGCGTTCCAGGAGAAGTCCGTGGAGGGCTCGCTGCGCGTGCTGGAGCGCGTCGCGCCGGGCATCTGACTCTCCGGCGCTTGGCGCAGGCCGGTTCGGGCCCGCTCAGGCGCTCTGGCGGCGCCGGGTGCGGGTCCACGACTGGCGGATCCGCGCCTGCCAGCCACGGAAGTCGTCGTGCGTGCGGGCCTCGTGGCCGAGCTCGATGAGCGCCTGGTCGGTCCATGACGCCGCCTCCTCGGCGTCGGCGCCCACCAGGACGGCCGCCGCCTGCCCCGTGTGCTCGGGCAGCGTCCCCGAGCACAGCCGGGCGGCCACCGCGAGGGCGCACCCCTGCGCCAGATGGGCGCGGAAGCCGTCGGCCGAGGCGTGCTCGGCCAGCCACCGCAGCTCCTCGGGCTCGGCACCGCCCGTGTACGCCGCCGCGAACCCCGCCCCGCTCCACAGGTCCGCCCGCCGCACGGCGGGGAAGCCGGCGATCCTGGCCGCCACGTCGTCGGGCGCGGCGCAGTCGTGGTACCACAGCAGCCGCCCCAGCCCCTGGTCGAAGGCCGCGCAGTGGGCCCGGGTCAGCAGGTCGGGCATGACCCGCTCGCCCACCAGCCGGTCGGTCCTGGAGAGTGAGCGCTGGAAGCCGAAGCCGTCCACCGCCAGCCAGCGCAGCAGCGGGTGGGCCAGGCGCGCGCCGCGTACCGGCCGCAGCCGCAGCAGCGCGTAGCCGCGCCCGGCCCCCAGGTAGGCGGCGTGGCGGTGGTGCCGGGCGGGGCCGGCGAGCAGCTCGTGAAGGCGCCGGCCCCGTGAGAGCGTGAGCAGGTCGAGTACGGTGCAGGCGGCCGCCGCCCCCTCGTAGCCGAAGGGCCGCCGGTCCGCGGGAACCTCCTCGACCTTCTCCACTTCTTTCGACATCACCGCATTGAAGCCGAAAATGTATGACTTCTCGGCTTCCGAGAAGACCGTTCGAGCCGGTCCGGGCCTGAGCCGGAATCTCCGCCGGCTCAGATCGGACTCCAGTGGATCCTTGGTCAGGAACCTTCGCAGTCTCTTCGCCGGCGTCAGTGTCGGCTCGATCCCGGCCTGGTCCAAGAACGAAGTTGTGCCCGTGTCGCCCACGCTTCCCCCGAAGACGCCTCGTACGGCCACTCACGAAGCTAGTGACCCCAATGCGGCCCTCACCGGCGGCACACCGGACGTCCGGGGCAAAGAAGCGGCAAAAGCGCTTGCCTAGGGGGTCTCCCGCTCGGCCGCCTGCGGGGGGACGCGGATGCCGGCCGCGCAGCCGCACACGTCGGGATCGAACGTCGCCGTACGCTCCACGTCGCGGAACAGCCCGGAGCCGGGGGAGAGCTCCATGAGCGCGTCGGCCGCGAGGACCACCGCCGCCGCCGTGTAGCCGGAGCGCTCGTGCGGGAAGTGCTTGCGGTTCACGAACTGCCAGCCCGTCCAGTACGAGCCGTCCTCGTGCCGCAGGTGCTGCATGTCGGAGAAGAGCCGCGCGGCCCGCTCGCGGTCGCCGAGCGCGTCCAGCGCCAGCACCAGCTCGCACGTCTCGGCCCCGGTCACCCACGGCTGGTCGGAGACGCACCGGATGCCGAGCCCCGGCACCACGAACGTGGCCCATTCGCGGTCCAGCAGCTCGAACGCCTGCTGTCCGCGCACCGCGCCGCCGAGCACCGGGTAGTACCAGTCCATCGAGAAGCGGCTCTTGTCGGCGAACGCCTCCGGATGCGCGCCCAGCACGTGCGCGAGCCGGTCGGCGGCCAGCTCCCAATGCGGCTGCGGGTCGCCCAGCAGGTCGCCGAGCAGCACGCCGCAGCGCAGCCCCTGGTGGATGGAGGAGCAGCCGGTGAGCAGCGCGTACGACGAGGGCCTGCCCCGCGCGTCACGCTCCCAGACGATCTCGCCGCGCTCGGTCTGCAGCCCGGCCACGTAGTCGAGCGCGGCCTTGACCATGGGCCAGGACTCCTCGGTGCAGGCCCGGTCGCCGGTGACGAGGTGGTGGTGCCAGACGCCGACGGCGACGTAGGCCGCGTGGTTGGTCTCGCCGCCCAGCTCCACGCCGGCGCCGTCCACCAGCTTCATCGGCCAGGAGCCGTCGGCGCGCTGGTGGCGGGCCAGGTAGGCGTAGCCGCGCCGGACCGGCTCGGCGAGGCCCGCGACCGTCATGGCCATCAGGCACTCGACGTGGTTCCAGGCGTCCACGTGCCCTTCCGGCCACGGGACGCCGCCGTCCTCCTGCTGCAGCGCGGCGATGCTCTCGGCCGTGCGTACGACCTCCGCTCGGGAGATCATGGCTTCTTTACGTAGAGGACCACGCTCTTGCCGATGATCGGGTTGAGCACGGCCTCGGCGATCTGGGTGACGGCCGGGCGCTTCATGATGTCCCAGACCAGCAGCTCGTGGTACGCCTTCGCGAGCGGGTGGTCGTCGTTGTTGACGCCGACCGCGCACTTGATCCACCAGTAGGGGGAGTGCAGCCCGTGCGCGTGGTGGTGCGGGCCGATCTCGAAGCCGGTGGACTTGAGCTTGGCCGACAGCTCGGCGAGCGTGTAGATGCGCACGTGGCCGCCCGGCGCGGTGTGGTACGCCTCGTCCAGCGCCCAGCAGATGCGCTCGGGCAGGAAGCTCGGCACGGTGATCGCGGCGGTGCCGCCCGGCCTCAGCACGCGGAAGATCTCGGCCATGGCCGCCATGTCGTCGGGGATGTGCTCCAGCACCTCGGCCGCGATCACCCGGTCGAAGCTGCCGTCCTCGAACGGCATGTCCAGCGCCGTGCCCTGGACGGTGCGGCCGCTCGCGTCCGGCGGCACCTCGCCCGCCTTGTCCATCGCCGCGAACATGTTCGCCACGTTGTCCAGCTCCGCCTGGTCCATGTCGAAGGCGATCACGTCCGCCCCGCGACGTAGCACCTCGAAGGCGTGCCGGCCGCCGCCGCAGCCCAGGTCGAGCACGCGCACGCCGGGGCCGACGGGCAGCCGGGCGAAGTCCACGGTCAGCACTGGTGGTCTCTCCTCGCGATCGGTGTCGGGGGTGGGGGTCAGGGGCGGTGTGCGGCGATGGCCTCGTGGTAGGCCTCGACCGTGCGCTTGGCCACGACGTGCCAGGTGTAGCGCTCCATGACGCGGTCGTAGCCCGCCCTGCCCACCCGCTCGCGCTCCTCGGGGGAGTCGTGCAGGCGGCGCAGCGCGGCGGCCAGCTCCTCG
This sequence comes from Nonomuraea sp. AD125B, assembly GCF_041402765.1. Classification (NCBI taxonomy): domain Bacteria; kingdom Bacillati; phylum Actinomycetota; class Actinomycetes; order Streptosporangiales; family Streptosporangiaceae; genus Nonomuraea; species Nonomuraea sp. AD125B. The sequence continues at coordinate 189,064 of NZ_JBGLOU010000016.1, read as the reverse complement.
GCGTCGCCGGGCGGCACCTGTACGGCCGCGTCGCCGACGACCTCGGGCAGCGCACCGGTGCGGCTGGCGATCAGCGGCGTGCCGCAGGCCATGTGCTCGACGGCGGGCAGCGAGAAGCCCTCGTACAGCGACGGCACGACCGAGATCTCCGAGGTGGCGATCAGCTCGCCCAGCTCGTCGTCGGAGATGCCGTGCACGAAGCGGACCCGGTCCTGCAGCGACAGCTCCTGGACGAGCTGCTCGGTGGGGCCGCCGGGCGTGGGCTTGCTGACCACGGTGAGGTTGACGTCGCGCTCGGTGGACAGCTTGGCGACCGCCCGCAGCAGCGTGGCCACGCCCTTCATGGGGGAGTCGGCGCTCGCCACGGCCACGATCGAGCCCTTGCGCTTCGGCTTGTCCGGGCGGGGGTGGAAGTAGCGGGTGTCCACGCCGAGCGGGATCAGCCGCAGATTGGCCTGGGGGACGTTGAAGTCGCGGTGGATGTCGGCGAGCGAGGACTCGCTGACGGTGAGGATCGGGCTGAGCCGGGGCGCGACGCGCGACTGCATCTTCACGAACCCGTACCAGCGGCGCATCGTGAGCTTCTTCACACCCTGGGCGGCCTCCAGCTCGATGCGGCGGTCCACGCTGATGGGGTGGTGGATGGTGCCGACCACCGGGAACAGCTTCTGGATGCCGAGCAGGCCGTAGCCGAGGGTCTGGTTGTCCTGGACCACGTCGAAGTCGCCGACCCGCTTCTTCAGCTCGCGCAGGGCGCGCAGCGTGAACGTCAGCGGCTCGGGGAACCCGGCGGTCCACATCGTGCCGACTTCCAGCAGGTCGATCCAGTCGCGGTACTCGTGCAGCTTGGGGGTGCGGAACGGGTCCTCGTCGCGGTAGAGGTCGAGGCTGGGCACCTCGCGCAGGATGACGCCCTCGTCCAGCTCGGGATAGGGCGGGCCGGAGAACACCTCGACGTGGTGTCCGAGCGCGACCAGCTCGCGGCTCAGATGGCGGAGGTAGACACCCTGGCCGCCACAGGTGGGCTTGCTGCGGTAGGACAGCAGCGCGATCCGCAGCGTTCGCTCCCGCACGGACACCCCTTTCTCCGCCGGTAGGCGCCTGAGATCAGTTGAATGTGACCTTAGCCCGAGAAGGCTACCATTCGGTAGGTCACCGAGAATTGCTCACATTCGGCCCCGCAGGCCGTGCGACATGCGACGTTGCGGTAACCGAACGTGGTTCTGTGGAACACGTTCTAGGCCGGGCTGCTGCTCTTTCGTGGTGCATAGCGGTACATTCCGTCCCAACGGGATTGCGTGACGCGAAGTTGGAGGACCCTTGGCCAGGCGCGCTCTGATCACCGGAATCACCGGCCAGGACGGTTCCTATCTGGCGGAGCACCTGCTGGAGCAGGGGTACGAGGTCTGGGGCCTCGCCCGGGGCCAGGCCAACCCGCGCGTCTCCCGCGTGCGCAGGCTGCTGTCGGACGTCCAGGTCGTCCGCGGCGACCTCCTCGACCAGGGGTCGCTCATCTCCGCCGTCGAGCGGGTCCAGCCCGACGAGGTCTACAACCTGGGGGCGATCTCGTTCGTGCCCATGTCCTGGGAGCAGGCCGAGCTCACCGCCGAGGTCACCGGGATGGGCGTGCTGCGCATGCTGGAGGCGATCCGGGTGTGCTCGGGCGTCTCGCGCGGCGGCGCCTCGGCGGCCTCCGGGCAGATCCGCTTCTACCAGGCGTCGTCCTCGGAGATGTTCGGCCAGGTCAGCGAGACGCCGCAGAACGAGCGCACCTCCTTCCACCCGCGCTCGCCGTACGGCGTGGCCAAGGCCTATGGGCACTTCCTCACCCAGAACTACCGCGAGTCGTACGGGATGTTCGCCGTCTCCGGCATCCTGTTCAACCACGAGTCGCCGCGGCGCGGGGCGGAGTTCGTCACCAGGAAGGTCTCGCTCGGCGTGGCCAGGATCAAGCTCGGGCTCGCCGCCGAGCTGCGGCTCGGCAACCTGGAGGCCAGGCGCGACTGGGGGTACGCCGGCGACTACGTCCGGGCCATGCACCTCATGCTGCGGGCCGACCGGCCCGAGGACTACGTGATCGGCACCGGGCGGATGAAGTCGGTGCGCGAGCTGGCCGAGGCCGCCTTCACCGCCGCCGGGCTCGACTGGGAGCGGTACGTCGTCACCGACCAGACGCTGCACCGGCCCGCCGAGGTGGACCTGCTGTGCGCCGACCCGAAGAAGGCGCGCAACCAGCTCGGCTGGGAGCCGACGGTGTCGTTCGACGAGCTGGTGGCCATGATGGTCGAGGCGGACATGAAGCTGCTCACCGACGGTGGCGACCCCGACCAGGAAGGCTCCTGGCCCTAGACCCGTGCGGCTTCCCGGTAGGCGCCGGGGGTGAGCCCGAAACAGCGGACGAACCAGCGGGTCAGGTGGCTCTGGTCGGTGAAGCCCGTGGCCGCCGCCGCCTCGCCGATCGGCACGCCGTCCGCGATCAGCGTACGGGCGCGGCGCAGCCGGAGCAGGCGCTGGTAGTCGCTGGGCGGCATGCCGTAGCGCGCCACGAAGGCCCGGTACACCGCGAACCTGCTGCCGCCCGTCGCCCGCGCCAGCTCCTCGGCGGTCGGGTCGTCGAGCAGGTGGTCCTCCAGGAAGGCGCGCGCCCGGGCCGCGGTCGCCGCTGAGCTCTCGCGGGCCTTGCGCGGGTCCGGCGGGGCCTGCGTCGCCGCCGCCCTGACCAGGTGGGCGACCGTGGAGGCGAGCAGCTCGTCCCTGCGCAGCGCGGTCGCGGCCGGGTCCAGGAGCGCCCGGTGGAAGGCGCGCAGCGCGCCCGCCGCCGCCGCGTCCGCCACCAGCGGGGCGGCGAACAGGGGGAGTGGCGCCCGGCGGCCCGTCGCGTCCGCCAGCGCGTCGGCCACCAGTTCAGGCCCGATGTGCACGATCCGGTAGGTGAAGCCGAGCGTGTCGGCGGCGTGGCCGTCGTGCGGGTCGTCCGGGTTGAACGCCATCACCATGCCGGCCGCGCTCGTGTGCGCCGCGCCTCGGCAGGTGAACGACTGGGCGCCGGTCTCCGTCACGCCGAAGGAGTAGGTGTCGTGGCTGTGGCGGTGGTAGACGTGCCGTTCGAAGTGGGCGTGCATGGCCTCCAGCGGTCGCCGCCCGGCCCGCCAGTACCGCGCCCAGTCCCTTCCCACGCCTCCAATCCTCCTCGCGTCCCCCATTGACAAAGAGAGTTTTTACGTAAAGGATGATTTTTGCGATGAGAGACATCCTGTACCTGGAAGCCATCGAGCAGGCCGAGGCGCTGCTCAAGCCGCAACGCGTCGAGGTGCTGCGGCAACTCGCCGAGCCTCGTACCTGCTCGGAGGTGGCCGCCGTCCTGGGCCAGACGCCGCAGCGCGTCTACTACCACGTGAAACGCCTGGTCGAGGCGGGCCTCGTGGACCAGGTCGCCGAGCGCAAGGTCCGGGGGATCTCCGAGGGGATCTACCAGGCCGGCGCGCGGTCGTACTGGCTGTCGCCCCGGCTGGTCGGCCGCATCGGCGGCCTGCGCCGGGCCCGCGACGAGCTCAGCCTCGGCTACCTCCTGGATCTCATGGAGGAGGTGCAGGAGGACATCGCGGCGCTCGACCGCACCGCGCCCGAGCTGCCCTCCGTCGGCCTGTCCGGCGAGATCCACCTACGGACCGAGCAGCGCCAGCAGTTCCTCACCGACCTGCAGACGATGCTCCAGGACCTGTTCACCCGCTACGGCGGCGCCGAGGGCGACGCCTTCAAACTCGCCGTGGCCTGCTACCCCAAGACCGACGACCGTCGAGGAGACGATGACGATGACCGACGACCTGCAGACGCCTGAGCCCGCCGCCCCCATGATGCTGCGCGCCCGCGTCCCGGCCCCGATCGCACGGGTCCGCGAGGCGCTGACCGACCCCGCCGAGCTGCGCGTCTGGCTCGCCGAGCAGGCCGAGGTGGACCTGCCCGCCGGACGCTACGCCTTCTGGGGGCCCACCACGCCCGAGGGCGACGCGCCGCACCAGCGGTTACTGCACGCCGACGACCGCACCGTGCGCTTCGCGTGGGTCCTCGACGGCGAGGAGACCACCACCGAGTTCGCCCTTGAGCCCGACGGCCCGGTCGCCACGTTCGTCACGGTGTCCCAGAGCCACTTCGACTTCCAGGACGCCATGACGGGCAAGAGCATCCGGGGCGTGCTGCAGACGTACTGGTGCCTGGCCATCGCCAACCTGGCCGAGCACCTGGAGGGGCGCGAGCTGACGCCGCGGGTCGACTTCACCTCGTCCGAGCTGCGCGCCGAGGCCGTCGTGGACGCCTCGCCGGCGGACGTGTTCGCCTCGCTGATCGAGAGCGAGGCCGTGACGAAGTGGTTCGGGTACCCGATCGAGATCGAGCCGTACGTGGGCGGGCGCTTCGCGATGGGCGGCCTGGACAACGACCCGAGCCCGGCCAAGGTGCTGGAGCTGGTGCCCGAGCGTACGTTCTCGGTCGACTGGGGCGGCGGCAGGATCGGGACGTGGGAGCTGGAGGGCAGCGGCGGGCGTACCCGGCTGACGCTGGTGCAGAGCGGCTTCGACGCCGGGCAGCCGCCGTACTCGGCGTGGGGCGGCATCCTGGCGGGGCTGGCGGAGCTGCGGCGCTACCACGAGGTGCCGGACTGGCGTCCGATCCTGGAGCCGGCGTAGGCGCACGAGCGTACAAGACGGGTGGCCTGTGGACGGGGATGCTCATGGGCCATGCGTTTCGATACGAAGATCGCCATCGTGGTACGCGACGACCTGGCCGTCTGGCAGCGCCTCAACGTGACCGCCTTCCTGGCGAGCGCGGTGGCGGGCGGGGTGCCGGAGACCATGGGGGAGCCGTACGCGGACGGGTCGGGCGTCGCGTACCTGCCGATGTTCCGCCAGCCGGTGCTCGTGTACGAGGGCGGGCTGGCGCAACTGCGCGGGATCCGGGAGAAGGCGATCGGGCGGGGGATGGACGTGGCCGTCTACATCGAGGAGATGTTCAAGACGGGCCATGACGCGGACAACCGGGCGGCGGTGCGGGCCGTGGCGAGCGACGAGCTGATGCTGGTCGGCCTGGCCGTCCACGGCCCCCGCAACGCCCTCGACAAGACCCTGAAGGGCCTGTCCCTGCACCCCTGACCCCGCCGGTCATCCACAGAACCCCGCTCGGCCGCTCGCCCGTACGCGCCGGCCACCATCCTAACCCCGTGAACCACGCAGCCGAGGCTCCACTCACCCCCTCACCCGCCGAAGCCCCTCTGATCGACCGGACCCGCCAGATCACCCGGGCCATCCCACAAGCCACCGCCTGCCGCCGGACCGCCGCCCACATCTGGGGCCTCGACGTCCTTCCGACCCGCACGGGCGACGACTGGCCGGTCGAGCTCATCGCCCGAGGCCATGTCACCCTCCCCGGCTGCGTGACCTACCTGGCGCCGCTGCCGGACGACGACATCACCCTGCACAAGGGCGTCCGCCTCACCACCATGGAACGTACGGCCCTCGACTGCGCCCGCCACCTCCCCCGCATGGAGGCGGTGGCGGTCCTCGACCAGTTCGCCCGCAAGGGGCTCGACCTGGAGGCGTTGTGGCACCGCCCGCTCAACTCCTGGCAGCTGCGCGACACGCTCAGCCTCGCCGACGGGGGAGCCGCCTCCCCGAGGGAGAGCTGGCTCCGCGTGATCCTCGTCGAGGGCGGCCTCCCCAGACCTTCCACCCAGATCAGGGTCGACCTGGGCGACGACCACCACGCCTACCTCGACCTGGGCTGGGAGGCGTTCAAGGTCGCCGTCGAGTACGACGGCCAGGAACACCACACCTCACTCGCCGACCGCCGACGCGACACGGACCGCCGCGAGGAGCTCCGCCGCCGCGGCTGGCGCGTGATCGCCGTACGCCGTGACGTCATCCCCGGCCAGATCGCCGACCTCCTCCACCATGTGGCGGACGCCCTGATCGAGCGCGGCTGGCGCCCCGCCCCGGAGACCACGACCCGCATCCTCCGCAACATCCGCGCCGCCCGCCACCGCTCCTACCAAGGCGGCAGACGCCGCCGCCGAAACCCCGGCAACGACTGGACGTCCTGGTGACCGCACACCTAGGCGAAGATCGTCCCAGCTCAGAAACGGTCCGCGTGCTCGTCAACCCACTGCGTGAACGTACGTGCCGGACGCCCGATCACCCGCGAGACCGTGTCGTCCACGGCCGTAGAGGAAGCGCTGGGCTCGGCATACCAGCCGATGACATACTCGGCGTCCGCCCGGGACACGCCCGTGGCCATCAGCCTCTCGACCGCCTGCTCGTGCGTGATCCGCTCGAAGGCGATGGGGCGGCCGAGCCTCCGCGCCAGGATCGCGATCCGCTCACTCGGCGTCAGCGACTCAGGCCCGGTCAGGTTGTAGGCGTGCCCGGAGTGGCCGTCGTCGAGCAGCGCGACGGCTGCCACAGCCGCGATGTCGGCCTCGTGCACCAGCGCGCTGGGAAAGTCGTACGGCTCCCGGACCACTCCCTCGGCCCGAATCGATTCGGCCCAGGTCAAGGTGTTGGACATGAACTCCTGTGCCTCCAGGCGCGTCCATTCCACGCCGGAGTCCGCCACCGCCTGCTCGACCGGGCCCACCCAGCCGCCCCACAACACGGTGATGCGCCGAACGCCCGCGGCGACCGCCCGCTTGACCAGCTCAGGCCCGACCTCGGCCAGTCCCGCCGTCACCGTGATGTGCAGCCGGCTGACGCCGTGGAGCGCGGCGTCCAGCTTCTCCGGCGCGGTGTGCGTGCCGGCCACCAGCTCCACCTCGGCCGGAAATCTTCCCGCGTTCGCCGCCGGGTCCCGGGTCAGGGCCCGGACCCGCTCTCCTCGGCGGACCAGCTCCGCCACAACGTGCCGGCCCGTGTTCCCGGTGGCGCCCGTCACCAAAGTCGTCACAGTGGAGTTCCTTCGTCATCTCGTCCTGGGGAGTCGCTGACGAGCCTAGAAACTCAACCGCGCTTGAGGTCAACGAGCCCGCCAGGCCACCGGCGTGCCCGTCGGTCGTCCCGCGAGGCGTTCGACGGAGGGCGTCCCGGCGGCACGCCGGGACGCCGCGCCCGCTACTCGTTGACGCGGTCGAAGTGGAACGGGCAGTGGGTGCCGCCCAGGCCGATCGTGGTGCGGCGCTCGAACCGGAAGCCGTGCCTGCGCGGCTCGATGGCCTCGATCCAGTTGGCGTCGAACGCGCACATGGCCGGGGTCAGTTCCGGCGCCCCGTTGGCGACGAGGACGTCGTGGTAGAAGCACCGGCGCACGTCGAGGTGATAGCGCTCGTCGTCGTCCACGGGCCGCTCGAAGACGAACCCCTTGCCGAACGCCTGCTCCTCCCGTGACTTGCTCGTCTCCACCATGGCGCGGAAGGCGTCCGGCGCCTGGTCCAGCATGGCCCGGGTGCCTTCCTTCATGGCGTCGCCGAACGGCTCGACGAACGCCGCCTGGACGGCGTCGATGGCCTGTTGCCTGCCGAGCCTGGGCCGGAGGACTTCATAGGCGGCGACCAGCGCCAGGGTCAGGCGCAGGTTGTGCCGCGCGGGCTCGTCGACGATCCGCGACCGGTTGGCCGCTTCGAGCTCGTCCTGACGGGCCCGCATGGCGGCCGTGAGGTCGGCGTCCGTCGTGGCCAGGCGCTCGTAGAACGCGTCCAGCAGCAGCGTGGTGTCGCGATCGGGATCGGGGACGTAGTCGCCGCCGGCGAGCCCGAACTGGTCGGTGGACATGATGGTCGGTCCTTTCGGTGTACGGCTCGGCGCGTACACGTCCAGGACCCCGCGCGGAGGCGTGACCGGACGTGCCCGCGACCGAGCGAGCACGCCAGCGCACTCCACCGACCGACCGGCGCTGACTAGCTACGTGTGTTGATATTTCGTACGAAAGTCTGGCACGGCCGCGACGATCACGTCCACCTGCCAGCCTTCAGGAGGCCGGTGACCCGGTTGAAGAGTCGTCGGCAGGATCGGCTTTCCGAGGCTTGGTGGGCCGGTGTCTGGACGCCCGGTACGCATCGACCCACTTGCGGGAAGATCGCCAAACGCCATCGGGGCCCTGAACCGCGTTGAGGCGCCCTCGTTGGGCAGCCTGGCGTAGAGCGTGGATGCTGAACTCCTCGTCGACCAGCGCGGCGAGGGGGACAAGCCTGGCGGGGCCGGCGACGTTCGGGACGATGAAGCGGTTGAGGTTGTCTTCCATGGCGCGAGCGATGAGTTCCCCCAACGCTCCGTAGTCGCCGGCATCAGCCCGGCGGAGGGCGGTGAGGTAGCTCTCGCGCTGTCTCTTCAGCACAATGATCGGCGGGTAGCCGAGACGTACCAGGATGAGGTTGAGCACAAGACGGCCGGTCCGTCCATTGCCGTCGATGAACGGATGGATGCGCTCAAAGGAGTTGTGGATCTTAGCGAGTTCCTCCGGCAGGGGGTGGCCGATGTCCTCCTTGGCCTCCAGCTTTCTGCCCAGCTCGCAAACATCGTCCACCCACCCTTGGATCTCGCCGGCAACGAGCGTCCAGGAAGGCGGGGTCATACCCTCGGCGAATGGGTGGATGTCGTGTTCACGGAAGTTCCCGGGCCCTTCGCGATCAGAGGCCTCGGGATGCGGATCGATGTCCCAGACAGGGGTCATGGCCGTGTGATGGATGTGGCGCAGCTCATTGAGGCTGAGCAAGTGGCCGTCATTCCATACCTCGGGTTCCAGCGCTTGACCGTAGACCCATTTGGCGGCGCCGCGTAGCCTTTGACCTCGTTGTACTCACGGAGGGGCTTGGCACCCACTGCTCGTCCCTGATCGAGCAGTGCCTGCACCTCCTTGAGCACCAGGGTGTTGCCCTCAAGAGCGGTCGAGTGATGGGCCTCGAGGTGCCAGATGTCGGACCAGATCTCTTGGGCTTCGGTAGGGCTGGGCAGGCCGCCGAGGCGCTGGTTGAGTTCCTGGATGGCGCGGTCAAGTCGTTCGTAGACTGTGGCCCGGCTCGGACGACCTCTCCCTGCCAATGAATCCCCTGTGTAGACGCCGAATCCCAAGTTTGATAAGCCGATCCCAGACCTAATTGAACTAATCAAACTCGACGTTCGGTGGCGCACCGCACGCCCAACGCCTTGAGCGGGCCCTTGGCCGTCATTTCTCTGGCCAAGGGCGCTGTCTGCTGCTCGGACCCGGTGTCCCGGAGCGAGCCGGGTGGGAGCGAAGGGGGCATGTAGCCGGGTCAGCTGATGGTGACGGGGAGTTCCTTGATGCCGTTGATGAAGTTGGAGCGCAGGCGGCTGGCCGGGCCGGACTGGGTGAGGCGGGGGCGGCGGCGGGCGAGTTGTTCGAACAGGACCCGGAGTTCGAGCTTGGCCAGGTGGTTGCCCAGGCAGAAGTGGGCGCCGCCGCCGCCGAAGCCGATGTGCGGGTTGGGGCTGCGGCCGATGTCGAAGACCTCGGCGTCAGGGAAGACGGAGGCGTCGCGGTTGGCGGAGCCGTAGAAGACGACGACCTTGTCGTCGGCCTTGATGGGCTGGCCGCCGAGCACCTGGTCGCGGGTCGAGGTGCGGCGGAAGAGGTTGACGGGGGAGACCCAGCGGACGATCTCGTCGGCGGCCGTCTTGGCCATCGTGGGGTCGGCGACGAGGCGGTCCCACTGGTCCGGGTGGTCGAAGAAGGCGAGCATGCCGCCCGAGGCCGCGTTACGGGTGGTCTCGTTGCCGGCGACGATCAGCAGCAGGACGAACAGGTCGAACTCGCTCTCGTCGAGCGTCTCGCCGTGCTCGTCGGGCTGCAGGAGCTTGGTGACGATGTCGTTCCTGGGGTTGGCCTTGCGCTGCGCCGCGAGCTGGTTGGCGTAGGCGTAGACCTCCATGGCGGCGTCGGGGCCCTCGCCCGGCACGTCGGCGTAGTCGGGGTCCTGGGCGCCGATCATGCGGTTGGACCAGGCGAAGAGCTTGTCGCGGTCGGAGACGGGCGCGCCGAGCAGCTCGCAGATGACGTAGAGGGGCAGCGGCGCGGCGACCTCGGTGACGAAGTCGATCTCGCCCGAGCACTTGTCGAGGAGGTCGTCGCAGATGTCGCGGATGTGCTCTTCGAGGGCGTTGATGGTGCGCGGGGTGAAGCCCCGGTTGACCAGCGAACGGCGCCGGGTGTGCTCCGGCGGGTCCTGGTTGAGCATCATGAGCCGCTGAAGGGCGATCTGCTCCTCCTCCAGCTCGTCGAAGAGCGCGAGCCTGCGGTGGGAGGAGAAGAGGTCGGAGTGGCGCGAGATGTGGACCACGTCGTCGTAGCGCGTGACGGCCCAGAATCCGGGCTCGCCGTCGTGCCAGTGGACGGGGGAGTTGGCGCGCAGCCAGGCGAACTGCTCGTGCGGTGGTCCAGCGGTCGCGTAACGGTCCCTGTCGACGAGGTCGATGTGCACCCGGCTCACCCTCTTGATCAAGCGCTTGGTTAAGTGGTACTGGAACGTGTTCTATTACGTGACTGTACGACCGTCAAGGAGCCACGGCGAGCCGGTAGGAGCGACGTCCGATGTCTGTGTGACGGCCACGTATCCTGTGCGTGAACCGGGTCATCGGGGCGGTATAGCCAGGTCATGTCACCGGTGATGATGTTTGACCAATATGTCCAGGTCACAGATCGGATGTTTCCGGAGCCTCACCCTTGACACATCCCGGGTAAGCACCTCAGCATCGGGAGACGAGACATCCGATGTATAGATGAAGGATGCGGTGTGAAGCTGCTGCGAGTAGGACCTGTCGGACAGGAACGGCCGGTGGTATTGGACGAGGCCGGTAACCTGCGCGACATCGGAGAGCCCGACATCGACGGTGCTTTCCTCGCCTCCGGAGGAGTGGCGCGGGTCCGTGCCGCGCTCGACCGCGGTGACCTGCCGATCGTGGCCGAGGAGGGCCTGCGGGTGGGCGCCCCCGTCGCGCGGCCCGGCAAGATCGTCTGCATCGGCCTGAACTACCGCGACCACGCCGCCGAGTCGGGCGCGGAGCCGCCGGCCGAGCCCGTGGTCTTCATGAAGGCCGCCGACACCATGGTCGGCCCGTACGACGAGGTGCTCGTCCCCCGCAACAGCGTCAAGACCGACTACGAGGTCGAGCTGGCCATCGTCATCGGGAAGCGGGCCCGCTACCTGGAGAGCAGGGAGGAGGCGCTGGAGGCCGTCGCGGGTTACGCCGTGGCGAACGACGTCTCCGAGCGCGAGTTCCAGCTCGAACGCGGCGGCCAGTGGGACAAGGGCAAGTCGTGTGAGACGTTCAACCCGCTCGGGCCCTGGCTGGTGACCGCGGACGAGGTGGGCGACCCGCAGAGCCTGTCGCTGCGCCTCTGGGTCAACGGCGAGCTGCGCCAGGACGGCGACACCAAGAACATGATCTTCGACGTCGCCGAGATCGTGCGCTACCTCAGCCAGTTCATGGTGCTGGAGCCGGGTGACGTCATCAACACCGGCACCCCCGCCGGTGTGGCGATGGGCATGCCGGGGCAGCCGTACCTCAGGGCCGGGGACGTCGTGGAGCTGGAGATCGAGGGTCTCGGGCGGCAGCGGCAGACGGTGGGCCAGGCATGAGGAACAACTATCGAATCGTCGGGATGGAGACGCACGACGTGCGTTTCCCGACCTCGCGCGAGCTCGACGGCTCCGACGCGATGAACCCCGACCCCGACTACTCCGCCGCCTACGTGGTGCTGCGGACCGACGACGGCCACGAGGGCCACGGGTTCGCGTTCACGATCGGGCGCGGCAACGACGTGCAGACCGCCGCGATCAGCGCGCTGGAGCAGTACGTGCTCGGCAAGGACGTCGAGGACCTCGGCGCCCTCTACAAGGAGATGGTCAACGACTCGCAGCTGCGCTGGCTGGGGCCGGAGAAGGGCGTCATGCACATGGCGATCTCCGCCGTGGTCAACGCCCTGTGGGACCTGAAGGCCAGGCGGGCCGGCAAGCCGGTGTGGCGGCTGCTGTCCGAGATGTCCCCCGAGGAGATCGTCGGCCTGGTCGACTTCCGCTACCTCAGCGACGCGCTGACCCCCGAGGAGGCCCTGCAGATCCTGCGCAAGGCCGAGGGCGGCAAGGAGGAGCGGATCGCCGAGCTGGTCGAGACCGGCTACCCGGCCTACACGACCTCCCCCGGCTGGCTCGGCTACGACGACGAGAAGCTGCGGCGGCTCTGCGAGGAGGCCATCGCGCAGGGGTTCGGGCAGATCAAGCTCAAGGTCGGCGCCGACCTGGAGGACGACAAACGGCGCTTCAGGGTCGCCCGCGAGGTCTGCGGCCCCGACTTCCCGATCGCCATCGACGCCAACCAGCGCTGGGACGTCGGCTCGGGCATCGAGTGGGTCAACGCGCTGAGCGAGTTCGGCCCGCACTGGGTGGAGGAGCCGACCAGCCCGGACGACGTGCTCGGCCACGCCGCCATCGCCCGCGGCATCGCGCCGATCCCCGTCGCGACCGGCGAGCACGTGCAGAACCGCATCGTCTTCAAGCAGCTCCTGCAGGCCGGGGCCATCTCCTACCTGCAGATCGACGCCGCCCGCGTCGGCGGGGTCAACGAGAACATCGCGATCCTGCTGCTCGCGGCCAAGTTCGGCGTCCCGGTCTGCCCGCACGCCGGCGGCGTCGGCCTGTGCGAGCTGGTGCAGCACCTGTCGATGTTCGACTACGTGGCCGTCACCGGCACCATGGACGGCCGGGTCATCGAGTACGTCGACCACCTGCACGAGCACTTCGTCGACCCGGTGGTGATCCGCGACGGCCGCTACCTCGCGCCGTCGCGCCCCGGCTTCAGCGCGCAGATGCACGCGGAGTCGATCGCCGCCCACACCTTCCCCAACGGTTCGGTCTGGAGGGACGCGTGAGCCGGACTAACGCAGCAGGTCTGAAGGCCGTCGTGACCGGCGGCGGCTCCGGCATCGGCCTGGCGGCCGCCACCCTGCTCGCCGAGCGCGGCATGACGGTGGCCTGCCTCGACCTCAACCCGCCGGGCGAGCCCTTCGTGGGCATCAAGGCGGACGTGACGGACGACGCGAGCGTACGCGCCGCGGTGGCCGAGGCCGCCGAGCGGCTGGGCGGCATCGACGTGCTGGTCAACAACGCCGGCATCGGCGCCCAGGGGACGGTCGAGGACAACCCCGACTCCGAATGGCAGCGGGTCTTCGACGTCAACGTGTTCGGCATGGTCCGGGCCGCCCGTGCCGCGCTGCCCTACCTGCGCAGGTCGGAGCACGCCTCGATCGTCAACACCTGCTCGATCGCGGCCACCGCCGGGCTGCCCCAGCGGGCGCTCTACAGCGCGACGAAGGGCGCGGTCCTGTCGCTGACGCTGGCGATGGCCGCGGACCACATCCGCGAGGGCATCCGCGTCAACTGCGTCAACCCGGGCACCGCCGACACCCCGTGGGTCGGCCGGCTGCTCGACTCCGCCCCGGATCCGGAGGCGGAGCGGGCGGCGCTCAACGCCAGACAGCCCATGGGCCGCCTGGTCACGGCGGAGGAGGTCGCCGCGGCGATCGCCTACCTCGCCGGCCCCGAGTCGGGCGCGACCACCGGCACGTCGATCGCGGTCGACGGCGGCATGCAGGGCCTGCGGCTGCGGCCCACCAACTGAAGCGACCAGTCAAACGAAGGAAGGTACCCCCCTATGAAGTTCGGACGGGTGATCACGGGCGCCGCCCTCTTGGCGGTCGTCACGGCGTGCGGCTCAGGCACCACGACGGAAGGCGCGAGCGGCGGCGGCGGGAAGGTCGGCATCGACCACCCCCGGGCCGACTCCGACTTCTGGAACTCCTACATCAAGTACGTGCCGCAGATGGCGAGCGAGCTCAAGGTGGACCTCATGCCCGCCACGAACTCGCAGAACGACGTGTCCAAGCTGGTCAACAACGTGCAGGCGCTGGTCGGCCAGGGCGCCAAGGCCATCGTCATGGCGCCCCAGGACACCGGCGCGGTGGCCAACACGCTGCAGCAGCTGGAGAACAAGAAGATCCCCGTCGTCTCCGTCGACACCCGGCCGGACAAGGGCAAGGTCTACATGGTCGTCCGCGCCGACAACCGCGCGTACGGCACCAAGGCCTGCGAGTTCCTCGGCGAGAAGCTCGGCGGCAAGGGCAAGGTCGTCCAGCTCCAGGGCGCGCTCAGCTCGATCAACGGCCGTGACCGGTCGGAGGCGTTCCTGGAGTGCATGAAGACGAAGTTCCCCGACATCACCGTCTTCAGCGAGCCGACCGAGTGGGAGGGCAGCAAGGCGGCGTCCATGCTGCAGACCCGCCTGGAGCAGAACCCTGACATCAAGGGCATCTACATGCACGCGGGCGGCGTCCACCTGGCGCCGACGCTGCAGGTGCTCAAGCAGAAGGGCCTGCTCGTGCAGCCGGACGACCCCAAGCACATCTTCGTGGTCTCCAACGACGGCATCCCGCAGGAGTACGACGCCATCCGCAAGGGCGAGATCGACGCCACGATGTCGCAGCCGGCCGACCTCTACGCGAAGTACGCGCTCTTCTACGCGAAGGCCGCGCTGGAGGGCAAGACGTTCCAGCCGGGCCCGACCGACCACGACAGCACCATCATCCAGCTCCCCAACGGCCTTGAGGACCAGCTTCCCGCGCCTCTGGTCACCAAGGAGAACGTGGACGACAAGAACCTCTGGGGCAACCAGGTCGGCTGATGAGCATTCACGTCGAAGCCCGCAACGTCGTCAAGCGGTTCGGTCCGACCGTCGCGCTGAACGGCGCGAAGATCGCGATCGCCGAAGGCGAGACGCACGCGCTCCTCGGCAGGAACGGCGCGGGGAAGTCCACCCTCGTGTCGATCCTCACCGGGCTGCAGCGGCCGGACGAGGGCGAGGTGCTGTTCTCGGGAGAGGCGGCGCCCGCCCCCGGCGACCGGGACGCCTGGCGGCAGCGCGTCGCCTGCGTCTACCAGAAGTCCACGATCATCCCGGCGCTCACCGTCGCCGAGAACCTCTTCCTCAACCGGCAGAGCGACGGGCACGGACCCATCAACTGGCGGACGGTGCGAGGCCGCGCGCGCGAGCTGCTCGACACCTACGAGGTGGACGTCGACGTGCAGGCGCTGGCCGGCGATCTCAGCGTCGAGCAGCGCCAGCTCGTGGAGATCGCGCGGGCGCTGTCGTTCGGCGCGCGCTTCATCATCCTCGACGAGCCCACGGCGCGGCTCGACGGGCCGGCCATCGAGCGCTTGTTCGCCCGCATGCGCTCGCTGCGCGAGCAGGGCGTCACGATGATGTACATCTCGCACCACCTGGACGAGGTGTACGAGATCTGCCAGAGCGTCACGGTCTTCCGCGACGCCCGGCACATCATGACCCGGCCGGTGGCCGGGCTGCCGCAGGACGAGCTGGTGCACGCCATGACCGGTGAGGCGACGTCCGCGTACCACGCCAGGGAGCGCACGCCCGGCGAGCGGGTCGTGCTCGCGGGCGAAGGGCTGTCGCTGGCCGGCCGCTACCGGAACGTGGACATCAGCGTCCGCGCCGGCGAAGTGGTCGGCCTCGCCGGGTCGGCGAGCAGCGGCAAGGTCGGCCTGGCCGAGACCCTGGTAGGGCTGCGCGGCGCGGACACCGGCACGGTCGTGGTCAACGGCACCACGGTGAAGCCCGGCGACGTGCCGGCCGCGATGAAGGCGGGGCTCGGGTTCGTGCCCGAGGACCGCCATCACGAGGGCTTCGTCCCGTTGCTGTCGGTGGGGGAGAACGCCACGTTCCCCATCGCCCGCAAGCTGGGCCGCTTCGGCGTGGTGTCCCCGGCCCGCCGCCGGGAGAAGGCCAAGGAGATGATCACTGCCCTGGACATCAAGACCGAGGGCCCCGACCAGCCCGTCGCCGACCTGTCCGGGGGCAACGCGCAGAAGGTCGTGTTCGCGCGGGCGCTCGTGGACGATCCCACGGTGCTGGTCGTCATCAACCCCACCGCCGGCGTCGACGTCAAGGCCAAGCAGGCCCTGCTCGGCGCCGTCGAGGACGCCGCCGAGCGCGGCGCGGGGGCCGTCGTGGTCTCCGACGAGCTCGACGACCTGCGCATCTGCGACCGGGTGCTGGTGATGTTCCACGGGGAGATCGTCAAGGACGTACCGCGTGGCTGGACGGACCACGAGCTCGTGGCCGTGATGGAAGGCGTACAAGAGTGACCACTTTGACCGCACCGGCTCCACGGCTACGGCTGGCCAGGTTCCGCGACCTGACGCTCGTGCCGGTGATCGTGCTCCTGCTCGTCGTGGGCGCGTTCCTGGACCCGACCTTCCTGACGGCGGGCAACCTCACGAACGTCCTCCAGCAGCAGGCGGCGATCTCGCTCCTCGTGCTGGCCGAGGCCATGATCCTGATCGCCGGGAAGTTCGACCTGTCGCTGGAGTCGACGGTGGGCACCGCGCCCGCCATCGCCGTGATGCTGGTGGTCCCGGCCGCGGCCGGCGGGTTCGGGCTCGGGCTGCCCGGGGCGCTGGTGATCCCGCTCGCGCTGCTCGTCGGGGCCGCCATCGGCGCCTTCAACGGATTCCTGATCATCAGGTTCCAGCTGTCCGCGTTCATCGTGACGCTGGCCATGCTGATCATCGTGCACGGCTTCCTCCAGGGGCCGACCGAGGGCAAGACGCTGTTCCAGCTCCCCGAGTCGATCCTCTACCTCGGCAGCGCCCTGTGGCTCGGGCTGCCCGCGGCCATCTGGATCGCCGGGCTGCTGTTCGCGGTCGGCATCTTCGGCCTCGGCTACCTGCGGATCGGCCGCTCGCTCTACGCGATCGGCGGCAACATCGACGCCGCCCGCGCCGCCGGCATCCGGGTGGACCGGGTGCTCTACGGCGTGTTCGTCCTCGGCGGCGTCCTCGCGGCGCTGGCCGGCATCCTGGAGACCGGCCGCCTCGGCGCGATCGGCAACGGCATGGGCGTCGGCTGGATCTTCATGGTGTTCGCCGCGGCCGTCATCGGCGGCGTCAGCATGGACGGCGGCAAGGGCACCATCCTCGGCGCGCTCACCGGCGTGCTGGTGATCGGCCTGGTGCAGAACATCCTCACGCTGATCGGCGTCTCCGGCTTCTGGCAGCCCGTCATCTACGGCAGCATCATCCTCATCGCCCTGATGATCAGCCGGATCGCGGGCGGGAAGGCACAGGATTGATGATGGGAGTCACCGCGTTGACGGGAGAGACCGCGTGATCGAGCTGCCGCGTCACGGCTTCGGCGGCGCGCCCATCGGCAACCTCTTCCAGGCGGTCACCGACGCCGAGGCCCGGGCCACGGTGGACGCCGCCTGGGAGAGCGGGGTCCGGCTGTACGACACCGCGCCGCACTACGGCCTCGGCCTGTCCGAGCGCCGGCTCGGCGCGGCGCTCGCCGGGCGTACGGACTATGTCCTGTCGACCAAGGTCGGGCGGCTGCTGGTGCCCGCGCCGGCGCCGTCGGGGCGCGACGACGACATCTTCGACGTCCCTGGCGAGCTGACGCGGAAGTGGGACTTCTCGCGCGACGGCGTACGCCGCTCGCTGGAGGACTCACTCGAACGCCTGGGGCTGCCGGCCGTGCACGTCGCCCTCATCCACGACCCCGATGAGCACGTGGAGCAGGCGCTCGGCGAGGCGTACCCGGCGCTGGCCGAGCTGCGGGCCGAGGGCGTGGTGCGGGCGATCGGGCTCGGCATGAACCAGTGGCAGGTGCCGCTGCGCTTCGTCCAGGAGACCGACATCGACGTGGTCATGCTGGCCGGGCGCTACACGCTGCTCGACCAGTCCGGCCTGCCCCTGCTGGAGGCGTGCGCCGAGCGGGGGGTGCGGGTGCTGGCGGCCGGCGTCTTCAACAGCGGCATCCTGGCCACGTCACGGCCGGGCGGCACCTTCGACTACCAGCCGGCGCCCGCGCCGCTGGTGGAGCGGGCCTCCCGGATCGCCGAGGTGTGCGAGCGGCACGGCGTGAGCCTGCCGCAGGCGGCGATGGCGTTCCCGCTGCGGCATCCGGCGGTCGCCGGCGTCGTCCTGGGGGCGCGGACCCCGGAGGAGGTCACGGCCAACGCGGCCCTGTGGTCGCGGCCGGTGCCGGACGCGCTGTGGGAGGACCTGGAGTCCGCAGAACTCATCTGACGAGGGCGTAGCCGGCGATCCACAGCTTGGGGATGACCTCGGTCTCGCCGAGCAGGGTGAAGCCGAGCCCTTCGTACAGCCGGCGGGCCGGCACGTTGTCGCGGCCGGTGGAGACGACGACGCGGCGTCCGCCGGCTCGGGCCAGCACCGCCTCGACCAGCGCCCGGCCGATGCCGCGCCGGGCCATGGCCGGGGCCACGACGAGCCGGTCGATGTCGAGCTCGTCCGCGCTCTCGGCCCAGGCCACGGCTCCTGACAGCGCGCCGCCGTCGAAGGCCGCCAGCCACAGCAGGTCACGCGCCCGCAGCTCGGCCAGGCTCTCGTGCAGCGGCGGGATCCGGTCGTCGCCGATGAGCTCCGCCTCGACCGCGTACGCCGCCTTCTGCATCGCCAGCAACTCGCTCCCGAGCGGGTCGTCGTGCGGCGAAACCGTCTTGATGATCACCACCCGAGTATCCCGCACCCCCCGCTCAGGACGGAATGAACAGCCAGGACGTCGAAGGACCCGGCTCGTACGGCGAGTCCAGCCGCTTGGCGACCACCCCCGGCAGCCCCTGCTCCCTGGCCGCCTGCCGCACCGGCCCCGCCTCGCCGGGCCACGAGGGCGCGACCTGCCAGCGGGTCCCCGACACCTCCAGCGCCTCCAGCGCGGCCCTGCGCTCGGTGTACGGCCGGTCGAGCAGGGCGTGGCCGTCGTCGTACAGCAGGTCGTAGAGGACCAGGAGCTCGGCCCCGCCGAGCGTGGCGACCTCGCCGTCCAGTACGGCGCTCCGGCTGCCGAACGACTCGGCGAGGGGCCGCAGCCAGGGATGCTCGCGGGCGGCGTCCGTCCGGCCGCCGTCGACGGGCACCAGGAGACGTCGGCCGCCCCAGGCGAACTCGAAGGCGTAGGAGGCGGCGTCCCTGGGCGGGCGGGCGCGTTCGGCGGGGAGCATCGGGTCGAGCGCGGGGAACGGGTCGCGTACCGCCTCGTCCATGCGGTGGATCATCCAGTTCTTGCCCCGCGTCCTGAACAGTACGAACCGCCCGGAGGCGCGGGCCCCGCGCAGCACCACCTTGACCTCGCGGTCGGACCACTTCTCCGTCTCGTACGTGCCGGTGTCCCAGACGGTCATGGTGCCGCCGCCGTACTCGCCCTGGGGGATCTCGCCGTGGAAGGTGAGGTACTCCATGGGGTGGTCCTCGGTGTGGACGGCCAGGTGGTTCGTCCGGGGGTCGGCGGGCAGGCCCTTGGGGACGGCCCAGGAGACGAGGACGCCGTCGCGTTCCAGGCGCAGGTCCCAGTGCAGCGACCGGGCGTGGTGCTCCTGGATGACGAACGCGTGCCCGTCCCCGGCGGCCGGGGGCTCGGCCGGGACGGGCTCGGGGGTGCGGGCGGCGTCGCGCTTGCTGCGATATCGCTCAAGTTTGTCCGGCACGCCCCGGCTTCTACCCGCCGCTCCCTTCGTTCATCATCATCAATCCTCCGATGTGTCGGCGATCAGTCGAGTTCGAGCGCCCGGCGCAGCCACGACTCCACGCCGGCCACGTGCACCGTGGCCCAGGACCGGGCGATGTCGGCCTGGCGGGCGGCGATCGCCTCGTAGATCGCCATGTGCTGCTCGCGGGTCTTCTGCAGCGCGCCCTCCTGGGTGAGCCCGCGCCAGACCCGCGCCCGGTTCGTCGGGCCCGACAGGCTCTCGATGAACGAGCACAGCACGCTGTTGCCCGACCCCTGGGCGATGCGCTGGTGGAAGCGCAGGTCGTTGGCCACCAGCTCCTCGATCGTGGGCCGCTCGGGCAGCGACTCCAGGATGACCCGCAGCTCCTCGATCTCGTCGTCCTTCATCAGCTCGGCCGCCATCGCCGTGGCGGCCGGCTCCAGGATGCGGCGGACCTCGAAGAACTGCAGCACCGTGTCGTCCTGGTGCAGGTCGAGCACGAACGACAGGGTGTCGAGGAGCAGGCCGGGCTCCAGGCTGGTGACGTAGGTGCCGTCGCCCTGGCGTACGTCGAGGACGTTGATGAGGGACAGCGCGCGCACGGCCTCCCGCAGCGAGTTGCGCGAGAGGCCGAGCCGTTCGGCCAGGTCGGCCTCCTTCGGCAGCCGGTCGCCCGGGGCGAGCTCCCCCGAGACGATCATTTGCTTGATCTTGTCGATGGCCGCGTCGGTGACCGCCACGCTTCTCCCCCTAGACATCGGATGTCTAGGAGTCTAGGGCCTGGAAGCGGACGAGTTCGACTCCGGGCAGGCGGCGGATCCGGCCGCGGGCCTCAAGGGTGCGCAGATGAGCGGCCGCCTCCCCGGCGGCCATGCCCCGCAGCATGGGGGGCAGCGTGTCCCACGGTTTGTTCCACGTCATCATCGCGGCGACCTCCCAGATGGTCTGCGGCTCGGGCTGTCCGGCCAGGAGGGCGAGCAGCGAGTCGAGCTTCTCCTCGTGATGGTGACGGATCTCGGCGGCCCGTGCCGCCACATCTGGAAATATCCACTCATGGGCGGGGAGGGCGTCGAGCGTCCCCAGCTCGCCCACCCGCTCCAGCGACTCCAGGAAGTCGCCCAGCGGATCGACGTCCTCCCGATCGTACGGATAAATCCCGATGTGTGGGGTGATGTCGGGCAGGACGTGGTCGCCGGTGAACAGCCGGTCGGCGTCCTCCAGGTGCAGGCAGATGTGCCCAGGGGTGTGGCCGGGCGTGTGGACGGCCCGCAGTTTGCGCCCCGGCAGGTCCACGAGGTCCCCGTCGCGCAGCTCGCGGTCGGGCACCGCGGGCGGGGCCGGCCGCTCGCCCGAGGCCGCCCTGGCCTCGCTGGGGTCGGCCCCGGCCCTGAGCAGCATGTCGGACTGGAAGGCCGTGTGCTCGTCGCCGGCGAAGTCGTGCATGAGCCTGACCATCGCCGCGTCGTTCTCGTGCATCGCGATCCAGGCCCCGGAAGCCTCCCTGACCTGCCCGGCCAGCCCGGCGTGGTCGGGGTGGAAGTGGGTGACGACCACCCCCCGCACCGTGCTCACGTCGATCCCGAGCGTCGCGAGACCGCCGCTCAGCGCCTGCCACGCCTCCGGATGGTTCCAGCCGGCGTCGATCAGGACCGGGCCCTTCGGCGACTCGACGGCGTAGACGAGGGTGTAGCCGAGCGGGTTGCCGGGGATCGGCACAGGCACGCTCCACACCCCGCCGCCGAGATCCTGCGGGCGCTGCTCCGCGTACGGCCTGCGTCTGGTCTTCATCCGTCCCCGATTCCTTACTTACCTAGTGCTATGGGTGGTACGTGATACAGCTCAACTGATCCGTTCGAGGATCGTCGCGGTCGCGAGCGCGCCGCCCGCGCACATGGTGACGAGGGCGGTCGTCGCGTCGGCGCGTTCCAGCTCGTGCAGCGCCGTGGTGATGAGCCGCGCGCCGGTCGCGCCGACCGGATGGCCGAGGGCGATCGCGCCGCCGTTGACGTTGACCCGGTCCATGTCGGGCTCGTGGACGCTCGCCCACGACAGCACGACGGAGGCGAACGCCTCGTTCACCTCGAACCGGTCGATGTCGCCGATCGTCATCCCGGCGTCGGCCAGCGCCTTGGCGGTCGCGTCCACGGGCCCGTCGAGGTGGTAGTAGGGTTCCGCGCCGACCAGCGCCTGCGCGCGGATGCGGGCCCGGGGGCGCAGGCCGTGCCGCCGCGCCGCCTCCTCGCTCATGACCAGCACGGCGGCCGCGCCGTCGGAGATCTGGGACGAGGTGCCCGCCGTGTGCAGCGCGCCCTCCATCACCGGCTTGAGCTTGGCCAGCCCGTCCACGGTGGTCTCGCGCAGGCCCTGGTCCCTGCGGACGTCGCCGACCGGCACGATCTCGCGCTCGAAGCGGCCGTCGGCCCACGCCTTGGCGGCCAGGTGCTGCGAGCGCGCCCCGAACCAGTCGAGCCGCTCGCGGGTGAGCCCGCGCCGCGCGGCGATGCGCTCGGCGGCGGTGAACTGGTCGGGCAGGTCGAGGTCCCAGTCGTCGGGACGCGGGTTGGCGGGCAGCACGTTGCTGCCGAGCGGCGCGCGGCTCATCACCTCGACGCCGCAGCCGATGCCCACCTCGATCACGCCCGCGCCGATCAGGGCGGCGGCGAGGTGGACGGCCTGCTGCGACGAGCCGCACTGCGCGTCGACGGTGGTGACGCCGGCCTGGTGCGGCAGCCCGGCGTAGAGCCAGGAGCCCCGGCCGACGTGCCCGCCCTGCTCGCCCGCCTGCGTCACGCAGCCGGCGAACACCTGCTCGACGGCCGAGGGGTCGAGGCCCGACCGCTCGATCAGCCCGTTGAGCGCGCCGGCGAGAACCTGTTGCGGTTTGAGCGCGGCGAGCCAGCCGGCCCGCTTGCCGATGGGGGTGCGGACGGCTTCGACGATCACAGGTGTGCTCACAGTCGCCTCCAGAACGATGCTCTGGAGAGACAGTAACGCGTTCTACTTAGCCGCGGAAGCCTGGGGGGTCAGAGCGGTGGGCAGCCCGAAGGTCTCGAAGAGCCCCTCCTCGAAGAACATGCCCACGTGCCGGACCGCGCCGCCGGACAGCGTCAGCACCATGATCGCGAACTGCCGGTAGCCGCCGTCCTCGCGGAAGTAGACCGCGAACGCCGGCTGCCCGTTGGCCGCGACCGGCACCAGCTTGAGATCGCCGGCGCGCTCCGCGGGGCACTGCGTCCTGGTGAGCTCGGCGATGGTCCGCGGGCCTTGGTACCAGCCCGTGAAGGGCGGCATCTCCCAGATCGCGTCCTCGGTGAACAGGTGCACGAGGTCGTCCACGTCGTAGTTCTCGAACGCGGCGACGTAGCGGTCGAGCAGGGCCCGCTGCTCGTCGGTGAGCGGCTCCACCGGGTCGTCCAGGCTCGGCGAGCGCTCGCTGAGCTGGGCCCGCGCCCGCTGCAGGATGCTGTTGACGGCGGCGGTGGACAGGCCGACGGCCTCGGCCACCTCCGCGGCCTTCCACCTGAGCACGTCGCGCAGGATGAGCACCGCGCGCTGCCGGGGCGGCAGGTGCTGCAACGCGGCGACCAGCGCGAGCCGGATGCTCTCGCGCGCCGTCACGATCGTGGCCGGGTCGTCGCCCGCCACGCCCGCGAGCGCGTCGGGCACCGGCTCCAGCCACGGAACCTCGTTGTCCTGGGCCAGGGGAGCGGTCGCCTCGGAACTGGGCGCGCCGAGACCGCTCGGCAGCGGACGCCGGCCGCGGCTCTCCAGCGCCGTCAGGCAGGTGGTGGTCGCGATGCGATACATCCACGTGCGCAGCGAGGAGCGGCCCTCGAAGCCGTCGTAGGCCCGCCACGCCTTCAGATAGGTCTCCTGCACGAGGTCCTCGGCGTCGTGCACCGACCCCGTCATGCGGTAGCAGTGCGCCAGCAGCTCGCGTCGCATGGGATCCGCCTGCTGGAGGAAGTCCTCATTCGTCGGCTTGTCGCTCATGCCCTATGTATAGTCGCCGCCACCGACAATTCGCGGCCCCAGCATCAGATGTCGGCGAGCAGGCGCGAGGCGGCGGTCTCGATGCGGCGCTGGATCTGGTCGTAGGTGCGCCGGCCGCGCAGCATCTCCAGCAGCTCGTGCACCCAGATGCCGGCCAGCGACCCGGCGAGGTCGCGCTGCTCCTCGCTCGCCTGCTCGAAGCTCAGCCCCTCCGCGGAGACCCGCAGCAGCAGCCCGGCCATCCGGTCGCCGAACGGCGTCTGCACCTCGGCCATGATCAGCGAGCGGATGAGCGCGTCGGCCAGCTCGGGCTCGCGCATGAGCCCGCGGGTGGCGCGCATCAGCACGTCGACGGCCCGGCCCTCGGGCGTGGCCGCGCCCGGCGGGCGGCGCTCGATGCTGCTCTCCAGCAGGTCGATCTCCTCGCCGACCACCGCCACCACGAGGTCCATCTTGGACGGGAAGTAGCGGTAGAGGGTGCCGAGGGCGACGCCGGCCCGCTCGGCCACCGTGCGCATCTGCATGGCCTCGACCCCGCCGCGCGAGGCGAGGGCGGCGGCGGCCTGGACGATGCGCTTACGGCGCTGGGTCTGGCTGCGGGTGCGGACGCTCCCCTCGCCGTCGGAGGAGGTGGCGACCGTCGCGGACGGGGTGCGCATAAGAACACGTTATCTGATGCACCGGTGCCGCGGCTTGTTACTCGGCGGTCACAAAGAACCCCTATCAGCGCATGTCCCTCGCGTTACGGGGATATAACGCGACTTTTCGGGATGATTGGCCACTGGACATTAACTAGAATCTGTTCTAGTTTGCGATTTGCTGACCGAGCGCTTGGTGTGGAGGCGGCATGACCGCGAACACCCTCGCGGCCCTGCTGACCGCACGGGCCGAGGACGGACGACCTGGCCTGCTGTTCGAGGACACGGCCTGGACCTGGCGCGAGCACGTCGCGGCCTGCCGCGCGGCGGGCTCCTGGCTGGCCGGCCGCGGCATCGGATCGCATGTCGGGGTGCTCAGCGACAACGTGCCCGGCTTGCTCTTCCTGGTGGGCGGCGCGGCGCTGACCGGGCGTCCGGTCGTCGCGCTGAACCCCACCCGGTCGGCGGCCGAGCTGGGCCGCGACGCCCGCGCGACCGACGTCGGCCTCGTCCTGTTCGACGCGCCGTACGAGGAACTGGCGGGTTCCCTGGGCCTGCCCGCCCGGCCGCTCTGCGAAGCCACCGCCAAGGACCCGCTCCCCGAGCGGACGCCCGACCCCGGCGAGCTGGTGCTGCTGATCTTCACCTCGGGCACCTCGGGCCGCCCCCGCGCCGTCCGGATCACCCAGCGCAAGCTGGCCGTCCCCGGCACCAGCCTCGGCGCGCTGCTCACCCCTGACGACGTCGTCTACTGCTCGATGCCGCTGTTCCACTCCGGGGCACTCATGGCCGCCTACGCGCCCGCCGTCGCCTCCGGGGCCGCCCTGGTGCTGCGCCGCCGCTTCTCCGCCTCGGGCCTGCTGCCCGACCTCCGCCGGTACGGCTGCACGTACCTCCACTACGTCGGCAAGGCGCTCTCCTACGCCCTGGCCACCCCGGAACGCCCGGACGACGCCGACAACCCGCTCAGACTGGCCTTCGGCAACGAGGGCAGCGCGGTCGCGATCAGGCGCTTCGGCGAGCGGTACGGCTGCCACGTCATCGACGCCTTCGGCTCCACCGAGACCGCCGTCTCGATCAGCCCCGACCCGGCGGGCCCGCCCGGCAGCCTCGGCCGCCTGCCCGAGGGCGTGGCGATACTGAACCCGTACACCGGCGAGCCCTGCCCGCCGGGACGGGTCGAGGACGGCCGGCTGCTCAACCCGGACGAGGCCGTCGGCGAGCTGGTCAACACCGCCGGGCCCGGCCTGTTCGAGGGCTACTACAACGATCCCGAGGCCGACGCCGAGCGGCTGCGCGACGGCGCGTTCTGGTCCGGCGACCTCGCCTGGCGGGACGCGGACGGCCACGTGTTCTTCGCCGGGCGCGGCACCGAGCGGCTGCGCGTGGACGGCGAGAACCTGTCGGCCGCCCCCGTCGAGGCCGCGCTGCGCGAGTTCCCCGGCGTGGTGGAGGCGGCGGTCTACCCGGTGCCCGACGCGGCCGCGGGCGACCAGGTGATGGCGGCGCTGGTGCTGGCGGGCGATTTCGACCCGGAGGCGTTCACGGCCTTCCTGGCCGCCCGGCCCGACCTCGGCGCCAAGTCCCTGCCCCGGTACGTGCGCGTGGCCGACCGGCTGCCCCAGACGCCCTCGCACAAGGTCGTCAAACGGGTCCTCGCCCGCGAGGGCTGGCGTACCGGTGACCCGGTGTGGTGGCGCACCCCGTCCGGGCTGCGCCCGCTCACCGGCGCGGACGTGAAGGCCATCGAGGAGGAGTTCGTACGGCACGGCAGGCAGCACCTCTTGGAGACGTAGGGGAACAACACGTGGACTTCAACCTGGACGAGACCCAGCAGGACGTGCGGAGACTGGCCGCCGACGTGCTGGCCAAGGAGGCGGACGAGGAGCGGCTGCGGCAGGCCGGGCTGCTCGGCCTGTGCGTGCCCGAGGAGGCGGGCGGCGCCGGGCTCGGGCCGGTGGAGATGGCCGTGGTGCTGCGGGAGGTGGGCGTGAAGGCGGCGGCGCTCCCCGGGCTGCCCGCGCTCGCCGGCACCCTGGCCCTGGCCCGCCACGGCACGCCCGAGCAGCAGCGGCGGCACGCGGACGGCATCGCGCTCGCGGTGCGGGAGCCCGGCCGCGCCCTGGCCGCCCCGCCGGAGACCATCGCCCACGACGACGGCGGCTGGACGCTCACCGGGCGCAAGGTCACCGTCATGTACCCAGGCGCGGCGGCGCTGGTGACCGCCGGCGAGGGCCTGTTCCTGGCCGAGCTCCCCGGCACGACCCCGGAGCGCACCTCGACCGGCGAGCCCGCCGCCACCGTCGTGCTCGACGGCGCCCCCGCCGAGCGGGTGGCGGGGCCGGAGGCCGCGGCCGACGTCCGCCGCCTCTACACCGCCGCGATCGTCGCGCAGGCGAGCGGCGTGCTCGCCGGGGCGCTGGAGCTGACCACCGCCCACATCAGGACGCGGCGGCAGTTCGGCCGCGCGCTGGCCGAGTTCCAGGCCGTGACCATGCAGATCGCCGACGTCTACATCGCCGGCCGGGCGCTCGACGTGGCCATGTGGTCGGCGCTCTGGCGGCTCGGCGAGGGCCTGCCGGCCGAGGAGGACCTGGCGCTGGCCGCCTATCACGCGGCCGAGGCGGTCAAGGCCCTGCACACCTGCCAGCACCTGCACGGCGGCCTCGGACTCGACGTCACCTATCCGCTGCACCGCTACTTCGCCCAGGCCAAGCACCTGTCCTACCTGCTCGGCGGCGCCGACGCCCAGCTCGACCTGATCGGAGCGCTCGTCTGATGCTCATCGACCTCACCCCGGAGCAGCGCAGGCTCCGCGACGAGCTGCGCGCGTACTTCCAGGGCTGCCTGACCGAGGAGGACCGGCGCGCGATCGCCGAGGACCCGTTCGGCGAGACGTACATGGAGCACTGCCGCCGTCTCGGCCGCGACGGCAAGCTCGGCCTCGGCTGGCCCAAGGAGTACGGCGGCGCCGGCTACGGCCCCCTGGAGCAGCAGATCTTCGCCAACGAGATCGCCCGCGCGGGCGTGCCGTACCCGATCATCACGGTGCAGACGGTGGGCCCGACGCTCATGCAGTACGGCACCCCCGAGCAGAAGGACTTCTTCCTGCCGCGCATCCTCGCCGGGGAGTGCCACTTCGCGATCGGCTACAGCGAGCCCGAGGCCGGCACCGACCTGGCGTCCCTGCGGACGACGGCGGTGCTCGACGGCGACCACTACGTCGTCAACGGCCAGAAGATCTTCACCAGCGGCGCGCACTACGCGCAGTACATCTGGCTGGCCGCCCGGACGAACCCCGAGGCCAAGAAGCACAAGGGCATCACCATGATGATCGTCTCCACGGACGATCCCGGCTACTCCTGGACCCCGATCGTCACCATGGACGGCCGCCACCACACCAACTCGACCTACTACTCCGACGTCCGCGTCCCGGTGAACATGGTGGTCGGCGAGGTGGACAAGGGCTGGGACCTGATCGTCAACCAGCTCAACCACGAGCGGGTCACGCTCGGCCCCGCCGGCAACCTCGGCCAGACCTACGACCGGTTCCGCGACTGGGCCCGCCGTATGGGCCTGGACGACGAGCCCGACGTGCGCCGCGCGCTCGCCCGCCTGTGGGCGGCCCTGCGCACGAACGAGCTGCTCAACTGGCAGGTCGCGGCCAACATGGACCTCGGCTGGCTGGGTGCGCCCGACGCCTCGGCCACCAAGATCTACGGCTCCGAGCGGATGCAGGAGGCCGGCCGGATCGTCGGCGACGTCCTGGCCCGCCACGGCGACCCCGCCGACCCCGGGACGGCCGAGCTCATCGAGCGGACCGACCTCGGGGCGAAGGGCGCGGTGGTGCTGACCTTCGGCGGCGGCGTCAACGAGGTGCAGCGGGAGCTGATCGCGATGCTCGGCCTGAGCCTGCCGAGGCCGCCCCGATGACGGACGCGCTGACCGACGAGGAGCTGCACGAGCTGGCGGCCAAGCAGACGGCGCTGGGCGAGCTGCGCGGCACGCCCGCCGCCGACCCGGTGAACGTCCCGATGATCCGCCACTGGCTCGCCGCCATGGGCGACGAGAACCCCGCCTACCTGGAGCGCGGCCTCGCCCCGCCCGCGATGGCGCAGGTGTGGACCATGCCCGGCCTGCGCCGCGCCGTCAAGGACCGCTCGCCGGTGGACGAGCTCATGGCCGCGCTCAACGCCTCCGGCTACACGGGCGTCGTCGCCACGAACTGCGAACAGGTCCACCACCGCTACGCCCGCGTGGGCGAGGTCCTGACCCCCGCCACCCGCTTCACCAGCCTGGCCGGCCCGAAACGGACCGCGCTCGGGGTCGGCTTCTTCGCCACCTGGAACATCACCTGGTACGCCGGCGACGACGAGCCGGTGGCCGAGATGCTGTTCCGCGTGCTGAAGTTCCGCCCACGGGAGAAGCGACCGAAGCGCGAGCCCTATCCGCTGCGGCCCGCCGTCAACCAGGACACCGCCTTCTTCTGGGAGGGCGTACGCCAGGGCGAGCTGCGCGTCCAGAGCTGCGCCGACTGCGGCCTGCTGCGCCACCCGCCGGGCCCGCTGTGCCCCCAGTGCCGCTCGGCCAACCGCTCGTACGCCGTCGCGTCCGGCCACGGCACCCTCTACAGCTACGTCGTGCACCACCGGCCGCCGGTGCCGGGGCGGGAGACGCCGTTCGTGGTGGGCGTGGTGGAGCTGCCGGAGGGCGTCAGGGTCGTGGGCAACGTCGTGGACTGCCCGATCGAGGAGGTGGCGGTGGGGATGCCGCTGCGGGTGACGTACCGGTCGATGGACGACGAGCTCGTCCTGCCGATGTGGACGCCGGGGGAGCCGTGAGCGAGGAGCTGGACGTGCTGCCGGAGCTGTCGATCGACCTGACGCCCACCCTGGTCATCGCCACGGCCCTCGCCACGATGGACCCCACGCCGGTGCACCACGATCCGGCGCTGGCCCGCGCGCAGGGCTCGAAGGACATCTTCCTCAACATCCTGACCACGATGGGGCTGGTCGAGCGGTACGTCACCGACTGGGCGGGCCCGGCGGCGGTCATCCGGCGCATCGACGTCAAGCTGGGCGTCCCCGCGTACGCGGGGGACCGGCTGAGCTTCACCGGCGCCGTCGTCTCGCGCGCGGACGGCGAGCTGACCGTCGAGGTGCGCGGCGCGGTCAGCCTGGGCGACCACGCGGTCGGCACCGTCACCCTGACCCTGCCCGAGGGGGAGGACCCGTGTTGAGCGGACGCGCGGCGGTCGCCGGGATCGGCGCCACCGAGTTCAGCAAGGAGTCCGGGCGTTCGGAGCTGCGGCTGGCCGCCGAGGCCGTGCTCGCGGCGCTGGACGACGCCGGGCTGTCGCCGGCCGACGTGGACGGCATGGTGACCTTCAGCCAGGACGCCAACCAGGAGATCGCGGTCGCCCGCGAGGTCGGCGTCGGCGACCTCACGTACTTCTCCCGCGTCGAGTACGGCGGCGGCGCGGCCTGCGCGACGGTCGCGCACGCGGCCATGGCCGTGGCCACCGGCACGGCCCGCACGGTCGTCTGCTACCGGGCCTTCAACGAGCGCTCGGGACGCCGCTTCGGCCAGCCGGACGCCCGCCTCGGCGGCCAGCCGACCTCGCAGGGGCTGGAGATGAGCTGGCACGTGCCGTTCGGGCTGATGACGCCGGCGGCCTGGGTCGCCATGTTCGCGCGCCGCTACATGCACACCTTCGGCGCGACGTCGGAGGACTTCGGCCGGGTCGCGGTGGCCATGCGCAGGCACGCCGCCACCAACCCCGCCGCCTGGTTCCACGGCCGGCCCATCACGCTGGAGGAGCACCAGGCGTCGCGCTGGATCGTGGAGCCGCTGCGCCTGCTCGACTGCTGCCAGGAGAGCGACGGCGCGGTGGCCCTGGTGGTGACCTCGGCCGAGCGCGCCCGCGACCTGCGCAGGTCGCCCGCCGTCATCAAGGCCGCGGCCCAGGGCTCGGCGGCCGGGCAGCAGATGATGACGAGCTACTACCGGGACGACATGAGCGGCCTGCCGGAGATGGGGGTCGTCGGACGGCGGCTCTGGGAGATGTCCGGCCTGTCCCCGTCCGACATCAGGATCGCCATCCTGTACGACCACTTCACCCCGTTCGTCCTGGCCCAGTTGGAGGAGCTGGGCTTCTGCGGCCGGGGCGAGGCGCCCGCCTTCATCGCCGACGGCGGCATCGAGCTGGACGGCCGCCTCCCCGTCAACCCGCACGGCGGGCAGCTCGGCGAGGCGTACATCCACGGCATGAACGGCATCGCCGAGGCGGTACGCCAGATCCGCGGCACCGCCGCCAACCAGCTCGGCGGCGTCGCGAACGTCCTGGTCACGGCGGGCACCGGCGTACCGACCAGCGGCCTGATCCTGTCGGCCGGTTAGGGGGTCCAGGCGCCCGCGACCTGCCGGGTGGAGGCGTTGAGCCGGTTCCACACGTTGATCGAGGCGATCGCCAGGACGAGGCCGCCGAGCTGCCGCTCGTCGAAGTGGTCGGCGGCCTCGTTCCAGATCTCGTCGGACACCGCCTCCGGCCGGTCGGCGAGGCGGGTGACGGCCTCGGTGAGCGCCAGGGCGGCCCGCTCCTCGTCGGTGAAGTACGGCGCGTCACGCCAGCCGGCCAGCGCCCACATCCGCTCGTCGCTCTCGCCGTTCTTCTTCAGGTCGCGCCCGTGCAGCTCCAGGCAGACGCCGCAGCCGTTGATCTGGCTGGCACGCATGTAGACGAGGTCGAGCAGTCCCTTCGGCAGGCCCGTGTCCGCCACGCTCTTGCCGAGTGCCTGGAGCGCCTGCATCGCGCCGGGGACGACGAAGGCGGGGTTGCCCATACGTGCTTCCATTGGTGGTCTCCACGTTCTCCGGTTGAAGAGGTCTCTCACTCGCTCTGAACCGGCGGCGAAGGAGAATGTGACCGATGAACGAAGAAAAAGAACTTATTGCCATGTTCGAGGCGCACCGGGATCATCTGCGCGCGGTGGCCTACCGGATGCTGGGCTCGCTCAGCGAGGCGGACGACGCGGTGCAGGAGACGTGGCTGCGGCTGGAGCGGACCGACGTCCGCGACGTGGTGAACCTGGGCGGCTGGCTCACCACAGTGGTGGGCCGGGTCTGCCTCAACCTGCTGCGCTCCCGCCGTACACGGGGTGAGGAGCCCCTGGAGCCGACCATGCCCGACCCCGTGGTGACCTCGCCCGATGGCGTGGACCCCGAGCACGAGGCGCTGCTGTCGGACTCGGTGGGGCTGGCGCTGCTCGTGGTGCTCCAGACGCTGGAGCCGGCCGAGCGGCTGGCGTTCGTGCTGCACGACATGTTCGCGGTGCCCTTCGACGAGATCGCGCCGATCGTGGACCGCACCCCCGCCGCGACCCGGCAGCTCGCCAGCCGCGCCCGCCGCCGGGTGCGGGACGGCGCCGTCACGCCGGACCCCGACCTGGCCAGGCAGCGCGAGGTCGTGGACGCCTTCATGGCCGCCTCGCGGGCCGGCGACTTCGACGCCCTGGTCGCGGTGCTCGACCCGGACGTGGTGCTGCGGGCCGACGCGGGCGGCGCGCCGCGGACCTGGCTGGAGGTGCGCGGGGCGCTGGAGGTGGCCGGGCGGGCGTTCATGTTCCGGCGCTTCGCCGCGTACGTGCGGCCGGTGCTGGTCAACGGCGTGGCCGGGGTGGTCACGGCGCCGGAGGGCCGGCCGCTGTCGGTCATGGCGTTCACCGTGGCCGGCGGCAGGGTGGTCGCGCTCGACATCCTCCAGGACGAGGACCGGCTGGCCGCGCTGCTGGGCGGGTAGCCGGCCCTCGGGGAGGGGCTACGGGTTGAAGATGGTGGGCACGGAGAAGAAGACGATCATCGCGATCGCCACGCAGACCAGGAAGCCGACCAGCTCCCAGACCCAGTCGTAGTGGCGCTCCTTGCGGCGGCGCTTCTTCTCCGGACGCGGCTTCAGCTCGGGGCGGCGCTTGGGGACGGGCCGGGCACGGACCGGACGCGGCTCCAACGCGTCCCGCGCCGGGGCAGGGGCCGGGGCGTCCTTGCCCGCGGGCTCATCCTTCCTCGCGGGCTCATCCCTTTTCGCGGGCTCGTCCCGTCTTGCGGGCTCGTCCTCCCACGGCAGGCGGTAGACCGGCTCGGCCGAGGGCTTGGCGCGCGGCTGGAACAGCGGCGCGGTCTCCCTGGCTGGTCCGTCCTCCTCCTGCCGCGGGTCGCCGGGCTGGAGCGGGCGGGCTGGGCCCTTGTGCACCAGCACGTCGTCGGCGGGGGTCGGCTGGGAGCGGCGCACCGGCTCCGGCCGGCGCAGCCCGCCCCGTCCAGCGGGCGGTGCCGGCGGGGTGAACGGCGGCTCGCCCGGCAGCAGCACGTCACCCGTCGCGTACGGCTCGGGGGAGTCCTTGGGCAGCAGCACGTCGCCGGTGGCGAAGGGCTGCAGCCCGTCCTCGGCCGGCGCGGCCATGAAGAACGGCCGCTCCTCGCTCGGCGGCAGCGGCGGGACCGGCGTGCGCTTGGCGCGCCGGCCGTCGTCGAAGGCCCCGAGCGGGTCCCTGAGCGGCCGGGTGAGGCCGGGAGGGGGCCCGAGCGGGGGCCCGACCGGGCCGCGCAGCCGGGGCATCGGGGCCGTGGTGGCCTCGTGCTCGGACACCCGTGAGGCCGCCGGCGGCGACAGCAGCTCCGCCGGGAAGATCACGGTGCTGGTCGCGGGGTCGGCGTCGGCCAGCGGCTGCGGCCAGACCGGCGGGCTCGGCCAGCGCGGCTTGACGAACAGCGGCGCGGGCTGGGCCGTACGCGAGCCGGCGAAGTGGATGCGCAGCGCGCCGGGCGGCTGCGGCCACGGCAGACGGCCGAGCACGTCCTTGAGCGGCGCGACGGCGAGCGCGCCGTAGATGTCGGCGACGGGCTTGGGCACGCGGGCGCCGATCGAGGCCAGCGCCGTGCCGAGGGCCTGGCGGAACCGGTGCCCGGCTCCCACGGCCAGCTCCTCGGCGGTGTCGGGGGCGACGTCGAGCACCCAGGCCAGCTCGGCCTTGCTGAGGCCGCAGACCGCGCACAGCACCAGCACCTCGCGCTGGTGGAGGCGCAGCTCGCGCAGGGTGCGCTCGACGAGAGCGGTCGCGGGGTCGATGAGGGGGTCGACGGCGGGCGGGGCGTAGACGACGTCGCGGCGGTGGATCTCGCGGCGGGCGAAGGCGTAGAGAGCGGCGCGGGGCGGCTCCGCGGCCGGGACGGCGTTGAGCACCGCCAGCAGGACGTCGGAGGCGGAACCGAGGTCGCCCAGCTGGTCGGCGCAGTACGCGAACAGCCCGGCGGCATGGCGGTCGTAGAGCTCTGCGATCAGTTCGGCGCGTGGGCGCTGATCGGTGAGCGGCTGGGACACGGGGCCGGATCCTCTGGGTGCGGACGCTGCGGGTGAGAGGGGTGCGCGTCAGGGAGATTGTGGAGGTAATCATGCCAACACCGACAGGTTCGGCGCACTACCAGATCCAGATTTAAGTAAATAAGGCTGGTCAGTGAAGCGCTTAAGCGCAGCCCGGCACGACACGCCCGTAGTCCTCGCCGTAGTCTGTCGTGCACGAGAGATCATGCGGCGGTCGTGGCACGGGGGTCGCGGCCCTGCCACGAGCGAGAGGTCACGCGTGATCACATTCGACGCTGTCACCAAACGCTATCCGGACGGCACGGTGGCGGTTGACTCCCTCAGCCTGGAGGCGCCCACAGGGGAGATCACCGTCCTGGTCGGCCCTTCCGGATGCGGGAAGACGACGTCCCTGCGGATGATCAACCGCATGATCGAGGCCAGCGAGGGCCGCATCCTCCTCGACGGGAAACCGGTCCAGGGCATCGATCCGCCGACGCTGCGGCGCGGCATCGGCTACGTCATCCAGCAGGCCGGCCTGTTCCCCCACCGCAAGATCGTGGACAACGTGGCCACCGTCCCCTACCTGCTCGGCTGGGACCGCAAGAAGGCCCGCTCCCGTGCCATGGAGCTGCTGGAGCGCGTCGGGCTGGACCCGTCGCTGGCGGGGCGCTACCCGTTCCAGCTCTCGGGCGGGCAGCAGCAGCGCGTGGGCGTGGCGCGGGCGCTGGCCGCCGACCCGCCGGTGCTGCTCATGGACGAGCCGTTCAGCGCCGTGGACCCGGTCGTGCGGACGAGCCTCCAGGAGGAGCTGCTGCGGCTGCAGTCGGAGCTGCAGAAGACCATCGTCTTCGTCACCCACGACATCGACGAGGCCATCAAGCTCGGCGACCGGGTGGCGGTGCTGCGCGTGGGCGGGCGGCTGGCGCAGGTCGCCGATCCCAAGACGCTGCTCACGGAGCCGGCCGACGACTTCGTCCGGGAGTTCCTGGGGCACGACCGGGGCATCCGGCGGCTGGGGTTCGTCCCGACCGACGGGCTGCGGCTGCGTACGGACCTGACCGTGACGGAGGGCGCCGAGCGCGGCGCCGCCGAGCCGTGGCTGCTGGTCGTGGACGGCGAGGGCCGGCCGCTCGGCTGGGCCTCCGGGGCGCGTCCCGGCGAGCTGGAGCGCCACGGCACGTACGTCCACGGGCGTGACTCGATGCGCGCGGCCCTCGACGCGGCGCTGCTGTCGCCGTCCGGCTGCGCGGTGGCCGTGGACGAGGGGGGCAGGGTGGTCGGCGTGGCCACCAGGGAGAGCCTGGACCAGGCGCTCGCGGAGGCCGCCGATGTCTGACGGCCCGCCCTCCATCTGGGAGTGGATCGGCCGCAACTGGGACACCGGCCGGGCCGACAGCATCCGCAACCTGCTGACCGACCACCTCACGATGTCCCTGGTGCCGATCGTGCTCTCGCTGGTGCTGGCGCTGCCGCTCGGCCTCGCCTGCGCGCGCTGGCGCTGGCTCTACCAGCCCACGTCGGGCCTGATGAACGTGATCTACGCGCTGCCGTCGCTGCCGGTCTTCATGCTGCTGATCTCGGTGACCGGGCTGTCGCAGACCACGGTGATCATCCCGCTCACCTTCTACGGCATGGCCGTGCTCATCCCGGCCGTCGTGGACGGGCTGCGCTCGGTGCCGGACCACGTACGGCAGTCGGCGGTCGCGATGGGCTTCACGCCGCTGCGCCGGCTGCTGCGGGTCGAGCTGCCGATCGCGGTGCCCGTGGTGCTGGCCGGGCTGCGGGTGGTCGCGGTCTCCAGCATCAGCCTGGTCAGCGTGGGCGCGCTGATCGGGCAGGGCGGGCTCGGCGGGCTGTTCACGCGGGCCTACCAGAACCCGTTCATGCCGCCGGTGATCGTGGGCATCGTGCTCATCGTGGCGCTGGCGCTGGTCGCCGACGCGCTGATCGTGCTGGCGCAGCGGCTGCTGACCCCCTGGGTGCGCGCGCGGAAGGGGATGGCGTCGTGAGCTGGCTGACGAGCTTCTTCTCCTGGCTGGGCGAGTTCTTCGGCACGGCCGCCAACTGGTCGGGCCCTGGCGGCATCCCCATGCGGCTGCTGGAGCACCTGGAGTTCTCGGCGCTGGCGCTGGCGCTGGCCGTGGTGATCGCGGTGCCGGTCGGGCTGCTCATCGGGCACACCGGGCGCGGCGAGGTGATCGTGGTCGTCTCGGCGAACCTGGCCAGGGCGCTGCCGACGCTGGGCCTGCTGGTGATGTTCGTGCTGCTGCTGGGCACGGCGTCGATCTGGCCGGTGATCATCCCGCTGGTGCTGCTGTCGGTGCCGCCGATCCTGGTCAACACCTACGAGGGCATCAGAGGCGTCGATCCAGAGCTGCGCGACGCGGCGTACGGGATGGGGCTGCGCGGCGGGCAGGTGCTCACGCGGGCCCTGGTGCCGGTGGCGCTGCCGCTGATCCTGCTCGGGTGCCGGCTCTCGGCGATCCAGGTCGTCGCCACGACGACGGTGGCGGCGTACACGGGGCTGGGCGGGCTCGGGCGGTACGTGATCGACGGTTTCGCGACGAAGGATTACGCGAGCGTCGTCGGGGGTTCCGTACTGATTGTGCTGTTCGCACTGGTTGTGCAGATCTTGTTCGCGCTCGCGCAGAGGGTGGCGGTCTCGCCGGGGGTGAGCCGGCGACAGAAAATCCGATAGTCTCCTGTATTACCGCCCGCTTTAGAAGGGAATAGCAAGATGAGACGCACGTACGGCATCGCGGGGGTGCTGATCTCGGCGGTGCTCGCGCTGTCCGCCTGTGGCGGCGGCGGGTCCGGCAACGCGGGCAACCCGCTCGACACCTCCAGCGCGGCCCCCAGCGGCTCGGCCTCGGGCGGGGCCGCCGACGCGGGCAAGGCCGTCATCGGCTCCTTCGACTTCGACGAGAGCGTGCTGCTCGCCTCGATCTACGCCCAGGCCCTGGAGTCCAAGGGCGTGCAGGTGGAGGAGAAGCCGCGCATCGGCAGCCGCGAGGCGGTCTACGACCAGGTCAAGAGCGGTGGCCTGACCATCGTCCCCGAGTACAACGGCAACCTGCTCGCCTTCATCGACCTCAAGGCCACGGCCGCCACGACCGACGAGGTCAACGCGGCGCTGAAGGAGAAGCTGCCCGCCGAGCTGGAGGTGCTCGACTCCTCCCCGGCCGAGGACAAGGACAGCCTGTCGGTCACCAAGGACTTCCAGGCCAAGCAGTCCGTGACCACGATGGAGGACCTCGGCAAGGTCTCCAAGACCCTGGTCGTGGGCGGGCCGCCGGAGTTCAAGAAGCGCTGGGAGGCCCGGTTCAAGGAGGTCTACGGGATCGAGTTCAAGGAGTGGAAGCCGACCGGCCCCACCACCGCGGACGCGCTGAAGGACGGCACCATCCAGGTCGGCAACGTCTTCACCACGGACCCCAAGATGACCGCCAACAACCTGGTGCCGCTCCAGGACACCAAGAACGTCTTCCCGGCCCAGAACGTGACGCCGCTGCTGTTCAAGGCGGGCGCGAGCGACACGATCCGCACCACGCTCAACTCCGTCTCGGCCAAGCTGACGACCGACTCGCTGCTCCAGATGATGCAGCAGATCTCCGTCAACAAGGACGAGCCCGCCACGGTGGCCAAGGAATGGCTGACCACCAACGGCCTGGGCTGATCGGCGTGCGCGCGCGGTGAGCGAGTTCACGGGCGAGTTCACGGAGGCGATGGCGCAGCTCGCCGGCGGGGTCGCCGTGGTGACCGTACGCGACGGGCGCGACGACCTCGGCACCACCGTGTCGGGGCTGATGTCGGTGTCGCTGGAGCCCCCGCTCGTGCTCGTCAGCCTGGCCGGCGGCGGCTATCTGCACGAGGTCCTGCTCCGGCGGGACCGCTGGGCCGCCTCCCTGCTGTCGGCGGGGCAGGCGGCCGTCGCCAGCCGCTTCGCCACCCCGGGCAGGCCCAGCGCCCGCCTGCTGGTGGCGGGGCTGCCGCACCATCGGGGGGCGCACACGGAGGCGCTGGTGGTGGAGGGCGGGGTGGCCGCGCTGGAGGCCGAGACCACGAAGGTGGTCCCGGCCGGCGACCACACGCTCTTCATCGCCGCCGTGCTCGGCGTGACCTACGTCGACCCGTCGCTCCAGCCGCTGGTCCGCCTGCGGGGCCGCTACCGCCCCGTGTGAGGGCCGGCGGCGGCTCCGTCACCGGCCCGTCAGCGGCTCCGTCAGCGGCCCGACGCCGGCCGGTGCCGGTCAGCGGATCGTGTACCACTCGGGCAGGATCAGCGGGCCGGCGGCGGGCAGGCCCAGCTCGGCCGACAGGCGGGACAGCGGCCCCCAGGCGTCGAGCCGCATCCTGGCCAGGGCGGCGGACTTGTCCTCGCTGGAGTCCGGGCCGCGCAGCCGCTCCAGCGGGTTGAGCCGCGGGTACATCCGCACCGGCGCGCTCTCGCTCAGCCCGGCCCGCTTCCTGGCGAGGGCCAGGGCGTCCTCCAGGCCGCCGAGCTCGTCCACCAGGCCGTTGGCCCGCGCGTCCGCGCCGGTCCACACCCGGCCGCGGGCCAGCTCGTGCGTACGCTCCCTGCTGAGGTCCCGGCTGCTCGCCACCTTGCCCACGAAGTCGTCGTAGATGCGGTCGAGCCAGGCGTTGACGCGCTCCCACTGCTCGGGGGAGAAGGCGCGCGAGGGGGAGAACATGCCGGCGTTGGCCCCCTCGGCCACCATTTCCGTACTTATCCCCATCCGCTGGAGAAGGTCGGCGAAGACGGGCTTGCCGCCGTACACGCCGATCGACCCGGTCAGCGTCCCCGGCTGGGCCACGATCACGTCGGCGGCCATCGACACGAAGTAGCCGCCGGAGGCCGCCAGGTCGCCCATCGAGACGATGACCGGCTTGACCTTCCGCGTCAGCACCACCTCGCGCCAGACCGTGTCGGAGGCCACGTACGAGCCGCCGGGGCTGTCCACCCGGAACACCACGGCCTTGACGTGCTCGTCGCGGCGGGCGGCCCGCAGCGCGGCGCTGATCGTGTCGGAGCCCATGGCCCCGCCGCCGCCGAGCGGGCTCCGGCCGCTGCGGCCCGACTTGATCATGCCGATGCCGTGGACCAGCGCGATCCCGTCGGCCCCGGGGTGCGGCAGCTTCCTGACGGCGGCGGCGCGGGCGTAGCGGGAGACGTACAGCAGGTTCGCCTCCGCGCCCGCGGCCCGCTTGAGCTCGTCGTACACCTCGTCCCGGTACGCGAGCCCGTCCACCAGCCCGGCCTCCTGCGCCTCGCCGGCCGTGAACGGGCCGCGGTCGATCAGCTCGCGCACCTTCTCCGGGTCCAGCCGCCGCCCGTCCGCGATCCCGTCGATCATCGTCTCGGTGATCGACTCCACGATCCGGCCGATCGACTCCCGGTGCGGCTCGGTCATGTGGTCCTGGGTGAAGGTGTTGGCGGCGGTCTTGTACTCGTGCCGCTGGCCGACCTCGTAGCCGACGCCCAGCTTGCCCAGCGCGCCCTTGAGGAAGCGCTGCTCCACGGCGACGCCGGTGAGCCCGACGTCCCCGCTCGGCTGCAGGTAGACCCGCTCGAAGGCGCTGGCCAGGTAGTAGGGCACGGTGCCGCCCGCGAACTCGCCGAACGTCTCGGCGAACGCGACGGTCAGCTTCCCACTGGCCCGGAAGTGGAGGACGGCCTCGCGCAGCTCCTGCACCATGGCGAGCCCCAGCGGCGGCCCGCCGATCTTGACGACCAGCCCCTTGACCCGGGAGTCCTGCCGCGCCCGCCGCAGCCCGCCGATGACGTCCGCGAGGCGCGTCTTGCGCATGGACAACACGGCGGCCAGCGGATCCGTCGGCGGCCCTTCCGTGACGCCCTCGGTGAGATCGAGCTCCAGGATCAGCGGGCCGGTGCGCCGCTGGCGAAGCCTGTCGACGGTTTCGAAGATCGCCTTGCCTGCGTCCATACAACTCACCCTAAGCGACACATTTCCGTTCGTGTCTGGGCAGTTCATACGAAGTCCACACCCGGCCGCCGGGAACAATGGATCCGTGCGACCGAACACCGACGACGCCGGCCCCACGCCCGCCGACACCCTGGTCGAGCGCGTCCACGACCTGGCCGCCGGCGGCCGGCGGGTCGTGCTCGGCATCGCGGGCTGCCCGGGAGCGGGCAAGTCCACCCTGGCCCACTGGCTGGCCGACCGGCTCACCGCGACCGGCCTGCCCGCCGTGTGGGTGCCGATGGACGGCTTCCACCTCGCCGACGTCGAGCTGGAACGCCTCGGCCGGCGGCACCGCAAGGGCGCGCCCGACACCTTCGACGCCCGCGGCTACCTGGCCCTGCTGCGCCGCCTCCACACCGAGACCGGCACGGTCGTCTACGCCCCGTCCTTCGACCGCGACCTCGAACAGCCCCTCGCCGGCGCCGTCCCCGTCCCGCCCGAGGCCCGCGTGGTCGTCAGCGAGGGCAACTACCTGCTCCTCCCGCAGGACCCGTGGCCGCTGGTGCGCGCCGCCATGACCGAGGTCTGGTACGCCGACCTCGACGACCGCGTCCGCCTCGACCGCCTCGTCCGCCGCCACATCCGCTTCGGCAAGGCCCCGGAGGCGGCCGAGCGCTGGGTGGCGGAGGTGGACGAGCCCAACGCCGCCGCCATCCGCGCCACCCGCCACACCGCCGACCTCGTCCTCGACACCGCCGCACTCCTCCTCACCCCCCGCTAGAACCGCGGTGATCCCGCAGGTGAGCCGAGGTCAGGCGGCGGTGCGGGCGGTGGCGGCGGCGGTGGCGCGGTCGGCGGCGACGCGGGCGGTGGTGATCGACGTCCCGCCCGCGCTGTACCGCAGGCGCCGGCCCGTGGCCTGCAGGCGCTGCAGGGTCTGCGCCACCGAGAAGCGCGGGTAGGCCTGCCGCATCAGCGCGAACACGCCGGCGACGTGCGGCGCGGCCATGGAGGTGCCGGTCATGGCCACGTACGAGCCCCCGGGCACCGCCGAGCGGATCGCCACCCCCGGCGCGAACAGGTCCACCAGCGGGCCCCGGTTCGTGAACGAGGTCAGCGCGTCGGCGGCGTCGCTGGCCCCCACGGCGACGGCCGTGGAGATGCAGGCCGGGGCGGTGACGCCGGAGGTGAAGCCCTCGTTGCCCGCCGCCACCACGGTGGCCACCCCGAGCCTCTCCAGCGCGTCGAACTGGGGCTTGAGCGCCGACGCGGCCGGGTCGGCGTCGCAGGCCCGGCTGAACGGCTCGCCGCCGCCGAGGCTCAGGTTGGCCGCGGCGACCCGGTAGGCCCTCGCCACCCGCGCCACGTACTCCAGGGCCAGCTTCTGGTCGGAGGTGTAGCTGAGCAGGCAGGGCGAGCTGGCCCCCAGGGAGGCGCAGGACAGCGGATTCTCCAGCCGGCTGAACACCTGGACGGCGAGGATGCCCGCCTCGGGGGCCACTCCGTTCGACGGCGCGCCGGGGACCAGGCGGCCGGCCGCGATCCCGGCCACGTGGGAGCCGTGGTAGCAGGCGTTGGCGCCGTCCACGACGCACCGGGCCGTGGTCGCGTCGGCCGCCCCGGCGCCGGTCTGGTTCGGCCGGTTGTTCGGGCAGAGCGAG
Organism: Nonomuraea sp. AD125B; assembly: GCF_041402765.1. Classification (NCBI taxonomy): domain Bacteria; kingdom Bacillati; phylum Actinomycetota; class Actinomycetes; order Streptosporangiales; family Streptosporangiaceae; genus Nonomuraea; species Nonomuraea sp. AD125B. The sequence goes on along the minus strand of NZ_JBGLOU010000016.1, from coordinate 147,975 downwards.
ACGGTGCCGCTGCGGGCGTCGGAGGAGGAGAAGCAGGCCTCGCCCACGACGCGGCCGGCGAAGAAGGGGTGGCGGCGGTCGATCCCCGTGTCGAGCACGGCGACCGTCGTGCCGCGGCCGGTCCAGCCGGCGGCGTTGGCCCGGTTCGAGCCGATCAGGTCGGTGCTGACGTCGAGGCCCCGCGGCATGGCGGGCGCGCCGATCGGGGCCGCGGCGCTCAGCTCGTCCTTGTAGACGGCCCGGACGCGGGGGTCCTTGCGCAGCTCGTCGAGCGTGCGCTGGTCGACCTCGGCGACGAAGAAGGTGGAGGAGCCGTTGGCCTTGAGCACCCGGCCGCTCTCGGACGCCTTCTCGATGTCGTTCGCGACGACCCCGACGTTCTGGTCCGGCTTGAGCTCGATGATGCAGCGGACCCGGCTTCTCGTCTGGATCTCCTCCACCAGCTCGTCGCTGACGACGGGTCCGCTGGCGCCCCTGGAGTGCGCGTTCAGCGCCACGGCGCCGTCACGCGGGACGGGCGCCTCCCGGACGGGGCGAGTGTCGGCGCGCAGGGCGGGCGGCGCGCAGAGCGCCGCCGACGTGGCGGCCAGGGCGGCGACGCAGGCGAGCAGGGACCGTAGCCTCACGGGTTCCTCCGGGAATCGGCGTTCGGCCCGGTTCCTCCCCGCCTGCGTCTTGTGCGATGTGAGTGACGAATGTTATTTGACGGTGTTCAGAACGTTTTTTGTCGCCTTCTTCAGCGCGGACGCCGATGGCTTGCTCACCATCCGCACCTTCTCGGCGGCGGTGAGGGCCGTGGTGCCGTTCGTGCCGTGCGCCCAGTTCAGCCAGGCGGTCAGCAGGGCGCTGTCCAGCTTGGCCTTGTTGGTCGTGCCGTTCTTCAGCACCCGGTACGCCTTGCCCAGCGACGAGGCCTTCGTCAGCTCGGGGAACACCTTGCTCGACTTCGCGATCAGCTTCAGATAGCAGGTGAGCGTGGCATCGGACAGCTTGCCGCTGCTGCGGTGGATCTCGACGGCCCACTTCTTGGCCGACAGCTTCTTGGCCGCCGTGCCGCGCGTGCAGACCGCGGCCGTGGCGGCCGGGGTGGGCGTCACCGTCACGGTGACCGTCACGGTGGGCAGCGGCACAGGGGAGGTCGTCGGCTGCGGGGCCGGCGACTCAGGCGGGTCGTCGGACGGCGGGTCGTCGGCCGGCGGGTCCGTGGGGGCCGGGGCGGTCCCGTCGGACGGGTCCGGGTCGGGCGCGACGGGCGACTGCGAGATCGTCGGCTGCGGCGCCGCCCCTGCCAGGGCCGCCGCCAGGTCCAGGCGCGGCGTGGTGACCTGCGCGCCGTTCGACTCGTACGTGTACGGCCGCCCCGTCCTCTTCAACTTCTCGACCAGATCGCCGATCGGCGTCTCCGGCTCGGACTGCTTCATCAGCGCGAGCGCGCCCGCCACGTGCGGCGTCGCCATCGAGGTGCCGCTGTAGACCACGGTCTGGTTGTCCGGCACCGCCGACTCGACGTCCACGCCCGGCGCGAACAGGTCCAGCGCCGCCCCCCGGTTCGAGAAGTCCGCGATGGCGTCGGCGTTGTCGCTCGCCCCGACCGCCACCGCCGAGGAGACGCACGCCGGGTACGACGTCCCGTCGAAGGACTCGTTGCCCGCGGCCACCACGGTCGCGACGCCCTTGGCCAGCAGCGCGTCGATCTTCGGCTTGAAGATCGCGCCCTCCTCGCTCGCGTCGCAGTCGGTCTCCGACAGCGCGCCGCCGAGGCTCAGGTTGACCGCCGCCAGCGGCTGGTCCAGCCCGGCCACGTAGTCCATCGCGAGGCGCAGCGACGACTCGAACGCCAGCACGCACGACGGCTCGCCGCACACCCCTTCGTCGTCGACCCGGCTGAACACCTGCACCGCGACGATGCTCGCGCCGGGCGCGACGCCGCCGGAGCCGGCCGCGATGCCCGCGACGTGGCTGCCGTGGTCGCACAGGTTCGTGCCGCCGGCGAGGCACTTGGCGGTCATGGCGTCGGCCGCGCCCTCGCCGATCTGCTCGCTCTGCCCGTTGGGGCACAAGGACTCGACGCCGGCCTCCACGGCGGAGAAGCACGCCTCGGCCACGATCCGGCCGCTGAACCACGGGTGGTCGCGGTCGATGCCGGTGTCCAGCACCGCCACCGCCTGGCCGGTCCCCGTGAGGCCCTTGGCGTGCGCCTGGTCGGCGCCGATGAGCTTGAGGTTGGGGCCCACGTCGGCCGGCGTGTACGTCCGGTCCCGATGGATCGAGGCGACCCGCGGATCGGCGGCCAGCGCGGCCAGCTCCTCCGCGGTGCCCTGCACGACCATGAACGACCCGTTCTGGGGCTTGAGCACCACGTCCACGCTCTGGGCCGCCGCCTGGCTCGCCACGGGCTCGTTCTGCGCCGGGTCGGTCAGCTCGACGATGGCCCGTTCGGCGCCGCCGCCGGCGCCCAGACCGTCCTCGACCTTCTCCTCAGGGGTGGTGGGAGCGGGTGAGGGTGCGCCCGTGGGGATCGCGGTGGGGGCAGGGGTCGGCGTCGGGGTGGGGTCGTCCGCATAGGCCGGCCCCGATAACGGGATCAGCGCCAGAACGGCCGAACAGACCATCAGGTGGCGAAATCGCACGCGTCTTCCTCCGAAGGGGATGATCTCGGAGTTTAGGGCGATTTCCCCACCAGGCACAGGCCCCCCGTCCGGTTCTCACCGAACTTTCAGTGACCTCACCCCCGGTGTTCAGCCGTTCGCGGACGTCCCTTCGTGCGTGAACCACACCGCGCCGAGCGGCGGCACCCGCAGCGTCGTCGAGTACGGCTGCCCGTGACACGGCTCCTCCACCGCCTCGATCCCGCCCATGTTGCCGACGCCGCTGCCCCAGTAGTCGTAGGCGTCGGTGTTGAGCACCTCGCGCCACTGCCCCGCGTACGGCAGCCCCAGCCGGTAGCCGTCGTGCGGCGCGCCGCTGAAGTTGACCACGCACGCCACCGCCGAGCCGTCCTTGGCGTAGCGGACGAAGGAGAAGGTGTTGCCCGAGGCGTCGTCGGCGTCGAGCCAGCGGAAGCCCTCGGGGGTGGTGTCCTGCTCCCACAGCGCCGGGGTGTCCTTGTAGATCCGGTTGAGCTCGCGGACCAGCCGCTGCACGCCCTGGTGCCCGTCGAACTCCAGCACCCACCAGTCGAGCCCGCGCTCCTCCGACCACTCCGAGCCCTGGCCGAACTCGCCGCCCATGAACAGCAGCTGCTTGCCCGGATGCGCCCACATGAACGCCAGCAGCGCCCGGAGCTGCGCGAAGCGCTGCCACTCGTCGCCGGGCATCTTGCCGAGCAGCGACCCCTTGCCGTGCACCACCTCGTCGTGCGAGAGCGGCAGCACGTAGTTCTCGGAGTAGGCGTAGAGCAGCGAGAACGTCATCTGGTGGTGGTGGTACTGGCGGAAGACCGGCTCGTGGCGCAGGTATTCGAGCGTGTCGTGCATCCAGCCCATGTTCCACTTGAAGCCGAAGCCCAGCCCGCCGAGGTGCACCGGGCGCGACACGCCCGGCCAGGCCGTCGACTCCTCCGCCACGGTCGAGATGCCGGGCGCCTCCCGGTAGCTGACCGCGTTCATCTCCTTGAGGAACTCGACGGCGTCGAGGTTCTCCCGGCCGCCGTAGACGTTCGGCGTCCACTCGCCCTCGCGCCGCGAGTAGTCGAGGTAGAGCATCGAGGCCACGGCGTCCACGCGCAGGCCGTCGATGTGGAACTCCTTCAGCCAGAACAGCGCGTTCGCGACCAGGAAGTTGCGCACCTCGCGGCGGCCGTAGTCGAAGACGTAGGTGCCCCAGTCGGGGTGCTCGCCGCGCGCCGGGTCGGCGTGCTCGTAGAGCGGGGTGCCGTCGAAGCGGGCCAGTGCCCACTCGTCCATGGGGAAGTGCGCGGGCACCCAGTCGAGGATCACGCCGATGCCGCGCTGGTGCATGCGGTCCACGAAGTGGCGGAACTCGTCGGGGGTGCCGAAGCGGGCCGTCGGCGCGTAGTAGGAGGTCACCTGATAGCCCCACGACCCGCCGAACGGGTGCTCGGCCACCGGCAGCAGCTCCACGTGGGTGAAGCCCATGTCGTCCGCGTACGCGGACAGCTCCTCGGCCAGCTCCACGTACGACAGGCCGGGCCGCCACGACCCCAGGTGCACCTCGTAGATGCTCATGGGTCTGGCCTGCGCGTGCGCTTCGCGCCGCTCGACGAGCCAGGCGTCGTCCTGCCAGCTGTAGTCGGACTTGTCCACCACGGAGGCCGTCATCGGCGGCACCTCGGTGCGCCGCGCCATGGGGTCGGCCTTCTCCCGCCAGGTGCCGTCCGCGCCCAGGACCTGGTACTTGTACCGCTCGCCGGCCCCCAGGCCCGGCACGAACAGCTCCCACACGCCCGAGCGGCCGAGCGACCGCATGGGGTAGGCGGTGCCGTCCCAGTGGTTGAAGTCGCCGATGACGCGGATGCCGCGCGCGTTGGGCGCCCAGACGGAGAACGCCACCCCCTCGGTGTCCTCGTGCTCCATCACGCGGGCGCCCAGCGCCTCCCACAGCCGCTCGTGCCGTCCCTCGCCGATGAGATGCAGGTCCACCTCGCCCAGGGTGGGCCAATGCCGGTAGGGGTCGCGCACGGTGAACGGCTCGCCGCCCGCGTACTTCACCCGCAACGCGTAGCCGGGCACCTTGTCGAGCCCGGGAACCAGCACCTCGAACACCCCGTGTGCCTGGTGTTTCATGTCAAAGGTGGCGCCGTCGTCGTCCAGCACCACCGTGACCCGCTCGGCCAGCGGGCGCAGCGCGCGGAAGACCACCCCGCCGGCAGTGGGGTGCGCTCCGAGCACGGAGTGCGGATCGTGGTGCGCCCCACCCGCGAGGCGGTCGAGCTCGTTCCTCATCGGCATGCTCCCAACACTGCCTTAAGACGACCGTCCATCCCAGGCTCTGCCCGCATACCCGACACAATCACAGAAAGTGCAAAATCCCGGGTTCATCACAAGACCGTGCCGGGATGGGATAACCCATCCTTTACCGCTATCTGGCTCGACATACTGGTGCGCCGCTCGTCAACCTAGCCAGAAAGGTTGCAGCAATGTACCCGCCACCTGCTTCCCCCACACATCCGTCATATCCTCCGCCTCCTCCGCTCTTACGCCCGGTCCGCGGACCGGCGATCCTCGCGGTCGTGGCGCTCGTCGCCGACTCGCTGGTCGGCGTCGTCGCGGCGGTCATCGACCTCTGGTACGCCGGCGTCGTGGACCGGATCATCGCCGACGTGACCTCCGTGACCGACGCGGAGATCGACACCGCGGACCTCGTCTACGCCTTCTCGGGCGTCGTGGAGGCCGTCGCCTACCTCGCCGCGATCGTGGCGTTCCTGGTCTGGCTGTTCCGGGTGCGGGCCAACGCCGAGATCCTCGCCCCGCACGGGCACCGGCGCTCGCGTCCCTGGCTGATCCTCGGCTGGATCGTCCCGATCGTCTCGCTCTGGTTCCCCAAGCAGATCGTGGACGACATCTGGGACGCCTCCGCCCGCTCGTGGTCGTCCCGCAAGGGGCTGCTCCACGCCTGGTGGGCGGCCTGGCTCGTGGGCGCCTGGGTGTCGAACGTCGCCGCGCGCCTGCTGTTCAACGCCGAGGAGGCGGACGCGCTCGCCACGGCGGCCCGCTTCGACGTGGTGAGCATCGCGCTGATGCTGGTGGCCGCGGTGTTCGCGATCCTCGTGGTGCTGCGGATCACCGGCGAGCAGGAGGCACGGCGGATGGAGGCCGCTCCCGTCCTCCATCCTGGCGCCTCCCGCTGGGCGTGACCGCTCAGCGGGGCCGGAAGGCGGCCAGCGGGATGGGGAGCCAGGTCGGGCGGTTCCTGGCCTCGTAGCCGACCTCGTACACGGCCTTGGACAGCTCGAACGCCCGCAGCAGCACCGCGTCGGCCCGGCCGATCACGCCGCCGCCCTCGCGGTAGCCCTCCAGGAAGGCGGCGCGGTTGCGGTCGGCCCACTCCTGCGCCCGCTCCTCCAGGTCGGCCGCCTCGGCGCGGCCGGCCAGCAGGTGGCGGGCCGCGTAGTCGAACGAGCGCAGCATGCCCGCCACGTCCCGCAGCGGCGACGACAGCGCCCGCCGCTCGGCCAGCGGCTGTCCTGGCTCGCCCTCGAAGTCGAGGACGACCCAGTCCGTGGGCGTGCGCATGACCTGGCCCAGGTGGTAGTCGCCGTGAACCCGCTGCACGGGCACCGCGCCGGTGAGCAGCTCCACCTCGTGGTAGGCCTCTTCGAGCGCGCCCACGTGCGGCCGCAGCTCGGGCACCTCCACCACGGCCCGGACGAGCCTGCGGCGGAACGCCTCCGCCATGCGCTTGATCTCGTACGTCTCGATCGTCGCCGTGGGGAAGGCCGCGGCCAGCTCCTCGTGCACGCGGGCGGTGGCGACGCCGAGCCGCCGCGCCTCGCCCGCGAAGTCGCCGCCCGCCTCGGCGGCGGAGGTCTCCGGCGGGCTGGCGTAGAGGTCGCGGACGCTGGTCAGCGCGAGGTCCCAGCCGTCGTTGGCGTTCGACAGGTACTCCTGCATGATCGCCAGCGTGGTCCCGGTGCCGTCCAGGTCGGCCTCGATCCACCCGTACGGCTGCGCGATGTGCGGCGCCTTCCGCTCCGCGAGGGCCGTGACGATCTCCAGCTCCGGGTTCACGCCGGGGATGAGACGGCGGAAGAGCTTGCAGATGTAGGCGTCGCCGTAGACCAGCGAGGTGTTGGACTGCTCGGCCCCGAGCACCATGCTGCGCGGCGAGGAGTCGATCTCGGCCCCTTCGACGTGCCGCATGCGCAGGCCGCTGCGGGTCTCGTCGCGCGCCATGCCGTCGAGCAGCCACGCGGTGCGCTCGGGGTCGTGGGTGGCGTCGTAGAGGCACACGCCGTCGATCGAGCCGATCAGGGCGTGGGCGAGCCGGTCGGGCAGGTCGTGGCGTTCGCCCAGCAGGAGCTGGTAGCGGTCGCGGCAGCCGTCCTGCCACACGGCGACGATCAGATGTCGGAGTCCGGGCGTCAGCACGACGTCCGCGTCGATCGACAGCTCGTCGATCGGGCGCCCCTTGCCGCCGAACCAACGTTGGCGGCTGATCCATGCGGCAAGGAGCTCATTCAGCACGTCCTACTCCTCCTGGATGACGGCCGGCGGGAGTGTGAACCAGTAGAACCCATGCCCAGGAAGCGTCAAAAGATACGGTAGTTCGCCAATTGCCGGAAATGGCACGCCTCCCATGGTTTCCACGGGGGAGACGCCGACGAACCTGCGCAGGTCGAGCTCCACCGGCTGCGGGAAGCGTGACAGGTTGTTCACGCACAGCATCCGGTCGTCGCCCAGCTCCCTGACGAAGGCCAGGACGCTCGGGTTGGAGGAGTTGAGCTCGGCGTACTCGCCCAGGCCGAAGACCGGGTGCCGCTTGCGGATCTCGATCATGCGCCTGGTCCAGTGCAGCAGCGAACCGGCGTTCTTCTGCTGGGCCTCGACGTTGATGGCCTGGTAGCCGTAGATCGGGTCCATGATCACGGGCAGGTAGAGCCGCCCGGGGTCGCAGTCGGAGAAGCCGGCGTTGCGGTCGGGATCCCACTGCATCGGGGTGCGCACGCCGTCGCGGTCGCCGAGCCAGATGTTGTCGCCCATGCCGATCTCGTCGCCGTAGTAGAGCACGGGGGAGCCGGGCAGCGACAGCAGCAGCGCGGTGAACAGCTCGATCTGGTTGCGGTCGTTCTCCAGCAGCGGGGCCAGGCGGCGGCGGATGCCGACATTGGCCCGCATGCGGGGGTCCTTGGCGTACTCGGTGTACATGTAGTCGCGTTCTTCGTCCGTGACCATCTCGAGCGTCAGCTCGTCATGGTTGCGGAGGAAGATGCCCCACTGGCAGTGCTCGGGGATCTTCGGCGTCTGCGCCAGGATCTCGGAGATCGGGTAGCGGCTCTCCCTGCGCACGGCCATGAAGATGCGCGGCATCAGCGGGAAGTGGAAGGCCATGTGGCACTCGTCGCCGCCGCCCACCGGGTCGCCGAAGTACTCCACCACGTCCGACGGCCACTGGTTGGCCTCGGCCAGCAGGACCCGGTCGGGGTAGAGCCGGTCCACCTCGGCCCGGATGCGCTTGAGGTACTGGTGCGTCCTCGGCAGGTTCTCGCAGTTGGTGCCCTCCTCCTCGAAGAGGTAGGGCACCGCGTCCAGCCGGAACCCGTCGATGCCGAGGTCCAGCCAGAAGCGCAGCACCTCCAGCATCGCGTCCTGCACCGCCGGGTTCTCGTAGTTGAGGTCCGGCTGGTGGTGGAAGAAGCGGTGCCAGTAGTACTGGCCGCGGACCGGGTCGTAGGTCCAGTTGGAGGTCTCGGTGTCGATGAAGATGATCCGGGCGTCCTGGTACTTCTCGTCGGTGTCCGACCACACGTAGAAGTCGCCGAACGGCCCCTCGGGGTCGTGCCGGGAGGCCTGGAACCAGGGATGGGCGTCGCTGGTGTGGTTCATGACGAGGTCGGCGATGACGCGCATGCCCCGCCGGTGCGCCTCCTCGACGAGCTTCACGAAGTCGCCCAGGTCCCCGAACTCGGGGAGGATCTTCATGAAGTCGGCGATGTCGTAGCCGCCGTCACGCAGGGGCGACTCGTACAGCGGGAGCAGCCACAGGCAGTCGACGCCCAGCCACTGGAGATAGTCGAGTTTGCTGATCAGTCCCTTGATGTCGCCGGTGCCGTCGCCGTTGGAATCGGCGAAGCCCCGGATGAGGACCTCGTAGAAGACGGCGCGCTTGTACCAGTAGGGATCGCGCGGCTTTTCCTCGTCGAAGGTGTTGGGAATGGGTGTGGAGCTCATGAGCGCCCTCGCCGGAGGCTCATGAGGGAGGCGCTGACACACACGTTGAAGACTCCCCGCTGAATTCAGTTCTACCGTGGCGCGGCTCGTACGGTGAGAATGTGGGCAGGCTGGATGTGAGGGTCGAGGCGCACGTAGTTGCTCTGACGCCAGCGGTAGGACTCGCCGGACAGTTCGTCGTCCACGACGAACTCGGCGTTCCAGTCGAGCCCGAGGGCGGGCAGGTCAAGATCAACGGTTGCCTCATGGGTGTGGTGCGGATCCAGGTTGACGACCGCGAGAACGACGTCGCCCAGCCCGTGCCGCCTGGTGGCCGGGTCATAGGCCCCCGGCAGACGCTTCGAGAAGCAGACGATGTCCGGCTGGTCGACCCGGTGAAATCGTAGGTTACGCAATTCCTGCAGTGCCGGATGCGCTCTTCGAAACAAATTCAGATGAGTGATGAAGGGAGCCAGGCTGTGCCCCTCGCGCTCGGCGGTCATCCAATCGCGAGGCTTGTACTGATATTTCTCACTATCGAGGTATTCTTCACTTCCCGGACGGACTGGGATATTTTCCCCGAGTTCATATCCGGAATAAACCCCCCAAGTCGGTGAGGCGAGCGCGGCCAGCACCGCCCGGATCTTGAACGCCGGCATCCCGCCGTGCTGCAGGTACTCGTGCAGGATGTCCGGCGTGTTGACGAACAGGTTGGGCCGCAGGTAGGCCGAGGTCTCCCTGGCCAGCTCCGACAGGTAGGTCTCGACGTCGTACTTGGAGTTCTTCCAGGTGTAGTACGTGTACGACTGGTGGAAGCCCACCTTCGCGAGCGCCCGCATCATCGCCGGCCGGGTGAACGCCTCCGACAGGAACAGCACGTCCGGGTCGGTGGTGTGGATGTCGGCCAGCAGCCGCTCCCAGAAGTTCACCGGCTTGGTGTGCGGGTTGTCCACCCGGAAGATCCGCACCCCGTGGTCCATCCAGTGCCGCACCACCCGGCGGACCTCGGCGTAGATGCCCTCGGGGTCCCGGTCGAAGTTGAGCGGGTAGATGTCCTGGTATTTCTTCGGCGGGTTCTCGGCGTAGGCGATCGAGCCGTCGGCCCTGATCGTGAACCACTCGGGGTGCTCCTTGACCCACGGGTGGTCCGGCGAGCACTGGAGCGCGAGGTCGATCGCGACCTCCATGCCCAGCTCGCGGGTGCGCGTCACGAACTCGTCGAAGTCCTCGATGGTGCCGAGGTCGGGGTGGATCGCGTCGTGGCCGCCGTCCTCGGAGCCGATCGCCCACGGCGAGCCCGGGTCGTCGGGCTCGGGGCTCAGGGTGTTGTTGCGGCCCTTGCGGAAGGTCGTGCCGATGGGGTGGATCGGCGGCAGGTAGACGACGTCGAAGCCCATCTTGGCGATCGCGGGCAGCCGTTTCGCGGCGGTCTGGAAGGTGCCGGACCTCGACATGCCGGGGCTGACCACCGCGCCTTCCGAGCGCGGGAAGAACTCGTACCAGGAGCCGTAGAGCGCCCGGCGCCGGTCCACCCGGATCTTGAACGACTTCGACCTGGTCACCAGCTCGCGGAACGGGTGGGCCTCCAGCAGCGCGGCCGTGTCGGGGAGCTGCGCGATCGACAGCCGGGCCCGCGGGTCGAGGTTGTCGTCGCGCAGCGTGGCCGCGACCGACAGCAGCGCCGCCCGGTGCCCGCACGAGGGCTCGCCGTTGCCGCCCGCCCTGCCGTTGCCGCCCGCCCTGCCGGTGGCGTTGGCGCCGCCGTTCTGGCCCGTGGGCACGGAGGGGCAGTCGGCCGCGCGCACGGCCTTGGCCGCCCGCTCGAACAGCCGGGCGCCCTCCTCGCACATGAGGTCGACGTCCATGCCACGCGGGATCTTGATCTCGGCGTCGTGCAGCCACGTGCTGATCGGGTCGCTCCAGGCCTCCACGCGGTAGAGCCAGTCGCCCTCGGCGGGCAGGCACACCTCGGTGGCCCAGCGGTCGGTGCCCGGACCCAGCTCGCGCATCGGTCTCAACCGGCCACGCTGCCCATCGGGCGAGGTGAGCACCACGCCCGCGGCCACGGCGTCATGGCCCTCTCGGAAGACGGTCGCAGAGACCTCGAAGGTCTCGCCGGCGACCGCCTTGGCGGGCCGCTGCCCGCAGTCGACGACGGGGGAGATGTCCGTGATGGGAATTCGTCCGATCATCGCAATCAAGGGTTTGCGACGGCACACTCGGTGCCGCCGGAGGTTTTCCGTGGCAGGAACGATCCTCGCACGTTATTTCTGGACAGCAGCGGATAGACCTCCCGCAGAAGTGCGCGGGAGAACCCAACATTAGGGAAAGTTGCCCCATTGCGCCCTCTTCATGCTTGTCTTCGGAAGTGGTTTGAAGGGCTCTGATGGGGGTGAAGGAACGAGAGGTCCCTCCTAGCCCGTAGGGTGCACAACGTGAGAGCTATCCGTCGGTTTACCGTCCGCACCGTCCTGCCCACGGAGCTGGCCGCCCTCGGCGAGCTCGTACACAATCTCCGCTGGTCCTGGCACCCGGAGACGCTGGACCTGTTCGCCGAGGTCGACGCCGATCTCTGGGAGCAGGTCGGGCACGATCCCGTGGCCCTGCTGGGGGCCGTCACGCCCGCACGGCTCGCCGAGCTGGCGGCCGACCGCCGCTTCCTGCGGCGGCTCGCCGACGCCGCCGACGACCTGCGCGAATACATCACCTCGCCGCGCTGGTACCAGACGCTGCCCGACGGCGCGCGGGCCATCGCCTACTTCTCGCCCGAGTTCGGCATCGCCGCCGCCCTGCCGCAATACTCCGGCGGGCTCGGCATCCTGGCCGGCGACCACCTCAAGGCCGCCAGCGACCTCGGCGTGCCGATCCTCGCGGTCGGCCTGCTCTACCGGCACGGCTACTTCACACAGTCGCTGTCGCCCGAGGGCTGGCAGCTTGAGCACTACCCCTCGCTCGACCCGGGCGGCCTGCCGCTGTCCCTGCTGAAGGAGGCCGACGGCACCCCGGTCAAGATCCGCCTGGGGCTGCCCGACGAGCGCGTGCTGCACGCCCAGGTCTGGGTGGCGCAGGTCGGCCGGGTGCCGCTGCTGCTGCTCGACTCCGACGTCGCCGACAACGACAACGCCGCCCGCGACATCACCGACCGCCTCTACGGCGGCGGCACCGACCACCGGCTCATGCAGGAGCTGCTGCTCGGCGTCGGCGGCGTGCGCGCGATCCGGGCCTACTGCCGGGTCACCGGGCACCCCGAGCCCGAGGTCTTCCACACCAACGAGGGCCACGCCGGCTTCCTCGGCCTGGAGCGCATCCGCGAGCTGACCGAGGCGAGGCTCACCTTCGACGAGGCGCTGGAGGCCGTACGCGCCGGCACCGTCTTCACCACGCACACGCCGGTGCCCGCGGGCATCGACCGCTTCCCCGTCGAGCTGATCGAGCGCCACTTCGGCGGCTCGGCGTCCTGGCCGACCGTGCCCGTCGAGCGCATCCTCGCCCTGGGCGCGGAGTCCGACCCCGGGCGGTTCAACATGGCCGTCATGGGCATGCGCCTGGCCCAGCGGGTCAACGGCGTCTCGCAGCTCCACGGCGAGGTCAGCCGTGAGATGTTCAAGGACCTTTGGCCGGGGTTCGACCTCGACGAGGTGCCGATCGGCTCCATCACCAACGGCGTGCACGCCCCCACCTGGGTGGGCCGCGAGCTGATGGAGCTGGCCGGGCGCGAGCTGCCCGCGCTGCTGGAGCGCGCCCGCGGCTGGGAGGGCATCCAGAAGCTCTCCGACGCCGACCTGTGGGAGATCCGCGGGGTGCTGCGCCGCCGCCTGGTCGAGGGCGCCCGGGCTCGCCTGCGCAGGTCCTGGCGCGAGCGCGGGGCCTCCGACGCCGAGCTGGGATGGATCGACGACGCGCTCGACCCCGACGTGCTGACCATCGGCTTCGCCCGGCGGGTGCCGTCGTACAAGCGGCTCACGCTCATGCTGCGCGACCAGCGGCGGCTCACCGAGCTGCTGCTCGACCCGGACAAGCCGGTGCAGATCGTCATCGCCGGCAAGGCGCACCCCGCCGACGAGGGCGGCAAGAAGCTCATCCAGCAGATCGTCAAGTTCGCCGACCAGGCCGACGTGCGCCACCGGATCGTCTTCCTGCCCGACTACGACATGGCGCTCGGCCAGCTCATGACCCAGGGCTGCGACGTGTGGCTCAACAACCCGCTGCGCCCGCTGGAGGCGTCCGGCACCTCGGGCATGAAGTCCGCGCTCAACGGCGGGCTCAACCTGTCGATCCGCGACGGCTGGTGGGACGAGTGGTACGACGGCACCAACGGCTGGGCGATCCCCACCGCCGACGGCGTCACCGACCCCGACCGGCGTGACGAGCTGGAGGCCGCCGCACTCTACGACCTCATCGAGCACGAGGTGTCCGACCGCTTCTACGACCGGGCCTTCGACGGCCTGCCCCGGCGCTGGCTGGAGATGGTCAAGCACACCCTCGCCTCGCTCGGGCCGAAGGTGCTGGCCGGGCGCATGCTGCGCGACTACGTCGTGGACCTCTACACCCCGGCCGCCAAGTCCGCGCGGGCGCTGGCGGCCGACGCCCACGCCCCGGCCAAGGCGTTCGCCGCCTGGCGGGTCCGGGTCACCCGGGCCTGGCCGGGGGTGCGGGTGGAGCACGTGGAGGCGTCCGGCGCGGGCGACACGGACACCCCCGAGGTGGGGGCCGCGATCGAGGTGCACGCCACGGTGGCGCTCGGCGACCTGGAGCCCGGCGACGTGCTGGTCCAGGCCGCGTACGGCAAGGTCGGGCCGCACGACGAGCTGGTCCACCCGTCGTATGCGAAGATGACCTGCCAGTCGGTGGACGACGACGGCCGCGCCCACTACACGGGCGTGGTGCCGCTCGACCGCACGGGTGCTTTCGGCTATACCGTCCGGGTCGTCCCGGATCACCCGCTGGTCGCGACGACGGCCGAGCTCGGCCTCATCGCGGTCCCCGAGGAACCCGTGGGCATGACGAACGGCACATTGCGTTAAAGCCCAGGCATAATCGGGGGGTGGACGACAGTGCCAACGGCCTGCGGGCCGACACTCTGGTGGCCACGGTCCGAGGTGTGCTGCCGTCCCTGACGCCGGCCGCCCAGACCGTGGCCCGCCTCATCCTGGAGGACCCGGCGACGGTGGCGCGGAGCACCATCACCGAGCTGTCCGCCGCCTCGGGCACCAGCGAGGCCACGATCGTGCGGACCGCGCGGCTGCTGGGGTTCGCCGGCTACCCGCAGCTCAGGCTGGCGCTGGCGGCCGCGGCCGCGCAGCCCGACCGGCTCGTGCCCGGCGACCTCGCCCCCGACGACCCGCTGTCGGCGGTGATCCAGAAGGTCGCGCGGGCCGAGTCCGAGGCGATCAACGACACGGTCGCCCAGCTCACCAGCGAGCGGCTGGGCCTGGTCGTGGACGCCATCGTCGGGGCCCGCAGGATCGACGCCTACGGTGTCAGCGCCTCCGGCCTGGTGGCCGGGGACGTCGCGCAGAAGCTGCTGCGCATCGGCCTGTCCAGCCACGCCTTCCAGGACGCCCACCTCGCGCTCACCAGCGCCGTGCTGCTGCGGCCCGGCGACGTGGCGATCGGCATCAGCACCTCGGGCGAGACCCCCGACGTGATCGAGCCGCTCACGCGGGCCAAGGAGGCGGGCGCCACCACCGTGGCGATCACCAACAACCCGCGCTCGTCGATCGCGGAGCTGGCCGAGCACGTGCTCATCTCGGCCGGGCGCGAGACGGAGTTCCGTCCCGGCGCCCTGGCCAGCAGGATCAGCCAGCTCCTCGTCGTCGACTGCCTGTTCGTCGGGGTGGCGCAGCGCACCTACGACTCCTCGCAGGAGGCGCTGGCCAGCACCCGCAGGGCCGTCAGCGAGTTCACCCGGAGAACGACACCCGCACGTCGTCAGCCTTGACGAACATCACCCGGTGACCGAACTGGATCTGCAGATACTTGGTCTTGCCGCGCACCACCTTGTGGTCCTCCAGGTTGAAGGTGACCGCCCGGTAGTACTCGGTGGCCGCCGGTCCGGCGAGGGTGTACTTCTCGCCCGCCGAGAACGTGTACTGCAGCGGCGTCACCGCCTGGTACGGGATGTCCGCCGGGTACGCCTCCTGCTCCGGGTACGCCCGCCCGTACACCGGGACCGTGGCGAGGCCCGGCTTCGGTGTCACCACCAGGCCGGCCGACGGGACGGCGGTCGGCGCCGAGGCCGGGTTGTGGAACCACGCCTTCTGGCCGAGATACCAGATGGCCGTCCAGTCGCCCTGGCGATCGGCGACGGCGAAGCGCTGCCCGGTGCTGGCGCGGGCGCTGTGGTCGTAGACGCTGTAGAGCGATTCGCCCGTGGGGTGCTTGCCGATGTCCTTGACCAGGGGGGCGTCGGCGCGCGGCTCGGTGCGCAGCCACACCGTGTGGGCGGGCAGCGGCGGGCAGGCGGCCTCGGGGTTCTTGCGGTCGCAGCCGTAGAAGTAGGGCTTGTTCGTGGCGAAGTCCGGCTTGATCATGACGCTGCCGGAGCGCGGCCCGCCGAGCTGGTGCAGCGGCGCGCCCATGAGCTGGAAGTAGTGCGCCCAGTCCCAGAACGGGCCCGGGTCCTCGTGCATGCCGCGCACGGTCGTCGGCAGCGTGCCGGGGACGTTGTCGTGGCCCAGGATGTGCGCGCGGTCGAGCGGCACGCCGTGCCGCAGCGCCAGGTAGCGGACCAGGCGGGCGGACGAGCGGTACATCGCCTCGGTGTACCAGGTGCTGCCCTCGGCCAGGAAGCCCTCGTGCTCGATGCCGATGGACTTGGCGTTGATGTACCAGTTGCCGGCCTGCCAGCCGACGTCCTTGGTCTTGATGTGCTGGGCGATGTGGCCGTCGGCGGAGCGGACGGAGTAGTGCCAGCTCGCCCCGTAGTTGGGGTCCTGGTTGAGCCGGATGGACGGCAGGAAGTAGCCCTCCATGTCGTGGATGATGATGTAGTCCACCTTCTGGCTCACCGGGCGGTTCGCCAGGTCGTAGTGGCCGTAGTCGTCCGGCGGCAGCTCCTGGTAGGCCGCCGGGATCCACTCGCAGGAGATCGAGGCCGGGCACTCGACGCCGTCGGGGCGGACCGGGGGCCGCAGGCCCAGCTTCTCCAGCCACTTCTCGATCTTGCGCAGGCCGGTCACGGCCGGCAGCCGGACCTGCTCGCCGTCGTCGGTGGTGCGCTGGGCGCCCTCGGCGATCACCGAGTAGACCTCGTCGGCGAAGAACTTGGCGGCCCCGGCCTCCTCGGCGCCCGAGTACTTCGCGACGGCGCCGTACCACTCGCCGGGGTCGTCGCTCAGCGGCGCGCCGAGGGACTTCTGGTAGTCGGCCAGCAGGGCCGCGCCGCCGCGGATGTTGGCGGCGTCGTCGGAGCGCAGGCGCTCGTGGCTCTCGCCGGTGAGCGCCGCGGCGCGTTCCATGGTCCGCAGCCGGGCCGGGATCTCCGCGGGGGCGGGCCGCTCGGCGGGCGCGGGCAGGGGTCTGGCGTCGTCGCCGCGGGCGTCCTCCTCGCCCGCGTCGTGGTGGTTGGAGCCGGTGTAGGCGGCGGCGTCCGTGAGGTGCATGGGGCCGAAGCCGGCGTCGCTGGAGGGCCTGCCCGCGTGGGCGTCCCACCGCGACTCCAGGTAGGAGACGCCGAGCAGCACGCTCTCGGGCACCTGGTACTCGGCCGCGGCGGCGGCGAAGGCCCGCTGCCGGTCGGCGGCGTCCTGGGCCTGGGCCTGGGCGGTGGGGGCAAGGGTTAACGGCAACAGGACGGCCACGCCGAGCGCCAGAAGTCTGCGCATGGACACTCCTCGGGACTGGGGGTGCGGTGCGCGTTCAGCGTCTCAACAATTTCCTTCGTAGGCGAGATCTTTGCGAAGACATTTTTCAGTCATGGGCTTAGGCGTCCCCGGTAGACCGCTCTGGCGCGCTCGTACAGGTGCAGGTGGTCGGCCAACTGCTCCTCGGTCTCGAAGGAGCCGTGCTCGCGCAGGAGCTCCGTCAGCCGGTCAAGCCAGGCGAGGCACCAGCGCACGTCCGCCTGCCTGGCCACGTGCTCGCCGGCCACGTCCAGGTAGACGGGGCTGGTGTGGGCGTAGGCGCCGGACGGGTGGAAGGCGCGCGGGTGCGGCCCGCCCGTGGCCACGGCCACCACGTACGTGGGCTCGCCGACCACCAGCGAGGCCGCGAGCCGCCCCGGCGGGCCCTGCGCCAGCACGCCGTCCGCGGTGCGGATCTCCAGCGACTCGACCTCGGGCCCCACCGAGCTCACGGCGATCTCCACCCGGGCCCCGACCGGCAGGTCCAGCGTGTCGCCAGGACCGTGGCCGTCCACCGTGAGCTCCAGCCACGGCCCGGAGGTCGCGAACGTGCGGCCCAGCAGGAGCGCCTCCGCGTAGGACTCGGCGGTCAGCGGCCCGCCGACGTGCGCGTACACGCGCTCCCAGCCCGGCGGCGAGGACGCCGTGCCGCGCCGGCAGAACGACAGCACCGCGTCGGTGCCCGCGGTGACGGCGAGCCGGTTGCCCGCGCCGATCAGCCGCCGGTAGACGGCGGCGGTGGCGGCGACCGAGGAGTGGTTGAGCACGTCCAGGCAGTCCACCAGGCCGAGCGCGGCGTCGGCCACGATCTCCCTGGCCGAGCAGTTCCGCCCGCGGCTCAGCACCACGTCGGGCGGGTCGTCGTCGCCGAAGGGCGTGTGGAACGGATGCCCGTAGCCGGTCACGCCGCCGAGCTCGCGCAGCTCCTCCAGCGCCACCGCGTTCGGCGGCCAGTCGGCCGTGCCGAGGAAGCCCGAGTGCCGCCGCTCCGGCGCGGCGCGCAGCCCGAACGCGGTCGCGTGCCCGACGAGGTCGTTGCGGTACTCGACGCCGAACCTGGCGAGGTGGCGCCCGTCCGACCACGGCAGGTCGCGGCCCGCCCAGTGCTCCAGCGCCTCGGCGTCGTAGACCCGCTCGGCCGCCACGTTGCCCGCGACCAGGTTGAGCACGTGCAGGTCCTCGCCGTGCTGCGCGGCGGCGGCCAGCTCGGGCGCGGCCGGCTCCTCGCCCATCCAGTTGAGGTGGACGTGCAGGTCGCCGCCGTACCAGCCGCGGGCCGCGGCGTCGTACAGGCGCTCGGGGGTCAGCTCGACCAGCGTCTCGCGGCCCTGGACGGGGGTCACCGCGGCCTCGGCGGAGGCGTACTCCATGCCCCTGGTCACGGTCACGGTCAGCGGCTCGGCGGGCACGGCCACCACCAGGTCGTCGCCGTGGAAGTACGGCCTCCCGTGCGCGTCCACCTTGGGCGGGACGCCCTCGGGATACCAGCCCTGGCCGTTCGCGCCGGTCACGCTCCACCGGCACGGGAACCCGGCCCGCAACCGGAGCGCCGCCGCGCCGGCCCGCCGGGCCAGCGGCGACAGGTCCACGGGCCGGCCCGCGACGACCACCTCGCCCGTCACCTCGACGATCTCGGCGCCGCGCGGCGGCACCACGTGCGGCACGCCGTCCACGACCACCTCGACCGGGTCGTCCGTGCGCGAGTCCAGCAGCAGCGCGGTGCGCAGCGGCGTGCCGTCGAGCAGCACGCGCCCGACGGCCTCCAGCGCCGCCCCGGACGGGGTCAGGCGCAGCGCGGGCAGGTTGTCGGCCACCTCGTCGCCGAGGGCGTCGCGTACCACGAGGTCGACGTCCACCTCGCCGAGGCGGTCCTCCAGCTCCCCGTCGGACAGTCCGGGGTGGCGGGCGGCGAGCAGGCTCATGGCCGGGCCCCAGAAGCGGTGCCTGAGGTCGAGGAAGACCGTGGCGCGGGCCTGCGTGACGTAGGAGAGGGACGGCTCGCCCCAGGTGACCCCGTGCTCGTCGCGGAGCGAGCGGTAGCGGGCCACGGCGCGGGCGACGGCTTCCGGTAACAACGGATCGTGACACATCGGGCACTCCTTGAGATCGGACGCGCCGTCATCGTGACACGGGATCTGCCGCCGTGCGACCGATATCAGTGGGTACGTAGTGACAAATCCACCGGGGCTAGGGCCGCCGGTCCAGGTGGAACGTCGGCTGCCCCGGACCCCCCGGCCGGGCGTCGAGCGACTTGTCGTCCAGGACCGCCACGGTGTCCTCGGCCACGAAGACCCGCACGTCCCCCTTCTCGATCACCTGGTCCCCGGCCTCTGGCGTGCTAGCCAGGGACAACTCCAGCGTGCCCGCCCTGTCCGGGATGGCGGCGATGCGCAGGCCGGCGTGGGGCGGCACGTCCTCGCCGTCCATCAGGTCGCGGATCGCGTCCACGGCGTTGTCGGTCACAGTCAGCACGTCCGAGCTCCTCACCTGCGGGAAGACCTGCGGGAAGACCTTCGCCTCCCCGCCGGCCGGAGGAGCAAACGCCGCCGCGCCCGAGCCCGGCCGGGCGGCGGGGGAGCGGCCTGTTAGGTTCGGACCATGGGTGAGTTTGTGAGCGTCGAAGTGGCCGACCAGATCGCCACGATCCGTCTCGACCGTCCCAAGATGAACGCGCTCAACGGCCAGGTCCAACGAGAGATCGCCGAAGCGGCCCGCATCGTGGACGAGGACCCGCAGGTGCAGGCGGTCATCCTCTACGGCGGCGAGCGGGTCTTCGCGGCGGGCGCCGACATCAAGGAGATGGCCGACATGTCCTACGCGGACATGTCCGCTCACTCCAGCACGTTGCAGGCGTGCTTCACGACGGTGGCCCGCATCGGCAAGCCGGTCATCGCCGCCATCACCGGCTACGCGCTGGGCGGCGGCTGCGAGCTCGCCCTGTGCGCCGACTTCCGGGTGGCGGGCGAGTCGGCCAAGCTGGGCCAGCCGGAGATCCTGCTCGGCATCATCCCCGGCGCGGGCGGCACCCAGCGCCTGCCGCGCCTGGTGGGCCCGGCCCGCGCCAAGGACCTGATCTTCACCGGCCGCCACGTGTCCGCGGCCGAGGCACTGGAGATCGGCCTGGTCGACCGGGTGGTGCCGGACGAGCAGGTCTACACGGCGGCGCTGGAGTGGGCCGCGACGTTCGTGGGCGGCCCGTCGATCGCGGTGCGCGCCGCCAAGCAGGCCGTGGACCAGGGCTTGGAGGTCGATCTCGACACCGGGCTTGAGATCGAGCGGCTGCAGTTCTCCGGCCTGTTCGCGACCGACGACGCCAAGATCGGCATGCGCGCGTTCGCGGAGAAGGCCAAGCCCAAGTTCACCGGCCGGTAAACAGTTGATTACACAGGCCGCTCCCCGGCTCCGGGGGGCGGTCCATACAGAGCTGTACCTGTTATCACTGGCGCACTTTTTACTCTGCCTTTAGCAGTATCGTGACGTCTCATGATGCGCACCCTGGTCCCCGCGCGGCTCCGGAAGGCCGTGCGCACATGGTTCGACTCCCGGTACATCTCCGTCGCCGACCACCGGCAGGACATCAGGGACGCGCTCTGGGAGGTCCAGACGCTCCGGCGCGAGGTGACCGGGCTCCAGGCCGAGGTCGAGCGGCTGCGCAAGGCCGTGGCGAAGCCCGCGCCGCGCCCCGGCATGGCGGCGGCGGACAAGGCGCGGCTGGACGACACCCACCGGCTGGCGCAGGAGACGGCCAAGGCGCTGGACGGCGTGCTGCAGAACGAGGTCCTGGTCTGGCAGGCCATCGACGACCTGCGCGCCCGGCAGAGCACGCCCGTGCCCGGCCAGGCCCCCGGAGAGGAACGCCCATGCGCGTGACCTGGACCGGCGGCGACCTGAGCTTCCGCCTCGACGCCGAGGACGAGATCACCGGCAGGGCCTCCGACGAGCACCCCGTCAAGCTCGCCATCAACTCCTGCACGATCGGCGGCGTCCCCGGGGACGCGCATCCCGACCTGTTCGCCGTCGCGGCCTGGACCGTCGTCGCCCCCTGGACGCGCAGGCGGGTGCTCTTCGACCGGGCCATCTCGGCCGAGGTCGCCGCCGCGCTGCACGACGGCTGGGGCGTCGAGGCCGGGCCGGTCGGCGCCGAGCCGAGGCGGCCGGGGCCGACGCTCGGGATCTCCTACAGCGGCGGCGCCGACTCCGTGGCCGCGGCCACGATCTTCCCCGAGTCGCCCTTCCTGCACTTCCGCCGGGTGCCGCACCGGCGCATCCCCAACCGGTGGCCGCACTACCGCTCCGACGTGCTGGCCAAGCTCGCCGCGAAGACCGGGCGCGAGGTCACCACCGTCACCTCCGACCTGGAGTACACCCTCGCCGAGCCCCGCCCCGGCTACCCCGAGCACCACGCGGTCGCCGCGGGGGCGCTGCTCCTCGCCGACCAGCTCGGCCTCGGCGGCCTCGGCTTCGGCTACGAGATGGGCTCACGCTGGCTCGGCGGCGGCCGCTACCTGCACCGCTACACCCCCGACAACCCCATGTGGTCGCCGCACGGCAAGTGGGGCCGGCTGTTCGCCGCCGCCGGCGTCCACCTGGTGCTGCCGGTCGGCGGCGTCAGCGAGGCGACCACGATGCGCCTCGCCCTGAACTCCGACCTGCGCGAACAGGTCCGCTGGTGCCTGCGCGGCACCGACGGCCCGTGCCGCGACTGCGGCAAGTGCCTCTACAAGGAGCTCATCCAGGCCGCCGTCGAGCGCCGCCCGCTGAACACGCCCGTCACCGCCGATCGCCCGTTCGCCCGCAAGTGGCTGCGCAAGCCGCCCTACGGCGGCCAGGAGATGATCGAGTACGGCCTGGCCCGCGTCCCGGGCATCGAGAACACGCTCTTCGGCTCGGCGCTCGACTTCTTCGAGGCGACGGAGGAGTCCACGAGCTGGCTCGACCACTGCTACCCTCCCGCGATCGAGGAGATCCCGGAGGCGTGGCGGGCGCAGGCGGCCGCGTTCATGACGGAGAACGTCGGGATGATGACCGAGGCCGAGACTCGGCGCGTGGAGAACTGGGGGAGCTGACCGTGAAGGTTTATCTGTCGGTGGACATGGAGGGCGTGACCGGCCTCACCGATCCCGAGGAGATGCACACCGGCGGGCGCGGCTACGAGCGCGGCTGCGAGCTGATGACCGCCGACGCCAACGCCGCGGTCACGGGCGCGTTCGACGCGGGCGCGGGCACCGTGCTGGTCAACGACGCCCACGGCTCCACCAAGAACCTCCGCATCGACCTGCTGGACCCGCGGGCCAGCCTGATCCGCGGCCCTGGCAAGGCGCAGCGGATGGCGCAGGGCCTCGACGGGTCGTTCGCGGCGGCGTGCTTCGTGGGCTACCACGCGCGGGCGGGCGTCCAGGACGGCGTGCTCAACCACACGTGGATGGGCAAGGAGATCCAGAACGTCCAGCTCAACGGCGAGCCGTGCGGCGAGACCCGGCTGGTGGCGGCCTGCGCCGGCTACCACGGGGTGCCCGTCGTGCTGGTCACCGGTGACGAGGCCGTCGGCGAGGAGGCCCGCGAGGTCCTCGGCGACGTCGAGACGGTGGCGGTCAAGAAGGGCATCGACAAGTTCTCGGCCGAGCTGCTGCCGCCGAGCGTGGCCCAGGCCCGCATCCGCGAGGCGGCGGCCCGCGCGCTGGGGCGGCTCGGCGATTTCACTCCGTACCGGGTGGAGGCGCCGTACACCTTGGGGGTGGAGTGGAACTCGACGGCCATCGCGGCCGCCGTGGCGCTGGTGCCGGGGGTGAAGCAGGTGGGCTCGCGGCACACCGAGTTCACCACGGACGACTTCACCCAGATCATGGCTCTGTTCGGCATCTTCGCCACGATCGGCGGCCAGATAGCGTGCGGCAGCGGCCCGTACGGATGAGGAGCGGGACGTGGAACGGGCGGCGCTGACGCGGCGAGGGCTGCTCATCGGGATCGGCGCGGCGGGCGGCGCGGGCGCCATGTACGCGGCCATGGGCGCCCTCGGCCTGGCGCCGTCGGAGCAGGACAAGGCGTTCACCCCACCCCGGCAGGGCGACTTCACGCTGCGCGGCAAGGGCTCGGCCAAGGTCGTGATCCTGGGGGCCGGGGTGGCGGGGCTGACGGCGGCGTACGAGCTGGGCAAGGCCGGCTACGACTGCACCGTGCTGGAGGCCAGGGAGAAGGCGGGCGGCCGGAACCTGACGCTGCGCGGCGGCGACCGCCTGCCGGAGCTGAACGGCCCGGTGCAGCAGGCCGCGTTCGGCGAGGGCCAGTACTTCAACGCCGGCCCCGGCCGCATCGCGCCCTGGATGCTGACCCTGGACTACTGCCGCGAGCTGGGCGTCCCCGTCGAGGTGTTCGTCAACCACAACGCCATGGCCTACGTCCACACCGGCGGACGGACCATGCGGGTCCGCGCCGCCCGCGCCGACCTGTACGGCTACGCCGCCGAGTTGCTGGCCAAGGCGACCGACCGCGGCGCGCTCGACCGGGCCGTCTCCGCGCAGGACCGGGAGCGGCTGCTCGACTTCCTGCGCCGCTTCGGCGACCTCGGCCCGAAGATGGAGTACGACGGCTCCGCGCGCCGCGGCTTCGCGACGTACCCGGGGGTCGACGCGGGCACGCTCGACGCGCCCCTCTCCCTCACCGACGTGCTGGCCGCCGGCACCGGACGGCTGGTGCTGAACGACTTCGGCCACGACATGGCCACCCCCATGTTCCAGCCGGTCGGCGGCATGGACGCGATCGTCGTCAAGCTCGTCGAGGCCGTCGGCGCCGACCGGATCAGGACCGGGGCCAAGGTCACCGGGATCACGACGCTGGCCGACGGCGTCGAGGTCGTCTGGGACGGCGGCTCGATCAAGGCCGACTACTGCGTGGCCGCCCTCCCGCCGCACGTCATGGCCAAGATCCCGCACAACCTCGGCGCGGAGGTCACGGCCGCGCTGAAGACGCCCGTCCCGGTCGCCGCCGGCAAGATCGGCCTGGAGTACGACCGGCGCTGGTGGGAGAGCGAGGACCGCATCTACGGCGGCGTCACCGAGACCGACCTCGACATCACCCACATCTGGTATCCCTCGCACGGCTACCACTCCGGCCGCGGCGTGCTCGTCGGCTACTACAACACCGAGCGCGACGCCGAGCTGTACGGCGCGCTCTCCCCGGAGGACCGCCGGCGCCGCGCGCTCACCCAGGGCAAGAAGATCCACGGCGAGAAGTACCGCCAGGGCGTGCTGGCCGACGTCTCGATCGCCTGGCACCGCCAGCCGCACATCGAGGGGGCGTGGGTGCGCTGGCCGGTCTTTGATTCGTCCTTCACTCTTCTGCAACGCCCCGCCGGAAGGGTTTACTTCGCGGGCGACTGGCTCACCCAGCTGATCGCCTGGCAGGCGGGGGCCATGGAGTCCGCCCGCGCCGCCGTCACCCAACTGCACCAGCGCGCGGTGCGGTCGGCCTGACGGTACCGGCCGTCCCCTGAACCCCGCCACTCCCCGGACCGCCGTAGGGTTTCCGGGAGAGGCGAACGAGGAGATGGCATGAGCTTGCACTGGGAGCCCGCCACCGGACGAGCCGACCTGCTGGCCGGCCCGGTGGCACGGGCCGTGACGGCGGTCGACGGCGTCGAGGTGGCCGAGATCGACCCCGATCTGGCCGACACCGCGGCGTTCTGCGACCGTTACGGCGTACGCCTCGACGAGTCCGCCAACTGCGTGATCGTGGCCGCGAAACGGGGTGGCGAGACCCGCTACGCCGCCTGCATGGTGCTCGCGACGATGCGGGCCGACGTCAACGGCGTGGTGCGCAGGCACCTCGACGCCCGCAAGGCGAGCTTCGCGCCGATGGCCGAGGCCGTCGAGCTGACCGGCATGGAATACGGCGGCATCACCCCGATCGGCCTGCCCGAGGAGTGGCCGATCCTGGTGGACACGCACGTCGCCGAGCACGCGAGGGTGGTGATCGGCAGCGGGCTGCGCCGCTCGAAACTGGCGCTGCCCGGCGCGGCGCTCGCCGGGCTGAAGCGCGCCGAGGTCCTGCCGCTGGCGGGCTGAAGGAGAAATCGAGGCCGATTCGAGACCCACGTCCGGGAAACCGGAGAGGCCCTTCCGGACGTTGTACGAGGTGGGAATGTGGCCTCATGGTTCATCTCGTGGGCGGGGATTAAGCCGGTATGGTGCTTCATGCCATGAACGATGACCGACTAGGCCCTTACCGGCTGCTCAGGCGGCTCGGTGAAGGCGGGATGGGCGTTGTCCACCTCGCTGTCGACCCGCAGGGGCGGCAGGTGGCGGTCAAGGTCCTGCGTGGCGAGGTCGCGGGCGACGAGGTCGCCAGGCGGCGGCTTTCGCGCGAGGTCGAGACCATGCGCCGGGTGCGCAGCAAATACATCGCCGAAGTGGTCGACGCCGATGTGACCGGTCATCGCCCCTACATCGTCACCCGTTACGTGCCCGGACGTCCGCTCGACGAGATCGTCAAGGACGACGGGCCGCTCGACCTGCCCGCGCTGGTCCGGGTGGCGCACGGCGTGGCGGCGGCGCTCGCCTCGGTGCACTCGGTGGGCGTGATCCACCGCGACCTCAAGCCGGGCAACGTGCTGATCCTGGACGGCGAGCCCGTCCTCATCGACTTCGGCATCGCGCAGGCGGTCGACGCGACCCGGCTGACGCAGACCGGCATGTTCATCGGCACGCCCGGCTACCTCGCCCCCGAGATCATCGAGGGCCAGGAGGCGGGCCCCGAGGTCGACGTGCACGCCTGGGCGGGCACGCTGCTCTACGCCGCGACCGGCCAGCCGCCCTTCGGCAAGGGCACGCTGGAGATGATCTTCTACAACATCACCGCGGGCAAGGCCGACGTGAGCGCGGCTCCCGCGACGTTGCAGCCGCTGCTCAAGGCGGCCTTCCAGCGCAACCCGGCCAAGCGGCCCAAGGCGGCCGAGCTGGCCGAGCAGACCGCCCGGATGCTGCCGCAGCCGCCGCCGGGCAGCGTCCCCGACGAGATCTCGACGGTGCCGCGCCCGCCGGAGACCCCGCCGCCGCACCTCGCCGACCGGCCGTCCTACGACATCTCCACGCCGGCGGTCACGCCGCGGCGGCTGCTCGACGGGCAGGAGCGGCAGCCGACGATCCCGCCGCAGGACCAGCCGTACGTGTCGCTGCTGCCCGGCCAGGAGGCCCCGAACCCGCCGGGTTCCGGCGTGCCCGGCGGATCGCACCCCAACGTGCCCGCGGAGAGCCTGCTCGGCGACGGCGGCGACCCCTGGCCCACCCGCAGGGTGACGCCGGAGGAGCTGCGCCGCATCCAGCGCGAGAACGCCGCGGCGGCGCCACCGCAGCAGCCCGTGCAGCCCTGGCCCGGCCTGCAGAGCGGCGGCCACCCGGTGCCGTCCGGCGACGAGGACGTGCCCACTCGCCGGGTCCGTCCCGGTTCGCCGGAGCTGGGCCGCTCCAACCTGTCCGGGCCCAACCTGCACGGGCAGGGGCTCGACGCGGCGCGGCTCACCCCCGGCGTGGCCGGGCCCGTGCCCGACGCCGGCCGGATGGCCCCGGGCTACGACCCGGCGGGCCGCGTGGCCCCCGACGTTCCCGAGTACGGCCGCCACGGCCCCATGCCGATGCAGCCGCCGCCCTACATCCCGGCACAGCAGCACTACCATCACGACCCGACGCAGCGGGAGCCTTACCTGCCGGGCGTGATCCCGGGCAACCTGCTGCAGCGGTCCAGGGCGTACGGCGTGGCCGGCTGGATGCTGCTGGTCATCATGGTCGTGGCGGCGGCGCTGGAGCCCCTGCTCGTGGCGATCGTGGCCGTCCCGTTCGCGGTGCTGCTGCGCGCGGCCGACATCGCGCAGCCGCAGCTCGCCGGAAGGCGCCCGGCCGGGGCGGCGGCGCTCGACGTGCTGCGGGTGTTCGCCCACCCCGCGGCGCTGGCCAAGTCGGCGGGCATCACGCTCGCGCTCACGCTCTACGCGCTCATCCTGGGGCTGCCGGTGACGCTGCTGCTCACGGTGGTCACCGACACCGTCTCGTCCAACGCCCTGGCCTGGGGCGCGGCGGTCGCGCTCTGGACGGTCTGCGCGGGGCCCGGGGTCGAGGGCCCCGGCAAGCAGATGCGCAGAACACTCGCATCGCTCGTACCCTCGAGGACAGCGGCGATGGTGATGGCGGGAGTTCTGGCGGCGGTCGCCGCGCTCTCGCTGATCCTCGCTTTCGGCACGTTCGGGGACAAGCCAAGGGGGGCTGGATGGACTCCGCTGAACGTCGGGCCAGTGACGGACCAACTGGACGGCTTGAGGGTGAACACCGGGGGATGACACGGGAAGGGCGGCGATGAGCATTCAAGCACCGGAACGCCTGGGCCCGTACCGGCTGGTCAGGAAGATCGGCGAGGGCGGCATGGGCGTCGTCCACCTCGGCCTCGACGGCGAGGGGCGCGAGGTCGCGATCAAGGTGCTGCACCCGCACGTGGCCGCCGACCTCAAGGCGCGCGACCGGCTCACCCGCGAGGTGGAGACCATGCGGCGGGTGCGGAGCCCGTTCGTGGCCGAGGTCATCGACGCCGAGCTCGTGGGCGGACAGCCCTATGTGGTGACGCGCTTCGCGCCGGGCCGCACGCTGGAGGACACCGTCCTGACCGACGGGCCGCTCGCCGCGCGCGAGGTGATCAAGCTGGCGCAGGGGCTGTGCCAGGCGCTGGTCGCCATCCACGCGGCCGACGTGATCCACCGTGACTTCAAGCCGTCCAACGTCATGCTGGTCGACGGGGAGCCGCTGGTCATCGACTTCGGCATCGCCCATCTGGTCAACGCGACCCGGCTGACGCAGACCGGCATGTTCGTCGGCACGCCCGGCTACCTCGCGCCCGAGATCATCCGTGACTCCGAGATCACCCAGGCGGCCGACGTGCACGCGCTGGCCTCGACGGTGTTCTTCGCGGCCACGGGGGCGCCGCCGTTCGGCACGGGGACGTTCGAGTCGGTCTGCTTCAACATCATGGAAGGGCGGGCGCAGCTCGACAAGGCGCCCGCCTGGCTGCGCGGCTGGCTGAGCCGCGCGCTGCACGTCGAGGCCGCCTCCCGGCCGAGCGCGCAGGAGCTGCTGCGCATGGCGAGGGCGCTGGACCCGGCGGTGACGACGTTCAACGAGACGACGTCGTTCGACGGGCCGACCGGCACCAAGCGCATGGGCAGCGGCACCCGCGTGATGGGCCAGAGCGACTACTCCGACCTGCTGCCGCCGGTCGAGTACG
Source organism: Nonomuraea sp. AD125B (assembly GCF_041402765.1). Classification (NCBI taxonomy): domain Bacteria; kingdom Bacillati; phylum Actinomycetota; class Actinomycetes; order Streptosporangiales; family Streptosporangiaceae; genus Nonomuraea; species Nonomuraea sp. AD125B. The sequence continues at coordinate 120,044 of NZ_JBGLOU010000016.1, read as the reverse complement.
CCAAGCCGCAGCCGCCTCCGCCCCCGCCGCCCAGGCAGCGGCGCGAGCAGGCGCCGCCGCGTCCGCGCCACGAGGAGCGGCCCCGGCAGGACGAGCGCCCGCCGCCCTACGTGCCGGCCCGCCCGCCCTACGGCGACCAGCGGGTGGCCGGTTACCCCGCGCCGCCGCCGCAGCAGCAGGTGCGGCCCTACACGCCGCCGCCCGCGCCCCGCCAGCAGGCCCAGCCGCCCGCCGAGCGCAAGCGCTATCTGTTCGGCGCCCAGCTCACGGGGCTGCTGCTGCTGGTCACGCTGGTGGCGGTGACCGTGATGCTGCCCGTCATGGCGGGCGCGATCGCGGTCGCGCTGGCGCTGGTGCTGCGCCTCGGCGAATACCTGTTCGGCGACATGGTCAAGCGGCGGCAGGTGCGCGGCAGCAGCGCGGCCGACCCGCTGCTCGCGCTGGTCGGCACGCCCTGGGCGCTGATCAAGTCGGCGCTCGTGACGGCGGTGCACGTGCCGCTGGCGCTGCTGTTCGGCGTGTGCGTGTGGGGCGCGCTCCACTGGGCAGGCGGCATGCATCTCAACGAGGCGGCGGCGTACGGGGCCGGGGCCATGGCGGCCGGCCTGTTCGTGCTGCCCGGCGGCGGCGCGCCGCGTCAGGCGGTCACCCGCTCGCTCACCGGCGTCCTGCGCACGCCGGGCGCGGCCCTGGTCGCGGTCGTGGTGGTGGGCACGGCGGCGCTGTTCGCGGTGATGTTCGCGCTGGGGCAGGACCCGGTGTGGACGCCGTGGCGCGCACCCAGCAAGATCATCGACGAGCTGAGCGCGCAGGCCAGCCAGACGGTGACCGGGCTGATCACCGGGCTCATCGGCAGCCTGCTCGACGACCTCGGCCTGGGCTTCCTGACCAACTGGTTCTGAGCCGGCGACGGGTGCCGGCGTGTCTCCGGCCGCTCCCTTGGGGAGAGTAGAGGTATGAGCGAGCGCCTCGGCCCGTACGAACTCCTCTCGCGCCTGGGGTCGGGCGGCTTCGGCGAGGTGCACCTGGCGCTCGACGCGGAGGGCCGTACGGTCGCCGTCAAGGTGCTGCACCCGCACGTCGCCGCCGACGCCGCCGCGCTGGCCCGGCTGGCGCGCGAGGTGGAGACCATGCGCAGGGTCGGCGGCCCCAACGTGGCCGAGGTGCTGGACGCCTCCCTGGAGGGCGGGCGTCCCTATCTGGTGACCCGCTACGTGCAGGGCCGGCCGCTGAGCGCCGTCCCCACGCCGGTCGAGGACCTGCGGCGGCTGGCCGCCGGGCTGGCCGGCGCGCTGCTCGCCATGCACGAGGCCGGGGTCGTGCACCGCGACCTCAAACCCGCCAACGTCATCCTGACCGAGGGCGACCCCGTCGTCATCGACTTCGGCATCGCCAGCGCGCTGGACTCGCTGTCGGTGACCGCCTCGGGCGCGGTGGTGGGCACGCCCGGCTACCTGGCCCCCGAGGTGCTGGAGGGGCGGCAGGCGGGCATGGAGGCCGACGTGTTCTCCTTCGGCGCGACCCTCGCGTACGCGGCCACCGGGCGGCAGCCGTACGGGCAGGGCCCGGCCGCCGCGGTCGCCTACCGGGTCGTGCACCATCCGCCCGACCTGGAGGGCGTGCCCGGGTGGCTGGCGCCGTTGTTACGCGAGTGCCTGGCCACCGATCCCGCCAAGCGGCCGACGGCGGCGCAGATCTGCGCCCTTCTGGGCGTCGAGCACGTGCCCGCCGCTCCCCGTGCCGTCCGTCCCGTGCCGGCGCGGCCCGGCGACGACACCGCGACCATGGAGTGGCGGCCGGGCGAGGACCCGCGGCGCCGCAGGGTCGAGGAGTCGAGGGCGCGGCACCGGGAGAAGGTGCGCAGGCGGTGGGTGATCGGGTCGGGGCTGTTCGTGTCGTTACTGGCGGCCGCGGCCTGGAAGGTGCTGCCTGAGGTGGGGTTGTTCCTGCTGGCGGCGTACGCGCTGGGCGTGGTCTCGGACGCCGGGGTGGCGCTGTTCACGCGTGGCCCGTACCGGCGGTCCCGCGTGATCGTCGATATGGTCGCCGTGGCAGGGGTCGTGGGTCTCTGCTTCGGGCTGGCGGCGGTGTTCAGCACCTTCACCCTGGCGCTCTTCGCCGGCACGGCGCTGGTCGTGGGGGTCGTGTTCCTGTTGTCGGCCTGAGCCGGTCACGACGGGGGGCGGTCAGCACGAACAGAATGAAGTTCGGTATGGTGGAGGGGCAGAGTCCGGCGTGCCGACCGTGTTTCCGCACGGTTTGCGCGTAAGCTACTCATGGGTAACATGACCGCGACAAGCCACCCTCTGCCGGAGGCCGAACAGGCACCTGGCAGTCTGGACAGCATTGCATCCGGCGCCCACCGCAGCGACGCGGTGGCGCACGCGAAACGGGAGGTCGGCCACCGGCCATGAACATCGTCGTCTGCGTGAAGCAGGTCCCCGACACGGCGACCGAGCGCAAGCTGCGGTCCGATGACAAGACGCTCGACCGCGACGCCGCCGACGGCGTGGTCAACGAGCTTGACGAGTACGCGGTCGAGGAGGCGCTGAAGCTCAAGGAAGCGCACGGTGGCGAGGTCACCGTGCTGACCATGGGCCCCGGCAAGGCCACCGAGACCATCCGCAAGGCCCTCGCCATGGGCGCCGACAAGGCCGTGCACCTGAGCGACGACGCGCTCCACGGCTCCGACGCGCTCTCCACCTCGTACGCGATGGCGCAGGTGCTCAAGAAGATCGGCTTCGACCTGGTGATCCTCGGCTCGGAGTCGACCGACGCCCGCACCGGCGTGCTGGCCGCCATGCTGGCCGAGCGCCTCGGCGCCGCGCAGCTCACGCTGGCCAACAAGGTCGAGGTCGAGGGCACCTCGATCCGCGTCCAGCGCATCACCGACTACGGCTTCGACAAGATCGAGGCCACGCTGCCCGCCGTCGTGTCCGTGGTCGAGAAGATCAACGAGCCGCGCTACCCGTCGTTCAAGGGCATCATGGCGGCCAAGAAGAAGCCGGTCGAGACGCTCGCCATCGGCGACGCCTCCATCGACGCCGGGCAGGTCGGCCTGGACGCCGCCTGGTCCGAGGTCGTCGACTTCGCCGCGGCCCCGCCGCGCGCCGCCGGCACGATCGTCAAGGACGAGGGCGACGGCGGCGCGAACGCCGCTGACTTCCTCGCGTCCAAGAAGTTCATCTGAGAACGGGGGTTTACTGAAATGTCGGAGATTCTCGTTCTCGTCGAGCAGGTCGAAGGCGAGGTCAAGAAGGTCACGCTGGAGCTGCTCACGCTGGCCCGCTCGCTCGGCACGCCCGCCGCCGTCTGGCTCGGCCCCGGCATCACCGCCGACGCCAAGGCCAAGCTGGCCGAGTACGGCGCCGAGAAGATCTACGTCGGCGGCTCCGAGGAGCTCGTCCAGTACGTGGTGGCGCCCAAGGCCGAGGCCCTGGCCCAGCTCGTGGCCGACAAGTCGCCCGCCGCCGTGCTCGTGGCCGCCACGGCCGAGGGCAAGGAGATCGCCGGCCGCCTGGCCGTCAAGACCGACTCCGGCGTCATCACCGACGCCGTGGGCCTCGGCGAGGGCTTCGTGGCCGACCAGTCCATCTTCGGCGGCGGCGTCAACGTACGCGCCAAGGTCCGCAGGGGCACGCCCATCGTGGCCGTACGCCCCAACTCCACCGCTCCCGCCCCGTCCGCCGGCGCCGGCGCCGAGGAGGAGATCGCGGTCACCCTGTCCGACGCCGCCAAGGCCACGCGCGTGGTCGAGCGGGTCAAGCAGGAGAAGGGCGCCCGCCCCGAGCTGACGGAGGCCGCGATCGTGGTCTCCGGCGGCCGCGGCGTCGGCTCGGCCGAGAACTTCAGCGTCATCGAGGGTCTCGCCGACGCGCTCGGCGCGGCCGTGGGCGCCTCGCGCGCCGCGACGGACGCGGGCTGGTACCCGCACCAGTTCCAGGTCGGCCAGACCGGCAAGACGGTCTCGCCGCAGCTCTACATCGCGGCCGGCATCTCCGGCGCCATCCAGCACCGGGCGGGCATGCAGACCGCGAAGACGATCGTCGCGATCAACAAGGACCCGGAGGCCCCGATCTTCGAGCTGGCCGACTACGGCGTGGTGGGCGACCTGCACCAGGTCGTGCCCCAGCTCACCGAGGAGATCAAGAAGCGCAAGTGACGCACGACGCCGGGATGCGGCATGAACCCGCATCCCGGCACCCGCCGCCCAAAGGACCTCCCTAGGGGCGCTTCGCGCAGAGGGCTCAGGCTGTGACCTCGGGGGGCACGGCCCCCCGAACCCCCACTCGAGACCCGCTTCGCCGCTGCGGCGGCGCGTGGGGTGACGGCGAGCATGACCCTCGAAGACGGCGACGCCAGGACTTCGGCGGCCGTTCGACACTGTGGCTCATGGAAGGCTCATCTGACTCCAGAAGCCGCTGAGGAACCTCGGGCCGCGGCCACGTTCTGCCGCCCCCGACAGGCCCTCCGCGTCGCGAAGTGGCCGGCGCGTGCGAAAAGTGAGCCCTCGCGACCTCCAGTGCATGATCGTTCGGCGGTGCTTGCGGTTATTTCGTTTATTGCGGATACTGCGATCAGGAGGTGGCATGATGGCAGATGTTCAGGCCAAGCGAGTCCCGCCCGGCACGATCGACACCGAGATGGCCGGTCGCGCCGTACGACGCATCAAGGACTACCTCATGCAGTACCCGGAGCAGTCGCTCATTCGGGTCGCCGGTGAGCACGGCAGCGAAGACCCTCTGATCCTGCCGCGCGAAGCCGTGAGCCTGCTCGCCTTCATCCTGGCTCAGGCAGCCGAAGGGCGAGGGGTCACGGTCATACCCTCGCACGCGGAGCTGACCACGCAGCAAGCGGCGGACATGCTTAACGTCTCCCGCCCCTACCTGATCAAACTGCTGGAGACGGGAGAAATCCCCTTCCGGTTGATCGGGAAGCACCGGCGGATCACCTACGAGGACCTGCAGAACTACAAGCGCCGTGACGACGCCAAGAGGCGTGCCGCTGCCGACGAGCTTGCTCAGCTGGGTCAGGAGCTGGGCATTTGAGCACGAAGTGTGTCGTGGTTTACGACGCGAACGTGCTCTATGGCAACACACTGCGCGATCTACTCATCCGCTTGGCGATGACAGGACAGATCCAGGTCAGATGGACCCACGGGATCCTCGACGAGATGCAGCGCAACCTCGCCGCCAATCGTCCCGACATCCCCTGGGAGAAGCTGGAGAAGCTGCGTCGCCTCATGAACTCCGCTGTGCGCGACTGCCTGGTCGAGGGATACGAGCCCCTGGTGGAAGGCTTGAAACTGCCCGATCCGGATGATCGGCACGTGCTCGCCGCCGCCATCAAGGTGGGAGCAGGAGTCATCGTCACCTCCAACCTCAGGGATTTTCCAGCCGAACATCTCGCGCCGTGGAACATCGAGGCGCAATCTCCCGACGACTTCGTGCTGAATCAGATCGATCGGGACGGACGCATCGTCTGGGCGTGTGTGCAGCAGATAGCCGACTCGCGGACCCGCCCGCCGGAGACGGTGAACGATGTGCTCGATGCCCTGGAGAGGGCAGGTCTGGTCGAGTCGGTCGCCGCGCTGCGGACAGGATGAGGAGACCGGGCGGAGGGCTGGGGCGTTCAGCGTCCTGCCCGCTTGTCGATTAAGTCGACAGGCTCGTGAAGAGCGGGGGCCACCCGATGTTCACCAAGATCGTGACGGCGGCGCGACGGCCGCGCCTGAGCCGCGACGAGCAGCTCCGGCGCGTCCTCGACTGCGTCGCCGCGGCCCTCCCGGCACGCCGGGAGGGCGGCTGGCGCGGAGGTCAGGCGGCGGCGGGCTCCCGCTCCCTGGTGACGGGGAGCGTGCTCACCGCGGCCGGTTCGCGGCTCGGGAGCAGGCGGCTGGCCAGGGCGATCAGCACGCCGAGCACGACGCCGATGCCGAGCGCGGTACGCAGCGTGGTGGCGTCCGACAGGAAGCCGATCACCACCGGGCCCAGCAGCAGGCCCGCGTACCCCATCGCGCCCGCCTGGGCGATCGCCGGGCCGGGGGTGGCGGTCGCCGTTCCGGCCAGGGACAGCGTGAGCGGCGAGATCGTCGCGACGCCGAGGCCGACGAAGAACATCGCGCCCACCGCCACCAGCGCCGCCGGGGCGAGCAGCACGATCCCGAAGAAACCGGCCGTGGCCACGCCGGAGACGGTCAGCATGCCGCGCACGCCGTACCTGACGCGCAGCCGGTCGCCGGTCAGCCGGGCGATCAGCATGCCCGCCTCGAAGACCGGGTAGCCGAGCGCGGCCACGGCCTCGGGGGCGCCGAGCTCGTCGCGCATGTAGAGGCCGTTCCAGTCGGCGACGGTGCCCTCCACCATGAAGGCGAAGAACATGATCGCGCCGAGCAGGTAGACGATCGGCGGCAGGCGCCGGCGGCCGGCGGCGACGGAGCGCTCGGAGGCGGGGGGCTCGGGCAGGTGCGTACGGCCGACCGCGATCATGAGCGGGAGTGCGACCAGGCCGATCAGCGCCACGTTGGCGGTGAACGACAGGCCGACGGCGATGGACAGGCTGCCGACGCCGCCCGCCGTGATCGCGCCGACGCACCAGCCCGCGTGCATGCCGTTCATGAGCGGCCGTCCGTACGCCTGCTCGACCGTGGAGCCCTGGGCGTTCATGGCGACGTCCACCATGCCGAACGCCATCCCGAAGAACGCCACGGCCACCATGAGCAGCGGCAGGTCGGGGGCGAAGGCCACGGCGACGAGGGAGAGCGCGGTCAGGGGGCCGCCGACCCGCAGGACCGTCCTGCTGCCCAGCCGGGCCATGACGCGGCGCATGCTCTGCATGGTCACCAGGGCGCCGACGCCCCAGACCAGCAGCACGGTGCCGACCATGGACTCGGACAGCCCGAGTTTGTCGGTCAGCGCCGGGATGCGCACGGTCATCGTGCCCACCATCAGGCCGGCAAGGACGAAAGTGAGGACCGCCCCGTAGCGGGCACTCCTCAGGGCGCGGGTCATACGGCAACACCTTCCATAGAACAGTTACTTATGGGGATATTTCGGGCGGGCAGCGGCCGGCGTGGCGAGGGCAGGCATGCCGCGCGTACGTTCGCGCAGAGGGAGAGGGCACACCAAGCCCCCGACGCCGGACGAGCACTGGCGACGGGACGTATGGGACAGATGGGACGGAAAGGGCGAGACAGGAGGGTGGAACAGGATGAGGAGGGAGAAAATTCCAGGAACCGGCGGGGCCTGGAGGGGGAGCCGTGAGGGGCGGCGGAGCCGGACGTCAGGCGGGCGCGAGCAGCGCCCGCAGGCGCGTCTCCAAGGTCCGCAGGTCGGACTCGGTGTTCAGCTCCGGGGCGTGGCTGGCGACATCCCACAACCCTTCACAGGCGAGCCGGACGATCTGCGACGTCACCGGGTCGGGCTCGGCCTCCAGGTCCTCGCGATGCCAGCGGGCCATCGCCTCGCGCAGCGGCGCGAGCAGGAACAGGTTTCCCGACGCGCCCGTGACCACGGCCCAGCGTCGCAGCCGGCCCGTGCGCACCGCCGCCAGGGTCGCCCCCAGGTAGCGCTCGGTGTAGGTGTCGTCCTGCTGGGCTGCCATGAGCTGGTCGAAATCCTCGATCAGCCGCTCGACCATGCCCTTGATCAGGGCTTCCTTCGAGTTGAAGTGGTAGAGCAGCCCGCCCTTGCTGACGCCGGCCCGGTCGGCCACCGCGGAGAGGGTGAGCGCGGCCGAGCCCTGGTCGCAGAGGATCTCCTCCGCCGCGTCCAAAAGCTCGTCCCTTCGCATGCCTCTACTGTACCGGCCGGACGGTACAGTCGCAAACGAGATACCCTGAGCGGGTGACCAGACCGTCCGCCTATCTCGATCATGCCGCGACCACGCCCATGCTGCCCGAGGCGATCGAGGCCATGACGGAGCAACTCCGGCGGGTCGGAAACCCTTCCTCCCTGCACGCGGCCGGCCGGCAGACGCGCCGGGTCGTGGAGGAGTCGCGCGAGAGCATCGCCGACGCGCTCGGCGCCCGGCCCAGCGAGGTCGTGTTCACCTCCGGCGGCACCGAGGCCGACAACCTGGCGATCAAGGGCCTCTACTGGTCGCGCCGGCCCCGGCGGCGGGTGCTGCTCAGCGCCATCGAGCACCACGCCGCGCTCGACCCCGCCCACTGGCTGGCCGAGAGCCAGGGCGCCGAGGTCGAGCTGCTGGAGGTCGACGAGCACGGCATGGTGCACCCCGACACGCTGCGGGCCGCCGTCGAGCGCGACCCCGACGACGTCGCCGTGATCAGCGTGATGTGGGCCAACAACGAGGTCGGCACCGTCCAGCCGCTCCACGTGCTCGCGGCCATCGCCCACGACCACGGCATCCCGTTCCACACCGACGCGGTGCAGGCCGTCGGGCAGTTGCCGGTGTCGTTCGCCGCATCGGGAGCCGACGCGCTCACGCTCACCGGGCACAAGGTCGGCGGCCCGATGGGGGCCGGCGCGCTGCTGCTGGCCCGGGGCCTCACGCCGGTGCCGGTGCAGCACGGCGGCGGCCAGGAGCGCGACGTACGCTCCGGCACCCTCGACGCCCCCGCCATCGCCGGGCTCGCGGCGGCGGTCCGCACCGCGGTCGCGCACCAGGAGGAGACGAGCCGCCACCTGACCGCGCTGCGCGACGAGCTCATCGAACGCGTCCGCCAGGCCGTCCCCGGCGTCGTGCTCAACGGGCATCCCACCCAGCGGCTGCCCGGCAACGCCCACTTCTCCTTCCCCGGCTGCGAGGGCGACGCGCTGCTCATGCTGCTCGACGCCAAGGGAGTGGAGTGCTCGACCGGCTCGGCCTGCTCGGCGGGCGTGGCCCAGCCGTCGCACGTGCTGCTGGCGATGGGGGCCGACGCCGCCGCGGCCAGGGGCTCGCTGCGCTTCTCCCTCGGACACACCTCGACCAGGGAGGACATCGACCGCCTGATCGAGGTGCTGCCCGCCGCCGTCGAACGCGCCCGCCGAGCCGGGTTGAGCTGAGCGCCGCGTCCGAGGGCTCAGCCGCGTGCGAGGGCTGAGCCGCGTCCGAGGATTCAGCCGCGTCCGAGGAGGGCTGAGCGCCGCGTCCGGAGGCTGCCGAGCGCTAGCTGAGGAACGGCGAGACGGCCGTCCAGGCGGGATCGGTGGCGACGTCCACCCGGGGCTCGCCCTCCTCCCAGCTCACGATCAGCTCCTTCGCGTGGATCGCGGCGTCACCGGTCGGATCGGCGTAGACGTGGATGGTCCGCTGCCCCTCCGCGCTCAGGTGCGCGGCCAGCACCGCGTCGTCGCGCAGCTTGAGCAGGCGGGCGGCCAGCCGCTCCTCGAAGTCGCGCAGCGCGGCCAGCGACTCGCCGATCGGCAGCCCGGCCTCGTCGCGGTGCGCGTACGGGAGCGTGATCGCGATGTGCTGGTCGAAGAGCGGATGATCGACCGGCCGCAGCGGGTAGCGGGCGGTGGCCACCAGCGGCGCGCCGCCGGCCGTCTGGCCCTCCAGCAGCACCCACTCCTCCTCGTCGTAGCCGGAGGCGAGGTCGGCGACCACGGCGGGCAGGTGCGGGGCGGCCACGGCGTCGATCGGCTCGAACGTCACCGCCGTGATCTCGCCCACCCACCGGGCCACCTCGTCCTCGCCGAGAAGCCAGTCGAGGGCGAGCAATGCGGCGTCCAGCCTGACGTCCTCGTCGAGCTCGGCGAAGATCGGATGGTAGGCGGCGACGTCCACGCGCGGCTGGTTGCGCGGCACCCGCAGGCCCAGCACGAGCTTGTCCAGCGCGAAGTCGAACCCGCCCACGTCCAGCGTCAGCTCGGCCGCCTGCAGGTTGGCCTGCCGCGACGGATGGAACTCCCACAACAGGTCGGCCGGCGGCGCGGCCTTGGCCCAGCGATGCGCGAGCGGGCGCAGCTCGGCGTCGCCCGCCGAGGTCACCACCAGGGCGTGCATGGCGTTGCGGCCGGGCGCGATCTCCCACACCAGGTCGGGGTGCACGGCCGCCACGGCGGGCGCCACCAGGTCCTCGAGCCCGGCGGTGTCGCCCGCGGCCACCAGCGCGTCGACGGCCGGCCTGGTCTCCTCCCACCACGTCCAGAATCCGGCGAGCCCGTCCTCGGATGACCCGCCGCCGTGGTCCTCGGCGTCCTTGCGCCCGAACAGTCGCATGAGCTGAATCCTCGCAGACGTGGGCCGCGCTCGCGCACCCCGTGCCGGACAGTACGCTTGAAAGGTCATGGGACTGCGTGTGCTTGCCGCCATGTCGGGCGGCGTCGACTCAGCCGTGGCCGCCGCTCGCATCGCCGAGGCCGGTCACGACGTCACCGGTGTGCACCTCGCGCTGTCGGCCAACCCCCAATCCCATCGCACGGGCGCCCGGGGCTGCTGCACGATCGAGGACTCCCGCGACGCCCGCCGGGCGGCCGACGTGATCGGCATACCCTTCTACATCTGGGACATGGCCGAGCGTTTCCAGCGCGACGTGATCGAGGACTTCGTCGCCGAGTACGCCGCCGGCCGCACGCCCAACCCGTGCCTGCGCTGCAACGAGAAGATCAAGTTCGCGGCGGTGCTCGACCGGGCGCTGGCGCTCGGGTTCGACGCCGTGGCCACCGGCCACCACGCCCGGCTGACCGACGGCGTGCTGTCCAGGAGCCCCGACCAGGGCAAGGACCAGTCGTACGTGCTGGGCGTGCTCACCCGCGAGCAGCTCGCCCACGCGATCTTCCCGCTCGGCGACTCGACCAAGGCCGAGGTGCGCGCCGAGGCGGCCCGGCGCGGGCTGACGGTCGCCGACAAGCCCGACAGCCACGACATCTGCTTCATCGCCGACGGCGACACCCGCGGCTTCCTCGCCGACCGGCTGGGCGCGGCCGAGGGCCCCATCGTGGACGAGGAGGGCGCGGTCGTCGGCAGCCACCAGGGCGCACACGGGTTCACCGTCGGGCAGCGCAAGGGTCTGCGCATCGACCGGCCCGCGCCCGACGGCCGGCCGCGCTACGTGCTGTCCATCGAGCCGGTGAGCAACACCGTCACGGTCGGGCCGCGTTCGGCGCTGGAGGTCACCACGATCCACTGCGGCCCGCCCGTCTGGAACGGCCCCGACCGGCGCGACGACCTCACCGTCCAGCTGCGCGCCCACGGCGAGGTCTACGGCTGCCGGTTCGCTGAGGTCGCGGGCGGCCTGCGCATCGACCTCGACCGCCCGGCCACCGGAGTGGCGGCGGGCCAGGCGGCCGTGCTCTACTCCGGCGACACGGTCATCGGCTCGGCCACGATCAGGTCGGCGAGCAGGGACCAGCTCGGCTAGAGGGTCACCGACCCTGGAGGGTCACCGACTCGCCGACCGCGAGGCGGCGGATGTCGGCGCCCTGCTTGTCGGCCTCCATCTTCAGCCAGCCGTCCACCAGCGCGAGCCCGATGTCGCTGTAGAGGGCGTCGTGCGTCGAGTACGCCCGCGCCGGCCGCACCGTTCGGAGATAGTTCACCATCTCCGCCAGCCTCAGCCACGGCCCGCCGGTCGGCACCAGCAGCGTGGGCACCTCGGCCGGGGGCACGGTCAGGGCGTCGCCGGGGTAGAAGACCTCGTCGTCCACCAGGAAGCCGACGTTCTGGACGATCTCCATGTCGGGATGGTTGGGCGCGTGCCGCTCGCCGAACACCCGGACCCGGAAACCGGCCGTCTCGAAGGCGTCGCCGTCGCGCACCACCTGCACCTTGGCCGGCACCTCGGACAACTGGGCCGCCACGCCCTCGCACGTGAAGACCTCCAGGCCGGGCGAGGACTCCCGCAGCTTCGCCACGTCCACATGGTCGAAGTGCTCATGCGTGATCAGCACGGCGTCGGCGCCGTCGAGCACCGGGTCCCTGGTGAACGAGCCCGGGTCGATGACGAGGACCTTGCCGTCCTTCTCCAGGCGGACGCAGGCGTGACCGTATTTCGTGAGCTCCATGGCGAAGAGCCTACGCTTGTGCCATGTCAACGTGGGAAGCCACCGGGGTCGGCTCGCACCCGGGCGACGATCATCTTGAGGCGATCCGGGTCGTGTTCGGCGAGGTGCCCGGACTGCCCTATCTGCCCGAGCTGCCCGCACGGGGCGTCGGCGCCGACCTGATCGGCCGGACGGCCTCGCTGCTGGTCGACATGCCCGTCGAGGTGCAGCCGTCGGGTTGGCGGATCGCCGACCGGCCGGGCCGCGACCATCAGCGGGCCGTCGACCACCTGCGGCGCGACCTCGACGGGCTGGAGGAGATCGGCCACGACTACGAGGGGCCGCTCAAGGTGCAGATGTGCGGGCCGTGGACGCTGGCCGGGGCGATCGAGCTGCGGCACGGCGACAAGATGCTCGCCGACGCGGGGGCCGTACGCGACCTGACGGCCTCGCTGGCGCAGGGCGTGGCCGACCACTGCGCCGAGGTGCGGCGGCGGCTGCCGGGCGTGACGGAGATCGTGCTGCAGCTCGACGAGCCCGGCCTGCCGGGGGTGCTGGCGGGCACGGTGCCGACGGCGTCCGGGTTCGGGCGGCTGGCCGCCGTGGAGGAGTGGCGGGTGGAGGAGTCGCTGGGGCTGTTCGGCGAGCCGGTGGTGCACTGCTGCGCGCCCGCGGTGCCGTTCGCGCTGCTGCGGCGGGCCAAGGCGCGCGGGGTCTCCGTCGACGCCTCCCTGCTGCGGCGGCGCGACGAGGACGAGCTGGGCGAGCTGGTCGAGGCCGGGATGACGCTGTTCTTGGGGGTCGTGCCCGGCGCCGGGAGCCGGCTGCCGGACCTCGGGGCGATCGCCAGACCGGCCGTGGAGCTGTGGCGGCGGCTCGGGTTCGCGCCGGACGAGCTGGCCGGGCGGGTCGTGCTCACGCCCGCGTGCGGGCTGGCCGGGGCCTCGCCCGCGTACGCGCGGGCCGCGCTGGCCGCCTGCCGCAAGGCCGCCCGGGTCCTCAAGGACGATCCGGCGGGCGGCGAGGGCTAGCGGCACGCGTTCGTAAGCACGGTGTTGTCGGTGCTCAGCGGTAGCGTTTGCTCAGGTTGCCGTACGGAAGGAGAGCCCGCGTGAGCGAGTCAAGCACCGAGGTCCAGGGCGTGCCCGTGGCCGCGCTCAAGCGGCACGCCGAGCTGAGCGATCTGGTCGAGGACGCCCGCTGGCGCTACTACGTGCTCGACCAGCCGACGGTCAGTGACGCGCAGTTCGACGCGTGGTTCAGGGAGCTGCTGGCCCTGGAGGAGGCCCATCCGTCGTTGCAGACGCCCGACTCGCCGACCCAGAAGGTGGGCGCGCCGCCCTCGGGCGACTTCGCCAAGGTCCAGCACCTGGCCAGGATGGAGAGCCTCGACAACGCGTTCACCCCCCAGGACATGGCGGCCTGGCAGGCCCGCGCCGAGCGGCTGGCCGAGGGTGATCCGGGGCCCTACCTCTGCGAGCTCAAGATCGACGGCCTGGCCATCGCGCTGGTCTACCGTGACGGCAGGCTGGAGCGGGGCGCCACCCGCGGCGACGGGCGCACCGGCGACGACGTGACCGACAACGTGCGCACGATCCAGGGCGTCCCCCACCGGCTCGCCGGCGACGACGTGCCGAGCCTGGTCGAGGTGCGCGGCGAGGTCTACATCCCGGTCGAGGGCTTCAAACGGCTCAACGAGCAGCTCGTCGAGCAGGGCAAGCCGCCCTTCGCCAACCCGCGCAACTCCGCCGCCGGCACCCTGCGCCAGAAGGACCCGCGGGTCACCGCGCAGCGGCCGCTGCGGATGCTGGTGCACGGCGTCGGCGTCTGGGAGGGGGCGGCCGCGCCGCGCACGCAGTCGGAGACCTACGCGCGGCTGCGCGAGTTCGGGCTGCCGGTCAGCGACCTCTACCAGGTGGTGCCGACGCTCACCGAGGTCAACGAGTTCATCGAGCACTACCGGGTGCACCGGCACGACCCGGCGTACGAGATCGACGGGGTCGTGGTCAAGGTCGACGACCTGCGCACGCAGCGCGAGCTGGGCTCGACCTCGCGGGCGCCGCGCTGGGCGATGGCCTTCAAATACCCGCCCGAGGAGGTCAACACCAAGCTCCTCGACATCCAGGTCGGGGTGGGGCGCACCGGGCGGGTGACGCCGTTCGCGGTGATGGAGCCGGTGGTGGTGTCCGGGTCCACGGTCGAGCGGGCCACGCTGCACAACGCCGCGATCGTGCAGAAGAAGGGCGTGCTCATCGGCGACACGGTCGTGCTGCGCAAGGCGGGCGACGTCATCCCCGAGGTCGTGGGCCCGGTGACGGCGCTGCGCGACGGCTCCGAGCGGGAGTTCGTCATGCCGACGCACTGCCCCGAGTGCGGCACGCGGCTCGCGTACGAGAAGGAGGGCGACGCCGACCTGCGCTGCCCCAACGCGCGGGCCTGCCCGGCGCAGATCCGCGAGCGCGTCTACTTCGCGGCCGGGCGGCGGGCGCTCGACATCGACGGGCTCGGCTACGTCGCGGCCACCGCGCTCTCCCAGCCGCTGCCGCCGCAGGAGCCGGTGGTGCGCACCGAGGCCGACCTGTTCGACCTCACGCTGGAGCAGCTGCTGCCCATCAGGTCCGTGGTCCGCGACCCCGACTCCGGCCTGCCCAAGATCGACCCGAAGACCGGCGAGGAGAAGGTCGTCACCCTCTTCTCCAACCAGAACGGCGAGCCCAGCGCCGGGGCCCGGCTGCTCATCGAGGAGCTGGAGCGGGCCAAGCAGGTTCCGCTCGCGCAGCTCCTGGTGGCGCTGTCGATCCGGCACGTCGGGCCGCCCACGGCGCGCGACCTCGCGGGCGCCCTGCGCTCGATCGACGCGATCATGAACGCATCCGAGGAGGAGCTGGCCGCGATCGAGGGCATCGGGCCGCGGGTGGCGGCGACGATCAAGGAGTGGTTCGAGGTCGACTGGCACCGGGAGATCATCGAGCGGTGGCGGGCCGCCGGGGTGCGGATGGAGGACGAGCCCGCGCCGGAGAAGGGGCCGCAGACGCTCGAAGGGCTGACGTTCGTGGTGACGGGCACCCTGGAGGGCTACACGCGCGACTCGGCCTCCGACGCGATCGCCGCGCGGGGCGGCAAGGTGGCCTCGTCGGTGTCGAAGAAGACGTCGTTCCTGATCGCGGGGGACAACGCGGGGTCGAAGTACGACAAGGCGGTGACGCTCGGGGTGCCGATCCTGGACGGGGCCGGATTCGCGGTGCTGCTGGAGGAAGGGCCGGAGGCGGCGGCCGCGGCGGCGGTCAAACCGGAGGAGTGAACGGCCTGTACCGGGAGGGCCGGTACGCACCGGGCAGGGTTTGCTACGTACGGTGGTTTTTGGGTATATGTCGGAAAGGAGAATTACGGACCGTACGCGCTTGGTTTCGCGAAGTGGGCTGAAGGTCGTACCCTCCCATAGTGACCTCATGGGGGTTCTGTTATCGATGACTGACCCAACCGACACCCGCGACACCGGACCACGCGTCGGCACGCCGCTCTGGGCGTTCCTCGCCGGCATCACGGTGATCGGCTTCACCGCTCTGCTCGTGGCCATGCTCAGGCTCGACGCCACGGGGCTCACCGCGCTGGCCCGCACCGCGCTGTTCTGGGTGCTGGTGGTCCTCGTGATCCTCGGCGAGCTGCGGCCCGTGATGGTGTCCTCCGCCGCCTCGGTGGGCGGCACCTACCCGTCCACCATGTTCACCTTCGCCGTGCTGCTGCACTACGGGCTGCCGGTCGCGGTGCTGCTGCAGGCCGTCGCGGTCGCGCTCAACGGCGTGCTGACACGCAAGGCGTGGCACCGGGTCATGTTCAACATCGCGCAGTCCACCCTCGCGCTCACCGCAGCGGCCGTGGTCCTCGGGGCGTTCGGCATCGCGCCGAGCCCGTCCGTGCCCTGGGAGCCCGACGTGCCCGGCCTGGTGCCGATCGCGCTGGCCGGGATCGCCTACTTCGCCACCCGCGCCACCCTCGTCTGCGGCGCGGTCGCGCTGCACGAACGGCGCTCCATCGTCCGGGTGCTGCGGGTCACCGTGGGGCCGCAGGGCCTCGTCTACGTCGCGCTGCTCGGCATGGCGCCGCTGGTCGTCGTGGTCATGAACCACACGCCCGGCCTCGTGCCGCTGTTCGTCGCGCCGCTCGCGGCCGTCTACTTCACCGCCACCCTGTCCATGCGGCGCGACCACCAGGCGATGCACGACGAGCTGACCGGCCTGCCCAACCGCAAGATGCTCATCGTGAGCACCGAGGAGGCGCTGGCCGAGGCCCGCCACGACGAGCGGGTCGGCCTGTTCCTGCTCGACCTCGACCGGTTCAAGGAGGTCAACGACACGATGGGCCACCCGGTGGGCGACCGGCTGCTGCAGATGGTCGCGCACCGCCTGACCCACTCCGTGCGGCCCGGCGACGTGGTGGCCAGGCTGGGCGGCGACGAGTTCGCCGTGCTGCTGCCCTCGATCCGCGACACCCATGCGGCCCGCGAGGTCGCGGCCCGGCTGCGCGCGGCGCTGACCGAGCCGGTGCGGCTGGAGGGCATGACGTTCGACGTGGACGCCTCGGTCGGCATCGCGCTCTACCCGGACCACGCCCCCGACTTCGAGCTGCTGCTCCAGCGCGCCGACGTGGCGATGTACCTCGCCAAGGAGGGACGCACCGGCGTCGAGCTCTACCAGCCGGACAAGGACCGCAACTCGCCCGAACGGCTGACGTTACTGGGTGACCTGCGACGCGCCATCGACGGCGGCGAGCTGCGGCTGCACTACCAGCCCGAGGTCGGGCTGGGCAGCGGCGCGGTGCGGGGCGTGGAGGCGCTGCTGCGCTGGCGGCACCCGGTGCACGGGATGATCCCGCCGTCGGAGTTCGTGCCGCTGGCGGAGCAGTCCTACCTGATGCGGCAGCTCACGGCGTACGTGATCGAGCAGGCGCTGGCGCAGGCCGCGTGCTGGTGGCACGGCGGGCTGCGGGTGCCGGTCTCGGTCAACATCTCGGCCCGCGACCTGCTCGACTCCGCGCTGCCCGAGCAGCTGGAGGTGGGGCTGGCCCGCTACGGGCTGCCGCCCGCGGCCATCCAGCTGGAGGTGACCGAGCGCATACTGACCGGCGACCAGGCCTACACGCAGGAGACCATCAAGGCGCTCGTCACGCTGGGCGTGCCGCTGTCGTTGGACGACTTCGGCACCGGCTACTCCTCGCTCATCCGGCTGCAGCGGCTGGCGGTGTCCGAGGTCAAGATCGACGCCTCGTTCGTCCGCAGGATCGCCGAGTCCGAGGACGACGACCGGATCGTCCGCTCGATCGTCGACCTGGTGCGCTCGCTCGGGCTGCGCTCGGTCGCCGAGGGCGTCGAGTCGGACGACGTCGCCATGCGGCTGGCCGAGATGGGCTGCGACGTGGGGCAGGGGTGGCTGTTCGGCGAGCCGATGCCGGCCGCGGAGATGACGGCCTGGCTGCGTGAGCGCGCAGGGGCCCTGTCCGCCGAGTACGGCTACCAGCCCGAGGTGACCCACACCGCCTGACCATGCCGCCGTGCTTCGTGGGAGCGCTTCCACGGATCGCCGCGCGGATGTTGCCAGGGGGTTAATCGTTCGGGTGCGCTGCGTCAAGCCCCCTAGGATGGCAGTGTCCAAAGACTCCATCCACGAAACGGGTTAAACGACTCATGTCCGCCATAACCCGCGACGAGGTCGCACACCTGGCCCGGTTGTCCAGGCTGGCGCTCACGGACGACGAGCTCGACCACTACGCCACCCAGCTCGATGCCATCATCGAGTCGGTCGCGAAGGTGGCCGAGGTCGCGGCCGAGGACGTTCCGCCTTCGTCGCACGCGCTTCCGCTCACCAATGTCTTCCGTGCCGACGAGGTGCGGCCGTCCCTGACCCCCGAGCAGGCGCTCTCCGGCGCGCCCGCCGTCGAGGACGACCGCTTCCAGGTGCCGCGCATCCTCGGGGAGGAGGCATGAGTCTCATCCGCAAGACCGCCGCCGAGCTGGGCTCGATGATCGCCGCGGGCGAGGTGTCGGCCGTCGAGGTGGCCGAGGCGCACCTCGACCGCATGGCCGAGGTGGAGCCCAAGGTCCAGGCGTTCCTGCACGTCGACCGCGAGGTGACGCTGGAGCAGGCGCGGGCGGTCGACGCCCGGCTGCGCGCGGGCGAGAAGCTGGGCCCGCTGGCCGGCGTGCCGATCGCGCACAAGGACATCTTCACCACCCGCGACATGCCGACCACGGCCGCGTCCAAGATCCTTGAGGGCTGGCGGCCCCCCTACGACGCGACCGTCACCGCCCGGCTGCGCGAGGCCGGGCTGGTCATCCTCGGCAAGACCAACCTCGACGAGTTCGCCATGGGCTCCTCGACGGAGAACTCCGCCTACCACGTCACCCGCAACCCGTGGGACCTGACGCGGGTGCCCGGCGGCTCCTCCGGCGGCTCCAGCGCCGCGGTGGCGGCCTACGAGGCGCCGCTGTCCACCGGCACCGACACCGGCGGCTCGATCCGGCAGCCGGCCTCGGTCACCGGCATCGTGGGGATGAAGCCGACCTACGGCGGCTCGTCCCGCTACGGCCTCATCGCCTTCGCCAGCTCGCTCGACACGCCGGGCCCCTTCGCCCGCAACGTGCTCGACGCGGCGCTGCTGCACGAGGCGTTCTCCGGCCACGACCCGATGGACTCCACCTCCATCGACGCGCCGGTCCCGAGCGTGGTCGAGGCGGCCCGCAACCCCGACATCGCCGGCCTGCGCGTCGGCGTCGTCAAGGAGTTCTCCGGCGAGGGCTACCAGACCGGCGTGCTGGCCCGCTACCACGAGGCCGTCAAGCTGCTGGAGTCGCTGGGCGCCACCGTGGTCGAGGTCTCCTGCCCGTCGTTCACCACGGCGCTGCCGGCCTACTACCTGATCGCGCCGTCGGAGTGCTCGTCCAACCTGGCCCGCTTCGACGCCATGCGCTACGGCCTGCGCGTCGGCGACGACGGCGGACGCAGCGCCGAGGAGGTCATGGCGCTGACCCGCGCCGCCGGCTTCGGCCCTGAGGTCAAGCGGCGGATCATGCTGGGCACGTACGCGCTGTCCAGCGGCTACTACGACGCCTACTACGGCCAGGCGCAGAAGGTCCGCACCGTCATCGCGCGCGAGTTCGAGGCCGCCTACCAGCAGGTCGACGTCCTGGTCTCGCCGACCACGCCGACCACGGCGTTCCCGATCGGCGAGCGCGCCGACGACCCGATGGCGATGTACCTCGCCGACCTGTGCACCATCCCGTCCAACCTCGCGGGCAACGCCGCCATGTCGGTGCCGTGTGGACTCGCCGACGAGGACGGCCTGCCGGTCGGCCTCCAGATCATGGCCCCGGTGCTCGCCGACGACCGCTGCTACCGCGTCGGCGCCGCCATCGAGCACGCCCTCGAAAGCCGCTGGGGCGGCAGCCTCCTGGCCCAGGCCCCGGAGCTGTAGGACTGCGGGCTGTCAGACGCGGACTGCAGGACGAGGGAGGAGACGGCGGCATGCTCACGCGCATCGAGATCGACGGGTTCAAGTCCTTCCTGGACTTCGCCCTCGACGTGCCGCCGTTCCTCGCCCTCGTGGGCCCGAACTCAAGCGGCAAGTCCAACCTGCTGGACGCGCTGGACTTCGTGGCGGCCGCGGCCCGTGGCGGGGAGGAGGCGTTCTTCACCGCCAAACGTGGCCGCGCCCACCAGCTTTTCCACCGGCCGGCCCGGGGAATGCCGCGGAGCGAGTTCCAGATCCGGCTCAGGTTGCTGGCTGAGCAGGGTTCGGGCGTGCGACCGGTCCGTCTGGACACGACGGCGCGTTATCGCCCGGACCCCGCACGTGCGGTCGTGGAGCAGTCGCGACTGCTCCCTTGGGCTCCGGGGGAGCGTGACAGGCTGCCCGAAGCAGTGAAGGAGTGCTGGGCCGCGGAGTTCGACGCCGTGGACTGCGTGGAGGGCGAGCATCCGGAGCTCTCCTCGACACCTGCCGCCATGGTCGACTGGCGCTGGTACGAACCAGAGCCGCGGGCCATGCGCGAGGTGGCGTCGGCGGCCGACCGTCGTCCGCTCCTTTCCGACGGTTCGAACGTGGCCGCCGTGCTGGGCAGGCTCAGCGCCACGGAGGCCCTCGACAGGGTCGCTCTTGATCTGGCGGCGCTCATCCCGGACGTCAACGGTGTCGTGCCCTTCCACGACGAACGCCGGCAGGAATGGTCCTTCGAGCTGATGGTGGACGGACAGGGCGCCGTGCCCAGCGCGCTGCTCTCCGACGGCACACTGAGGATCCTGGGGCTGCTGGCGGCCCTGCACGACCCGGATCATGCGGGCGTGCTGCTGATCGAGGAGATCGAGAACGGCCTGCATCCCAGCCGAATGGCCGAGTTGCTGCGCCGCGTCCAGCGGCTGGTGACGGATCTCGGTGACCGCGAGGCGCTGCGGCGGCCCCTGCGGCAGGTGATCCTCACGACACATTCACCCGTGGTGGTCTCCGAGCTTTACCGGCTCCGGCCGGACGCGTTGGTCTTTCTGGACAGCGTCGCCCGGGTGGATCCGGAACAGAAGGGGATGTCCCGGGTCACGGTTGCCAAGCCGGTGCGCGACGAGGGCCGGCCCGGCACCTTCGTCTCCCCGCGGCAGGTGCGGCGCTATCTCAGCGCCGTGGAGATACCCGGATGAGCCGCCCGCTGGTGCCCGGCCTGATCGCAGAAGGGGAGACTGACGAGATCTTCCTGGGGCTGGTGATCTTCAGGCAGCTGCGGGAGTTGACGTGGTCGTCAGGGCGGTGCGTGGTCGACGTCGAGCCGACCGAGATCGCCTCCTGCCGGTCGATCCGTGGCCAGACGCGCGTGACGAGCGCGCTGACCGACCTGGCAGCCGACTGCCACGTGCTGTTCGTGCACAACGATCATCGCGAACGCGGCAAGGCGGAGGCCGTCCTGGCAGGTCTGCGGCTTCCGGTCATCGGCCTGATACCGGTGAAGGAGACCGAGGCATGGCTCCTGGCCGATCGGCAGGTCTGGGGCGGACTCAAGGGCGTCGACCTGCGACCTCTGCCCGGCAGTCCGGGTGAGGTGGAGAAGGTCGCCGACCCTGAGAAGCTCCTGGACGAGGTCGTCGGGGGGCAGGACTGGCCGGTCCGCGATTACTTCGAATACATAGGCAGAAATATCGACCTCGACGTCTTGGGGCAGGTGCCCGCCTACGCCGCTTGGGTTGCCGAGGCGAAGAACGTACTGAAAGGACTTGGTTACTTGTGAGCACGCACACGCTCATGCCGTACGACGAAGCGCTGGAGCGGTTCGAGCCGGTGCTCGGGCTGGAGACGCACGTCGAGCTGGGCACCAGGTCGAAGATGTTCTGCGGCTGCAAGACCACCTTCGGCGCTCCGCCCAACACGCAGGTCTGCCCGACCTGCCTTGCGCTGCCGGGCTCGCTGCCGGTGGCCAACGCCATGGCGATCGAGTCGACGATCCGCATCGGCCTGGCGCTCAACTGCTCGATCGCCGAGTGGTGCCGCTTCGCCCGGAAGAACTACTTCTATCCGGACATGCCGAAGAACTACCAGATCTCCCAGTACGACGAGCCGCTCTGCTTCGACGGCTACCTCGACGTCGAGGTGAACGGGGAGACCGTGCGCATCGGCATCGAGCGGGTGCACCTGGAGGAGGACACCGGCAAGTCCACCCACGTGGGCGGCGCGACCGGGCGCATCCACGGGGCCGACCACTCGATCGTCGACTACAACCGGGCGGGCATCCCGCTGGTCGAGATCGTCACCAAGCCCATCCCCGGCACCGACCGGCTCGCGCCCGAGGTCGCCCGCGCGTACGTCACCGAGCTGCGCGAGATCATGCGCTCGCTCGGCGTCTCCGACGTGCGCATGGAGGAGGGCTCGCTGCGCTGCGACGTCAACGTCTCGCTGATGCCGCGCGGCGCGTCGGAGTGGGGCACCCGCACCGAGACCAAGAACGTCAACTCCCTGCGCAGCGTCGAGCGGGCCGTGCGGAGCGAGATCGAGCGGCAGGCCGCCGTCCTCGCCGACGGCGGCACGATCGTCCAGGAGACGCGGCACTTCCACGAGGACACCGGCACCACCACGTCCGGCCGTTCCAAGGAGGAGGCGCAGGACTACCGCTACTTCCCCGAGCCCGACCTGGTGCCGATCGCGCCCGACCCCGCGTGGGTGGCCGAGCTGAAGGCGGCGCTGCCCGAGCTGCCGTCGGTGCGGCGCAAGCGGCTGCAGGCCGAGTGGGGGCTGTCCGACCTCGACATGCAGGCCATGCACAACGCCGACGCGTTCGACCTGGTCGAGGCGACGGTGGCGGCCGGCGCGCCGGCGGCCGACGCGCGCAAGTGGTGGATGGGCGAGCTGGCCCGCCGCGCCAACGAGACCGGCGTGCCGCTGGCCGAGCTGGCCATCACGCCGGCGCAGGTCGCGCGGGTGACCGAGCTGGTCGCCTCCGGCGCGCTCAACGACAAGCTGGCGCGCGAGGTGCTGGAGGGCGTGCTCGGCGGCGAGGGCGACCCTGACGCGGTCGTCGAGGCGCGCGGGCTGAAGATCGTCAACGACGAGGGCGAGCTGTCGGCGATCATCGACCAGGTGCTGGCCGACAACGCCGACGCGGCCGACAAGGTACGCGCAGGAAAGATCGCCGCCGCCGGCGCGCTGGTCGGCGGCGTCATGCGGGCCAGCAAGGGCAAGGCGGACGCCGCCCGCGCCCGTCAGCTCATCCTGGAGAAGCTGGGCGTGTCCGAGTAACCGTACGGACGTGTGGTCAGGGGCCTCGTCGCTTCGGCGGCGGGGCCCTCGTACGTGGGCAGGGCCGGTCCTAGGACCGATTGCCGAGGCGGAGCGGCACCCCCGCCGGAGGTGCGGCGCGCCGGCAGGCCGTAGGTTCTGCGGCATGTCGAGAAGAGCGTTGACGGCCGGCCTGGTGGCGCTGATGTCACTGGTGGCCTTCGAGTACATGGCGGTCGCGATCGCGATGCCGGTCGTGGCCGAGGAACTGGGCGGGCTGGAGCTGTACGGGCTGGCCTTCAGCGGCGCGATGGCGGCGAGCGTGGTCGGCACGGTGCTCGGCGGCCGGTGGGCCGACCTGCGCGGGCCCATGGCGCCTCTGTGGACGGGCGTGGCCGGGTTCGGGGCCGGGCTGGCCGTGGCGGGTCTCGCGCCGAGCATGGAGGTGCTGATCGCGGGCCGCTTCGTCCAGGGGTTCGGCGGGGCGCTGGTCAGCGTGGCGCTGTACGTGCTGGTGGCCCGGGTCTATCCCGAGGAGCTGCATCCGCGGATCTTCTCGCTGTTCGCGACGGCGTGGGTGGTGCCGTCGATGGTGGGCCCGGTGATCGTGGGCGTGCTGACCGACACGCTCGGCTGGCGGTCGGTGTTCCTGCTGGTGCCGTTCCTGACCGTGGTCGCCGGGTTGCTGCTGCTGCGCGGGCTGGCGGGACAGCCGGTGCGCGGCGGGCAGCGGGGGCCCGCCCCCGGCCTGCCGGCGAAGATCACGTGGGCGGCGGTGACCGCCGTCGGGGCCGCGCTCATGCAGTACGGCAGCACGGACGGGCGGCTGCCCCTGCTGATCATCGGGCTCGTGGTGCTGGCCGTGGCGCTGCCCAGGCTGCTGCCGGCCGGGACGCTGCGGGCGGCCCGCGGGCTGCCGTCCGTGGTGGGGCTGCGCGGGCTGGCCGCCGGGGCGTTCTTCGCGGCCGAGGTCATGGTGCCGCTCATGCTGCGCGAGGAGCGGGAGCTGTCCACGACGGCGGCCGGGCTGGTGCTCACCGGTGGCGCGCTGAGCTGGTCGTTCGCGTCGTGGCTGCAGGGGCGGGAGGTCTTCGGGCAGCGGACCAACCTGCGGCTCGGCTCGGCGATGATCGCGCTGGGCATCGTGGTCATGGGGGCGGTCACGATCCCGTCGGTGCCGCTGGCGGTGGCGTATCCGGCGTGGATCGTCACCGGGTTCGGGATCGGGCTGATCTATCCGACGCTGTCGGTGCTCACGCTGGAGCTGTCGGCGCCCGGCGAGCAGGGGGAGAACAGCTCGGCGCTGCAGGTGGGTGAGTCGGTGTTCTCGGTGGTGTCGGTGGCGGTCACGGGGGCGCTGTTCCTGTCGGCGGGGCGGGAGTACTGGGTGGTGTTCGCGGCGACGCTGGTGATGGCGGTGGCGGGGCTGGCCGTCGCCCCCAGGGCGTTCGGCGGCCCGAAGGCCACCGGAACACCCGGGGACGGCGGGGATGGCGAGGCGAGCCTGGCCGGCCAGGCCGCCGGGACGAGCCAGGCCGGCCAGGCGAGCGCCGGCCAGGCGAGCGCCGGCCAGGCAAGCGCCGGCCAGGCAAGTGCCGGCCAGGCGAGCGCGGGCCAGGCGAGCGCGGGCCAGGAAAGCGCGGGCCCGGCCGGGGCGGCCGCGGGTCAGTCTTCGGCGGGCTCGGCGTAGGAGGTCGCGCGGCGCCGGGCTGCCAGCCGCCTGGCGAGCGGAGTCAGCAGCGCCAGCGCCGCCAGCGCCAGCAGCGCCGCCGCGACCGGGCTGCGCACCAGCACGCTCACGTCGCCCGCGCCGATCGCCAGCGCCCGGCGGAGCTGGATCTCCGCCATCGGCCCCAGGATCATGCCGATCACCGCGGGGGCGATCGGCAGGCCGAAGCGGCGCATGGCGTAGCCGAGCAGGCCGAGGACGTACAGCACGAACAGGTCCACGACGGTGCCGTTCAGCGCGTACACGCCGAGGGCGGCGAACAGCACGATCCCGGCGTACAGGTACGGCCTGGGCACCCGCAGCACCCGCGCCCACACCGGGGCCAGCGGCAGGTTGAGCACCAGCAGCATCGCGTTGCCGATGAACAGCGAGGCGATCATGGCCCAGACCAGCGCCGGGTTGTGGTCGAAGAGCTGCGGGCCGGGCTGCAGGCCGTACTGCTGGAAGGCGGCCAGCATGATCGCGGCGGTCGCGGAGGTGGGCAGGCCCAGCGTGAGCAGGGGCACCAGGGTGCCGGCGGCGGAGGCGTTGTTGGCCGCCTCAGGCCCGGCGACGCCCTCGATGGCGCCCTTGCCGTACTCCTCGCGGGCCACGCCGCGGGCCAGGCGGCGCTCGGCCGCGTACGACAGGAACGTCGGGATCTCGGCCCCGCCGCCCGGCAGCGCCCCGAACGGGAACCCCAGCGCCGTGCCGCGCAGCCACGGCCCCCAGGAACGCCGCCAGTCCGCGCGCCCCATCCACGCCCGGCCGACGGGCACCACGGAGGGCGGGGAGTGGCGCAGCCGCGAGGCCACGTACAGGGCCTCGCCGAGCGCGAACAGGCCGACCGCGACGATCACCACGTCGATGCCGTCGAGGAGCTGCGGGACGCCGAGCGTGAGCCGCGCCTGCCCGGTCTGCTGGTCGATGCCGATCAGCCCGATCACCAGGCCGAGGCCGAGCGAGGCGAGGCCGCGTACGACCGAGCGCGACAGCACCGACGACACCGCGATGAACGCGAGGACGGCCAGCGCGAAGTAGTCCTCCGGCCCGAACGAGATCGCGAACGCCACCACCGCGGGGGCCGCCACGACCAGCAGCGCGGTGGCGATGGTCCCGGCCACGAACGAGCCGATGGCCGCCGTGGCGAGGGCCTGCGCCGCCCGCCCGCGCCTGGCCATCTTGTTGCCCTCCAGCGCGGTGATCATGGAGGAGGACTCGCCGGGCGTGTTGAGCAGGATGGACGTGGTCGAGCCGCCGTACATGCCGCCGTAGTAGATGCCGGCGAACATGATGAACGCGGCGGTCGGCGGCACCGTGAACGTGACCGGCAGCAGCAGCGCCACCGTCATCGCCGGCCCGATGCCGGGCAGCACGCCGACCAGGGTGCCGAGGGTGACGCCGATGAGCGCGTACATGAGGTTGACGGGGGTGAGCGCGGCGGCGAAGCCGTCCAGCAGCAGCTCCAGGGAGGTCATCTCACAGCACCCCCGCGAGCGGCCCGTCCGGCAGCCGCACGCCGAGCCCGTTGACGAACAGCACGTACGTGAGCACGCCCATGACCACGGCGACCACGGCCGCCCGCGCCTTGTGCTCGGCCCCGAGCGCCACCGACAGCCCGAAGAACAGCAGGCTCGCGCCGATGATCCAGCCGAGCAGGTCGAGCAGCGCCGCGAAGGCCAGGAAGATGCCGCTCACCAGCAGCAGGCCGCGCAGGTCGGCGGGGGCGGCGGCGTCCACGTCCTCGCTCTCCTCGGGGTCGCCGTGCCCGCCGCGCAGCACGTCGAGCACGTAGAACAGGCCGATCACGACCATGGCCCCGCCGACCAGCACGGGGAAGAACCGCGGCCCTGGCCCGAGCCGGGAGGCCGCCGCCGAGACGTCGAGCGTCCCGGCGATCACGAAGACCCCCAGCCCGAGCACCACGAGCGCGAGCCCGAGCTCGGGCCGCCACCACGAACGCAGGCGCGTCATCAGGACACGAGCCCCATCTCGGCGATGATGCCCTTGACCCGGGCCTGCTCGGCGCTCAGGAAGTCGGCGAACTGCTGACCGGTCTGGAAGGAGTCGATCCAGCCGTTCTTGGCCACGGCGTCCTTCCACGGCTGCGCGTCGTGCATCTTGGTGACCAGGTCGGTCAGCGCGGTCTTGTCGGCCTCGGACAGGCCGGCGGGGGCGACGAAGCCGCGCCAGTTGGCCAGCTCCACGTCCAGGCCGCCCTCCTTGAGCGTGGGCGCGTCCAGGTCGGCCAGGCGCTCGCCGGAGGTGACGCCGAGGGCGCGCAGCTTGCCCGACCGGACGTGCTCGGCGAACTCCGAGACGCCCGAGACGCCCGCGGTGACCTTGCCGCCGAGGAGCTCGTTCAGCGCCTCGCCGCCGCCGGAGTGCGCGATGTAGTTGACCTGCTTGGGGTCCACGCCCGCGGCCTTGGCCATGAGCCCGGCCACGATGTGGTCGGTGCCGCCCGCCGAGCCGCCGGAGATCGACACCTTCGCCGGGTCGGCCTTCCACGCCGCCACCAGGTCGGCCAGCGTCTTGTGCGGCGAGGAGGCCGGGACCACGACGATCTCGTACTCCTCGGTCAGCTTCGCGATCGGCGTGGTCTCCGCCAGCGTGACCTTCGACTTGTTCTGCTCGATGGCGCCCACCATGACCAGGCCCATCGTCATGAGCAGGTTGCCATTGCCCTTCTCGCCGGCCAGCTGCGCCAGGCCGATCGTGCCGCCCGCGCCCGGCACGTTGTACACCTCGACCTTGCGGTCCGGCGCGGCGCTCTTGAACGCCTGCTCGGCGGTGCGGGAGGTCTGGTCCCAGCCGCCGCCGGGCGCGGCCGGGGCCATGATCCGCAGCGTGCCCGAGGCGCTGGTCCCGCCGCCCTGCCCGCCGCAGCCGCTCAGCACGGCGAGGGAGAACGCCGCGAGCGTGGCGAATATGCGCAGACGCATGATCGACTCCAGGAAAGAGAGTTCACGGTTATGAAACTGGGATGGTGAATCCCCTTCCGATCCGCGTCGAGGCTTTGCATGCTTGCCGTCATAGTGGTCGTATTGGTCGTGACCTGGGTGCAGGCATATGTGGTCCGCGAGACGGGTGCGTGAGGCCCCGCTGGGCACCCAGCTCTTCGTGCTCCAGATGGTGATCGTGCTGATGGCCGCCGGCGGCACCGCCGCGGTGTGGGCGGGGCACACCCGCGAGCAGCTCGACGCGCTGCACCAGCAGCGGGCGCTCGCCATCGCCCAGTCGGTGGCCGCGCTCCCGCAGGTCCGCGACGCGTTCAGGCGGCCCGATCCGGAGAGCGTGCTGCAGCCGCTCGCGCTGGGCGTCCAGCAGGAGACCGGCGCCGACTACGTCGTCATCGCCGACGCCCAGCAGCGCCGCTTCGCCCACCCCAACGCCTCGCTCATCGGCAAGCGGCTGTCCACCGACGGCACGGTGGTGCTGCGTACCGGCCGGAGCTGGGTCGGCACCGAGACCGGCACGCTCGGCACCACGGTCCGCGGCAAGACCCCGATCCGCGACGAGTACGGCGCCGTCATCGGCCTGGTCTCCGTCGGCGTCCTGGAGACCACGGTGATGAACCAGCTCGGCGGCGCGCTGCCGCCGCTGGTGTGGACCGCGCTCGCGGTCATGCTGGCCGGGCTGGCGCTGGCCGCGCTCGTCACCGCCCGGGTGCGCAGGCAGACCTTCGGCCTGGAGCCGAGGGAGATCGCGGCGCTGCTGGAGCAGCGCGAGGGCGTGCTGCACGGCGTGAAGGAGGGCGTGCTCGCGCTCGACCTCGACGGCCGCGTGACGCTGGTCAACGACGCCGCCCGCGACCTGCTCGGCGCGGTCGCCGAGGGCGAGGACCTGACCAGGCTGCCGGTCTCCGAGCGCCTGCGCGACGTGCTCGGCGGCGCCGACCCCGGCGAGGACCGCGTCGTGCTGCACGGCGAGCGGGTGCTGGTGCTCAACCGCACCCCCGTGTCCGTACGCGGCCGGCAGCTCGGCTGGGTCGTCACCCTCAGGGACCGCACCGAGCTGATCCGCCTGGCCCGCGAGCTGGACGACGCCAGCAGCGCCACCGACGCGCTGCGCGCGCAGGCCCACGAGTTCGCCAACCGCATGCACACCGTCGTCGGGCTGCTGGAGCTGGGCGAGCACGAGGCCGCGATCGGCTTCATCACCCGGACGACGCGCGGCACGTACGCCAGCGACCTGCGCGAACGCGTCCAGGACCCCACGCTGGCCGCGCTGCTGCTGGCCAAGTCCGCCGAGGCCGCCGAGCGCGGCGCGACGCTCGTGCTGTCGGAGGACTCCCGGGTGCCCGAGGGCACGCTCGGCGATCCGCAGGACGCGGTCCTCGTCGTCGGCAACCTGGTGGCCAACGCGATCGACGCGCTCGACGGCGCGCCGGGCACGATCGAGGTCTCGGTGCGCTCGGACGCGGGCGGCCTGCGCGTACGGGTCGGCGACTCCGGCCCCGGCATCGCTCCCGACCTGGTCGAGGAGGTGTTCAGGGAGGGCTTCACCACCAAGGCCGCCCACTCGGGGCCGCGCGGCCTCGGCCTGGCCCTGACCCGGCAGGCGTGTCTGCGCCGGGGCGGCTGGGTGCGCGTGGGCAACGCGGGCGGCGCGGTCTTCACGGCCCTCCTGCCGGCCCTCACGCAGGGTGGGACGCGATGAACGACGTACGGGTGCTCGTCGTGGACGACGATTTCATGGTGGCCCGCATCCACGGCGGCTACGTCGCCCGCGTCCCCGGCTTCCGGGTGGTGTCCACGGCCCACACGGGGGCGGGCGCCCTCGCCGCGGCGGCCGAGTCGCGGCCCGACCTCGTGCTGCTCGACATCTACCTGCCCGACATGTCCGGGCTGGAGGTGCTGAAGGCGCTCCACGACGTGGACGTCATCATGATCAGCGCCGCCCGCGACGTGCCCACGGTGCAGGAGGCCATGCGCGGCGGCGCGGTGAACTATCTGATCAAGCCGTTCACGGCCGCCGCCCTGGCCGAACGCCTCCGGCACTACGCCGACACCCGCCGCCGCCTGACCGCCATCGGCGCCGAGGTCCGCCAGGACGACGTGGACCGGCTCTTCGGCGCCCCCGCCGCCACCGCGCCCCTGCCGAAGGGGCTGTCGGCGGCGACGTGCGCGCTGGTCGCGGACACGCTCAGGGAGGCGGGACGCGACCTGTCCGCGGCCGAGACCGCCGAGCTCACGGGCCTGTCGCGGGTGAGCGCCCGCCGCTACCTCGACCACCTGAGCACGGTGGGCCGGGCCGAGGCGCGGCCACGGTACGGCACCGCCGGCCGGCCGGAGCACCGCTACCGGTGGCTAGGTTGACACACTTCCGTATCCATTTCCCGTGACATATGCGGATCGTCGTGCCTTACTGTTGCCTGAGACTTGGCTGCGGACCGGGAGGAGACTGAGGGCGTGCGCGACGCCGGACCGATCGAATCACCGACCGACCCGTTCGCCTCGGTGCCTTTGCCCTCGTCGAGCGTCTCCAGGAAGCCGCGCATCGAAGGACTGCCGCCGGGCGTCTCCCGCGACATCTTCGGCCCGCCGGACCGCCAGGACAGCCGGCCGGCTCAGGGCCCCGGCACGCCGGGCGGTCCCGCGGCCGGCACGCTGCCGCCCGCGACGCCGCCGGCCCAGCCGTGGCCGATGAAGGAGAAGGAGCCCGCGCCCGTGTTCGGGTCCGGGCCCGGCGAGCGGCCCTCCTTCGCCGGCGACCCCGAGCCGCCCCGGCGCCGCCGCCTGCTGCCCGGCCTCGCGCTGCTCGTCGTGGTGCTCGCCGCCCTGGCGTACGTGGTGCCCGCCGTCTTCATGTCCGGCTCGGTGTTACGCGGCACCCGCGTGGCGGGGGTGGACATCGGCGGGCTGACCGTCACGCAGGCGGCCGACAAGCTCCGCGACGAGCTGGGCGCCAAGCTCAGCAGGCCGGTCACGGTCGAGATCGGCGACAAGAAGGACACCGTCCAGGCCGACGAGGCCGGGCTGGAGCTGGACGTGGTCGGCACCATCGGCCAGGCGCCCAGCGGCTTCCCCAGCCCCGTGGAGGTCTGGCGGGGCCTGACCGGCACCACCGAGCTCCAGCCGAAGATCAACATCGATTCCTCCCAGCTCGCCAGGACCGTGGACGGCCTGGCCGAGACCGTGGACAAGCCCGCGGTCGAAGGGCGCGTCACGTTCGCCGGGCTGGAGCCCAAGGCCCGTCAGCCCGCCGACGGCGTGGTGCTCGACCGCGAGGACGCCGTACGCCGCATCGGCGACACCTTCCTGCGCGGCGGCGGCAACGTCGTCCTCACCCTGCGGCCCGCCAAGCCCGTCACCACCCCCGAGGCGGTGGAGGCGGCCGTGACCAAGGCGCGCCAGGCCGTGTCCGCGCCGCTGACGCTCACCGCGGACGGCCGGCAGGCGCAGGTCACGCCCGCGGTGATCGCGGCCAACCTGGCGTACGTGCCGGACGGCGACGGCACGCTGGTGGCCCAGTTCGACGCCAAGGCGGCGCTCGCCGGGCTGGAGAGCACCCTGGTCGACGCCGCCCAGCAGCCGCGCGACGCGACGTACCAGATCGTGAACGGCGCGCCGGTCCTGGTGCCCTCGCGCACCGGCCGGGGCGTGAACGACAAGCTGCTCGCCAGGGACGCGGAGAAGGTCTTCGACGCCGGCGGCGCCCGCGTCGTCCCCGTACGGCTGGGCACGGTCGAGCCGGCCGTCACCACCCAGCAGATCCGCGGCCTCGGGATCAAGGAGCAGGTGGCCACCTTCACCACGTCCTTCGAGTGCTGCCAGACCCGCGTCACCAACATCAGGCGCATGGCGCAGCAGCTCGACGGCCATGTGGTGAAGCCGGGGGAGACGTTCTCCATCAACGAGGTCGTCGGCGAGCGGACCGTCGAGGACGGCTACGTCATGGCCGGGCAGATCGTCGGCGGGCGCATGGTGAGCCTGGTCGGCGGCGGCGTCTCGCAGTTCGCCACGACCATGTACAACGCGGCCTTCTTCGGCGGCTTCGAGGACGTCGAGCACCAGCCCATGGACTACTACGCGCCGCGCTACCCGGCCGGCCGCGACGTCGCGCTGCTCTACCCCGAGACCGACCTCAAGTGGCGCAACGACTCCGAGTTCGGGGTGCTGGTGAAGACCGCCTCCACGGACACCTCCGTGACGGTGACGCTCTGGAGCACCAAGCGCTACGACAAGATCGAGGCGATCACGTCGGAGCGGCGGGACGTCGTCGCCTTCCGCACGGAGGTCAGCTCCGAGCCCGGCTGCCTGCCCACCCTCGGGCAGGAGGGCTTCACCGTGGACGTCACCCGGGTCTTCCACCAGGGCGGCAAGGTCGTCAAGCGGGACCCGAAGCTGACCACCGAGTACCGGCCGCAGGCGCAGATCACCTGCACCGGCAGCGGCCAGTAGCGGGTCAGGAGATCGGGACGGACAGCACGCGGTCGTCGCCCGCGCGCGGCGAGCCGCGGCCGTCCTTGTTGCTGGTGCCGACCCAGAGCGCGGAGCCGTCCGGCATGGCCGCGACGGCGCGCAGCCTTCCGTAGCGGCCCTCGAACCGGGCGACCGGCTCGCCGGCCGTGCCGTCGGCCGCCAGCGGGACCTGCCACAGCCGCTCGCCGCGCAGCGCGCCCACCCACAGCGAGCCGCCGGCGTAGGCCATGCCGGACGGCGAGGCGTCGGAGGTGGGCCAGGTGACGATCGGGTTCACGTAGCGGGGGTCGTCGCCGCGCCCCTCGACCTCGGGCCAGCCGTAGTTGCCGCCCGGCTTGATGAGGTTGACCTCGTCCCAGGTGTTCTGGCCGAACTCGCTGGCGTACAGGCGGCCCTCCTGGTCCCACGCGAGGCCCTGGACGTTGCGGTGGCCGTAGCTGTAGACGAGCGTGCCGAACGGGTTGCCGGGCGCGGGCGCGCCCTCGGTGGTCATGCGCAGGATCTTGCCGGCCAGCGAGGCGCGGTCCTGCGCCAACGGGCGGTCGCCGGTCTCGCCGGTGGTCGCGTAGAGGTAGCCGTCGGGGCCGAAGGCGAGCCGGCCGCCGTTGTGGATGCCGCCCTTCGGGATGCCCTCGACGAGGACCTTCGCCGCGCCCAGCCGGTTGCCGTCGAAGGCGTAGCCGACGACGCGGTTGTCCCGCTCGGCGGTGTAGTAGAGGAAGACCCGGTCGTCCTTGACCGCCACGCCCATCAGGCCGCCCTCGCCGTCGGGGCGCGCCTCGGCGATCTTCGCCACCTCGCTGACCTGCCCGGACGCGCTGATCCTGAGCAGCCGGGCGGTGTCCCGCTCGGTCACCAAAGCGCCGCCGTCCGGCAGGAACGCGATGCCCCAGGGCACGGCGAGGCCCGTGGCGACGTCCTTGGGCGTGCCGGGGCTGACGGCGGCCGTCACCGAGGCCGCCGGGGTGGCGGCGGCCTGCGGGGTCGCCGGGCCCTCCCGGGGACCGGCCTCGGGAGCGCCGGGGGAGCAGGCGGTCAGCGCGGCCAGGAGCACGAGCGTCCAGAGCTTCCTCATGTGTTCCATACTTACCCGCGCGCCGTAAGGTTCTGGGCATGAAGACCTGGGTTCCGTCCGCATCGGTAGCCGAAGTCCTGTCCGACCTCCCGGGCGTGGAATGTGCCGTCTACAACTCCTCGACCCCCATGCCGGAGGGGATCGAGGAGGTGGAGGTCTGGGTCCCGCCGCTCATCCCGGTGCCCGACGTGCCCGGCACGCTGGCCAAGATGACCTCGTTGCGGCTGGTGCAGACCGTCACCGCGGGCGTGGACCCGTACCGGCCGCACATGCCCGCGGGCGCGCTGCTCTGCAACGCGCGCGGCGTGCACGACGCCGGCACCGCCGAGTGGGCGGTCGGCGCGATGATCGCGGTGCTGCGGGAGTTCCCCGGGTTCGCCGACGCCCAGCGCCGGGGCGAGTGGACCTATCACCACACCGGCGTGCTGGCCGACTCCACCGTGCTGATCATCGGTTACGGCTCCATCGGCGCGGCGCTCGAACGCCGGCTGGAGGGCTTCGAGGTCGAGGTCGTACGGGTGGCGCGCACGGCCCGCGAGGGCGTGCACGGCATGGCCGAGCTGCCCGCCCTGCTCCCGGAGGCGGACGTCGTGGTGCTGCTCGTCCCGTCCACGCCCGACACCGCCGGCATGGTGGACGCCGCCTTCCTCGGCCGGATGCGCGACGGCGCCGTGCTGGTCAACGCCGCGCGCGGCAGCGTCGTCGACACCGACGCCCTGGTCGCGGAGCTGCGTACCGGCAGGCTGCGGGCCGCGCTGGACGTGACCGCGCCCGAGCCGCTGCCCGAGGGACACCCCCTGTGGAGCGTGCCGGGCGTGTTCATCACCCCGCACGTGGCGGGCAGCACCCCTGCCTCGGAGCGGCGGATGCTGCGGCTGATCAGGGCCCAGCTCGGGCGCTACCGCGCGGGCGAGCAGCTGGACAACGTCATCACCGCGTCCTACTGAAGGGACGCGTACTGAGAGGATTCCGGAACGTGGCTGGTCCGTGACCTGGGGTGCGTACCGTTACGTTTGCAGGGAACTCCTGACTCGCTGTCAAGGATCTCTTGGCGGCAATTGGTCCGTGTGGTTATCAGATCGGTGACGACATCGGCGTTGTCACCACCCGGGCGCCCGGGACCGCACACACTGGCGAGGTGATCGCCGGGCTTCGGCGGTCGCGAGACGCCGAGTTCGAGACGGGATGGGCAACGACTGTGATCCGCTGGCGTGATCCTCGTGCGCCGCTGACCGCCGTGATCGCGGCAGGTGTGGTGGTGCTCGCCGCCGCGTTCCTGAACGACGATCAGGTCCTTGTCGCCGGAGCGGTCATCGGAGGGATCGCCGCGCTCGCGGCCGCCGCCTCCCTGGTGGTGGCCTCGCTGCGGTCGGGCGGGCACCGCCCCACCGCGATGGGCGCCCGCTGGATCGGCGGCGGCGCCGTCATCTGGGGCGCCGGACTGGCGCTGCGGCCGGTCGACGGAGGCTTCGTCGCCGGCTTCGCCGACCTGTTCCTCCTGCTCGGCACGGTGGTCACCGCGGGTGGCGCGCTGATCGCCGCCGACCGCAAGCTGCCGGCCAGGTCGGTGTTACGGCACATCACCGACGCCTACCTGTGCGCGGCCTCGATCTTCCTCGTCGGATGGGTGGTGCAGCTCAGACACGTCTACGACGCCACCGCCGACCCGCCGACGTTCACCCTGGTCATGCTGCCGCCCATGATGGGCCTGCTGGTGACCTGCGCGGTGCTCCCGTCGGTGGCGATGAGCAGGGCGCGGTCGTGGACGCTGAGCCTGGCCGGGGCCGGCGCGCTCGTCGCCATGAACGTGGCGGGCCTCGCCGTCGCCGTGGCCCGTCTCGACGACGGCGCGCCGTCCGCCTGGGCGGTGCTGCCGGCCCCGGTGGTGTTCCTGCTGCTGGCCGCCGTGCCCTGGATCCAGTGGCCCGGCCACGGCGGCGGGCCCACGGCGAAGAGCCTCGTCGCGATGGTCCCGCTGGGCCTGGTCGCCGTGGCCGCCTGCACGCTGCTGGTCCACGTGGCCGGCGGCAACGCCGGGCGGCCGGTGACCGGCGTCGTGGTGGTCGCGGTCAGCGTCGTGCTGCTCCTGCTGGTCCGGCTGGTCGTGGTCTCGGCGGTCAACGTACGCCTGCGCGGCCTGGTCAGGCTCGGCGAGCGGCAGCTCAGGGAGCTGGCCGAGAGCACCGGCGACGTGGTCTTCCTGTGCGACTACGAGGGCGTGGTGCGCGAGATCGGCGCGGGCGTCGAGGTCACCTACGGCTACGCGCCCGACGAGGTGGTCGGCGGCTCGATCTTCGACTACATCCATCCCGAGGACGTTCCCGGCATCCAGGCCGCGCTGCGCGCCATGGGCCTCGACGAGGAGACCGCCGTCGCCGGCGCCTGCCTCATCGCCTGCCGGGTGCGCGCCGCCGACGGCACCTGGCGGCCCACCGAGTCCGTCGCCACCCGCCACGTCGGCGGCGACGAGCTGATGCTGGTCACCACCAGGGACGTCAGCGACGAGGAGGCCCTGCGCAACCAGGTCGCCCACCTGACCTTCCACGACGGCGTCACCGGCCTGCCCAACCGCGCCTACTTCGAGGAGCGCACCCGCGAGGTGCTCTCCGGCCGCGCGGTGGGCAACGTCGCGGTGATCTTCCTCGATCTCGACGGGTTCACCTCGGTCAACGACTCGGTCGGCCACGCGAGCGGCGACTACCTGCTCGGGCAGGCGGCCCGGCGGCTGCGCGGGGCCGTACGCGCCGACGACACGCTCGCCCGGTGGGGCGGCGACGAGTTCGCGGTGCTGGTGGAGACGGGCGGCGACGCGCAGGTGGCGGTCGACCTGGCCGAGCGGCTGGTCCGCGCGGTGTCGCAGGAGCCGTTCCGTGTCGCCGACCGCGACGTGGCGCTCACCGCGAGCGTGGGCGTGGCCTTCGCCGAGGACGACATCCCCGCCGGTGACCTCATCCGCAATGCCGACGTGGCCATGGCCCGCTCGAAGGAGCTGGGCGGGCGGCGCGTGGAGGTGTTCGCGGCGCAGATGCACGCCGACGTCGTACGACGCCTGGAGCTCGCCGCCGACCTGCAGCGGGCGCTCATCGAGCACCAGTTCGCCATCGAGTACCAACCGGTCGTGGACCTCGCCACCTCGCGCGTCACCGCCGTGGAGGCGCTGGTGCGCTGGTGGCGCGGGTCGGTGTTCGTGCCGCCCGAGCAGTTCCTCGGCCCGGCCGAGGACACCGGCCTGATCGTGCCGCTCGGCGAGTGGATCCTGCGCGAGGCGTGCCGCGAGGTGGCCGCCTGGCGGGCCTCCTCCTGGGACATCGGCCTGTCGCTCAACCTGTCGGCCCGTCAGATCACCGCGCCGCGCTTCGTCGAGACCGTCGAGGAGGCGCTGGCCGAGAGCGGGTTGCCCGCCTCCGCGCTGACCCTGGAGGTCATCGAGGAGATGCTGGTCGAGGACGCCGAGGAGACGATCAAGCGGCTGTCGGAGCTGCGCGCGCTCGGCGTGCGGCTGGCCATCGACGACTTCGGCACCGGCTACGCCTCGCTGGCGTTCCTGCGGCAGCTCCCCGTCGACATGATCAAGATCGATCCGTCGTTCGTGGCGGGGCTCGGCAGGGACGACACCCTGACGTTGCTCACCCGTACGATCGTGCGGCTCGGCCACGATCTCGGCCTCATCGTGGTGGCGGAGGGCATCGAACGTCCCGAGCAGCTCGAACTCCTCCGAGAGATGGGCTGCACCCGAGGTCAGGGCTTCCTCGTGGCCCGGCCGATGGCGGCGCGGGGCGTCGACTCGCTGATGCGGACAAGTCTCACTGTTTGAGACTTGTGTCCACCAAGTTGACACCAGGGCTCTCGGAGCGGATATCGTGGACGACATGCTTCGCAGTGAGATTCTCGTAGTACTTCGCTGGCGCGCAGGCCGATAGCGAAGCACGACGACCTGCGCGCCGCCCCAGTCCCGCCGTCCCAGGTGGGAAGGGGCATTTTTTATGTCCTAAGCGAGTAGCCACGCAAGGAACGAGCCGATGACCGAACGCATGACAGGTGCACAGGCCCTGGTCAGGGCGCTGGAGCACGTGGGGGTCGACACCGTGTTCGGGATCCCCGGCGGCGCCATCCTGCCCGCCTACGATCCCCTCTACGACTCGGTCAAGGTGCGGCACGTGCTTGTACGGCACGAGCAGGGCGCCGGGCACGCGGCCGAAGGTTACGCGCAGGCCACCGGCAAGGTGGGCGTGTGCATGGCGACCAGCGGCCCGGGTGCGACGAACCTGGTGACACCGCTGGCCGACGCGTTCATGGACTCGGTGCCGATCGTGGCGATCACGGGGCAGGTGGCCTCGCCGATGATCGGCACGGACGCCTTCCAGGAGGCGGACATCTCCGGCATCACCATGCCGATCACCAAGCACAACTTCCTGGTGACCGATCCCGCGGACATCGCCCGTACGATCATGGAGGCGTTCCACATCGCCTCGACCGGCCGTCCCGGGCCGGTGCTCGTCGACATCTCGAAGGACGCGCTGCAGGCCGAGACCACGTTCTCGTGGCCGCCGGTCATGCAGTTGCCCGGCTACCGCCCGGTGACGCGGCCGCACTCCAAGCAGATCCGCGAGGCGGCCAAGCTGATCGCCGAGTCCCGGCGGCCGGTCCTCTACGTGGGGGGCGGCGTCCACAAGGCGCACGCCTCCGCTGAGCTGCTGCAGCTCGCCGAGCTGACGAACATCCCCGTCGTCACCACCCTGATGGCCCGCGGCACGTTCCCCGATGGCCATCCGCAGCACATGGGCATGCCCGGCATGCACGGCACCGTCTCGGCGGTCGGCGCGCTGCAGCAGTCCGATCTGATCATCGGACTGGGCGTGCGGTTCGACGACCGGGTGACCGGCGACCTGTCGACGTTCGCGCCGTACGCGAAGATCGTGCACGCCGACATCGACCCGGCCGAGATCTCCAAGAACCGTCACGCCGACGTGCCGATCGTCGGCGACTGCAAGGAGGTCCTCACCGACCTCATCGCGGCCGTCCAGGCCGGCGGTCAGAAGGGCGACTACGACGAGTGGTGGCGGCTGCTCAACGGCTACAAGCGGACCTACCCGCTGGGTTACGAGCAGTTCGAGGACGGCTCGCTGGCCCCTCAGTACGTCATGGAGCGGCTGAGCGCGATCGTCGGTCCTGACGCCTACTACGTGGCCGGCGTCGGCCAGCACCAGATGTGGGCCTCGCAGTTCATCGACTACGAGAACCCCGGCACGTTCATCAACTCCGGCGGCGCCGGCACGATGGGCTTCGCCGTCCCGGCCGCGATGGGCGCGAAGATGGGCCGCCCGGAGAGCACGGTCTGGGCCATCGACGGCGACGGCTGCTTCCAGATGACCAATCAGGAGCTCGCCACCTGCGCCCTGGAAGGTGTGCCGATCAAGGTCGCCGTCATCAACAACGGCAACCTCGGCATGGTCCGCCAGTGGCAGACGCTCTTCTACGACCAGCGTTACTCCAACACCGACCTGCAGGCGACGCGCCGCATCCCGGACTTCGTCAAACTGGCGGACGCCTATGGTTGTGTTGGTCTCAGGTGCGAGCGTCCGGAGGACGTGGACGCCGTGATCAAGAAGGCCATGGAGATCAACGACGTGCCCGTCGTGATCGACTTCGTCGTCCACCAGGACGCGATGGTCTGGCCCATGGTCGCTGCGGGCACCAGCAACGACGACATCAAGATCGCCCGGGACATGGCGCCGAAGTGGGAGAACGAAGATGAGTAGGCACACGCTGTCCGTGCTCGTCGAGAACAAGCCGGGCGTGCTGGCACGCGTGTCCGCGTTGTTCAGCCGGCGCGGCTTCAACATCGACTCGCTGGCCGTCGGGCCCACCGAGCACAACGACATCTCACGCATGACCATCGTCGTGAGCGTCGAGGAGCTGCCGCTCGAACAGGTCACCAAGCAGCTCAACAAGCTCGTCAACGTGCTCAAGATCGTCGAGCTGGACCCGGCGCAGTCCGTGCAGCGCGAGCTGACGCTCATCAAGGTCAAGGCCGACGCCGAGAGCCGCTCGCACGTGCTGGAGCTCGTCCAGCTCTTCCGTGCCCGCTGCGTGGACGTGGCCGCCGACGCGGTGACGATCGAGGTCACCGGCACTCCCGACAAGCTCGACGCCTTCGTGAAGGTCCTTGAGCCGTTCGGGATCAAAGAACTCGTCCAGTCGGGCATGGTGGCTGTTGGCCGCGGTGCCCGTTCCATCACCGACCGG
Source organism: Nonomuraea sp. AD125B (assembly GCF_041402765.1). Classification (NCBI taxonomy): domain Bacteria; kingdom Bacillati; phylum Actinomycetota; class Actinomycetes; order Streptosporangiales; family Streptosporangiaceae; genus Nonomuraea; species Nonomuraea sp. AD125B. Next base: position 80,915 of record NZ_JBGLOU010000016.1, on the reverse strand, counting down.
TCCCTCAGGGCACTGGACCGTACCGCCTGAATTTCGCCTGAAAGGTTCTAAGCAAGTGACCGAGATCTACTACGACGACCAGGCCGACCTGTCGATCATCCAGGGACGCCACGTGGCCGTGCTGGGGTACGGCAGCCAGGGCCACGCCCACGCGCTCTCCCTGCGTGACTCCGGCGTCGACGTGCGCGTCGGCCTGCCCGAGGGCTCCAAGAGCCGCGAGAAGGCGGAGAACGACGGCCTGCGCGTCCTCACCCCGGCCGAGGCCGTCGAGGAGGCCAACCTCACGATGATCCTCGCGCCGGACCACATCCAGCGCGACCTCTACGCCCAGCACGTGGCCCCCAACCTGGTCGAGGGCGACGCCCTCTTCTTCGGCCACGGCCTCAACATCCGCTACGGCCTCATCGAGGCCCCCGAGGGCGTCGACGTCTGCATGGTCGCCCCCAAGGGCCCGGGCCACCTGGTGCGCCGCCAGTTCGAGGCCGGCCGCGGCGTGCCCTGTCTCGTCGCCGTCGAGAAGGACGCCTCCGGCAAGGCGCTGGACCTGGCGCTGTCGTACGCCAAGGGCATCGGCGGCACCCGCGCCGGCGCGCTGCGCACCACGTTCAAGGAGGAGACGGAGACCGACCTGTTCGGCGAGCAGGCCGTGCTCTGCGGCGGCGTGTCCGAGCTCATCAAGGCGGGCTTCGACACCCTCATCGAGGCGGGCTACCAGCCCGAGGTCGCCTACTTCGAGTGCCTGCACGAGATGAAGCTCATCGTCGACCTCATGTACGAGGGCGGCGTCTCCAAGATGTACTGGTCGGTCTCCGACACCGCCGAGTACGGCGGCTACACCCGCGGCCCGCGCGTCGTCACCGAGGAGACCCGGCAGGAGATGCGCCGCATCCTCGGCGAGATCCAGGACGGGTCGTTCGCGCGCGAGCTGGTCGAGGAGTTCGACAGCGGGCAGAAGAAGTTCCAGCAGTACCGCGACGAGCTGGCCGAGGACGCCATCGAGAAGACGGGCGCCAAGCTCCGTCCGATGATGAGCTGGCTCAAGGGCTGAGCTCTCTCCGGCGTGAGACGCCCCCGGCGAAGCGGTCTTCGCCGGGGGCGTCTCGTGCGTAGGATGCCGATCATGGCAAGTCGCATATCCGAATTGATCATTCCTTGTCAGGACGCGAACGGGCTGGCCGCGTTCTGGTGTGAGGTGCTGGACTTCGTGGTGCTCGACACCGAGGACGACGGCTCGGTGGAGATCGGCCCGCGGGAAGGGTTCGGCGGGCTGCAGCCGACCCTGATCTTCAGCCCCACCACCGAGCCCAAGACCGGCCCGCTGCGGATGCACTTCGACGTCAACGCCACCGACCGCGACCAGGACGCCGAGCTCGAACGCCTGCTGAGCCTCGGCGCGCGCCCGGCCGACGTCGGCCAGACCGGCGAGGAGTCCTGGCACGTCCTGGCCGACCCCGAGGGCAACGAGTTCTGCCTGCTGCGCGCCCGCCTGAGCTGAGGGCCGGGGTCAAGGGGCCGGCGAGCTGCATAACCATGCAGTGAACCGACTTGACTGGTGATCTTGCATGCACCAGATTGTTCGCGTTCCCGGAAAATCCCCCCTCAAGGAAACCATCAACCCATGAAGCGAACCATCGTCGGTGTCGCCGTGGTCGCCGGTGCGCTGCAGCTCGCCGTCGCCGCGCCCGCGCAGGCGGCGCAGAACATCGATCCGGTGAAGGTGCTCAAGTCCGAGCTGGCGCGGGGCAAGGGCGTCAACGTACGGGCCACGGCGAGGGTGACGTACTCGGCGGGCGAGTACATCTCCTCGACGCTCGACGGGACCGTCGAGTTCGACGCGCGCGGCGCGCGGGCGGCCGACACGAGCCAGAACCTGAGCTACAGCAAGAGCCTGCTCGCCAAGATGGCGAAGGTGAGCCCGCGCGAGACCGAGACGCTGCAGCACTCGCCGGTGCGGGTGCTCTCCTCCGGCCGGGTCAGCTACGTCTCCGGCGCGGTGGTCCAGGACGCCCTGCCCGAGGGGACGAGCTGGGTGCGCTACGGCGGCACCGACGTCCCGTCCGGCAACCTGCTGCTCGACGTCTTCGAGCCCGCCACGCTCAAGGCGCTCATGGACCACCGCGCGTCCTGGAGCGGCGGCGTGGTGAAGGGCACGATCAAGCCGCATGAGCTGGCCAGGGCGTCGGCCTCGTTCGTCGCCCGCTACGGCGAGCAGTGGATGAAGAGCCGTCCCGGCAGGATCTCCTACGCGCTGCGCCTCAGCGCGGGCGGCCGGGTGGAGCGCGTGTCGGTGACGGGTGAGCTGCCCTACGACAAGGGCTCGGTGCGGGTCCAGTCGGACACGACCTACACCGAGTGGGGCCGCCAGGTGACGGTCCTGCTGCCGCTGCGCGGCGAGGTCATCGACCAGCCGGAGGTCAAGGACGAGGTGCCGGCGCAGGCCCCCGCCCTCTGGAGCTGACGCCGTCGGTGCGCCCGGGGGCGCGTGACCCGCACCCCCGGGTTTTTCTGTACGAAGATATATCGTTCGATATAGCATCCGACTCATGATGATGAACGCGCGCCGCGCCTCCGGCGGGTACGGACCCACCGGACGCTTCTTCGGACCCGGCGAGCTGCGCCTCGCCGTGCTCGCGCTGATCGCCGAGCGGCCCGGCCACGGCTACGACGTCATGAGCCGCCTGTCCGACCGCTTCAACGGCACCTACGAGCCGAGCGCCGGCTCCATCTACCCCACGCTCCAGCTCCTGGAGGACGAGGGCCTGGTCCGCGTCGAGCAGGACGAGGGCCGCAAGGTCCACCACGTCACCGACGAGGGCCGCAGGGCCGTCGAGGAGCAGGCCGACGAGATCGAGCGGCTGTGGGGCCGGGCGGCCAGCAGGGGCGAGTGGGGCATGTTCCGCGACCCCCAGGCCGCCGAGATCGTCGCCCCCGCCCTGCGCCTGGTGAAGGCCGCGGTCAAGGCGCTGGCCCACACCCACGGCGATCCGCAGGTGGTCGAGCGCATCCAGCAGATCTTCGTGGAGGCCCGTCACCGCGTCGAGGAGCTGGACCCGAGGAGGGGGCGATGACCACGGCCAGGAAGAGCGTGGCCAGGCGGCTGCTCGGCCGCGTGTTCGTGGAGGGCGAGATCCTGGAGGTCGAGGAGGTGGCCCCGCGCATGCGCCGGATCAGGATCGGCGGCGAGGGCCTGGCCGCCCTCGCGTATGTGCCGGGCCAGCACGTACGCGTGCTCATCGGCGACGGCGGCGGCCTGGTGGGCGGGGTGCTGCGGACGTACTCGGTGTGGTGGTACGACCCGAGCTGGGAGGCCCTGGACCTGATCGGGCTCGACCACGGCGGAGACGCCCCCGGCGCCGTCTGGGTGCGCGACGCCGCGCCCGGCCAGGAGGTCGTCTTCATGCGCCCCGAGGGCGGCTTCGTGCTGCGCGAGGACGCCCCCTACCACCTGTTCGCGGGGGAGGAGACGGCGTCGGTCGCGTTCGGGGCGATGCTGCGGGCCCTGCCGCCGGAGGCGGCCGCGTACGGCGCCGTGGAGGCCGAGCGGCCCGGCGACCACCTGGGCCTGCCGCGGGAGCTGACCCGGGTGTGCCGCGAGGGTGCCCCGGCGGCCGGCTCGCAGGTCCTGGTCGACGCCGTACGGGCGCTGGACCTGCCGGACGAGCCGGGCTTCGCCTACCTGGCGGGGGAGGCCCGCACGATCCAGGCGGTCCGCGCCCATCTGGTGGACGAGCGCGGCTGGAGCCGCAGGGACGTGCGGACGAAGCCGTTCTGGACGCCGGGCCGCCGCGGCCTCGACTGACGGCGCCCCCCGGCTCTCTTCGATAAAAATACCGGTATAGTTATCGCCACGCCGACCGGTGAACGACGAGGAGGGGCCGTGATCGAGCTGAAGAGCGCCGGGGAGATCGACGCGATGCGCGAGGCGGGACGGGTGGTGGCCGCCGTGCACGCGGCGGTCCGCGACCAGGCCGCCGTGGGCGTGACGCTCAGGCGACTCGACGAGGTGGCGCGGACCGTCATCGAGGAGGCCAAGGCCGGAGCGTCGTTCCTGGGCTACCACCCGTCGTTCGGCGCGACGCCGTACCCGGGGGTCATCTGCACCTCGGTCAACGGGACCATGCTGCACGGGCTGCCGACGGCCTACCGGCTGCGCGACGGCGACCTCATCAGCGTGGACTGCGGCGCGATCGTGGACGGCTGGCACGCCGACGGCACCGTGAGCTTCACCGTCGGCACGCCGCGCGCCGAGGACCTCAAGCTCATCCAGGTCGCCGAGGAGACCCTGGCCGCCGGCATCAGGGCGGCCGTGCCCGGCGGCCGGATGGGCGACATCGGCCACGCGATGTCCACCGTCGGGCGCGGCGCCGGCTACGGCATGCAGAACGACTTCGGCGGCCACGGCATCGGCCGGGCCATGCACGAGACGCCGTTCGTGCCGAACGAGGCCCGCGCCGGGCGGGGGCTGCGGCTGCGCCCGGGGCTGGTGATCGCGATCGAGCCGAGCCTGATGGCGGGCGGCGGCGACGACTACTACATGGCCGAGGACGGCTGGTCGGTGTGCTCGGGGGACGGCAGCCGCAGCGTCCACGTGGAGCACACCGTGGCCGTGACGGCCGACGGGCCCGTGGTCCTGACCCTTCCCTAAGCGGGGGTCAGCGAAGGGCCTGATGTCTCTCCGTAGCACGCATGGTCGCGTCAAGGACGGCAGGGATCGGCATCGCTTCGCCCGGAGCGAGTGTTTGCCCTGGTCAAGGGTGAGATCGCTGGCGTTTGGTGCAAGAGGCCGTAGGGCAGATCTCTTCCCGGCAGCTACGGAGAGTAGTCGATAGGCATCAGAGGAGATACAAATGTACAGAGCAGGACTTGTCCTTGCCGGCCTCGTCGGCGGGATGGTTGTGTTCGGCGGCTCCGCGCTGGCGGCAACCAGTGGCTATGGCCCCGGCGGCTACGGCCCCGGCCACGGCCCCAGTTATGAGTGGGAGAGCGGCCAGTTCAACAACTTCGGCGACGACCGTGACCTCCTCGACCTGGACCTCCTGAACGGCCTCCTGGGCCAGGCGCTCAGCTGACGCCCTACGAGTCGTAAGCAGGGGCCCATCCTGAGGATGGGCCCCTTCGCTTTGTCCTGGGCCGGTGGGCGGGCCCGGCCGCGGTCCTATGCGGGGGGAGGCGCGGCCGAGCCCGCGGGGAGGGGAGCGCCGTGGGCGTGCGGTGGGTAACCGGCTCAAGGGTGAGGCCGGTGAAGGCCCGGGCGCTCCCGTGGTCCTCGGTGGGCTGTCCTGAGAAGGGATTCTGGTTCTCCGATGTCGGTCATGTCCTGAAAAGTCGGCCGATATCTGGAGCTCCAGGTAAACCCGCGTGCCCCCCTGGGCGTCAGGGGATCAGCACTGGACGGGCTTCAGCCACGAGCACTCCAGGTCGCCCGCCTGCCCCTCGGCCGCCGAGCGGAGCTGGGCCGGGGCGTCGACGGCGGCGGCGCGGGTGAACTGCGCGAGCCGTACCGCGATCTTGTCCTCGATGTCCTTCGGCGAGCCCGACAGGTACTGGTTCAGCATGATCGAGAAGACCAGCGGCTCGCCGTCGGCGCTGGTGACGTAGCCCGACAGGGACGTCACGCCGGTCAGGGAGCCGGTCTTCGCGTGCACGTTGCCCGCGGCGGGGGTGCCCCGCATCCGGCTGCGCAGGGTGCCGCCCACGAAGCGGTCGGCGTCGCCGGCGATGGGCAGGGCCGCGTACCAGGTGGGGAACCACGGCTTGCCGCGTACGGAGGTCAGGAGCTGGACGATCGAGCCGGGCGAGAACCCGTCGCGGCGCGACAGCCCGGAGCCGTCCCGCATGTTGATGACCTGCACGCCGTTCGCCTTGGCGAAGTCGGTCGCGACCTTGAGCCCGGCCGACCACGTGCCCTGGCCGGCGGCCTTGCGGCCCATGGCCTTGGTGAGGATCTCGGCGTGGATGTTGTTGCTCAGCTTCATGAAGGGCACCAGCAGCTCGCCCAGCGTCATGGACTCGTGCCGGGCCAGCTCCTTGGCCCCGTCGGGCGCGGCCCCCGTGGCGGTCGCGCCGAGCACCTTCACGCCGTGCTTGGCGAGCGACGCGCGGAACAGCGTCGAGACGTAGGCGGTCGGGTCGTCCACGGCCACCCACTCCTGGTACGGGTCCGCCACCGTGCCGGTGATGACGACCGTACGGGTGCCGTGCTGGCGCTCGATGAGCACGTCGGTCTCGGCGCCCGCCGTGGCCTTGTTGACGATCTTCAGGTAGTCGGTCTCGGGCGTCGTGGAGACCTTGACCTTGCCGCCGTCGGCGGCCACGGAGACGATCACCGATCCGGCGTCGTAGTCGCGGTCGGGCGAGGCGGTCAGCGCGGAGATCGGGGCCGCGTAGTAGGCGGTCTCGTCGTCCCAGGTCCAGTCGTTGCCGAGCCGCTGGGAGTCGAACCAGGTGTCGTCGGCCACGAGACGGCCGGTGACGACCTTGACGCCGGCCGCGGCCACCTTGGCGGCGAGGGCGTCGTAGTCCTCGGCCAGCATGGTCGGGTCGCCGGTGCCGCGCAGCACGAGGTCGCCGGCGAGGACCGAGCCCGCCTTGCGGCCCGTGTTCAGCACGGTGGTCGGGAAGCGGTAGTCGAGGCCGAGGGTCTCCACCGCTGCGGCCGAGGTGAACAGCTTGGTGTTGGACGCCGGGATGAGCTGCTTGCCGGCGTCGGTGGCGTACAGCTCCTCGCCGGTGGAGGCGCTCTTCACCACGACGCCCGCGCGGGCGATGGTGAGCCGGGAGTCGCTGAGTATCTGGTTGAGGTCCTGGGTGAGGTCGGCCACGCCGGCCGTGGGGTCCAGGGCGACGGCGGGTGAGGACGGGCTGGACGCCCACGCGAGGGACGCGACGAGCGCGCCCGCGACGAGGGAGGCTGAGGTGCGCCGCATGGGGTCTCCAAAGAAGACTGGGGGATCGCCTGAGAGCATGGATCAGCGCAGACAGCCTGTAATCCGCAAAATTCCGTATTTATTGGCCGGTCGGCACGCCGGACGTCAGCAGGAAACCGCAGTCCCCGAAGGACACCTCGTCGCCCGGCGTCACCCGCGCCGGCCCCACCAGCCGCCAGCCGTTGAGCCGGGTGCCGTTCAGCGACCCGAGGTCGACCAGCACCCACCGGCCCTCGTCGTCGCGCCGCAGCTCGGCGTGGACCCGGGAGACGGTCAGGTCGGACAGCACGAGGTCGCAGGCCGAGCCCCGCCCCACGACGTAACGCACCCGCTCGTCGTCGGGCAGCGCGAGCCGGGGCAGCCGGGGCCGCCGCCAGGCGGACTGCAGCTTGGTGGTGAACTCCGACACCGACGACACCGCGTCGGTCAGCCGCTGCCGTAACGTGGGCCGCTTCGGCAGGTCGGCCACCAGCTCGTCGAGCTCGTGCTGACTGCGGGCGCGCAGCGCCTGGTCGACGCGGCCGACGAAGGTGTCGTGGGAGATGCGGCCCTCCACCGCGCGGACCTTGAGCTCGTCGATCGCACGGTCGCGTTCCCCGTCGGAGGCGCGGAAGGGTGGATGGGTCGAGCTCATGTAGCGAGTATCGGCCTCAACCTCGGTTCGTGTCCAGAATACGCCGAATCGGGTGCCGCCCTCGGGTTCACGCGTCCGCGGGCGGCGCGACGGGTGGCGTGAGCCGGTACTTCAGCGTCACCAGCACCGACGCGAAGATGATCAGCGCGGGGATGGCGGTCTGCCCGATCAGCACGGCCGTCACGGCGCTGTCCGGCTGCCGTACGGGCGTGTCCGGCTGGGACTCGACGAAGCCGCCGATCGACAGGACGACACCGAAGATCAGCGCGCCGAACGAGCTGACCCCGCTCTCGATGGCCGTCCAGAGCCCGGTGAGCACGCCCGCGCGCCGCTTGCCGGTCTCCGCGGCGTCCACGGCGATGACGTCGGCCAGCATGGAGAACTGCAGCAGCTGCAGCCCGGCGTACCCGACGCCGACGAACAGGATCGTCACGTGCGCCCACAACGCCCCGAACAGCGGCGTGGCCATGGCCGCCGCAGTCCCCGCGGCGAACAGCGAGGCCGCCAGCACCATCGCCCCCCGCTTGTCGAAGCGCCTGGCGAGGCGCACCCACAGCGGCATGGTCAGCAGGATCGGCCCCACGAGCGCCGCGAAGAGCGTCTGCGTGGCCTTGGGATCGCCGATCGTGTACGTGGCGAAGTACGGCGCGGCGGCCAGCATCATGCTCACCGCCAGCATCTGCGTGCAGGCCAGCACGGTCAGCCAGAGGAACGGCCGGTTGCCCTTGATCGCGGCGAGCTGTTCGCGCCAGTCGCCCCGGTCGGCCTCCGGAGCGCCGGTCATGGGGGCGCGGGCGGTGCCGAAGAAGGAGCCGAGCATGGCGAGCAGCAGGATGACCGCGATGGTGAGCGCCATCGCCCGGTAGCTGCCCAGCGTCCCGTGCTCGCCCTCGCCGGTGGCGATGGCGGGGGCGAGCACGCCGCTGATCGCGGTGGCCACGCCGATGAAGACCATGCGCCACTGCAGCAGCGAGGTGCGCTCGTGGTAGTCGTGCGTCATCTCGCCGGGCATGGCCTTGTACGGCACCTCGAACAGCGCGTACGCCGTCGCCGTGGCGAGGAAGCACACCGCGACGTAGGCGGCGGCGGGCACCCCCGTCAGCGGCGGCCCCGCGAAGACCAGGAAGAACGCGACCGGCAGCGTGCAGGCCCCGGCGAGCAGCCACGGCCGGCGCGGGCCCCAGCGCGAGACGGTCCGGTCGGACCACCGCCCGACCAGCGGATTGATGACCAGGTCCCAGACCTTGGGCGCGGTCACCACCACGCCGGCCAGCCACGCGGGCACGGCCAGGAAGTTGGTCATGTAGTAGAGCAACAACAACCCCGGCACGGCGTTGACCGTTGCCGTGCAGAAGGAGCCGACCCCGTAACCGAGGCGCACGCCCCGGGGAACCGTGGCCGCGACCGGTGTGATCATCCCCACATTAGAGCCGAGCAACGGCTTGTTTGGGGAGACCCATTCGGCCGGCGGCGGCAGGAGAATCCCGCCGCCGCAGGTCAGCCGCGCACGTCGGCGCGCTGGGTCAGTCGCGTACGTCGGCGCACACCACGTGCGCGCCGATCTCGATCATCCGGCGCTCGCTGCGCGCGTCGGCCACCCGGGCCATGAGGATCGGCGCGCCGCTGGCCGCGAACTGCGGCAGCCGGGCCCGCACCAGGCGGTGCAGGTCGCGTACGACGTCCTCGGCGGCCGACATGTGGACCTTGACGTGCAGCATGATCCCGGTGGCCCCGGACGCGGTGCTCGCCTCGGAGATCCACACGTGGTGCACGAGCGGGAAGTCCATGAGCAGCTGCGCGATCGCCTGCCGCAGCGCGGGCAGGATGGGATGGGTGCACCTGCGGTAGCCGGGGTCCACCTGCTGCATCGGGCCCGACAGGTGCGGCCTCGGCGCGGGCACCCACGGGAACGACGGCGCCTGCGGAGCCGGCGGGGCGACCTGGGCCAGCGCGGCACCCCGCGACACGGTGGCCATCGCGCCCGTCGCGTAGGCGGCGGGGGCCGCCCCCGACAGGACGGGCGTGGGCCCGGTCCGCGTCGTGGTGAGGAAGCGCTGGAGATCGTCGATGGGCACGGCCGCGGCGGCTGGTCCGGCCGCGTCGATCACGATCTCCCGCACGCCCGTGACGCGCTGGATGTCCAGGATGGTGTCGGCGTCGCACGCCGACAGGGAATGGCTGCCACGGTGCCGGGCGTAGGTGGTCGCGCTGGTGTAGCCGAGCAACACGCGGTCGCCGGCCTGGGTCGTCCCGAGGACGACCGAACGGTCAGGGCGCACTGCCACCAGGACGCCACCGTCGGCGAGGGCGCCCAGCAGCCGGTGGGGCGTGCCATGCTGGGCGAGAACGTCGGCAAGCGCAGGATTCCCGATGCTCATATGACGAACCATAGGTAGTCGGCCACGGCTTATCAGGCTAATGGCGAATAAATCTCCCGATCAAGACGAAGATGGCCCCGGAGTGGGTGACTTTGTCCTCTACCGGGTAGCCGCCCGTCCGTCTCACATCGTGGGTCCTTCGTGAATGCGTTCACAAGCGCCGGTTAGACTCGGTAGGACCGCCGGGGGATCCATGGACGTGTCCCCCTCATGACTCGCCGGAAGCCCCTAAGGATTCACCTGTGAACAAGCCCGTCGTACTGGTCGCTGAGGAGCTGTCCGAGGCCGGCCTCGCCGTTCTCGGCGCCGATTTCGAGGTCCGCCACACCGACGGCGCCGACCGTTCCCAGCTCCTGCCCGCCCTCGCCGACGTGGACGCCCTCATCGTGCGCTCCGCGACGCAGGTCGACGCCGAGGCCATCGCCGCGGCGCCCAAGCTGCGCGTGGTCGCCCGCGCGGGCGTCGGGCTCGACAACGTCGACGTCGAGGCGGCCACCAAGGCCGGTGTCATGGTCGTCAACGCGCCGACCTCCAACATCACCAGCGCCGCCGAGCAGACCGTCGCCCTCATCCTGGCCAGCGCGCGCAACACCGCCCAGGCGCACGCCGCGCTGAAGAACGGGGAGTGGAAGCGGTCCAAGTACACCGGCGTCGAGCTGGACGAGAAGGTCGTCGGCATCCTCGGATTCGGCAAGATCGGCCAGCTCGTGGCGCAGCGGCTGGCGCCGTTCGGCGTCGAGATCATCGCCTACGACCCCTACCTGCCGCCGGCCCGCGCCGCGCAGCTCGGCGTCAAGCTGGTGAGCCTCGACGAGGTGTTCAAGCAGGCCGACTTCATCACCGTGCACCTGCCGAAGACCAAGGAGACCCTCGGGCTCATCGGCGACGAGGCGCTGCACAAGGTCAAGCCGAGCGTGCGCATCGTCAACGTCGCCCGCGGCGGCATCGTGGACGAGGCCGCGCTCTACTCCGCGATCAAGGAGGGCCGCGTCGCGGGCGCCGGTCTCGACGTCTTCGCCAAGGAGCCCTGCACCGACAGCCCGCTGTTCGAGCTCGACCAGGTCGTCGTCACGCCGCACCTCGGCGCCTCCACCCACGAGGCCCAGGAGAAGGCCGGCACCCAGGTCGCGCGGAGCGTGAAGCTGGCGCTCGCGGGCGAGTTCGTGCCGGACGCGGTCAACGTCCAGGGCGGCGCCGTCGCCGAGGACGTCAAGCCGGGCCTGCCGCTGGCCGAGAAGCTGGGCCGGGTGTTCACCGCGCTGGCCGGCGAGGTCGCCACCAAGCTCGACGTCGAGGTGCGCGGCGAGATCGCCTCCCAGGACGTGCGGGTCATCGAGCTGGCCGCGCTCAAGGGCGTCTTCGCCGACGTCATCGAGGAGCAGGTCACCTACGTCAACGCGCCGCTGCTGGCCAAGGACCGCGGCGTCGCCGTCGAGCTGATCACCAGCTCCGAGAGCCCCGACTGGCGCAACGTGGTGACCGTCCGTGGCGTGCTGGCCGACGGCCGCCAGGTCTCGGTGTCGGGCACGCTGTCCGGTCCCCGCCAGATCACCAAGATCGTCGAGGTCAACGGCTATGAGATGGAGATCGAGCCGACGGCGCACCTCGCGTTCTTCACCTACGCCGACCGTCCCGGCATCGTCGGCGTGGTCGGCCGCCTGCTCGGCGAGCACGGCGTCAACATCGCCTCCATGCAGGTGGCCCGCGACGTCAAGGGCGGCAAGGCGCTCATCGCGCTGACCGTCGACTCGGCGATCCCGGCCGACATCGTCGACCAGATCGTGGCCGAGATCGGCGCCGAGAGCGGCCGTTCTGTGGACCTGGAGGACTGACACTCCCCGCCTCGCGCGAAAGGCCGCCGCCCGGATCGGGCGGCGGCCTTTTCGTCGTCTCAGCTGTCTCAGCATGCGGGATGCTAGGACATCCAACGAGATTCCTCGGTTAACGTGGAAGCACATGCGCCAGGTGCTCGTACTCATTACCTGCCGCGGCGAGGCCTGTTAGGGCAGGTCGGCGACTCGCCGCGGTGAACGGCGTCGCGTCGGCCGGTAAGTCCCTCCCGTCAGTAACGCCTCCTCGCGAAACGAGTTGACGATCATGTACGAGATGTACGCCTGGAACCGTGCGGAAGACCACAAGGACGAGGCCGCCGAGGCCCTGCAGACCGCGCTGGACCGCCGCGACAACGGCGGCGCCCCGCAGGAGTCCGGCCGGTAGGGCCCCGGCTCGCACATCAGGGACGTCGGTCAGAGCACCGACGCGACGGGCATGGGCGGTGCCGGCTCCTCCTGCCGCTCCGCCCACTCCCGCACGCCCTTGCGGTCGGGCCGGACGCCGCCGACGAAGACGCTTCTGCGCCAGCTCGACAGCTTCTCCTCCTTGATGACGTCGCCGGTGCGGGGCGCGTGCACCATGTAGCCGGGCCGGGAGATCATCCCGACGTGGCCGAGGTTGCTGAAGAAGACCAGGTCGCCGGGCTTGAGGTGGTTCCAGGAGACCTTCTTGTCGAATGCCGCGTACTGGTCGGCGGCGACGCGGGGCAGCTGGATCCCCGCCTTCTGGTACGCCCGGAGCATGAGGCCCGAGCAGTCGTACCCGCCCCTGCCGGTCCCGCCCCATAGGTACGGGATGCCCTGTTTTTTCAGGGCGAAGTTCAGCGCGATCTTCCAGGCGGGCCTGCTCTGCCGGTCCCGGATCTTCTTGAGTTCCGGACCGGTGAGCGTGGTGGTGAGTGCGCGCTGGTCGAGGGTTTCGGCCTTGGGCGCGCGGCCGGGGTTGTTCTCGTCGGGGGTGGAGGCCTGGGCGGGGGAGGCGAGCACGGCGAGGCCGGTCGCGCCCGCCGCCACGAGAATGGCGATGCGAGACAGGGGACTGTCCTTCCATACGGCCGACCGGGTTAGCTGACGGGCTCGGGCTTGGAAGCAGCCCTACGGCGCATGCCGATTCGCCCCTGGGGGAGAGTGGGTCCCCGGCTCCACGCGAACCGCCGCGTGGATTAGGCAGGGCACGGACGCTAACGAATCAGTCAAAAGATCGCAAACCTTCACAAATCGGACTTTTCTGGAACAGTCCGAAAAATGAGACCGAGTGTTCGTCAGGCGAGACGAGCCGGTAAGGTACCGGCATGGAGTCGCGTAACATCCGCTTGGCCGTCATCCCCGGCGATGGCATCGGCACCGAGGTCGTCACCGAAGGGCTCAAGGTCCTCGAAGCCGTCGGCACGAAGATCGAGCCCACGCACTACGACCTGGGCGCGGCGCGATACCACCGCACCGGCGAGACGCTGCCCGACTCGGTGCTGCAGGAGCTGCGCGGCTACGACGCGATCCTGCTCGGCGCGGTGGGCGACCCCAGCGTGCCGCCGGGCATCCTGGAGCGCGACCTGCTGCTGCGGCTGCGCTTCGAGTTCGACCACTACGTCAACCTGCGCCCGGTCAAGCTCTTCCCCGGCGTCGAGACCCCGCTGGCCGACACCACGGCCGAGGACATCGACATGATCGTGGTCCGCGAGGGCACCGAGGGCCTCTACGCGGGCACCGGCGGCGCCATGCGTCGCGGCACGCCGCACGAGATCGCCACCCAGGAGTCGCTCAACACCGCCCACGGCGTCGAGCGCGTCGTCCGCTACGCCTTCGACAAGGCCCAGAGCCGCCCGCGCAAGAAGCTGACGCTGGTCCACAAGACCAACGTCCTCACCTTCGCCGGCGACCTGTGGCAGCGCACGGTCAACCGGGTGGCCGAGGAATACCCCGAGGTCAGCACCGACTACTGCCACATCGACGCGGCGTCGATGTTCTTCGTGACCCAGCCGGGGCGCTTCGACGTCGTCGTCACCGACAACCTGTTCGGCGACATCATCACCGACCTCGGCGCGGCCATCGCGGGCGGCATCGGCCTGGCCGCGAGCGGCAACATCAACCCCGAGCGCACGGCGCCCAGCATGTTCGAGCCGGTGCACGGCAGCGCCCCCGACATCGCGGGCCAGGGCAAGGCCGACCCGACCGCCACCATCCTGTCGGTCGCCATGCTCCTCGACCACCTCGGCCTGAGCGCCGAGGCGGCCAAGGTCGAGCAGGCGGTCGCCGACGACATCGTCGAGCGGCTGACCGGCTGGACCGGCCGCACCACCTCGCAGATCGGCGACGACATCACCGCGCGAGTATCCGGCTAGGGCCGCCTAGCCTCCCCACGCGCCTGGCGGTCCGCACCCGGATCGCCAGGCGCTTTCTGCTGTCCGAAGTGGCCGAATCGCCCAACGGCAGCTTGTCATCCCATATGGCGAGACAATAGGAAGTACTAGCTGCCTTCGGGCAGCACTGCCGCGCTGTAGCGGGTCCACGGACCCTCAGGATTCGGTAGATTTTCGCGAAATCGCAGAGAGAAGGACCATCGTCATGACCATCGCTCAGAAGCTCAGCTTCGACGTGCAGCTATCCGACCACGCTCGCACCGCGGCCGAGCGGGAGCAGGTACTGACGAACCCCGGATTCGGGCAGTCCTTCACCGACCACATGATCATCATCGACTACACCGAGGGCCGCGGCTGGCACGACGCCCGGCTGGCGCCGTACGGGCCGCTCTCGCTCGACCCGGCCACCGCGGTCTTCCACTACGCGCAGGAGCTGTTCGAGGGCCTGAAGGCGTACCGGCAGGCCAACGGCTCCATCGTGATGTTCCGCCCGTACGCCAACGCCGCCCGCTTCAACCGCTCGGCCGCCCGCATGGCCATGCCCGAGCTGCCCGAGGAGACGTTCGTCGAGTCGCTCGAACTCCTCGTCCGCACCGACGAGGAGTGGGTGCCGACCACCGAGGGGCACAGCCTCTACCTGCGGCCCTTCATGATCGCCACCCAGGCGGGGCTCGGCGTCAACTACCCCTCCAGGACCTACTCGTACATGGTCATCGCCTCGCCGGCGGCGTCGTACTTCAGTGGCGGCGTCAAGCCCGTCTCGGTGTGGCTGTCCACCGAGTACACCCGGGCCGCCCCCGGCGGCACCGGCTTCGCCAAGTGCGGCGGCAACTACGCCGCCGCCTTCGTCGCCCAGCGCCAGGCCGTCGAGAACGGCTGCGACCAGGTCGTGTGGCTGGACGCCCAGTCCCACGAGTACGTCGAGGAGATGGGCGGGATGAACCTGTTCTTCGTCTTCGGCAACAAGCTCGTCACGCCCGCGCTGACCGGCACCCTGCTCCCCGGCATCACCCGCGAGTCGATCCTGGAGCTGGCCGGCGACCTCGGCCTGGAGACCGAGGAGCGGCTCATCTCGGTCGACGAGTGGCAGTCGGCGTGCGAGTCGGGCGAGCTGACCGAGGTCTTCGCCTGCGGCACGGCCGCCGTGGTGACCCCGGTCGGCTCGGTCAAGGGCGCCGACCGGGCCTGGACGGTCGCCGACGGCACGCCCGGCCCGGTGACCATGCGGGTGCGCGAGGAGCTGGTCGGCATCCAGTACGGCGCCCGCCCCGACGCCCACGGCTGGGTCCACAAGATCGCCTGACCTCGGGGACCCGCGCCCGTCTCAGTGCTTGGTGATCAGCGTCATGCCGTCGGCGACCGGCAGCATGAGCACGCTCACCCGCGGGTCCTCGATCACCAGGTCGTTGAACTGGCGGATCTCCACCGTGGTCGGCTCGTCGTGGGACGGGTCGGCCACGTGCCCGCGGCGCAGCGTGTTGTCGGCGATCAGCAGCCCACCCGGCCGCATGCGCTCGATCAGCAGCTCGTAGTAGCCGGGGTAGTTGCCCTTGTCGGCGTCCACGAAGGCCAGGTCGACGGTCTGGTCGAAAGCGGCGAGGGTGTCCAGCGCCGGGCCCAGGGTGAGCGTCACCCGGTCGGCCACCCCGGCCTCCGCCCAGTAGCGGCGCGCGATCGAGGTCCACTCCTCGCTCACGTCGAAGCAGTGCAGCCGGCCGCCCCGCAGGCCCCGGGCGATGCAGACCGACGAGTAGCCGGTGAACGTGCCCACCTCCACGGCCACCTGGGGAGCCATGAGCTGGGTGATCATCGTGAGGAACGTGCCCTGGTCGGGGGAGATCTGCATCCCCGCGCTGTCGCCCGTGACCTCCATGGTCTCCTGGGCCAGTCGCTCCAGCAGGGGGTCGGGCTTGGTCGAGTGCTCGTACACGTAACGCGCCACGGCTGGGGTCAGGAGGTCTGCCTTCATACGGTCATTGTTTCCGTTCCGGTAGGGTCTGCGCGATCGACAAGCTGAGAGTGGGCGAATGATGAAGCGGTTGGTGGCGGTCGCGGTCGCGTGCGCGGTGATCGCGGTGCTCGGTGTGCTGGCCTTTTCCGGGCCGGGCGAGAGCTCGGCCGAGGTGCGGCTGACCCGTCAGCTCGACGGGTCCATGGTGCTGGCGGACCGCGGCGGCGATGCTCCCGTCCTGGACGTTTACGAAGATTTTGACTGCCCGGTCTGCAAGGACATGCACGCCAAGGTGGATCCGACGATCCAGCGGCTGGCGCGTGAGGGCAAGGTCAAGGTCGTCTTCCACGCCGTGACCATCTTCCGCGACGAGCCCATGCGCTCCAACTCCATCCGCGCCGCCGCGGCCGCGCGCTGCGTCCCCGAGTCGAGCTGGCTGGCCTTCCGCGACGAGCTGTACGCCATCCAGCCGGCCCCGCACGGCGTCGCCTCGGGCTTCACCGTCGAGGAGCTGGTCGGGGCGGCCAGGAAGGCGGGCGCGCAGGTGGACAGCTGCGTACGCGACCAGTCGTACGCCGACGCGCACCTGGCCGAGACCGCGAAGGTCCGGCTGGAGGGCACCCCCACGCTGCTGCTGGACGGCAAGCTGCTGGGCGGCGAGGCGTTCGACCCGCAGGCCCTGGAGCGTGCCATCACGGGCGGTGGCGGCGTCACCGTGTAGGCGTCCGAGCAGTGAGATCCTTGTGCCGAATGGTGGAAACGTATGGCAGACTGATGAGCACCATGTTCTACGGTCTGCTCATTATCGGCAGGCGCGCTGGCTGACACAGGGACACCGCCAGCGCGCAGACCTCTCACGTCCGTGAGGGGTCTTTTTGTTTTCCAGGGATCTCCAGAAGGAAGAAGCTCATGGCCGATGACCGGTTCCACGTATATGACACGACACTGCGTGACGGCGCGCAGCAGGAAGGGCTCAACCTGACCGTCGCCGACAAGCTGGCCGTCGCGCGTCACCTGGACGGACTGGGCGTCGGTTTCATCGAGGGCGGCTGGCCCGGAGCCAATCCCAAGGACACCGAGTTCTTCAGGCGTGCTCGCACCGAGCTCGACCTGAAGCACGCGCAGCTCGCCGCGTTCGGCGCGACCCGCCGGGCCGGGGTGAAGGCCGCCGACGACCCCTTGGTGGCCGCATTGCGCGAATCCGGCGCGCCCGTCGTGACCCTTGTCGCCAAGAGTCACGACCGGCATGTCGAACTGGCCCTCCGCACCACGCTGGAGGAGAACCTCGCGATGATCCGCGACACGGTCTCCCACCTGCGTGCGGAGGGCCAGCGGGTCTTCCTGGACGCCGAGCACTTCTTCGACGGCTACAAGTCCAACCCCGCGTACGCGCTGGAGGTGCTGCGCACCGCCGCCGAGGCGGGCGCCGACGTCATCGCGCTGTGCGACACCAACGGCGGCATGCTCCCCGACGAGCTGGCCGACATCGTCCACGAGGCCGTCCAGGCCGGGGCCAGGGTCGGCATCCACTGCCACGACGACACCGGCTGCGCGGTCGCCAACACCCTCGCCGCGGTCCGTGCCGGCGCCACCCACGTGCAGGGCTGCGCCAACGGCTACGGCGAGCGCTCGGGCAACGCCAACCTCTTCACCGTCGTCGCCAACCTGCAGCTCAAGCGCGGCTTCGACCTGGTGCCGCAGGCCGCGCTCGCCGACATGACGCGCATCGCGCACGCCATCACCGAGGTGACCAACGTCACCCCCAACTCGCACGCCCCCTACGTCGGCATGTCCGCCTTCGCGCACAAGGCCGGCCTGCACGCCAGCGCCATCAAGGTCGACCCCAACCTCTACCAGCACATCGACCCCGCCGCCGTCGGCAACGACATGCGCATGCTGGTCTCCGACATGGCCGGTCGCGCCTCCGTCGAGCTCAAGGGCCGCGAGCTGGGCTACGAGCTGACGGGCGAGCACACCAAGGCGCTGGTCGAGCGGGTGAAGGAGCTGGAGTCGCGGGGCTTCACCTTCGAGGCCGCCGACGCCTCCTTCGAGCTGCTGCTGCGCGACACCGTCCACGGCGAGCGCAAGCGCCACTTCGAGGTGGAGTCCTGGCGGGTCATCGTCGAGCGCACCAAGGGTGGTGAGCTGGTCAGCGAGGCCACCGTGAAGGTGCACGCCAAGGGCGAGCGCATCGTGGCGACCGGCGAGGGCAACGGCCCCGTCAACGCCCTCGACAAGGCCGTCCGGCTGGCGCTGGAGCAGCTCTACCCCGAGCTGGCCAAGGTGCAGCTGGTCGACTTCAAGGTCCGCATCCTGGAGGACACCCACGGCACCGACGCGGTCACCCGCGTGCTCATCACCAGCAGCGACGACACCGGCGAGTGGGCCACGGTCGGCGTCGCCGAGAACATCATCGACGCCTCCTGGCAGGCCCTGGAGCAGGCGGTCACGTACGGCCTGCTGCGCGCCGGCCGCGACTGCTGAGCCAGGGAGTACGAGGTCAGAGCAGGCGGGCGGAGAAGGAGACCCCTTCGACCGTCACCTTGCCGCCGGAGCACGACACCTTCGGCGCGTCCGTCCCAGGCACGACCACCGTCAGCAGGGACTTCGCCGCAGGCGAGACCACCACCGTGGCCGCCTGCCTCGACAGGTAGGTCGGCGACACCCAGCCGAGCTTCCCGCCGCGCTCCACCCGCTGCCCGCCCACCTTCGCGCACGACGGCGACAGCTGCAGCAGCGTGACCTTGAACTTGCCGTCGGCCAGCACGACCTTGCCGCCGCCGTTCGAGACGACCTTGAGCGACGGGGCGAACCGCCACAGGTTCCGCACCTGCTTGCCGCCCCCGGCGGTGTCGAGCACCGCCATCAGGTCCTCGCCGTGGTCGACCAGCACCGACCGGGTACGGCTCACGCCGTAGGCGTCGTCCGTCACCCGGAACGCCTGCCGGTCGTCGCCGAGCGAGGACTTCGTCAGCCGCGAGGAGGTGCGCGGCCGGAACTTCGCCCCGACCACCGTCGGCACGTTGTGCGCCTCGGGGGAGAGCGTCCAGTAGCGGTAGGCGCTCTTCTCGTAGGAGTGGAAGCCGGCGTCCACGAGGATGTCGCGGCCCTGCGCGTAGTAGGTGACGCCCAGGTGGTCCTCGTGGCCGTGGAACTTCATCCCAGGCCCGAACCTGATCGAGTAGTACGCCGAGTCCTGCTTGCCGAAGGCCGTCCGGCCGAACACGTAGCCGGCCCGGTAGACCTTGACCTTCTGCTTCGGCGTGCCGGTCTCCATCTTCGGCTCGGTCTCGGCGCTGCCGTCGCCGAGCGGCGCCATGTAGCCGTTCGGCATGGTGGCGTGCGCGATGAAGTCCTTCAGCGCCTCGGCGCGCTTGGCGATCTCGCCGGGGACCTTGCGGCCGCAGGACTTCATGTTCGTCATCGCGACCTGGAGGCGGCCGTAGACGTAGACGGCGTAGCGGGGCGCCTGCTCCATCAGCGCGCCCTGGGCGTCCACGTCCAGCTTGACGGTCCCGGTCAGGCGCCTGGACGCCAGGTCGGCCCAGTCCTTGCGGCCGTAGCGGCAGCCGATGCCCATGAGCGCGATGTCCTGGTCGATGCCGTGGTTGTGGCCCTTCTTGTACAGGGCCGGGTTCGCGAGGAGCTTGGCGTGCACGGCCAGGCTGTCCTTCAGCCAGGAGTCCTTGACGTGCTCGCTCAGGCACAGCAGCGGCTGGGTGCGCAGCGAGACCGGGTGGTCCTTCCAGACGTAGGGCTTGGTGCCGCGGGCGCCGTACTTGTTGTTCGCCACCCAGTCCTTGGCGAGCTCGGTCGCGCGGTCGAGGTAGCGCCGCTCGCCGGTGTTCTCGTACTCGACGACGAGCGTGCCGAGCCAGCGCAGCGACTGGAAGACGAACTCCCACGAGCGGTTCTTGTACGGGCTCGCGGCCCAGTCGACCTTCTCACCCAGTTTGTACGCCGGCAGCCCCACCAGCGAGATCTCGCCGCCCATGACGTCCGCGGCGGTCGGCGTGCCGGGCAGCCAGTCGCCCTGGCACGCCGCGGTGCGCGCCACCTTGCCGTCCCCGTCCGCGTACGCGGGGGTCCCCGCGAGGCCGCCGAGCGCGAGCGTGAGGGCAAGAGGGATCGCGAGGCGGCGCACGCCAGTTCCTTTCAGCACGAACCAGGACAGACAAGCTTGAGGCGGGACATGCTTTCGCGTGCGCGATCATCCGGTCAAGCCGAGTGCCCGATTCGTTAACCGCCCGCTACGCCTTGGGGGTGGCGCTCTCGACCACCTCGAACGTCCACAACTCGGACCCGCTCGCGGCCGGACCCTGACCGTGCCCGTGGCCCTGGCCCTGGCCCTGCTGGGCGGCCTCGCCGGCGGCCCGCGCGTGACCGCGGGCGAACTCCTGGCTCTGCTGCCACGCCTCGAAGTCCGCCTCGCTCCGCCAACGCGTGTAGACGAGGTAGCGCTCGGTCCCGTCCACCGGCCGCAGCAGCTCGAACCACTCGAACCCGTCCGCGGACTCCACCATCCCCGCCCGCCCGGCGAACCGCCGTTCGAGCTCCTCCCGCATGGCGGCCGGCACGGTCAGCACGTTGATCTTCACGACGGACATGGGAAACCCCTCTCGTCAGCGCACCTGCGCAGGTCAGGGGTCCAGGCTAACCCGTCGTACGTGACCCGCGCGGGCCAGGTGAACGGACTCCCACGGCGGCGGCGATAGCCTGGACAGGTGCGTATAGCGAGGTTCTCCACAGGCGAAGGCGTGTCGTTCGGTGTGGTCGAAGGCGGTCCCGGCGAGGAGTTCATCTCCACCGTCGCCGGTCACCCGTTCAGCCAGGTGCAGTTCACCGGCGAGCGCCAGCCGCTCAGCCAGGTCAAGCTGCTGGCCCCGATGCTGCCGAGCAAGGTCGTCGCCATCGGCAGGAACTACGCCGAGCACGCCCAGGAGATGGGCAACGAGGTGCCGGAGGAGCCGCTCATCTTCATGAAGCCGTCCACCTCGGTGATCGGCCACGGTGAGCAGATCGCCTACCCGGTCCACCTGTCCGACCGCGTCGACTACGAGGGCGAGCTGGCCGTGGTCATCGGCCGGCTGTGCCGCGAGGTCCCGGTCGAGCGGGTCAAGGACGTCATCTTCGGCTACACCTGCGCCAACGACGTGACCGCGCGCGACCTGCAGAAGAAGGACGTGCAGTTCACCCGGGCCAAGAGCTTCGACACCTTCTGCCCGCTCGGGCCGTGGATCCAGACCGACCTCGACCCGAGCGACCTGGCCCTCACGACCACGGTCAACGGCGAGGTGCGCCAGAGCGGCCGCACCACCCAGCTCATCCACGACATCCCCGCGCTGGTCGCCTACGTCAGCGCGGTCATGACGCTCATCCCCGGCGACGTCATCCTGACCGGCACGCCGGCCGGCGTCGGCCCGCTCCAGGTCGGCGACGAGGTCAGCGTCGGCATCGAAGGCATCGGCACACTCACGAACAAGGTGGTCTCCCGTGACTGACGTACGGGTCAGGTTCGCCCCGTCCCCCACCGGCATGTTCCACGTCGGCGGCGCCCGCACGGCGCTGTTCAACTGGGCGCTGGCCGAGCAGTCCGGCGGCCGGTTCGTGCTGCGCGTCGAGGACACCGACGCCACGCGCAACCGCCCGGAGTGGACCGAGGGCATCATCTCGGCGCTCGACTGGATCGGTGTCAACGGCACCAACCCGGCCTTCGAGGGCCCCTACTTCCAGTCGGCGTACGAGCCGCAGCACCGCGAGGCCGTGGCCAAGCTGCTCGCCGACGGCCGCGCCTACTACTGCGACTGCACCCGCGAGGCGCTGGTCGCCCGCACCGGTTCCGAGCACCGCGGCTACGACGGCCACTGCCGCGAGCGCGGCCTGACGGAGGGCGCGGTCCGCTTCCGCACCCCCGACGAGGGCGTGACCATCGTGTCCGACCTCATCCGCGGCGACGTCGAGTTCCCCAACGAGGCCCAGGAGGACTTCGTCATCGCCCGCACCGACGGCTCGCCGCTCTACGTGCTGGCCAACGCGGTCGACGACATCACCCAGAACATCACCCACGTCGTACGCGGCGAGGAGCACCTGGGCAACGCGGCCAAGCAGATGCTGCTCTGGCCGGCCCTCGGCGCCAACCCGCCGGTGTGGGCGCACCTGCCGGTGATCGTCAACGAGCAGCGCAAGAAGCTGTCCAAGCGCCGCGACAAGGTGGCACTGGAGGACTACCGCGCCGAGGGTTACCTCGCCGAGGCCATGGTCAACTACCTCATGCTGCTCGGCTGGGGTCCCGGCGAGGACCGCGAGATCATGCCGTGGTCGGAGATGGTGCCGCTGTTCCGGCTGGAGGACGTCAACTCCTCCAGCGCGTTCTTCGACGAGAAGAAGCTGCGGGCCTTCAACGGCGAGTACATCCGGGCGCTGCCGCTGGAGACGTTCGAGGAGCGCTGCGCCCCCTACCTGGAGGAAGGCTGGGACCGCGAGCTGTTCAGCAAGGTCGCGCCGCTCGCCCAGACCCGCATCGGGGTGCTGTCGGAGATCCGGCAGAACGTCGACTTCCTCTTCCTCGACGAGCCGGTGTTCGACCAGGCGTCCTGGGACAAGGCGATGAAGAACTCCCCGGTGGAGATCATCTCCGGCTACCTGGCGCGCCTGGAGCTCGTGAGCTGGGACCCCGAGTCGCTGAAGGAGGCTCTGGAGGAGGTCGGCGCGGCCCACGGGCTCAAGCTGGGCAAGGCCCAGGCGCCGGTGCGGGTGGCCGTCACCGGCCGCACGGTGGGCCTGCCGCTGTTCGAGTCGATCGAGGTGCTGGGCCGCGAGCGCACCCAGGACCGCCTGCGCGCCGCCCTGGCCCGCCTCGGCGCCGTCGGCGTCTGACGTGCCCGCCGGGCGGCCCGCTCTCGTGGCGGGCCGCCCCGGCCGGGCTCGGCGTCAGTCCAGGCCGCGCCGCTTCAGCAGCGGCTCGATGCGCGGCTCGCGCCCCCGGAAGTTGCGGAAGGCGCTCAGCGGGTCGAGGCTGCCGCCCCGCGACAGCAGCTCACGGCGGAAGTGCTCGCCGTTCTCCCTGCGCAGCCCGCCGTTCTCCTTGAACCACTCGACGCTCTCGGCGTCCAGCACCTCGCTCCAAATGTAGGAGTAGTAGCCGGCGCTGTAGCCGCCGGCGAAGATGTGCGCGAAGTAGTTGGTGCGGTAGCGCGGCCGCACCTGCGGCACGGCGATCCCGGCCCGCTCCAGCGCCGCCGCCTCGAACGCCTCGGCGTCGGCCACCTCCTCGCCCGGCGCGAGCCGGTGCCAGGCCCAGTCGAGCAGCGTGGCGGCGAGATATTCGACGGTCTTGAAGCCCTGGTTGAACGTCTCGGCCGCGGTCAGCTTCTCCACCAGCTCGGCCGGCATCGGCTCGCCCGTCTCGTGGTGCCTGGCGTAGTTGGCCAGCACCTCGGGCCAGGTCACCCACATCTCGTTGACCTGCGAGGGGTACTCGACGAAGTCGCGCGGCACCGAGGTGCCGGACACGCGCGGGAAGCGCACCTTCGAGAACAGGCCGTGCAGGGCGTGCCCGAACTCGTGGAAGGCGGTCGTGACCTCGTCGTAGGTGAGCAGCGTCGGCCCCGAGGCGGGCTTGGTGACGTTGAGGTTGTTCAGCACCACCGGCCGCAGCCCGAACAGCAGCGACTGGTCCACCAGGTTGTTCATCCACGCCCCGCCGCGCTTGTTCGCCCGCGCGTACGGGTCCAGCAGGAACAGCCCGAGCGCGGAGCCGTCCTCCTCGAACACCTCGAACACCTTCACGTCCG
Source organism: Nonomuraea sp. AD125B (assembly GCF_041402765.1). Classification (NCBI taxonomy): domain Bacteria; kingdom Bacillati; phylum Actinomycetota; class Actinomycetes; order Streptosporangiales; family Streptosporangiaceae; genus Nonomuraea; species Nonomuraea sp. AD125B. The sequence continues at coordinate 57,044 of NZ_JBGLOU010000016.1, read as the reverse complement.
GGTGGTAGCCGGCCAGGTCGGTCCGCTCCTCGAAGGTGACGCCGTACAGCTTGCCGGCCGCGAAGAAGATGCCGTCGCGGTAGACCCGCTCCAGCTCGAAGTACGGCCGCACCGCGCTGTCGTCGAAGTCGTAGCGGGCCTTGCGCACCTGCTCGGAGTAGTAGGGCCAGTCCCACGGCTCGATCGGGAACCCAGCCTGCGCGGCCAGCTCCTCGGCCTCCCGCCCGGCGTTGCGCACGGCCGGGCCGACGAGCTGGCCGAGCATCTCCTCGACCGCCTCGACGGTCTTGGCCGTCTGGTCGGCCACCACGTAGGAGGCGTGGTCGGGGAAGCCGAGCAGCGCCGCCCGCTCGGCGCGCAGCGCCGCCATCCTGGCCGCGATCGCGAAGTTGCCCGGCGCGCGGCCGACGCTCAGCTCGAACAGGCGGCGGCGCACGTCGCGGTTCGTGAGCTGGGAGAGCGCGGGCTGGGCGGTGAAGTTGAGCAGCGGCAGCGCGTACGTGCCGTCGTCCTGGCGCAGCGAGTCGATCCTGGCCTGGTCGAAGCCGTCCAGGTCGGCCGGGTCCTTGACCACCAGCGCGGCCTCGGTGGCCGCCTTCAGCAGCGCCTGCGCGAACTCGGTGGACAGCCGCGACAACTCCTCGTTGAGCTCGCGCAGCCGGGCCTGCTCGGTCTCCGACAGGTCGGCGCCGGCCCTGATGAAGTCCTCGCGGTATTTCTGCAGCAGCCACGCCTCCTCCGGGTCGGAGGTGGTGACCTGCTTGATGCGCGCCCACAGCGCCCGGTTGAGCCGGATGCTGTCGCTGTGCCGGGTCAGCTCGGGAGAGATCTCCTTCTCGATCTCCATGATGCCGTCGCTGGAGTTGGAGGAGGCGATGCTGAAGAAGGCCGTGGCCGTGCGGTCGAGGACGCGCCCCGACCGTTCGAGCGCGGCGATCGTGTCGTCGAACGTCGGCGGCTCGGTGCTGCCGGCGATCGCCTCGACCTCCGCCAGCTGCTCCGCCATGCCGCGCCGGAAGGCGGGCAGGTAGTGCTCCTCGCGGATCTCGGCGAAGGGCGGCAGCTCGTACGGCAGGTCACTGGGGGCGAAGAAGGGGTTCTCTGCCAAAGCTCGGGCTCCTCCACGTGGTGTTTTGTCCCCCACAGCTTGGCACGGCCACGCCCCCGCCGCGCCCGGCGGTCACCCCGTCCGGCAATCGTTTTGGTCTTACCCCCGGAGCTGGGCTATTCTTTCGGACGTCGCCAAGCGCGCTCCACGGAGCTCGTGACAGCGGTGGGGTATGGTGTAATTGGCAGCACGACTGATTCTGGTTCAGTTAGTCTAGGTTCGAGTCCTGGTACCCCAGCAAGGCGCCATCTGCGGCGGGAGTCTCATCGAGACCCCCGCTTTTTTGTTGTCCGACCGCGGGTCAGCGTGCCAGCTTGTCCAGGATGTCGGTGATCTGGCGGTAGTCCTCCGGGGTCGGGGCGTGGGAGGTGTCCACGGTGAAGACCTCGAACCGGTTGCCCGGCGTGGCGGCGTCCGCCTCCCTGATCATGCGGTCCTGGAGCGCGAGCGGGATCACCCGGTCACGGGAGTGCCGGATGTAGACGCGCGGCACCCGCCCCCAGGCGTCCGGGCGGCCACGGGAGTCCGCGCCGGACACCAGCAGGCTCTCGTCGGGCAGCAGCGTGTTCAGCATGGCCAGCAGCTCGCCGTCGGTCCCGCCGGCCATGTACGCGGCCTTGGCGGCCGCCAGGAACGCGGGGTCGTTCGTCCGCCAGTTCACCCGGATCGCGCCCAGCTCGCGGGGGTCGCCGACGATCGCGCCGAGCACGCTGCCCGCCAGGCTGCCCGCGTTCTCCGGCGTCTCCATGTACTCCGCCGGGGAACGCAGCTCCGTGCAGCAGAAGGCGGCGTCGTAGACCAGCAGGTCGACCAGGTCGGGCACGGCGTCGGCGGCTTTCGTCACGGTGGAGCCGCCGAGGCTGCCGCCCACCAGCACCACCCTGCCGTGCCGCGCGGCCCGGCGTACGGTGTCCACCGTGGCCGCCACGTAGTCGTCCAGCGTCACCCGCGCCACCGGCGAGGGCAGCGCCGCCAGCGCCGCAAGGTCCTGGGGCGCCTGGTAGGCGACGTGGAACTGCTCGGCGGGGCCGTGCCCCGGCAGGCTCACGCCCACCGAGCGGTGCCCGCGCAGGGTGAGCTCGGCGTCGGCGGAGGCCACGCCGTTCGAGCCCGTCACGAAGACGAACGTGGTCACCTCCCTGCCCCGCCGGGGCGGCCCGCCCGTCATGGCGGCCGCCTGGACGCCGAGCGCGCCCGCGGCCGTGGCCAGCTGGATCGTCTTCCTTCGTGTGGGATCGCTCATGTCCCCGATCGTCGCCCGCGCGGACCCGGCGCCGCTTCGCCCGGCCGGCTCCGCGATCGGTGGAGGCCGCGTATCCACCGATCGGTGGATGCCGTGCCAGGCTGGAGGGCATGAGCCGGCTCGACGGGCGCGAACGGTGGGTCTTCCTGGGGCTCGCGTACGCGCTGCTCGCGACCTCCGCGACCGCCGCCGCCCTCACGGGCACGAACGGCGGCGACGCGGAGCCGTCGTCGTGGCCGCTCCCGTGGTCGTTCTCGGGGTCGTCCGGCGGCGCGGTGTGGCCCGTGCTCGCCGTGGCCGCCGCCGTGTGGGTCGCGCCGCTCGCCTGGCTGCACCCGCGCCGCGACCGGCGTCGCGTGCTCGTCGTCGGCCACTACCTCGTCCTCGTGGCCCTCGCCGGAGCGCTGACGGCCGCGCACGCCGCCTTCGCGGTGTTCGCCGCGATCGGTTATCCGCTCGCCCTCGCGCTGCTCCCGTCCCGGCTGGTGATGGCCGGGGTGACGGTCACCGCCGTCGTCGTCGTGGCCGCCCAGGCGGCCCCCGGCGACCGCGCCGCGCTGCTCACCGTGATCGCCGGCGTCGCCCTGCCCCTGGCCGTCGCCGGCTGGTACGTCGCCGCCGAGCACGACAAGCGCCGCCGCCTCGTCGTACGCCTGCGCGCCGCCATGGACGAGAACGCCTCCCTGCACGCCAGGCTGCTCGACCAGGCCAGGCACGCGGGCGTACGCGACGAGCGGCACCGGGTGGCCGGCGAGCTGCACGACACCCTGACCCAGGACCTCGTCGCGCTGATCCGCCAGCTCGACGCCGCCGCCGGCGCCACCGGCGAGGAGGCCGGCCGCCACCTCGGCCAGGCCGCCACGCTGGCCCGGCGCGGGCTGGCCGAGGCCCGCCGGTCGGTGAACGCGCTGCGTCCCGGCCCGCTGGAGCGGTCGAGCCTGCCGGAGGCGCTGGAGCGCATGGCCGCGTCCTGGTCGCGGATGTCGAGGGTGCCGCTGGCCTGCGAGGTCACCGGATGGCCGGTCGCGCTGTCCGCCGACCTGGAGGCCACCCTGTTCCGCGTCGCCCAGGAGGCCCTCGCGAACGTCGCCAGGCACGCGGAAGCCACCAGGGCGGCTCTCACCCTGTCGTACACGGACGATCTCGTGCTCCTGGACATCCGGGATGACGGAGCCGGGTTCGATCCGCAGGCGGCCACTGACGGCTTCGGGCTCGACGGCATGCGGCAGCGGGTCCGGGCCGCCGGCGGCACCCTGGAGATCGAGTCACAGCCGGGCGCGGGCACCGCGATCGCGGCCGCCGTCCCAGCCCTGCCTACTGCCCGCCCCGTCCCGCCCCTGCCTACTGCCGTTCCCCCCTCTCCAGCCGATGAGACGATGGCGGGCGGAGGGGAGGACTCATGACGCCACCCGTGCGGGTGCTGGTCGCCGACGACCACCCCATCGTGCGCGACGGCCTGCGCGCCGCCCTCGGCCCCGGCTCCGGCGTGGAGCTCGCGGGCGAGGCGGCCGACGGGGAGCAGGCCGTGCGCCTGGCCGCCGAGCTGCGTCCCGACGTCGTGCTGATGGACCTGCGCATGCCCGGCCTGGACGGCGTCGCCGCCATCAGGCGCATCGCCGGCACCGGCCCCCGGGTGCTGGTGCTGACCACGTTCGACACCGACGTGCTGCCCGCGCTGGAGGCGGGCGCCCACGGCTACCTGCTCAAGGACGCCCCGTCCGGCGAGCTGGTCCGCGCGGTGCTGGCCGTCCACCGGGGCGAGACCGTGATCGCGCCCGCCGTCGCCGGCCGGCTGGCCGAGCAGGTACGCAGACCGTCCAGAGGCGCCCTGAGCAGGCGCGAGCTGGAGGTGCTGCGGCTGGTGGCCGGGGGAGCGACCAACAAGGAGGCGGCGGCCGCGCTGTTCATCAGCGAGGCCAGCGTCAAGACGCACCTGCTGCACGTGTACGCCAAGCTCGACGTCCGCGACCGGGCCGCCGCCGTGAGCGAGGGCTACCGGCGCGGCCTGCTCACCGCCTGACCGCCGGTAAGGGCGTACGGAGCGCTGTTAAGCGGTTTGGTTGTGGTCTGCGGGGTGCGGTAGAGTTACCTGCGTCGCCGGGGAGATCCGGCGACGAAAGCTTGTGGACAGGGTCCCGTCGTCTAGTGGCCCAGGACGCCGCCCTCTCAAGGCGGTAGCGCCGGTTCGAATCCGGTCGGGACTACCACTTGTCACAAGCTCGCGAAGGTCCCGTCGTCTAGTGGCCCAGGACGCCGCCCTCTCAAGGCGGTAGCGCCGGTTCGAATCCGGTCGGGACTACGTCTGCTCCATCAACGCTCCGGCGCCTCTGGCCCGGGGCGTTTTCGCGTTCCACGGGGCCGTACCGCGAGAAAAGCCCCCGCCGCGAACGGCGAGGGCTTTCCGCGTCGTCACACCGAGCGGGCCTTGAACAGCGCCCGCCGGGCCGCCTTCGCGATCTGCTTGTCCGGGTGGACCTGGGAGATGAGGTCCAGCAGCTCCTCGACGTGCGCGTGCGGGATCTTCCAAATCACTTCGAGCAGCTCGGTGACCATCTCGGGGCCGATGTCCTGGAGGCTGCTCACGAACTCCGACCGGCCGAGCCCGGCCGAGATCGTCCACATGTCGAGAATGAGCCAGTGGGTGTCGTCCTGCGTCGGCTCGGGAGCGCCCTCCACCTTGAGCTGGCTGAGGTGCGTGGCCGCGTAGGGCCGCAGCGACGGCTGCTTGAGCGCCTCCTGCCAGGCGGGGAGCGCGGCCTCGCCCAGCGTGCCGACGACGCTGGCCGCCTGCACCCGGATGAGCGCGTCGCTCTCGTCCTCGGCCGCGGCCTCCAGCAGCTCCTCGGCGGCCTTGGCCGGCTCGCGCAGCCGCATCCAGGCGGCGAACTCGGCGTCGGCCTCCTCCTCGGGCAGCTCGGCGCTGAGCGCCAGCAGCTCGTGGGCGCTCATCGACTCGATGGCGGGCCGGGCGTCCACCTCGATGTCGGCGTCGTCCACCAGGTGGACGACGCCCTCGGTGCCGAGCGGCGTGAGCTTGAGCGTGCGGCCCTCGACCTCCACCATGCCGTAGCCGACCAGCCAGTCGACGGCGGGGGCGAGCGGGTCGCCTGCGGCCTCCCAGGCGTCGGCGCCGAGCTCCTCGTCCAGCTCGGCGGCGGCCACGGACAGCTCGCGCGCCAGCTCGTCGAGGTCGCGCGAGCCGCCGGCCAGCAGCAGCCTGACCAGCACGCCGCGGGTCAGGCCGGCCAGCGCCATGGTCAGGTCGTCGTCGGACAGCTCGGGGTCGCCGTAGTCGACCGAGTGGAGCCCGAGCATCCAGGCGTCGAGGACGTCCTCGTCGTCGTCGAACGGCCACTCGGCCGTGTCGTCCTGGACCGCGACCGTGTTGCCCTCGCCCGGCTCCAGGAACTCGAGGTCCACGGCGAGGTTCCAGATGTTCCACAGGTAGGGCACGGCCTCGGCGATCGGGCCCTCGACCTCGGGCCTGGGCAGCCCGACGGCGGCCAGCGCCTCCTCCACCTCGGCGTCGCTGAGCAGGGTGTCCTCGCCCACGCGGCGGCCGGAGCCGACCCAGAGGGCCAGGTCGCGGGCCTTGGCGATGAGCGGGGCCTGCCGGGCGGCCGCGGCCAGCTCGGAGTCGGGCCGCAGCCGGATCGTGTCGAGGTCGGCGAGCTCGTCGGCGAACGGCTCGAAGTCGCCGAGGTCGCCGGTCTCCTCCTCGCCGTCCGCCTCGTCGGCGTCGTCGCCGTCCTCGACGAGCTCGTCCATCAGCTCGACGAACTCGTCCTCGACGTCGTCGAGCTCGGCCTGCAGATCGGCGAGGGAGTCGGAGCGCTTGGTCAGCCTGCCGGTCTGCGAGAGGAACGTGAGGTAGGCGTCCACGGCCGGGAGCATCCCGTCGGCGGCGGCGTCGGGATCCTCCACCACCTCCGGCATGCGGTCGAGCAGCAGGTTGCGCAGGTCGGCGCGCTTCCAGGTGCCGGGGTCCGGCGAGAAGGCGAGACGGTGCCACAGGGCGGCGGGCCCCACGAGCTCGGGGTCGCTGTCGGGCGCGTTGACGCGCGCCCACATGATGAACTCTTCGAGCAGGGGTCGCAGCTCAGTGGCGGCTACCTCGATGCGATCTGTCACGCACTCAGGCTAGTGCGCTCCCGACGTTGACGGCTCCCGAAATACATCCTTTTGCTGATCATGACGTGCGCCGCATGGCCTCGGTGATGCGTTCGGCGGCGGCCATGACCGGCACCGCGTGCAGCCGGCCGGGGGCCCGGGTCAGCCGTTCGATGGGGCCGGAGACCGACACGGCCGCGATCACCTTGCCGCCGCTGCCCCTTATGGGCGCCGAGACGCTCGCCACACCCTGCTCGCGCTCGCCGACGCTGTGGGCCCAGCCGCGCCGCCGTACGGAGGCCAGGGTCGCGGCGGTGAACTTGGCGCCGCGCAGGCCGCGGTGCAGCCGGTCGGGCTCCTCCCAGGCGAGCAGGATCTGGGCCGCCGAGCCGGCCGTCATGGGCAGCGCCGAGCCCACCGGGACGGTGTCGCGCAGGCCGCTGGCCCGCTCGGCCGCGGCCACGCAGACCCGCTCATCGCCCTGCCGGCGGTAAAGTTGCGCACTCTCCCCGGTCAGGTCCCTGAGCTGCATGAGGACGGGGGAGGCCACGGCGAGCAGCCGGTCCTCGCCGGCGGCGGTGGACAACTCCGACAGCCGCGGCCCCAGCACGAAGCGGCCCTGTGTGTCCCGGCTGACGATGCGGTGATGCTCCAGTGCGACGGCCAGACGGTGGGCCGTGGGGCGGGCCAGACCGGTGGCCTGGACGAGCTGCGCCAGTGAAGCGGGTCCCGCTTCTAGGGCATTGAGTACAAGAACGGCCTTGTCGAGTACTCCGACTCCGCTAGAGTTGTCCATGTACCGATACTGCAGTCTCGACATATGAGAAGGCAAGTCGGAGGCAAACTCCCGCAAAGATGCACCGGGACCCGGAGCGGCAGACGGGGGCGGGCCTTGAGCGGGCGATGCGACGGCGCATCGCGAAGACACAGGAGGAGATCATGGGCCGCACACTGGCCGAGAAGGTCTGGGAGCAGCACGTCGTGAGGCGTGCCGAGGGCGAACCTGACCTGCTCTACATCGACCTGCACCTCATTCACGAGGTGACCAGTCCGCAGGCGTTCGACGGGCTCCGCCTCGCCGGCCGCAAGGTGCGCCGCCCCGACCTCACCATCGCCACCGAGGACCACAACGTGCCGACCGTGCTCGGCCCGATCTCCGACCCCGTGTCCAAGACGCAGGTCGAGACGCTGCGCAAGAACGCCGCCGAGTTCGGCATCCGGCTGCACCCGATGGGCGACGCCGGGCAGGGCGTGGTGCACATCATCGGCCCGCAGTTCGGCCTGACCCAGCCGGGCATGACGATCGTCTGCGGCGACTCGCACACCTCCACGCACGGCGCGTTCGGCGGCATCGCCTTCGGCATCGGCACCTCCGAGGTCGAGCACGTGCTCGCCACCCAGACGCTGCCCGCCTACCGGCCGAAGACGATGGCCGTCGAGGTCAGCGGCGAGCTGCCCGCCGGCGTCACCGCCAAGGACCTGATCCTGGCCATCATCGCCAAGATCGGCACCGGCGGCGGCCAGGGCCACATCATCGAGTACCGCGGCGAGGCCGTGCGCAAGCTCTCCATGGAGGGCCGCATGACCGTCTGCAACATGTCGATCGAGGCCGGCGCGCGGGCGGGCATGATCGCCCCCGACGAGACCACGTTCGCCTACCTCAAGGGCCGCCCGCACGCGCCCGAGGGCGAGGCGTGGGACCAGGCCGTCGCGTACTGGAAGTCGCTGCGCACCGACGACGACGCCGTCTTCGACCAGGTCGTGGAGATCGACGCGACGACGCTGACCCCGTACGTCACGTGGGGCACCAACCCCGGCCAGGGCCTGCCGCTGGGCGAGTCCGTCCCGAGCCCCGAGTCCTTCGCCGACCCGGTCGCGCGGGCCGCCGCCGAGCGGGCGCTGGAGTACATGGGCCTGTCGGCCGGCACGCCGCTGCGTGAGATCGAGGTCGACACCGTCTTCGTCGGCTCGTGCACCAACGGCCGCATCGAGGACCTGCGCTCGGCCGCCGAGATCCTGAAGGGCCGCCAGGTCAAGACCCGCACGCTCATCGTGCCCGGCTCGATGCTGGTCAAGCTCCAGGCCGAGCAGGAGGGCCTGCACGAGGTGTTCAAGGCCGCGGGCGCCGAGTGGCGCGAGGCCGGCTGCTCGATGTGCCTCGGCATGAACCCCGACACGCTCCAGCCGGGCGAGCGCAGCGCCTCGACCTCCAACCGCAACTTCGAGGGCCGCCAGGGCAAGGGTGGCCGCACCCACCTGGTGTCGCCGCAGGTCGCCGCCGCGACCGCGGTCACCGGCCGCCTGACCGCCCCCGCCGACCTGTAAGGAGTCACGACCGATGGAAGCCTTCACCACCCACACCGGTACGGCGGTGCCGCTGCGCCGCAGCAACGTCGACACCGACCAGATCATCCCGGCCGTCTGGCTCAAGCAGGTCAGCCGCACCGGTTTCGAGAAGGGCCTGTTCGCCGCCTGGCGCGAGGACCCCACGTTCGTGCTGAACGACCCCGCCTACGAGGGCGGTTCGATCCTCGTCTCCGGTCCCGACTTCGGCACCGGCTCCTCCCGCGAGCACGCGGTGTGGGCCCTGCAGCAGTACGGGTTCCGCGCCGTGATCGCCGCCCGCTTCGGTGACATCTTCCGCAACAACTCCACCAAGATGGGCCTGCTGCCGGTCGTCCTGCCCGGCGACAAGGTCGAGGCCCTGCAGGCCGCCGTCGAGGCGGACCCCAAGCTGGAGATCACCGTTGACCTGGCCGAACGCCAGGTCCGCTGGGCGGACGAGGTCGTCGCGTTCGAGATCGACGACTACACCCGCTGGCGGCTGATGGAGGGCCTGGACGACATCGGACTGACCCTGCGTCACGCCGAGGACATCACGGCGTACGAGAATGGTCGGCAGCCATGGCTGCCGACGACCGTCTAGAGGACGACGAACTGGCGCGGCGGTTGCGCGAGGCGCACCGCCGCGTCCGCCTGCTGCCCGCCGCCGATCCCGCCGTGGACAAGGCGCGGCTGGCCCGCCGCTATCTCGCCATCTGCGACCTCGCCAAGCGTGATCCCGAGCGGGCGGCGGCCCGGCTGGAGGCGTTCCTGTCCGCGCTCGACACGCCACGTAATGACGAAAACACCGTCGGTGATTGAGTTCCCCCGCGATCCCGCCTACTTTCGACTCGCGTAAGGGGTTTCTACGTCGAACTCGTGTGCTGGAACCCTGACCATAACTGGGGGAGCAGGACTTTCATGAACAAGCGAGAACTCGTCGAGGCCATTTCGGACCGGGTGGGCGACAAGAGGACGGCCACCGAGGCCGTGAACGCGGTCATCGACACCATCCAGAAGGCCGTGGCGAGCGGCGACAAGGTCTCGATCACGGGCTTCGGCGCGTTCGAGATGGTGAACAAGCCGGCGCGCACGGCCAGGAACCCGTCCACGGGTGCCGAGATCAACGTCGCGGAGAGCTGGGCTCCCAAGTTCCGCCCCGGTTCGGAGTTCAAGGACCTCGTGAACGAGGGCGGCAAGAAGAGCGGCAAGAAGAAGTAGCCGCAGCAGATCGTCAGCGGACCGTCACGCCCGGGCTCCTCGCCCGGGCGTCGCGCGTTGTGCGGCCTCCTAGGGCAGCGGGAACGTGGACAGCGTGATGTACGTGACCCGCTCCCCGGTCAGCGCCAGGTTGACCCGCTGCCCGGTGCGCAGCAGCCGCAGCGGGCCTGCGTCGAAGGCGGGGGCGTCGAACTCCAGCACGGTCCCGTCGTCAAGGAAGACCGTGCCCGACCTGGTGGCCTCGTCGAAGCTGCGTACCGTGCCCTGCACGCCACCAGCGTAATCCGTGCGCCGGGGGCGCGGCGAGCGGTCAGGCCCCGGAGCCCGGCCACAGCTCGGCGACCAGCGCCGCCGTGTGCGGCCCCAGCCCCAGCGCGATCGCCGCGGCCAGGTCGGCGGGGGTGTCCACGTCGCGCCGGACCGAGTCGATGCCCGGCACGCACAGCTCCTTCGCGCCGCCCGCCAGATGTCTGGCCCGCGACTCCCCGCCGAAGCGCGGCGTGAACGGCACCCCCGGCCGTACCCCGTAGAACGTGGTGCCGACGTCGAGCGCGTCGGGCACGAACGCCTGGTCGAACTCGGCCGCCGCCTCCAGCGCCGTCGCCAGCTCGGCCGGGCGCAGCGCCGGCAGGTCGGCCTGCAGCGCCCCCACCGCCTCGCCCGGCGCGACGGCCACGGCGTGCGCGGCGCCCGTGCGGAGCGCGGTGTTCAGCCCGCGGTCGGGGTCGTGCACCACCTCCGCGCCCAGCGCCGCGAGCGGGCCCGCCGCCGCGGGATCGGCGGTCACCACGATCACCCGCGCCACCGCCGGGCAGGACAACGCGGCCGCCACGGTGTCGCTCGCCACCGCCACGGCGAACCTCGTGCGGTGCGGTCCCGTCGCGTCGGCCAGCCGGGTCTTCGCGGCGACCAGCGTCTTGACCGGAATGACCAGGGACCACCGAGAGCTCATACCCTTAAGCATCGCGCCTCGACATCCTCGGCGGGCAACCGGGAGACTTGGGGCGCATACCCGAGGAGGAGTCCATGAGCCGCCGCACGCGACCGTCGTGTTTCTGGGAGACCCTGGCAGTCGTCGTCGTGAAACCACTCTCCCGGCTCCTGGTCAAGCGGGACTGGCGGCACGGCGAGCGTCTCCCGCGCACCGGCGGCATCATCATCGCGGCCAACCACCTCTCCTGGACGGACCCCGTCCTGCTCGCGCACTTCCTCTTCAACAACGGACGCTGGCCGGTCGTCCTCGCCAAGTCCGCGCTGTTCCGCGTCCCTCTGCTCCGCCAGGCCCTGATCGGGCTGCTGGCCATCCCCGTCGAACGCGGCAGCGCCGAGGCCGCGCGCTCGCTGCGGATCTCCTCCGAACGGCTCCGGGACGGCTGCGCGATCCTGTTCTATCCCGAGGGCACCTGCACCCGTGACCCGGCCCTCTGGCCGATGGTGGGCAAGACCGGCGCGGCCCGGCTGGCGCTGGAGAGCGGCGTCCCGGTCATCCCGATCGCCCACTGGGGCGCGCACGAGCTGCTGCCGTACGGCGAGAAGAAGCCGCGGCTCTTCCCCCGCAAGACCTTCCGCGTGTCGGTGGGCCCGCCGGTCGACCTGTCCGCATACGCCGGCCGGCCGCCGCAGGGCGACGTCCTGCGCGAGGCCACGGCCGACATCATGGCGGCGATCACCGCGCAGCTCGCCGAGCTGCGCGGCGAGAAGGCCCCCGAGGCCCCCTACGACCCCGCGAGGCGGTGACCGCATGACGAGAGTCGCCGTGTTCGGCCCCGGCTCGTGGGGCACCACGTTCGCGATGATCCTCGCGGAGGCGGGCAACGAGGTCACGCTGTGGGGGCGCAGGCCCGAGCAGATGGAGGCCATCGAGCGCACCCACGAGAACGCCGACTACCTCCCCGGCATCCCCCTGCCGCCCACGCTGCGCGCCACCACCGACCCCGAGCGGGCCCTCGACGGCGCCGACTTCGTGGTGTTGTGCGTGCCTTCGCAGACCCTGCGGGCCAATCTGGCCGCCTGGCGCGAGCACATCCCGCGCGGAGCGGTCCTGGTCAGCCTCATGAAGGGCATCGAGCTCGGCACCACCAAGCGGATGAGCGAGGTGATCCGCGAGGTGGCCGAGGTGCCGGAGGAGCGGGTGGCCGTCGTCTCCGGACCCAACCTGGCCAAGGAGATCGCCCAGCGCCAGCCCGCCGCCACCGTCGTGGCCTGCGCCGACGAGTCCGTCGCGGAGAAACTTCAGGCGATCTGCCACCTGCCGCCGTGGTTCCGCCCGTACACCAACCCCGACGTCGTCGGCGTCGAGCTGGGCGGCGCGGTCAAGAACGTCATCGCGCTCGCCGTCGGCGTCTCGGCCGGCATGGGCATGGGCGACAACGTCAGCGCCATGCTCATCACCCGCGGGCTGGCCGAGATGCAGCGGCTCGGCGCGGCCCTGGGCGCCGACCCGCACACCTTCGCCGGGCTCGCCGGCATGGGCGACCTCGTCGCCACCTGCAACTCGCCGCTGTCGCGCAACCGCACCTTCGGCGAGAACCTCGGGCGCGGCATGACCCTCGCCGAGGTGGTCGCCGCCACCAGGCAGACCGCCGAGGGCGTCAAGTCCTGCGAGTCGGTGCTGGCGCTCGCCCGCAAGCACGACGTCGAGATGCCGATCACCGAGGTCGTGGTCGGGGTGGTGCACGACGGCATGTCGCCGGCCGAGGCCGGCATGCTGCTCATGTCGCGCTCGCCCAAACCGGAACGGTACGGCGTCTGACCGGGCGCGCCGTGCGCCGGGGCTGACTCGCTGTACAGGGGACACCCCGGTAGATTCGGACACCATGAGCAAGCCACGCGTCGCCGTCGTTTTCGGAGGTCGCAATTCCGAGCATGCCGTGTCCCTGATGGGCGCGGGCAGCGTGCTGGATGTGATCGACAGGAGCAAGTACGAGGTGATCCCGATCGGGATCGCCCAGGACGGCAGGTGGGTGCTGGCCGCGTCCGACCAGCGGTTCGCCATCGAGGAAGGCGAGCTGCCGGTCGTCGACACCTCGGGGGCGGCGCTCGCGCTGCCCTCCGGCGGCAGCTCCCTCGTGGCCTACGACCCCGGTGCCATCCCCGTCGAGCTCGGGACGGTCGACGTGGTGTTCCCCGTGATGCACGGCCCGTTCGCCGAGGACGGCACCATCCAGGGCCTCCTGGAGATGGCCGGCGTCCGCTATGTCGGCTCCGGCGTGCTGGCCAGCGCCGTCGGCATGGACAAGGCGTACATGAAGACCGTCCTCGCCGCGGCCGGGCTGCCCACCGGCGAGTTCGTCGCCGTACGCGACCGCGACTGGCGGCTCAACCGCGAGCTGGTGCTCAAGGAGGCCGAGGAGCGGCTCGGCTACCCGGTCTTCGTCAAGCCCGCGCGGGCCGGCTCCTCCCAGGGCATCTCCAAGGCCGCCGACCGGGCCCAGCTCGAACAGGCCGTGGAGTTCGCCCGGCAGCACGACCCCAAGGTGCTCATCGAGGCCGCCATCGAGGGCCGCGAGATCGAGTGCGCGGTGCTGGAGTCGCCCGGCGACGAGCCGGCCGCCGCGTCCGTGCCCGGCGAGGTCAAGGTCGAGGGCGGGCAGGAGTTCTTCGACTTCGAGGCCAAGTACTACCCCGACCAGATGTCGCTCACCGTCCCCGCCGACATCCCCGCCGAGACGGCCGAGGAGCTGCGGGCCCTCGCGGTGCGGGCGTTCGAGGCGCTCGACTGCGAAGGGCTCTCGCGGGTCGACTTCTTCTACACGCCCGACGGGCGGCTGATACTCAACGAGATCAACACCATGCCGGGCTTCACCTCGCTGTCGGTGGCGCCGCAGCTCTGGGCCGCCACCGGGGTGCCGTACGCGGAGCTCGTGGACCGGCTCATCCAGCTCGCGCTCAACCGGCCGGCCGGGCTGCGATGAGCGCTATCCCGCCATCCGGCCCACCGGGCCGGACAGCTCGGCGAGCACGTCGCCGGGCGTGTGGCCGCCGCCGATCGTGACCTCCACGTACGCGGTGTCCGTCACGGCGGTGTACAACGCGGGCCGCTCGGGGTCGGCGAACCAGCCGACGCCGTTGATCTCCTGGAGCTGGTCCGTCGGCGCCATCCGCACCGGGCGGGGCACGCCGCAGCGCAGCGCGATCGCGCCGTCCCCCCAGACGGCGACGTACGGCGAAGGCGGCTCCGACGTGCCGCGCTCGGCACCGTCGAGGGACGCGGGCAGCCGCGTGGCCAGCTTGTCGCAGGCGGCGACCGCCGGGCCCGCGGGCACCGGCGGCTCCACCTGGACGGTGCCGCCGCAACCGGCGAGCGCTAGGAGAACGAGCAGGACGGCGGCGGCACGCATGCGACGACTACCTTCGGAACGGGACGGCTCAGATGTGGACGATCGGACACGTCAGCGTACGCGTGATCCCTTCCACCGCCTGAATCTGGGCCACCACCAGCTTGCCCAGCTCGTCCACGTTACGGGCCTCCGCGCGGACGATCACGTCGTAGGGACCGGTCACGTCCTCCGCCTGCGTCACACCGGGGATCCCGGAGATCTCCCCGGCCACTGCGGCGGCCTTGCCGACCTCGGTCTGAATAAGGATGTAGGCCTGCACCATCACGTCCTCCCGGGCGATTGGATCACGCCGAAGGGCCACCGTACCCTGTGTGCGTCAGGAGGTGCGTCATCACAGTCGGGGATCTCGGCGAATTCGGCGTGGTAAATCGTATTACCGGCCGTCTTCCCCAGGGAGCGGCAGTAATGCTGGGTCCGGGGGACGACGCGGCGCTCGTCGCCGCCCCCGACGGGCGGGTCGTGGTCTCCACCGATCTGCTGCTGGAGGGCAGGCACTTCCGGCGCGACTGGTCCAGCCCGTACGACGTGGGCCGCAAGGCCGCCGCCCAGAACCTCGCCGACGTCGCCGCCATGGGCGCTGTTCCCACAGCGCTGGTGATCGGCCTCGGCATCCCCGCCGACCTGGCCGTGGCCTGGCTGGACGGGCTGACCGACGGCTTTCGCGACGAGTGCGCGGTCGTCGGCGCGAGCGTGGCCGGGGGCGACGTGACCCGGTGCGACCTGGTGGTCCTCGGGGTCACCGCGCTGGGCGACCTGGGCGGGCGGGCCCCCGTCCGGCGGGACGGCGCACGGCCGGGGCAGGTCGTGGCGGTGGCGGGGCGGCTCGGGCACGCGGCGGCCGGGCTCGCGCTGCTCGACGCCGGGGTGCCGGCCCGTACCGAGGCGCTGGAACGGGCGGTGGCGGCGCACCGGCGGCCCTGTCCGCCGTACGAGGAGGGGCCGCGCGCCGCCGAGCTGGGCGCGAGCGCGATGCTGGACGTCAGCGACGGGCTGCTGCAGGACCTCGGGCACGTGGCCACGGCGAGCGGGGTGCGGATCGAGCTGGATCCGCAGGCGTTCACGGTGGGCGAGCCGGTGCTGGCGGCGGCCAAGGAGCTGGGGGCCGATCCCTTGGAATGGGTGCTCACGGGTGGCGAGGATCACGCGCTCGCGGCGGTCTTTCCCGCCGGGGTGCGGTTGCCCGCGGAGTGGCAGGTCGTGGGGCGGGTGGTCGAGGGTGAAGGGATTCTCGTGTACGGGCGAGAAATGGGACGTGGCGGCTGGGATCACTTTCGGTAGTGATCTGTCCCGATTTTTGGGATATTTTCCCGGTTTGGGGTACGACTAGTGGGATTGCTGTGACAACGGCGTAGCAAAGGTGTTATGAAGATTGGCGGCCAACTGTAACCGGCAGAAAGGGCAGCCATGGGCCGCCACGGCACAGGTGGATCCGACGACGGGGATGAACGGGGGAGCAGTAGCGCATTCTGGGGTCCTGACGAGGAGGCCGAGCCGCCGGGCTGGCCGTCCCTGCCGGACCGGCCCGAGGTCACGGGGCAGTGGGCCCCGATGCGGCGCCGCGAGGGCGAGCCGCCGCGCGGGCCGGGGGCCGAGCCGTTCGAGGTCACCGGAGCTTTCGCGCTGCCCACCGACTCCGCCGGCGGACCCGCGAGTGCCTTCCCGCCGCCCCCTGGCGACCAGGCCGGCCCCTTCGAGGTGACGGGCGCCTTCGCCCGCCCCGCAGATTGGGACGCCCCCTCTCCCGGCACCCCCACGGGCCCCGGCACCTCCAGCGGCCCCGGCACCCCCGCTTTCCTTGGCGACCCTGCCTCCGGCTCCGGCTTCCCCGGCAACCCGACCTCCGGCCCTGGAACCCCCGGTTCCGGCCGCCCCGGCGACCCCGCCTTCGGGCCTGGAGCCCCTGGTTCCGGCTTCCCCGGCGACCCCGCCTTCGGGCCTGGAGCCCCTGGTTCCGGCTTCCCCGGCGACCCCGCTTCCGGCCCTCGGCCCGCCGGCTCCGGCTTCCCCGGCGATCCCGCCGGCTCCCGCGGCCCTGGGGCCGGCTTGCCTGGCGATCCCGCCGGCGGTCCGCGGACTCCGGGCGGAGTCGCCTCGTTCGGCGGGCCCGCCACAGGTGACTTCGACGTGCCAGGGCCGGTCGACAGGGCTCCGGGACGTGGCGACGGCCCCCGGCCTGGTGGCGGCTTCTTCGACGCCCCCGCCGAGCGCACCGCCGCATTCCCCGGCCCGTCCGGCCCGCAGGACGCCCAGAGCGGCGGCCCCTTCGGCCCCGGCTCGTTCGGCGCCCCCACCGGCCCCGGCGGCACCGGCCCATTCGACCGGCCTGGCGGCACTGGCCCCCTCGACCAGGTCGGCGGCCCCGGCTCCGGTCGGCCTGGCGGAAACGGCCCCTTCGACCAGGTCGGCGGTCCTGGCTCTGCCGACCGATCCGGCGGCACCGGCCCGTTCGACCCGCCCACCGGGACTGGTCCTTTCGGCCGGCCGAGTGGGACCGGTCCCTTTGACCAGCCCGGCGCGACCGGGCCCGGGAGTGACCCCTTCGCGCGGCCGATGCGCGGTGAAGGGTTCTTCGACGATCAGGAAGGGCAGGCCGGAGGCGCGTTCGACGGCCCGGCCGACCGTACCGCCAGGTTCGACGCGCCCCCTGCGGGCCCGCCCATGCCCGGCGACATCAAGGTGGCCGGCGAGCCCACGGCGGCGGTCAGGACCCCGGCGTGGGCGGAGGCCGAGACCGGCTTCCTCACCTCCGGCTGGTCCGCCGACTCGGGCCTCGACGACCTCGACGACCAGGACGAGCCCAAGGGCCGCCGCGGCCGCCGCAAGGACCGCGACGGCGACAAGGACCGCGACAGCGACAGCGGCCGGGGCGGTGGCCGCGGCGGCAGGGGCAGGGGCGACGACCTGGCCGCCCCGTCGTCGTCCGGCGGCGGCAAGGGCCGCATGGCGTTGCTGTCCGTCGCCGCCGTGGCCGTGGTGCTCGGCGGCACGGTGGCGGGCGTGAAGCTGATGAGCTCCGGCGACCCGGCCAAGTGCGAGGGCGCGACCTGCGCGGCCGTACAGAAGACCCCGGCCGCCCCCGGCCCCTCCGTCGCCGACCCGGCGGCGGAGGAAGAGGAGAGCGAGCCCGAGGAGGAGCCGACGGCGGACGAGGAGAAGACCACGCCGTCCGGCCGTCCGACGCCCACCGCCTCGTACGTCGCCCGCGCCCCCCGCCGCACCACCTCGCCCACGCCGAAGCCCACCAGGACCAGGGTGAAGGCGTCCGCGCAGCCGACCAAGCGGGTGACGGAGGAGCCGACGGGCGCGGAGGAGAGCGACACGCTCACCCCCAACCCGAACCCCGAGCCCTCCTCGGACGGCGGCGCGACCGAGGCCCCTTCGCAGCCGACTCCCGTCGACACCGACCGCCCCGGCCCGTTCGGGCAGGGCGGCGCCGCCGGCGGCTCGATCAACGTCCAGCAGACGATCAAGCAGCGCGTCGGCTCCTACTCGGCGAGCCTCAAGGTCGCGAACACCTCGACGCGGGCGCTGGCCGCCCCCACGGTCTCGGTGCCGGTCGAGGGCAAGGTGCTGAGCGTGCGCGGCGCGACCTGGACGCAGGACGGAGACCTGCTGATCCTGGACGTGCCGAGCACCCTGGCGGCCGGTGACTCGGCGGAGGTCACGTTCACCGCGACGGGCAAGGGCGAGCAGGCGGAGACCTGCGGCATGGTCAGCGGGGAGTGCGCCGTCACCTGACCGGGTCAAATGGTTGGATGGGGGACATGACGGTTTCGACCCCTCCACGCGTGCTCACCGTCGCCGGCTCCGACTCCGGGGGAGGCGCGGGCATCCAGGCCGACCTGAAGACCATGATGGCCATGGGCGTCCACGGCATGAGCGTCATCGCGGCGGTAACCGCGCAGAACTCGCTCGGCGTCCAGGGCTACTGGGAGCTGCCGCCCGAGGCCGTACGGGCGCAGCTCGACTCCGTGCTCGGCGACATCGGCACGCAGGCGGTCAAGACCGGCATGCTGGCCTCGCCCGTCCTGGTCGAGGTGGTCGCCGAAGTCCTCGGCCGGTACGGCGCGCCGGTCGTCGTCGATCCCGTCGGGGTGTCCAAGCACGGCGATTCGCTGCTCGCGGAGGAGGCCGTGGAGACGATGCGCACCCGGCTGCTCCCGGTGGCCACGGTGGCGACGCCGAACCTGTGGGAGGTCGAGCAGCTCACCTCGGTCAAGGTCGAGGACGAGAATGGCCTGCGCCGCGCGGCCGACGCCGTCCTCGCGCTGGGCCCCAAGTGGGCGCTGATCAAGGGCGGCCACCTGCCGGGCGCGCCGGTGGACCTGCTGACCGACGGCGCCGAGGAGCACCGCTTCGCCGCCGAGCGCCATGACAACCGCCACACTCATGGCACCGGCTGCACGCTGGCCTCGGCCATCGCCTCCCGCCTCGCGCTGGGCGACGACGTGCCGGAGGCGGTGCGGGCGGCCAAGGAGTACGTGACCGGCGCCATCGCCCACGGCTTCCCTCTGGGCGAGGGCATCGGCCCCGTGGACCACGCCTGGCGCTGGCGCTGACCCGCCGCCGCAACGCGGGCGCGGGCCCAACGACGGGCCCAACGACGGGGACGCCTGCGCGCGTGCCTGACGGCGGGTCTGGCCGCGCGGGCCCGGACGACGGGCCTAACGACGGGCACAACGACGGGGACGCCTGCGCGCGTGCCTGACGGCGGGTCTGGCGGCGTGGGTCCGGACGTCGGGCCCGACCAACGGCCCGTGGGCATGACAAAGGCCCGCTGCTCCCGAAAGGGCGGCGGGCCTTCGCGCGGTGAAAGAACTTAGCGGGTGACCTTGCCCGCCTTGATGCACGAGGTGCACACGTTCAGCTTCTTCGGCGTGCCGCCGACGACCGCGCGCACCGTCTGGATGTTGGGGTTCCAACGACGGCGGGTGCGGCGGTGGGAGTGGGACACGTTGTTACCGAAGGTCGGCCCCTTGCGGCAGACATCGCAGACGGAAGCCACGGTATCGCTCCTTAAAACAGTCGATGTAGCCCTGTCCGCTGATGCTTTCCGGGCGGAGGGCATGCCGGGACAACCGGCCAGCCAGACGAGAATATCCGATCCATACCGCTGGGCGCGAACTGGAGCACTGGCCGGGAGACCTGATCAGCCCCGGCACGGAGATATTCTCCATCGACAACGGTAGCGCACGCGGGAGCACGGAGGCGCCGGATGGAGATCCTCGACCCGCCCGCGGTGCGCCGCTGGGCGCGGCTGGCGGCCGACGCGCTCGGCCGGGCCAGGACGGACATCGACGCGCTCAACGTGTTCCCGGTGGCCGACGGCGACACCGGCACCAACCTGCACCTGACCCTGCTGTCCGCGGCCGAGGCCGTCGAGTCCCTGCCCGACGACGTGGACGTGGCCGTGGTGTGGCAGACGCTGTCGTACGGCGCCCTGGTGGGCGCGCGGGGCAACTCCGGAGTGATCGTCAGCCAGGCCCTGCGCGGCCTGGCCGAGGTGCTGAAGGACGGCCACGACCTGCGGGCCGCGCTGCACCGGGCCGCCGCGCTGGCCAGGGAGGCCGTGGCCAGGCCCGTGGAGGGCACGGTGCTGAGCGTGCTGGAGTCGGCCGCGCTGGCCGTACAGGAGCTGGACGGCGACCTGGCCGAGGTGGCGCGGCGGGCGGCGGGCGAAGCCAGGGCGGCGCTCGGGCGCACTCCGCGCCAGCTCGACGTGCTGGCCCGCAGCGGCGTCGTGGACGCGGGCGGCGCCGGTGCGGCGATCGTCCTGGAGACCCTGGCCGCGGTCGTCACCGGCTCCTACGACGGCCACTACGACGTGCCCGCCCCGGCAGCCCGGCTCAAGCCGATGACCGAGGCCGGGGGAGGCTACGAGGTGATGTACCTGCTGGACGCCGACGACGACGCCGTGGCGGCGCTGCGCGCGGAGCTGGACGCGATGGGCGACTCGCTGGTCGTGGTCGGCGGCGACGGCCTCTGGAACGTGCACGTCCACGTGCCGGAGGCCGGCCCCGCCGTGGAGGCGGGGATGCGGGCGGGGCGGCCGCACCGGATCCGGATCACCTACCTGGCCGAGCGCGCCCGCCACGCCGAGGCGGGCCGGGGCGTGGTGGCCGTGGCCGCGGGCGACGGCATCGCCGCGCTGTTCGAGGAGTGCGGAGCCGTCGTGGTGCGCCGCGAGCCCGGCTCGCGGCCGCCGCTGCCCGCCCTGCTGGCGGCGATCCGCCAGGCGGGCAGCGAGGTCGTGGTCCTGCCCAACGACGAGGGCGTCGGCGACGTGGCCGCCGCGGCGGCCGAGATCGCCCGTCAGGACGGGCAGGCGGTCAGTGTGCTGCCCACGCGGGCGACCGTGCAGGGCCTCGCCGCGCTCGCCGTGCACGATCCGCTGCGCCGCTTCGCCGACGACGTGGTGGCGATGGCGGACGCGGCCGGCCAGACCCGCTGCGGCCATGTGACGGTGGCCGGCGAGGAGGCGTTCACCAGCGCCGGGGTGTGCCGCCCCGGCGACGTGCTCGGCCTCATCGAGGGCGACGTGGCGGTGATCGGCGGCGCGCTCGACCAGGTGGCGGCCCTGGTCGTGGACCGCCTGGTGGCGGCCGGCGGCGAGCTGGTCACCCTGATCACGGGCGCCGGCGCCCCGCCGGGCCTCGCCGAGGGCGTGGAGGAGCACCTGCGGCTCACCCGCCCGGACGTCGACCTCGCCGTGTACGCGGGCGGCCAGGGCGGCTACCCCCTGCTGATCGGCGTCGAGTGACGCGCCGGGCGATGGCGGGATTCCTGTCGGCCGCAGGCGGTAGAACTTAATGCCGTGAGCCGTTTCGACGAGCCTCTGACGAAGGCGCTCGACCCGAAGACCGCCAAGCTGCTGCACAGCGTGCTCGGCCTGGAGACGGTCGGCGACCTGCTGCGCCACTATCCACGCCGCTACGCCGAGCGCGGCGAGCTGACCTCGCTCGCCGACCTGGAGGTGGACGAGCACGTCACGGTGGTGGGCGAGGTCACCCGGCTGATGCGCAAGCCGATGCGCAACCGGGGCGGCACCTGGCTGGAGGTCGAGGTCGCCGACGGCAGCGGCGACAAGATCTACCTGTCGTTCTTCGGCAAGGGCTCCCATGCGGCCGAGTCGCGGCTCAAGCCGGGGCGGCGCGGCATGTTCGCCGGCAAGGTGGGGCTGTTCGGGGCGCGCGGCCGGCCGCGCTGGCAGCTCGCGCATCCGGAGTTCGAGCTGTTCGAGGAGGAGGACGAGGGCGGCGCGGCGGAGTTCGCGGCCGCGCCGGTGCCGATCTACCCGGCGGGCAAGGACCTCACGCCGTGGGCCATCCGGCGGGCGATCGGCGTCGTGCTCGACACCCTCGGCCCGCTCGACGATCCGCTGCCCGCCGAGCTGCGGGCCCGTCACAAGCTGCAGCCGCTGGCCGAGGCGCTGGCGGGCATCCACCGGCCGAAGGACTTCGCCGAGATGGGGCGGGCACGGCAGCGGCTGAAGTTCGACGAGGCGTTCGTGCTCCAGTCGGTGCTGCTCCAGCGCCGCCAGGCGGCCACCGCCTGGCCCGCGCGGCCCCGGCCGCGGCGCGAAGACGGCCTGCTGGCCTCGTTCGACGAGCGGCTGCCGTTCGCGCTGACGGAGGGGCAGGCCGCGGTCGGCGAGGAGATCGCCGACGACCTCGCCCGCGAGCACCCGATGCACCGCCTGCTCCAGGGCGAGGTGGGCGCGGGCAAGACCGTGGTGGCGCTGCGCGCGATGCTCCAGGTCGTCGACGCGGGCGGCCAGGCCGCGCTGCTGGCGCCCACCGAGGTGCTGGCCCAGCAGCACCACCGCTCGATCACGGCCATGCTGGGCGACCTCGCGCAGGGCGGCATGTTCGGCGGCACGGCGGTCACGCTGCTGACCGGCTCGATGGGCGCGCCCGCCCGCCGCGCGGCCCTGCTCGACGCCGCCTCGGGCAACGCCGGGATCGTGGTCGGCACGCACGCGCTGCTCCAGGAGCACGTGCAGTTCGCCGATCTCGGGCTGGTGGTGGTGGACGAGCAGCACCGGTTCGGGGTGGAGCAGCGTGACGCGCTGCGCGAGAAGGCCGGTGACGCCCGGCCGCACGTGCTGGTCATGACAGCGACGCCGATCCCGCGCACGGTCGCGATGACGGTCTTCGGCGACCTGGAGGTCTCCACGCTGTCGCAGCTCCCGTCCGGGCGGGCGCCGATCACCACGCACGTCGTCCCGGCCGCCGAGAAGCCCCACTACCTGGAGCGCACCTGGGAGCGGGTGCGGGAGGAGGTGGCGCTGGGCCGGCAGGCCTACATCGTGTGCCCGCGCATCGGCGATCTGGAGGGCGACGAGGGCGACCTGCAGGTGGCGGCGGCCTCGGGCGACGACGAGCGGCGCCCGCCGCTGGCCGTGCTCGACGTGGCCGAGCTGCTGACCCAGGGGCCCTTCCACGACCTGCGGGTGGGCGTCCTGCACGGCAAGCTGCCGCCGGAGGAGAAGGACGCGATCATGCGCTCGTTCTCGCGCGGCGAGCTCGACGTGCTGATCGCGACCACGGTGATCGAGGTCGGCGTCGACGTCCCCAACTCCTCGGTGATGATCATCATGGACGCCGACCGCTTCGGCGTCTCCCAGCTCCACCAGCTCCGCGGCCGGGTGGGCCGGGGTGGCCTGCCCGGCCTGTGCCTGCTGGTCTCCGACTTCCCCGCGGGCACCCCCGCCCGCGCCAGGCTCGACGCGGTGGCCGCCACGCTCGACGGTTTCGAGCTGTCCCGGGTCGACCTGGAGCAGCGCCGCGAGGGCGACGTCCTGGGGGCCGCCCAGTCGGGCAAGCGCAGCTCGCTGAAGCTGCTGCAGCTCCTGCGCGACGAGGACGTGATCGCCGCGGCCCGTGAGGAGGCCGCCGCGCTGCTCGCCGAGGACGCCGACCTCGCCGGCCACCCGGCCCTGCGGGCCGAGATCGACCGGCTGCTGCAGGACGAACGGGCCGAATACCTGGAGAAGACCTGAGCGGGCGGCGCAGGAGAGCCGGAGCAAGAGCGCTGGAAGAGAGCACGGGAGCAACAGCGCTGGGAGAGAGCGCGGGAGTAACAGCGCGGAAGCAGAGGAAGCAACAGCACGGAAGCAGCAGCGGGGAAGAAAGAAGAAACCCAGCCGCGGGGACGGCCTCCCCCCGAATGCCGTCCCCGGCTGGGCCCACCCTCGGGTCAGGTGCCGAGGGAACCGGCGTGCGGAAGGGCTCACGATCACGCCGGTCGGCCTTCATGTGGGTCATCTTGAAGGCCGCAGACTCATCATGCGTGCCGTCCCGGCCGAAGCCAACGACCCTTGCTCAGCCGAGGCCGACACTTGTCCACTCTTGACCTGCGGGAACATGCGAAAGAATGGGGCACATGACTCGGATCATCGCGGGGAGCGCAGGTGGCAGGCGGCTGGCGGTGCCGCCGGGGCGCGGCACGAGGCCGACCAGCGACAGGGCCAGAGAAGGCATCTTCTTGACGCTCGGCTCCCTGTACGGCCTCGACGAGGTCCGTTTCCTCGACCTCTACGCGGGCTCCGGCGCGATCGGCCTGGAGGCGCTGTCGCGCGGGGCCGCCGAGGCGGTGCTGGTCGAGTCCGACCCGAAGGCGGTGCGGACGATCAAGGACAACGTCCGCACGCTGGGCCTGGAAGGCGCGCGGGTGGTAGCGGACAAGGTCACCCGGCTGCTCGCCAAGCCGCCCGAGGGCGGCCCGTTCGACGTCGTCTTCGCCGATCCCCCTTACGCGGTGCCGGACGCGGAAGTGACGACCGTGCTTGAGCTGCTGCGGGACCACGGCTGGCTGGTTGACGACGGGCTGGTGGCTTTCGAGCGGGAAAGCAGGGGAAAAGCCCTTGTGTGGCCTGACGGGTACGTTGAGGAGAGGGTCCGTCGTTATGGCGAAGCGTCCGTTTGGTACGGTCGCGCCGCCGGGAACCCGTAGACCTGGGAGGCGTCTTGCGCCGCGTAGTCTGCCCGGGGTCGTTCGACCCCATCACCAATGGCCATCTCGACATCATCGGACGTGCGGCCCGCCTGTACGACGAGGTGACCGTGGCGGTCCTCATCAACGTCGAGAAGAGCAGCCTGTTCACCGTCGACGAACGCATCGAGATCCTGCAGACGGTCACGAAGGATTTCGCGAACGTCACCGTCAGGAAGTTCCACGGCCTGCTCGTGGACTTCTGCAAGCAGAACGACATCCCCGCCATCGTCAAGGGCATCAGGGTGGTCAGCGACTTCGACTACGAACTGCAGATGGCCCAGCTCAACTACCGCCTGTCGGGGGTGGAGACGCTGTTCATGCCGACCAACCCCGAATACTCGTTCCTGTCCTCCAGCAGGGTCAAGGAGATCGCCCGCTATGGTGGAGACGTGTCGGGCCTGGTGCCCGACCTCGTGCACAAGCTCCTCGTCGAGCGGCTCAGGGGCTGAACGCGACCTGCTATCCTTTCATTTCGGCCTTGTACGACGGCGAGCATCTTCGCCATGCCTAGCGAGATCAGGATGACTCAGCACCTCGACCCCCGCTCCCCGTGGGTGATCTCCACTCATGACCTGGGCAAGCGGCCGGGCACGATGCGGCAGATGACCCTGACGCTCCCGGCACCGGCAGACCTCGGCGTCGACATGATCGGTGTCCCCAAGGACGCCGAAGTCGAGCTGGATCTCCGGTTCGAAGCAGTGATGGAAGGCGTGCTCGTGTCCGGCACGGCGCGCGCCCCGCTCGCCGGGGAGTGCGCCCGCTGCCTCGACCCGATGTCCTCGGACATCGAGGTCGATCTGCAGGAGCTGTTCTTCTACTCCGACGAGGACGCCTCGGAGGACGACTCGCTGCTCGACGGCGAGCTGCTCGACCTCGAGCCGACGTTCCGCGACGCGGTGGTGCTCGCACTGCCGCTGAGCCCCGTGTGCCGCGAGGACTGCGAAGGGCTCTGCGCGGAGTGCGGGGTCAAGCTGGCCGAGGCCGGCGACGACCACCGGCACGAGGTGATCGATGCCCGCTGGGCGTCGTTGCAAGGTCTGATTTCCGACAAAGATAACGATCAGGAGAAGTGACGTGGCCGTCCCGAAGCGAAAGATGTCGCGGAGCAACACCCGCGCCCGTCGCTCCCAGTGGAAGACGACTGCCGTCGCCCTGGTGAGCTGCCCGCAGTGCCGTTCGCCGAAGCAGCCGCACATCGCGTGCCCCACCTGCGGCACCTACAACCGCCGTCAGGTCATCGAGCCGTCCGCCTGATCCGCCGGCACGACCGGACCTCTGCCGGATGGACCGCCGCCGCCTTTCGTGCTTGGTTGAAAGCGTGGCGGCAGTCACACGGCAGGTTTCTCGTCAGCAGTTGACGTGATGCCGACCGAGTGCCATTGTGCCTCGGTCGGCGTTACCGTCTCAGATGCGTGCGGCGGCGGTTCGCCCGCGGCCGTGGTGGACGCCGGGGCCAACGCGATCACCCCGACGCCCACCACGTTTTCGGGCATCTTCCCGCCAGTCGGCGCGCCATCGCCATAGGAAGATGTCCGAGGAGGAAGCACGTGGGCGCAGGTCCTAAGCCCGTGGCCGTCGAAGTAGCCAGGGACGAGCTGGAGCGGGTTCTGTCGGTCGGGCTCGACCACGACATTCTTGAGCGGGCGCTGACGCACCGCTCCTACGCGTACGAGAACGGCGGCCTGCCGACCAACGAGCGCCTGGAGTTCCTCGGCGACTCGGTGCTCGGCCTGGTGGTCACCGACACCCTCTACCGCAACCACCCTGACCTGCCCGAAGGGCAGCTCGCCAAACTGCGCGCGGCCGTGGTCAACATGCGCGCGCTGGCCGACGTGGCCCGCAACCTCGGCCTCGGCCGCTTCCTGCGGCTCGGCAGGGGCGAGGAGGGCACCGGCGGGCGCGACAAGTCCTCGATCCTGGCCGACACGCTGGAGGCCCTGATCGGCGCGATCTACGTCGACAAAGGGCTCGGCGAGGCGTTCCGCGTGGTCCACCTGCTGTTCGACCCGCTGATCGTGCGCTCGGCGTCGCTGGGCGCCGGGCTCGACTGGAAGACCTCGCTGCAGGAGCTCACCGCCTCCGAGGCGCTCGGCGTGCCCGAATACCACGTCGAGGAGAGCGGGCCCGACCACGCCAAGTCGTTCACCGCCATGGTGCGGGTCGGCGGCGAGTCCTACGGATCGGGCACCGGCCGCAGCAAGAAGGAGGCCGAGCAGCAGGCCGCCGAGGCGGCGTGGACCCGCATCAGGGCCCGCCGCGACGAGCGCGAGAAGCAGCGCGAGAGCCAGCCCGCCGCGGGCTGACCCGCGCGAGGAGCGGAGTCCCCTGTGCCGGAGTTGCCGGAGGTCGAGGTCGTCAGGCGCGGCCTCGCCCAGTGGGTCGTCGGCCGTGAGATCGCCGACGCCGAGGTGCTGCACCCGCGCGCCGTCCGGCGGCACGCGCCCGGCGCCGACGAGTTCGCGGCCCGGCTGAAGGGCCGCACGGTCCTGTCGGCCGAGCGCCGCGGCAAATATCTGTGGCTGCCGCTGTCGGGCGCCCAGGAGGCGCTGCTGGCGCATCTGGGGATGAGCGGCCAGCTTCTGGTCGTCGATCCGCAGGCGCCGCCGGAGAAGCACCTGCGGGTGCGTCTCCGCTTCGAGGACGGCGGCCCCGACCTGCGCTTCGTCGACCAGCGCACGTTCGGGCACGTCATGCTCACCGCCCTGGTGGACGGGGTGCCCGAGCCGATCGCGCACATCGCGCCCGACCCGTTCGAGCCGGCCTTCGACGACGAGGAGTTCGCCAGGCGGCTGCGGGCCAGGCGCACCGAGGTCAAGCGGGCCCTGCTGGACCAGTCGCTGATCAGCGGCGTCGGCAACATCTACGCCGACGAGGCCCTCTGGATCTCGCGGCTGCACTGGGCCCGCCCGACGCAGACGCTGAGCAAGCCGAAGATCGCCGAGCTGCTGGCGGCGGTCCGCACCGTGATGGCCGCCGCGCTGCGGCAGGGCGGCACGTCCTTCGACAGCCTGTACGTCAACGTCAACGGCGAGAGCGGCTACTTCGAGCGCTCGCTGGAGGTCTACGGGCGGCGCGACCTGCCCTGCTCCCGGTGCGGCGCGGCGATCCGGCGGGAGGCGTTCATGAACCGCTCGTCCTACTCCTGCCCCAGATGCCAGCGGCGGCAGCGGCCAGCAGGCTGAGTGCGGCGGCCGGCCACATCGCGGCGGTGATCGACACCCCGTCCACCACCCGGCCGCCGGCCAGGGCGCCGAGCGCGATCGACAGGTTGAACGCGCTCACGAACAGCGCCGTCCCCAGCTCGCCGCCGCCTGAGCGCATGATCCACAGCTGCAGCGTCACGCCGACGCCGCCGTAGCCGAACCCCCACACGACGACCGCGGCCAGGGGAGGGGCGGTGAGCGCCAGGGCGGCCGTGGCCAGGGCGATGAGGACGGCCAGCACGACGAGGACGGCCCTGGGGCTCCTGGCCGCGCGGGCCCCCGCCGCGAAGTTGCCGGCCACACCGGCGGCGCCGTACAGCAGGAGGGCGGCGCTGACCAGGCCGGGACCGGCCTGCCCGACCTGCTCCATGAACGGCCGCAGGTAGGTGTAGGCGGCGAAGTGGCCGCTGATGATCAGCACGGTCAGCACGACCACGAGGACGAGCGCCCGCGACATCCGGAACCCCGCCTTCGCGCCGGCCTCCGGCGCGGCGCCGGGCAGGGCCGGGAGGGTGGCGGCGAGCAGCGCGAGCAGGGCCAGGGCCACGACGCCGAGGGCGGCGAAGGCCGCCCGCCACCCGGCCGAGGAGGACACCAGCGCCGCCGCGGGCACCCCCAGCACCGACGCCACGGACACCCCGCCCAGAATGACCGACGTGGCCCGCCCGACCTGCCGCTCGGGCACCAGCCGCGCCCCGAGCCCGGCCGCGAACGCCCAGAACCCGCCGATGCTCACCCCGGTCGCCACCCGGGCCGCCAGCATGACCGCGTAGCCGGGCGCGAGCGCCGCCGCGAGATTGGCCACCGCCAGCAGCGCCATCAGCCCCATCAGCAGGGTCCTGCGGTCGGCCCGGCGGGCGGCCAAGGCCAGCGCAGGCGCGACCACGGCGGCCACCAGCCCCGGCGCGGACATGGTGAGGCCCGCCGTCCCCGGCGAGATCCCGAGGTCCGCGGCGATCGAGGTGAGCAGGCCGACGGGAAGCATCTCGCTGGTCACGATGGTGAAGGTGCCGAGGGCGACCGAGGCCACGGCGAGCGGGCGGGCCCGTACGGGGCCCGCGTCAAGGGTTGTCGTCATGCCCCTCAGCCTTCTTCCGGCCCCGCGTCGGGAACAACGGCGAAGTCCGAAGGCTTCGTTCAGCCAGGCTTAATGATCCACAGGAGGCGGACCAACCTGCCGTACGCGGACGAATATCGTGGACGAGGCCGTCACCACCAGGCGGATATGATCGCGACGCAGCGGGGGAAGCGGAGGACATGAACCGGGCGCCAGGCATGGTCGACGTGGCACGCGAGGCGGGCGTGTCGCACGTCACCGTGTCCCGCGTGCTCAACAACCACCCGTCCGTGCGCCCCGAGACGCGCGCCAGGGTCGAGGCCGCGATCGAGAAGCTCGGCTACCGCCGCAACAGCGTCGCCCGCGCACTGAAGAGCCGCCGCTCCTCGACGGTCGGCGTGGTGCTGGCCGGCACCGAGCTGTACGAGCTGCCCCGCATCCTGCGCGGCGTGCAGACGGCGGCGCAGCGCGCCGGCTACTGGGTCAACCTGGCGAGCTGGCAGGGCGGCACCACCACCGACCTGGCCGAGACGCTGCAGCGGCTCACCGACCAGGCGGTCGAGGCGATCGCCGTCATCGCCGACCGGCCGATGGTGATGGACGCGCTGACCGGCGTCGTCACGGGCGTCCCGATCTCGGTGATCATGTCCGGCAACGTCCCCAACCCGGACATCGGCTTCGTCGAGCTGGACCAGGAGCTGGGCGCGCGGCTGGCCGTCCGGCACCTGCTGGAGCTGGGGCACCGTCGCATCGTGCACCTGACGGGTTCGCTGCGGACGTTCGACGCCCGGGCCCGCGTGGAGGGCTGGCGGGCCGCGCTGAAGGACGCGCCCGAGGCTCAGGGGGAGCTGCTGGAGGGCGACTTCACCGGCAACAGCGGCTACCGGCTGGCCCACTACCTGGTCACCAGGCCCGGCGGCGAGCGGCCGACCGCGATCTTCGCGGGCAACGACCAGATGGCGATGGGCGTGCTCGCGGCCTTCGCCGAGCTGGGCGTCAAGGTGCCTGGTGACGTGTCGCTGGTCGGGTTCGACGACATCGCGGGGGCGGCCTACCTGGTGCCCGCGCTGACGACCGTTCGGCAGGACTTCTTCACGCTGGGGGAGCGCTCGATCGAGCAGGTGCTGCGGATGATGCGCGGCGAGCCGGCCTCCTCGGAGCGGATCCCGCCGGAGCTGGTCGTCCGCCGCAGCACCGCCCCGCCGAGACCGACCTCCTAGTGCTGGAGCGGCCGGTAGTCGAACCAGCGCACCAGGGCGCGGCGGCCGTCGCCCCGCCCTTGCGCGTAGAGGCCGAGGTGGACGCCGACGAACCCGCCCGCCCGCTCGGTGCTGAGCAGGGCCCGTTCGACGTCGCCGAGCCGGGTCCACTGATCGCCGATCCGGACGCGGAAGGCGTACGCGCGCTCGTCGCCCTCGACGGCGAGCACCACCTCCTCCCCTGGAGGCAGCGGGACGGCCGCCAGGCGGGTGCCGGCCCCGGCCTCGCGGACGGTCAGCACGGCGTGCGGCGCACCGGCGGCGTCCGCGGTGAGGGCGAGGCCGGCGTGCTGGTCCTGGCTCTGGAAGACGGCGAGCCCGGCCTCCTCGTCCGGGCCGGACGCCGCGAATCGGACGCGCGCGGCGGCGTGGAAGCGGACGTGCTGCTGCCGCCGCCCGACGAAGGCCGGCACGCCGGTGCCGCTCAGCGGCTCGGGGGCCGCCTCGATCTCCAGGCCGTCGGCGCCCGGGCGGACGAGGTGGTCGACGGGCCCGCGCAGGCTGCTCCACTCCAGGCCGGGCCCGGCGCCCTCGAAGGACGTCAGGGCGGGCGCCGGCGGGTCGTGCGGCGCGGCGGGGAGCGCGGGCAGCCGCTCGCTCAGCCGGACGCCGCCCGTCTCGGGCGCGAACACGGGCCCGGCGGGGGTCCAGGCGACGGGCACGAGGAAGACCTCGCGGCCCAGCGTGTGGGTGCCGTCGACGGGACGCACGCCGAGCGCCACGGCCCACGTCTCGCCGCCGGGCGTGTCGACCAGGTCGACGTGGCCGACGTTGTGGACGGGCTCGTCCGGGCCGCGGTGCCGGTGGGTCAGCAGGGGGCTGCGCGGGTCGGTGACGTACGGGCCGGTGACGTGGGCGGCGCGGGCGGCGGTGACGCTGTGGTTGCGCTCGGTGCCGCCCTCGGCGGCGATCAGGTGGTAGACGCCGTCGCGCTTGTACAGGTGCGGTGCCTCCACCCAGGCGCCGCGCACCGCGCCGTTCCAGAGCACGTGGGTGGGCCCGACGAGCTTGAGCCGTTCGAGGTCCAGCTCGCGCATCCACAGCTCGCCGGGGCCGCCCTCGCCCGGCGCGTCGCGGCAGGCGGTGAACCAGCAGCGGCCGTCGTCGTCGAAGAACAGCGACGGGTCGATGCCCTCGGCCTCCAGCGGCACGGGGTCGGACCACGGCCCGGCCGGGTCGGTGGCGGTGACGACGAACGTGCGGCTGCCCCGCCTGTTCACCGCCAGTGTGGAGACGACGTAGAAGGTGCCCTCGTGGTGGCGGATGGTCGGCGCCCACACCCCGTCGGAGACGTCGAGCCCGTGTAGCGGGAGCTGTCCCGGCCGGTTCAGCACGTGCGTGAGCTGCCGCCATCGCACCAGGTCACGGCTGTGGAAGAGGGGAAGCCCCGGATAGTACGCGAAGGAGGAGGTCACCAGGTAGAAGTCCGCGCCGACCCGGCAGACGGATGGGTCGGGATGGCAGCCGGGCAGGACGGGGTTGCGGAAGGTGGGCACGGGGACGGGCTCCGAAACGTTTTGCGGCTCTGTTACGAGCGGGGGGCTTGACAGCATGACAACGTTAACATCAGGTTAGATCCCAACGCACGACCCGGTATCCGCCGCGGGACGCATCACCTTGCCGAGGAGCTCGTCATGACCTCACCCACCCTCCCCCAGCCCCGACGAGGGGGACGCCGCCGCGTCCTGCTGGGCGCCGCGCTCGCGCTCGCCCTGACGGGCTCGCTGGCCGCCTGCTCGTCCGCCGACGCGCCCTCCCCCTCGCAGAGCGCGGGCGAGAGCGGGCCCGTCACGCTGGAGTTCTGGACCTGGAGCCTCAAGGGCAGCGACCCGGCGGCCAAGGCGATCGTCGACAAGTACCACCAGGAGCACCCGAACGTCACCGTCAAGCTGTCGGAGGTAGGCGGCACCACCGAGACCGCCTCCAAGCTGCTGGCCGCCGACCAGGCCGGCGGCACCCCCGACGTGGTGCAGATCGAGTACCGCGGCCTGCCCGCCCTGGTGGTGGCCGGCGCGGTCAAGGACATCACCGCCGACCTGGCCGGCGTGAAGGCGAACGTCGACCCCAACATCTGGGCCCAGACCACCTTCAACAACCAGGTGTACGGCGTCCCGCAGGACATCGGCCCGATGGTGCTCACCTACCGCAAGGACCTGTTCGACAAGTTCGGCATCAAGGTGCCGACCACCTGGGACGAGTACGCGAAGGCCGCCGAGCAGATCCGCAAGAAGGACAAGGACGCCTACATCGCCAGCTTCGCCGCCAACCAGCTCGAGTTCTTCGCCGCGCAGGCCGCACAGGCCGGCGCGCAGTGGTGGAGCACCGACGGCAACGCGTGGAAGGTCGGCATCGACAGCGAGCCCTCGCTCAAGACCGCCGACTTCTGGCAGGACCTCGTGGAGCGCGACCTGGTGAAGGTCGAGCCGCTGCTCACCCCGGAGTGGAACGCGAAGGTCAACGACGGCAAGATCCTGAGCTGGGCCGCCGCGGCCTGGGCGCCCAGCGTGATCTACTCGGTGGCGCCGGACACGGCCGGCAAGTGGGAGTCGGCGCCGCTGCCGCAGTGGACGGCGGGCCAGGCGGCCGTGCCGTTCCTGGGCGGGTCGGCGTACCTCGTGCCGGAGAAGTCGAAGCACGCGAAGGAGGCGGCGGCCTTCGCCGCGTGGCTGGGCGCGTCGGAGGAGGGCTCGAAGCTGCTGCTCGGCCTCGACCTCTTCCCCGGCGCGAACGCCGGCCGCCAGGCGACGCTGAGCCACGAGCCGCCGAAGCTGATGCCGCAGCAGAAGGACTTCTACCAGGTCACCGACCAGGTGATCAGGAACACCACGATCCCGGTCACCTGGGGGCCCAACGTGAACGTCGCGCAGACCGCCTTCGGTGACGCGCTCAACAAGGCCGCCCTCGACCAGACCTCCTTCCGCGCCGTGTACCAGGCCACGCAGCAGGCCGTCGTCGCCGACCTGCAGAAGACCGGCTACACCGTCACCAAGTAGCCGCCGGGGGCCCCGCGCGGGCCCCCGGCTCCGACCCCAGCTCTGGATGTCCTCATGCCCGCTGCATCCGCAGGACGGCGGCCGCGCCTGCGCGCCGCCGCCACCCCGTGGCTGTTCGCCACGCCCGCGATCGTGTTCTTCGCCCTGTTCCTGATCATCCCGATCGGCTACGCCGTCTACCTGAGCTTCCGCGGCTTCCGCATCGAGGGCGGCGGCGCGTTCGGGCGGCGGACGCAGACCTTCGTCGGCCTCGACAACTACACGGCCGCGCTGACCGACCCGGAGTACGTCGCCGGGCTCGGCCGGGTGCTGCTCTACGGCGTCATCGCCATCCCCAGCGTGCTCGGCCTGGCGCTGCTGTTCGCGCTGCTGCTCGACACCCCGCGGGTGCGGGCGCGCGGCTTCTCCCGCACCGCGATCTTCCTGCCGTACGCGGTGCCCGGCGTGATCGCCAGCCTGCTGTGGGGCTTTCTGTACCTGCCGAGCACCAGCCCGATCAGCTACGTGGCCCGCGAGCTGAACGCGGGGCCGCTGGACTTCTTCTCCTTCCCCGCGCTGTACTTCTCGCTGGCCAACATCGCGCTGTGGTCGGGCGTCGGCTTCAACATGATCATCATCTTCACGTCGCTGCGCGCGATCCCGACCAGCGTGTACGAGGCCGCCCGCATCGACGGCGCGAGCGAGCTGCAGATCGCCTGGCGCATCAAGATCCCGCTGGTCGCGCCCGCGCTGGTGCTGACCGGGCTGTTCTCCGTGATCGGCACCCTGCAGCTCTACAGCGAGCCGGCCACGCTGCGGCCGATGACCACCACCATCAGCTTCACCTGGGTGCCGCTGATGAAGATCTACCAAGAGGCATTCGTGAACGACAACCTGGGCGGGGCGGCCGCCGCCTCCGTCGTGCTGGCGGTCGGCATCCTCGCCCTGTCGCTGCTCCTGCTGCGTTTCTTCCAGCGCCGCACGTTCGGGGACAACGCATGACCGCCGTCACGCGCACCGGCGACCGCCAGTTCCGCCAGGTGCGCCGCCGGCCGCGCGCCGGGCGGCGGCCGCGGCTGCCGCTGGTCGTGCTGCTGCTCGGCGCGCTGTACTGCCTGACGCCGGTGGCGTGGGTGGTGCTGGCCGCGTCGAAGACGCCGCGCGAGCTGTTCACCACCTTCTCCTTCGCGCCGGGCAGCGGCCTGCTGGACAACCTGGCGAGCCTCAGCGCGTACGGCGACGGCCAGTTCTGGCGGTGGGGGCTCAACTCGCTGCTGTACGCCGGGCTCGGCGCGGTGCTGTCCACGCTGGTGTCGGCCATGGCCGGGTACGCGCTGGCCAAGTTCCGCTTCCGCGGGCGCGAGGCGCTGTTCTCGGTGATCCTGGCCGGCGTGCTGGTGCCCGGCATCGTGCTGGCCGTCCCGCAGTACCTGCTGCTGGCGAGCGTCGGCCTGGCCGGGACGCACTGGTCGGTGCTGCTGCCGGTGATCATCAACCCGTTCGGCATCTTCCTGTGCCGGGTCTTCGCCACCGCCGCGATCCCGGAGAGCACGCTGGAGGCGGCCCGCCTGGACGGCGCGGGCGAGCTGCGCATCTTCGCCACGATCGTGCTGCCGATGATGGTGCAGGGGCTGGTCACGGTGTTCCTGCTGCAGTTCGTCGGCATCTGGAACAACTTCCTGCTGCCCTTCATCATGCTCTCCGACCAGGAGAAGTATCCGATCACCCTGGGCCTGTACACGTTCCTGTCGAAGGGCGCGGGCGACAGCGACCTCTACCCGCTGGTCATCATGGGCTCGGCCGTGTCGGTGATCCCGCTCATCGCGCTCGTCCTGGTGCTGCAGCGTTTCTGGCGTGCCGACCTGCTGGCCGGCGGACTGAAGGGATGACTCCGCAGTGAAGTTCACCGACGGGCTCTGGCAGCTCCGGCCCGGCGTGACCGCGCTGTACGCGGCCGAGGCGTACGACCTCGACGCCGCCGAGGGCGAGCTGACCGTCACCGCGCCCACCACCGTGATCGGCCGCCGCGGCGACACGCTCAACCGGCCGGTCCTCACGCTGCGGCTGTCGTCGCCCCTGGAGAACGTGATCCGCGTCCGCGTGGAGCACCACGCGCGCGGCGGGCGCGGCTTCGACCTGCCCGGCGCCGGGGGCGGGCACGGCGTGGTCAAGACCGCGGCCGGCGGCGGCGCGACGCTGACCAGCGGCGCGCTCGCCGCGACCATGGCGCCGGGAGCGCCGTGGGAGCTGAGCTTCCACGCCGGCGGCCGGACGCTGACCTCCAGCGGCCACAAGTCGGTCGGCTACTTCCGGCTCGCCGCCGACGCGCAGACCGACCCCGGACCGGTCGGCAAGCCCAGGACGGGCCCGGCCGCGTACCTCGCGCAGCAGCTCTCGCTCGGCGTGGGCGAGGTGGTCTACGGGCTGGGCGAGCGCTTCGGCCCGCTGGCCAAGAACGGCCAGACGGTCGAGATCTGGAACGCCGACGGCGGCACGTCCTCCGAGCAGGCGTACAAGAACGTGCCGTTCTACCTGACCAACCGGGGCTACGGGGTGCTCGTCAACCATCCCGGGCACGTCTCGTTCGAGGTGGGGTCGGAGGCCGTGCAGCGGGTGCAGTTCTCGGTCGAGGACGAGAGCCTGGAGTACCTGGTGATCTACGGGCCCGAGCCGAAGCAGATCCTGGAACGGTACACGGCGCTGACCGGCCGTCCCGCACGGCTGCCCGCCTGGTCCTACGGCCTGTGGCTGTCCACCTCGTTCACCACCGACTACGACGAGTGGACCGTGACGTCGTTCATCGACGGCATGGCCGAACGCGACCTGCCGCTGTCGGTGTTCCACTTCGACTGCTTCTGGATGCGCGAGTTCAACTGGTGCGACTTCGAGTGGGACCCGCGCGTCTTCCCCGACCCGGAGGGCATGCTGGCCCGGCTGCGCGCGAAGGGCCTGCGCGTCTGCGTGTGGATCAACCCCTACATCGCGCAGCGCTCGCCGCTGTTCGCCGAGGCGGCCGCGCGCGGCTTCCTGCTCAGGCGGCCGGACGGCACGGTCTGGCAGTGGGACCTCTGGCAGGCCGGCATGGGGCTGGTCGACTTCACCAACCCCGATGCCACCGCGTGGTTCCAGTCGAAGCTGCGCGCGCTGCTGGACCAGGGCGTGGACGCGTTCAAGACCGACTTCGGCGAGCGCGTGCCGCTCGACGTCGCCTACTTCGACGGCGGCGACCCCGAGCGCCTGCACAACCTCTACACGCATCTGTACAACCAGGCCGTGTTCGAGGTGCTGGAGGAGCGGCGCGGGCGGGGCGAGGCCGTGGTGTTCGCCCGGTCGGCGACCGCCGGTGGGCAGCGGATGCCGGTGCACTGGGGCGGCGACACGGGCTCGACGTACGAGTCGATGGCGGAGACCCTGCGCGGCGGCCTGTCGCTCGCGTTCTCCGGGTTCTCCTTCTGGAGCCACGACATCGGCGGCTTCGAGGGCACCCCGGACCCGGGCGTGTTCAAGCGGTGGGTGGCGTTCGGGCTGATGTCGTCGCACTCGCGGCTGCACGGCTCGTCCTCGTACCGGGTGCCGTGGGCGTTCGACGAGGAGGCCGTGACGGTCACGCGGTTGTTCACCAAGCTCAAGCTGCGCCTGATGCCGTACCTGTACCAGGCGGGCCTGCGGGCGCACGAGAGCGGGACGCCGGTGATGCGGCCGATGGCTATGGAGTTCCCCGGCGACCGCAACGCCGCCCACCTCGACACCCAGTACATGCTGGGCCCCGACCTGCTGGTCGCGCCGGTCTTCACGGCGGACGGCACGGTGGAGTTCTACCTGCCAGAAGGCACGTGGACGAACTACCTGACGGGCGAGCGGGCCGAGGGCGGGCGCTGGCGCACCGAGCGGCACGGCTTCACCTCGATGCCGATCTACGTGCGCGAGGGCGCCGTGCTGCCGGTCGGCGCGCGCGACGACCGGCCGGACTACGACTACCTGGACGGGCTCACGCTGCGCGTCTACCCGGGGCCGGACGGCGAGAAGACGATCACCGTCACCGACCAGGCGACCGGCCTGCCGGCCCGCTTCACGGTCACCCGCTCCGGCGACGAGGTCTCCGTGTCCTCGGACCTCGCCTTCGGATGGTCGTACGAGATGGCCTGATCAGCGAGCCGGCCGGCGGATCGGGAACAACGGCGACGTCCGGAGGCTTGGTTCAGTCAGGCTCGTTGATCCACGGGAGGCGGACATGGATTTCAGGGAGCTGGAGTGCTTCCTGGCGCTCAGCGAGGAGTTGCACTTCGCCCGTACGGCCGAACGCCTCTACCTGTCACCCGCCCGGGTCAGCCAGCTCCTGCGCGCGCTGGAGACCAGGATCGGAGGCCGGCTGGTCGAGCGGACGAGCCGGCGGGTGCGCCTGACGCCGCTCGGCGAGCGCTTCCTGGCCGACCTGAGGCCCGCCTACGAGGGCGTGACGGGCGCCGTGGGCCGCGCCAGGGCCGCCGCGCGGGCGGTGACGGAAGTGTTGCGGGTCGGCTTCCTCGCGACGCCCACGGAGGTCGTGACGGGCAGCGTACGGGCTTTCGAGCGCCGCAATCCGGGCAGCGCGGCCGAGCTGGTGGAGATCCCGCTCGCCGACCCCTTCACCCGGCTGCGCTCCGGCGAGGTGGACGTCGTCTTCACCCTGCTGCCGGTGGACGAGCCCGACCTCGCCACGGGGCCGGCGCTCAACAGGGTCCCCTATCGGCTCGGGCTCCCCGCCGGCCACCCGCTGGCGGCGCGGGCGGCCGTCACGGCGGAGGAGCTGGCCGGGGTGCCGCTGCTCGGCCTGGCGGGGCCGGCGCCGCGCTGGTGGAGCGAGCGGACGGCACCCTCCGTGACGCCTTCCGGTCGTCCGATACCCCGGGCCGGCGCGGTCGCCACCCTTCAGGAGGGCTTGACACAGGTGGCCCTGGGACGGGGAGGAATGCTTTTGTGCGCCCCCACCGCGGAGGTCGCCGAGCGGGCCGACGTAAGCTTCGTCCCGGTCAGCGGGCTGATGCCGTCGATCTTAGGACTGGCCTGGGTGAGGACGGCGGAGAGCGCCGCGGTCAGGGCGTTCGTGACGGCGGCTGACGATTGGGCGTCCCTCGGGGAAGGGCGCTCGGACCGCCTGAGAACGGCCTGAGGGGGAGGGGAAAGATGACGGAAAATCAGGAAAACGCCAGGTTGACGGCTTGGGTCCGGGGGAGGGTGCAGGGTGTCGGCTTCCGTTGGTGGACCCGTGCCAGAGCACTGGAGCTGGGCCTCACCGGATGGGCGCGCAACACCGACGACGGCCGGGTCGAGGTCGTCGCGGAGGGCCCTCGCGCGAGCTGCGTCAAGCTGCTGGAGCTGCTCAGAGGTTGCGACACGCCGGGCAGGGTCGATGGAGTAGTGGAACGTTGGAGCGAACCCCGAGGTAGTTTGGGCGGTTTTGTAGAGAGGTAGCCGCTTTTGTCTAACCGCCCAAATAGGGTATAGTTGTATGTCGGGAGTGCCCATCAGTAGGGCGCAGCGGTTTGTTCGACTTGACCGCCCACACTGCCGGTGCGACTCTTGTTAGGTACCACGCGCACCCCTCCCGCGGAATAAGAAGTGCGCGAACCAGTCTGGTCACTCAGCGTGGAGGACCCTTTACCATGGCGAAGGCTCTACTCGGCCACGTCGGCGGTCCTGACCCTCGTATGGTCTCGGAGATGCGCCGCCTGCAGCAGCGCATCCGTGACCTGGAGGCAGAACTCATCCGACTTCAGGCCACGAACGACGCTCTTGCGGCGCAAACCCGCGACGAGGCGCTCAGCCGCATGCAAGAGCGCGAGCCGGCACTCACCTGAGAGTGATCGGAGCGCAAGACCCAGGGACGTCTCGACGAGGCGTCCCTTGCTATTTGCCCTTGTCCCACCCGGTGCCGCCTGCGCCGGGTGGCCAGGACCAGTAGGCTTTTCCGAAGGTCCGGGTCAGGGAGAAGGGGGTCGTGCTTTTGTACCTGAAGACCCTCACCCTGCGCGGATTCAAGTCCTTCGCCTCCGCCACCGCCCTGCGCTTCGAGCCGGGCATCACCTGCGTGGTCGGCCCCAACGGCTCGGGCAAGTCCAACGTCGTGGACGCCCTCGCCTGGGTCATGGGCGAGCACAGCGCCAAGTCGCTGCGCGGCGGCAAGATGGAGGACGTCATCTTCGCCGGCACCTCCTCCCGGCCGCCGCTCGGCCGCGCCGAGGTCACGCTGACCATCGACAACACCGACGGCGCGCTGCCGATCGACTACACCGAGGTCACCATCAGCCGGCTGATGTTCCGGTCCGGGCAGAGCGAATACGCGATCAACGGCGACACCTGCCGCCTGCTCGACATCCAGGAGCTGCTGTCCGACTCGGGCATCGGCCGCGAGATGCACGTCATCGTCGGCCAGGGCCAGCTCGACGCCGTGCTGCACGCGGGTCCCGAGGACCGCAGGGCCTTCATCGAAGAGGCCGCCGGCGTGCTCAAGCACCGCAAGCGCAAGGAGAAGGCGCTGCGCAAGCTGGACGCCATGCAGGCCAACCTGACCCGCGTCCAGGACCTCGCGACCGAGCTGCGCCGCCAGCTCAAGCCACTCGGCAGGCAGGCCGAGATCGCCCGCAAGGCCGCCGTCATCCAGGCCGACCTGCGCGA
This sequence comes from Nonomuraea sp. AD125B, assembly GCF_041402765.1. NCBI lineage: Bacteria > Bacillati > Actinomycetota > Actinomycetes > Streptosporangiales > Streptosporangiaceae > Nonomuraea > Nonomuraea sp. AD125B. The sequence continues at coordinate 17,559 of NZ_JBGLOU010000016.1, read as the reverse complement.
CGCCCGGCTGCGGCTGCTCGCCGACGACGTCTGCACGCTGCGCGCCACCCTGGAGCGCGAGGCCGCCGACGAGGCCGCGATCATGGCCAGGCGGGCCCAGGTCGAGGCCGAGCTGTCCGAGGCCCAGCAGCGCGAGGCCGCGCTGGAGGCCGCCGAGGCCGAGGCCCAGCCCCGGCTGGCCGCCGCCCAGGAGACCTACTTCCGGCTGTCCTCGCTCCGCGAGCGCACCACCGGCCTGGAGCAGCTCGCCGCCGAGCGGCACCGCCACGCGCTCGACGCCGCCTCCATCGAGCGGCGCGGCCGCGACCCGGAAGACCTCGAACGCGAGGCTGCCGAGGCGCGTGAGCGCGAGCTCGTGCTGCGGGCCGAGCTGGAGCAGGCACGCGAGCTGCTGGAGGAGGCCGTCGAGGCGCGGGCCGGGCACGAGGCCGAGCTGAGCGCCGAGGAGCGGCGGCTCGCGCTGGCCGCCAGGGCCGCCGCCGACCGCCGCGAGGGCCTGGCCAAGCTGCGCGGTCAGGTCGACTCCGTACGCAGCAGGGCCCGCGCCGCCGAGGAGGAGATCGGCCGGCTCCAGCAGGCCGTGGCCGAGGCCGCCGAGCGCGCCAGGCAGGCCGGCGAGGACCTGGAGACCCAGCGGCTGGAGGAGCCCGCGGTCGATCCCGCGCTGGCCGAGGAGCTGGCCACGGCGCAGGCCCTGGTCGAGGAGGCCCGAGCGGTCGCCGACGCGGCCAGGGCGGCGGCCGAGGAGGCCAAGGCCGCGCTCGACGGGCCGCGTTCCGCGCTGCAGGCCGCCCGTGCGGCGGTCGCCACCGCGCGCTCCGCCGACCAGGAGGCACAGCGGTCGGTGGCCGCGCTGGCCGCCCGCCGCGACGCCCTGGAGCTGGGCCTGGCGAGGGGCGACGGCGGGGCCGCGCTGCTGGAGGCCGACCTCGCCGGGGTGCTCGGGCCGCTGGCCGTCGCCCTGCAGGTCACGCCGGGCGCCGAGGCGGCGGTCGCCGCCGTGCTCGGCCCGGTCGCCGAGGCGATCGCCGTCAAGACCATCGACACCGCCGTGGAGGCGCTCGCCCTGCTGCGCGAGCACGACTCCGGCCAGGCCACCCTGCTGGTCGCACGCCCCGACAGGCCCGGCGGCCACGGCGGACCGGGCGGCCACGGCGCGCCGGGCGGCCCCGGCGTGCCGGACGGCCCTGGCGATCCAGGTGGCTCCGGTGGGCCGGACGGCCCTGGCGATCCGGGTGGCTCCGGTGGGCCGGGCGGCCCCGGCGGGCCTGACAGGGCGCGGGCCGGGAGCGCGCGCGGGGCCGCGCCCGCGGGAGCGCGGTGGGCCGCCGAGCTGGTCACCGTCCCCGATCACCTGCGGCCGGCGCTCGACCACGTGCTCGACGGCGTCGCCGTGGTCGCCGACCTGGAGGCGGCGCGGGAGCTGGTCGAGCTGCACCCGCGGCTCAGGGCCGTCACCATGGCGGGAGACGTCGTGGGCGCGCGGGTGGCGAGCGGCGGGGCCGCGGGCGGGCAGTCCGTGCTCCAGGTCCGCGCCGCGTTCGACGAGGCCGTCAGAGACCTGGAGGAGGCCGAGGCGCGGGCCGAGGAGACCGCGGCGGCGCTGGACGAGGCGATCGCCGGGGAGCAGCGCGCGCAGGCCGCGCTGGAGGCCGCCCAGGCCGGGGTCAACGAGGCCCAGACCGCCGTCACCACCGCCCAGTCCGGCGTGAGCGCCGCCCAGGGCGCGCTCGACCAGGTCAGGGGCCGCCAGCGGGAGGCCGACCAGCGCACGGCCGCCGCCGCCCGGCGGCTCGCCCAGCTGGAGGCCGCCGAGGGCGCGGCCCGCGCCGAGGCCGAGCGCCTGACCGCGAGCGTGACCAAGGCCGAGGCGGCCCGCGCCGAGGGCCTGGAGGAGCTGGCCGAGCTGGAGATCCGCCTGGCCGAGGCCGAATACGCCCAGGAGCTGGAGACCGAGCCCACCACCGACCTGCGCGACGAGCTGGCCGCCGCCTGCGAGGCGGCCAGGCAACGCGAGATGGACACCCGCCTCCAGGTCCGCACGGCCGAGGAGCGCGTCAAGGGCGTCGAGGGCCGCGCCGACGGCCTGCTGCGGGCCGCCCGCCGCGAACGCGAGGAGCGCGCCCAGGCCGCGGCACAGCGGGCCAGGCGGCGGCGTCAGGCGGCGCTGGCCGAGGCCGTGAGCAAGGGCGCCCAGCGGGTGCTGGCGGCCCTCGCCGAGTCGGTGGCGCTGGCCTCCAGGGAGCGCGACGAGGCCGACCTCGCCCGCGTCGCGATCGACGCCGAGCTCAAGCAGGTGCGCCTGCGGGTGCGCGAGCTCGGCCAGGAGCTCGACAAGCTGGTCAACCGCGTCCACGGCAGCGAGGTCGCGCGCACCGAGCAGCGGCTGCGGCTGGAGCAGATGGAGCAGCGGGCGCTGGAGGAGTTCGGCGTCGAGGTCGAGTCGCTGCTCGCCGAGTACGGCCCCGACGCCCCGGTGCCCGGCGACCCGCCCGTCCCCTACGTACGCGAGGAGCAGGAGAAGCGGGCGCGGGCCGCCGAGCGGCAGATGAACCAGCTCGGCAAGGTCAACCCCCTCGCGCTGGAGGAGTTCGCGGCGCTGGAGGAGCGGCACGCGTTCCTGACCTCGCAGCTGGAGGACCTGAAGAAGACCCGGCGCGACCTGCTGACCGTGGTCAAGGAGGTCGACGACCGGGTGGAGCAGATGTTCGCCTCCGCCTACGAGGACGTCGCCCGCGAGTTCGAGCAGATCTTCACCCGGGTCTTCCCCGGCGGCGAGGGCCGGCTGGTCCTCACCGAGCCGGACGACATGCTGACCACCGGCATCGAGGTCGAGGCCCGCCCGCCGGGCAAGAAGGTCAAGCGGCTGTCGCTGCTGTCCGGCGGCGAGCGCTCGCTCACGGCGGTGGCGTTCCTGATCTCGATCTTCAAGGCGCGGCCGTCGCCGTTCTACGTGATGGACGAGGTCGAGGCGGCCCTCGACGACACCAACACGCAGCGGCTGCTCACGCTCTTCGAGGAGCTGCGGCAGAGCTCGCAGCTGATCGTCATCACGCACAACAAGCGCACGATGGAGATCGCCGACGCCCTCTACGGCGTGTCGATGCGCGGCGACGGGGTGACGCAGGTCGTCAGCCAGCGGCTCAGAGAGCGCGAGTCGGCCTGAACGGTGTGGCCCTGGGCGTGACCATGACAGTCGATCTGGAAAACTGACATGTTGTGGAGAGTTACCTCGGCGTCATCGTGATCGTGGCCGTCGTCGCCCTGCTGGCGGCCGGCGGTCTCTTCCTGCTGCTGCGGCCGAGCCGTAAGGCCCCGCCGGTCAAGCCGCCCGAGACCCTCCCGATCCCGGAGGAGAAGGAGCAGCCGCCCGCGGCGGGCGAGGAGCGCGAGGGTGGCGCGACCACCACGCTGCCGCCGCCCGCCCCGCCCGCGGAGCCCATGGTCGTCGCCCCCGCGATCGAGGTGCCGCCGCCGTCCGCCGGCCGCATGGTGCGGCTGCGCTCGCGGCTGGCCCGTTCGCAGAGCGCGCTCGGGCGCGGCCTGCTGGAGCTGCTGTCCCGCGACCGGCTCGACGACGAGGTGTGGGACGAGATCGAGGAGCGTCTCATCACCGCCGACGTCGGCATCGCGCCGACGCAGGTGATCGTCGAGGAGCTGCGCACTCGCGTCAAGGTGCTGGGCACCCGCACGCCCGCGGAGGTGCGGGAGCTGCTGCGTGAGCAGCTGCTCGCCCAGATCGACCCCGATCTCGACCGCACCCTGCACGTGCAGAAGCACGGCGAGCGGCCGGCCGTGGTGCTCGTCGTCGGCGTCAACGGCACCGGCAAGACCACCACCACGGGCAAGCTCGCGCGGGTGCTGGTCGGCGACGGCAAGAAGGTCATGCTCGGCGCCGCCGACACCTTCCGCGCCGCCGCGGCCGACCAGCTCCAGACGTGGGGCGAGCGCGTGGGCGCCGACACCGTGCGCGGCCCCGAGGGCGCCGACCCGGCCTCGGTGGCCTTCGACGCGGTCGCCAAGGGCATGGAGGAGCACGTCGACACGGTCATCGTCGACACGGCCGGCCGCCTGCACACCAAGACCGGCCTGATGGACGAGCTGGGCAAGGTCAAGCGGGTCATCGAGAAGAAGGCCACGGTCGACGAGGTGCTGCTCGTCCTCGACGCGACCACCGGGCAGAACGGCATGCGCCAGGCCCAGGTGTTCGCCGAGGTCGTCAACATCACCGGCATCGCGCTGACCAAGCTCGACGGCACCGCCAAGGGCGGCATCGTGATCTCGGTGCAGCGGGAGCTGGGCGTCCCGGTCAAGCTCGTCGGGCTCGGCGAGGGCCCCGACGACCTGGCGCCGTTCGACGCGGAGGTCTTCGTGGACGCGATTCTGGGTGAGTGATCGATTACGGTCAGGACCTATCAGGTCATGTAAGGGCCCTTACCAGAAGATGCCTTGATGGGTGAGTTTTGCGTGTGCTGACATGTACCGGTCATCAATGATCCTCTGGTCATGAGCACGTGAAAGGGCGCCACCATGAAGAAGATCGTCGTTCACCGGCCAGGAACCATGAAGGTCACGGCCGCGGCCGCGCCGAGGCACATGTCCTGAGCCGACCGCGCCGGCGCCTCCCCGCACAGAGGCGCCGGCCGCACCGGAAGAGGTCGCGTGAACACGATCGTCATCGACGCGGACCGCCGCGTCGCAGGCCCCTACACCTTCGCCGCCGCGCTCCTCGGCCGCCTCGTCCCCGAGGCGCTGGAGAGCGGGTCCGGGCTGCCCGCCGCGTACGACATCGAGATCAGGGCGGCGGCGCCCGCCCTGCGGCCCCTCGTGCCGGCCCGCAGGCGCTCGCTGGCCGACGCGCTGCCCCGGTCCCAGCGGGTGCTGGTTCCCGGGGCGCGGCGTACGCTCCGGCTGGCCAACGGGCTCGCCGAGTTCGTCCGCGACCACCTGGTGAGGACGGGCCCGCTCGCGGTCACCGTCACGAACCTGGCCGAGGCCGACCCCACCGACGCCGAGCTGGTCGCGGTGCTGCGCCGCCGGCTCGACCCCGCGTTGCTGCGGATCGAGGAGGGCCCGTCCGCGCCGTCGGCGGGGCCGCTGCCCGAGGACTTCGACCGCTACCGCGACGAGGGCTTCCACCACGCCATGGCGGAGTCGGGGCTGGCGAGGCTGCGCGCGACGGCGTACGAGGACGACCCCGGCGGCTGGGAGCGGCTGCTGCAACGCGTCGCCGGCGCGCTGGAGGCCGTCGAGCGCGAGGACGAGGCCCGCGCGCTCTACGACGAGGCCCGCCGCCGGGTCACCGACCCGAGGCACCGCGCCACGATGGCCTACGCCACGGCCATGATCCTCGTCCGACACCACGACCCGGCCCGGCGCGACCCCGAGGAGGCGCTGGCCTGGGTCAACGAGGCCGTCACCATCACCTCCCTGCTGCCCGACCCGCGCGAGCGCGCCTTCCACCTGGGCTTCGACCTCAACGGCAAGGCCCTCGTCGAGGTGCGCAGGGGCCGCGCGGAGGCCGCCATGGAGCTCGTCGAGCGGGCGATCGACCTGGCCGAGACCGACCTCGCCGGCGAGCACCCGATCCACCGGCTCGTGCTGTACGCCAACCGCGCCCAGCTCCACGCCATGGCCGGTCGGCATGAGGAGGCGCTGGCCGACTACGGGCGGGCGATCGCCGCCGATCCCGGCTACCCCGACTACTACCTCGACCGGGGCAACCTGCTGCACAGGCTCGGCCGCCCGGCGGAGGCGCTGGCCGACTACGAGGCGGTCATGCGGCTCAGCCCGCCCTTCCCCGAGGCGTACTACAACCGTTCCGAGCTGCGTTACGCGGCGGACGATCTGGCGGGCGCCCGCGCCGACCTGGACCACACGCTGGAGTTGGACCCGGCCTTCGCCCCCGCCTACGTCAACCGGGCCGGGATCCACGCGGCGACCGGGGCGTACGCGCTGGCCAGGAAGGACGCGCAGGCCGGGCTGGCGGCCGCGCCGCGCGACCCGCACCTGTTGTGCGTGCTCGGCCAGGTCGAGCAGGCCGAGGGCCACCCCGAGCAGGCGCGGGCCGCCTACGACCGGGCGCTGGAGCTGGACCCGCGCCTGGTGGCAGCATGGGCCGGCCGCGCCGAGCTGGCCCACGAGCGCGGCGACCACGAGGGCGCCCTGGCCGACCTGGACCGCGCGCTCGCCGTGGAGGAGAGCGCGGAGCTGCTGTTCAACCGGTCGGTGGTGCTGCGGGCGGCGGGCCTGCCCGAGCGGGCGCGCCGGGATCTGCTGCGCGCCGCCGACCTGGCGCCGGGCGACGAGGACGTGGGACGCGCGCTGACCGAGGTGTGAGTCGGCGTCCGCACGGGGTACGTGGCGGCGATGGGCAAGATCCTCGTCGGCACCGCGTCGTGGACGGACAAGTCGCTGCTCGCCTCCGGCTGGTATCCGCCGGAGGCCAGGACCCCTGAGGCCAGGCTGGCCCACTACGCGAGCCGCTTCCCCCTCGTCGAGGTGGACGCCACCTACTACCACCCGCCCGCGCGGCGCACCGCCGAGCTGTGGCGCGAGCGCACGCCGGACGGGTTCACCTTCAACGTCAAGGCGTTCTCCCTGCTCACCCAGCACCCGACCCGGCCGGACGCGCTGCACAAGGACTTACGCGTGGCGCTCGGCGACAGCCCCAAGCGCACGCTCTACCAGCGCGACCTGCCGCCGGAGATCGTGGAGGAGGTGTGGGACCGGTTCCTGAGCGCGCTCACGCCGCTGCACGAGGCGGGGCGGCTGGGCGCTTTACTGTTCCAGTTCCCGCCGTGGTTCCCGCCGGGGGAGAGCAACCGCCGCTATCTGCTGCGCTGCCGCGACCGGTGCCGGCCGATGCGGATCTGCGTCGAGTTCCGCAACGCCGCCTGGATGGACGACGCGCACCGGGAGGACACGCTCGACTTCCTGGCCGCGCACGACCTGCCGTACGTGTGCGTGGACATGCCGCAGGGGCACCCGTCGTCCGTGCCGCCCGTGCTCGCCGCCACCTCGGACCTCGCCGTCGTCCGCCTGCACGGGCACTCCGAGCGGTGGACGAGCAAGGTCATCGAGGAGCGGTTCGGCTACCTGTACGACGAGGACGAGCTGCGCGACTGGGCGCAGCGCATCGCCGGACTGTCGGAGCGGGCGGCCGTGACGCACGTGCTCACCAACAACTGCTGCGGCGACAACTCCCAGCGCAACGCCGCCCGGCTGGCGGAGCTGCTGGGCGCGGACCGCTGAGCGGCGCTACTGGTCCAGCCAGGCGCTATTGGTCCAGCCAGCGCTATTGGTCCAGCCAGGCGCGCAGCTCGGCGAGGTGCGGCTCGATGTCGAGCGACTGCGCGGCGAGCCAGTCGGGGTTGCCGTAGGTGCCCTTGTAGCGGTCGCCGCTGTCGCAGACGAGCGTGACGACGCTGCCGCGCTCGCCCGCCTGGCGCATCTCGTCGACGAGCTGCACGCAGGCGGCCAGGTTGGTGCCCGTGGAGCCGCCGACGTCGAGCCCGGTGACCTCGCGGGTCCAGTGCATGGCGGCGATGGAGCGGGCGTCGGGCACCGCGATCATGCGGTCGATGACCGACGGCTGGAACGACGGCTCGACGCGCGGCCGGCCGATGCCCTCGATCCGCGAGCCGGGCGCGGTGAGCGTGGCGTCGCCGGTGGTCCAGCTCGGGTAGAAGGCCGAGCCCTCGGGGTCCACCACGGCGAGGCGCGTGGGGTGGCGACGGTAGCGGATGTAGCGGCCGATGGTGGAGGAGGTGCCGCCGGTGCCCGCCCCGACGACGATCCAGGCCGGCTCGGGGTGCGGCTCCATCGCCATCTGGGAGTAGATGGACTCGGCGATGTTGTTGTTGCCGCGCCAGTCCGTGGCGCGTTCGGCGTAGGTGAACTGGTCCATGAAATGGCCGCCGGTCTCGGCGGCCAGGCGGTGAGATTCGTCATAGATCGTGGCGGGGTCGCGTACGAGATGACACTTGCCGCCGTAGAACTCGATGAGGTGGATCTTCTCCGGCGAGGTGGTGGCGGGCATCACCGCGATGAAGGGCAGGCCCAGCAGCCTGGCGAAGTAGGCCTCGCTGACCGCCGTGGAGCCGCTGGAGGCCTCGACGACGGTGGTCGTGGGCCCGATCCAGCCGTTGGCCAGACCGTAGAGGAACAGAGAGCGAGCGAGTCGGTGTTTGAGTGAACCTGTAGGGTGCACCGACTCGTCTTTCAAGTAGAGGTTTACTCCCCAGTGCGAGGGCAGCGGAAAGACGTGAAGGTGTGTGTCGCAACTCCGGTTGGCATCGGCCTCCACCTTGAGTATGGCCTCCGCCACCCAGCGGCGCGTACGCGAGTCGTGACGGTCTACGAAAATCATGCTCTTACGCTATCCCCTGTGATGCTGGCCACTATTACTGCGGAATTGGGTGGGTAGTGTTATGATAACGAGACTTGTCCGGCCGTGGACGTGATGATGCACGCCGCGAGCAGATGGACGGAAACCCCTTCTGACCTTGGCGGACTCTCGCTAACGCGTCCCTTAGCAGGGACTTGCCATGATGAGAACGTCGGCAGACGGCCTTTGCCGAGACGGGGGACAGCGCAAGGGGGAATGAAACTTTGATCACCATGACCGATGAGCAGCGCCAGGACTGGTTCGAGCGCGATGTCGTGCCCGTGACGTCGCAGCTTTTCGCGTCCGCCATGCGCTTGACCCGGAACGCCGCCGACGCGGAGGACCTCGTCCAGGAGACGGTGGCCAAGGCGTACACGTCCTACCACCAGTTCCGTGAGGGCACCAACCTCAAGGCGTGGCTGCACCGCATCCTCACGAACAACTTCATCAACGACTATCGCAAGAAGCAGCGTTCGCCGAAGCTGTCCGCGGCCGAGGAGATCGAGGACTGGCAGCTCCACGCCGCCGAGTCGCACAGCTCGACGGGTCTGCGCTCGGCCGAGACCGAGGCGCTCGACCGGCTGCCCGACAGCGTGGTGATGAACGCGCTCCGTTCCCTGCCGGAGGACTTCCGGGTGGCCGTCTACCTGGCCGACGTGGAGGGGTTCGCGTACAAGGAGATCGCCGAGCGGATGGGCACGCCCATCGGCACCGTCATGTCCCGCCTGCACCGGGGCCGTCGCCAGCTCCGCGGCATGCTGGAGGACTACGCCCGCGAGGAGGGCGCGCTGCGCGTGCCCAGCCAGCGCGCCGCCTGAGCGCTCACGCGCCCAGGGACAGATGAAGGCGGACGCGCAGCACGCCGCCTTCCGCGCGCAGCTCCACCAGGTCGCAGAGCTGCCTGCTGATCCAGAGCCCGTATCCCCTGGGGGACTCGGGCTCGGGTGGTATGTAGCCGGGTAAGGGGTCGTCCAGAGCCCCGCCGGGGTCGGCGATCTCACAGATCAGCTCGCCGCCGGCGTTCCACATCGTGATCGTGCCGAACCCGGCGCCGTGCTCCACGCTGTTCGCGGCGATCTCCGAGACGCTGATGACCAGCGACGTCACCAGATCGCCGGCCATCCCGGCGGTCCGCGCCCACTCGCCGACGCTGTGGCGCAGCCGTCTCAGCTCGCGGGCGGTGAAGCGGATCGTCACCGCGCCGGGCCCCGGGTCGGGCAGCGGCCCGCGGTCGCCGCTCAGCACCAGCTCTCCCGGCGGGACGAAACCGGCGCTCGGCGTCTCGCCCGCCGCGTCGAGCAGCAGCGGATGGTTGACCTCGCGGTACTCCAGCGCGGCCGGGGGAGCCCGGCGCAGGTCGTACATGCAGAACAGCAGGGCCGCGTAGGGGGCGAGCGCCGCGTTGAGCACCGACTCGTGGCGGATCAGCTCGCGGACCTCGCGCTCGCTCCTGCCCTCCCAGACCGGCTCGCCGACGACGAGCGTGCGCCGGCCCCGGGCGTAGTCGTGCAGGGCGGCCACGGTGCGGTAGGGGTGCGCGTACCAGGAGGCCGCCACCCGCCGGTCCACGTGCCCGGCGTCGCGGCCCAGGGCGTCGGTCAGCCGGTCCAGGTTGTCGGGGCAGGCGATCACCAGGACGCGCCGGCCCTCGGTCAGGGCGGTCCGCACGCGCGGCACCACGAGCCGGACATAGGCGTCCTCGGAGTCGTACGGCACGCCGACGTGCCTCAGACCCTCGCCATTGATCCGTGCCCGGTCGGGCCGCACGGGCGAAACGTAACAAGCGCGCCGGGGCTACGCAACGGCTATCAGGGCCACCGCGCCGAGCGCGCATGCCACGCCCGTCACCTGGATGCCGTTCAGCCGCTCCCCGAGCACCCGCCTCGCCAGCAGCAGCGTGCTGGCCGGGTAGAGCGAGACGAGCACGGCCACGAGACTGAGCAGCCCCTGCCGCTGCGCCAGCAGGTAGAGGACGTTGGCGACCATGTCCAGGACGCCCGCCGCCACGATCACGCGCAGCGCCCCCGCCCCCGCCTGTGGCCGCAGCGCGCGCCCGGTGGCGAGCGCCACCAGCGTCACCGCCGTCACCGACGACAGGCGCGCCCCGACCAGCGGCCACAGCCCGGCGTCCGAGGGGGCCATGGCGAGCAGGATGAAGAACCCGCCGAACCCGGCGCCGGCCAGCAGCGCGGTCGCGAGCCCGCCGGAGGGGCTCTTCTCTCCGCCGGCCGAGCGGTCCTGGCTGACCAGCAGCACTGAGCCGAGCGCCAGCGCCACGCCCACCAGCGCCCAGAACTCCGGCCGCTCGCCGGTCGCCAGCCCGAACAGCACCGGCAGCGCCGCCGAGGTCACCGCCGTGGTCGGCGCGACCACCGACATCACGCCCGTGGCGAGCGCCCGGTAGAACAGCGCCAGCCCGGCCGCGCCCGACAGCCCGGCGGCCAGGCCCCACAGCAGCGCCGGCCCGCCGGGCGTGCCGGGCAGCACCGGCAGCAGGACGAGGATCAGCGCCAGACCGGCGAGCTGCGAGAGCACGACGACCGCGAGGACCTGGGTGCGCCGGGTGGCCAGGCCGCCGAAGAAGTCGGCGGTGCCGTACACCACCGCGCAGGCGGTCGCGAGGATCACCGCGGTCATCCGTCAGCTCCTTCCGGGAGTCCAATGTGTTGCTCATCCAGTACAACACATTGAGTGCAGTGCGTTGTCCCTGAATATCACTACACTGCACTGCATGGAAGACCCCGAGCTCATGAACCAGGCCATCGCCAGCAACGTCCGCTACCTGCGCTCCTACCGGGGGCTCACGCTGGACCAGCTCGCCGCCCGGTCAGGCGTGAGCCGGGGCATGCTCGTCCAGGTCGAGCAGGGCCGGACGAACCCCAGCGTGTCCACGCTCACCAGGATCGCCTCCGCCCTCGGCGTGACCGTGGCCCGGCTGGTCGAGGTCGGCGACGCGCCCGTGGTGCGCATCGTCGACAAGTCCGACGTGGTCACCTTCACCCAGGACGGGGTGCAGGCCCGGCTGCTCGTCGGCGCCGACTCGCCGATGATCCTGGAGCTGTGGGACTGGCGCATCGCCCCCGGCGACCACCACGACGGCGACGCCCACCCGCCCGGCACCCGCGAGATGGTGACCGTCCTGGAGGGCGAGCTGACCCTCACCGTGTACGGCAAGAGCCACGTCGTCGGCAAGGACGACGCCGTGCTGTTCACCGCCGACCGCCCCCACCGCTACGCCAATCAGGGCACCGCCGAGCTGCGGATCGTCATGGTCGTCGCCGAGCCGCGCGAGACGCATGACCAATAACGTCGAACGGCCTGCGGATCACCCGCCGGAGTTTCATGATTACCCCGTGTCCTGGACAGCCGCAGGTAGGAGGTGGCGTATGAGTGAGGCCCGAGCGGCGACGGAGAAGCTGCACGCCGAGCTTCATGGCCGGGGCGTCGTCAGCGCGTACGAACTGGGCGACGACGAGACCATCCCCGTGTGGATCGGACTGGTCGTGCGCTATAGAGATGGTTTTTACCGATGGCAGGAAGGACTGGTGAAACGTCGGCATCTGGGTACGGATCCGGTCGGATGTGCCATACGCGTGGCGCGCCGCTACCAGGAATTGCAGGCCGATATCCCACTCTGGTGGGACGACCTGGCCAGGGAGCTGCGGGGGACGCCGGCCCGGGACTATCCATGATGTGAGCCCCCCGCCTGTGGCGCCTCGGGGGGAATCATGCGTGTATGGGCCTTGCCGCTGGCCCTGCTCGCCCTGGTGGCCTGCGTCACCCAGTCGGCGGCGCACCGGCGCGCGGCCAGGCCGCCCGCGATCGTGCCGATGCGGGCGGCCCACGTCGATCCCGAGCGGCTCGCCAAGCGGCTGGCGGCCATCCAGCCCGGCTGGCCGCGCACCCGCTCGTACGACTGCGGGCGGATCAAGTGCGTGGCCCTCACCTTCGACGACGGGCCGGGCGAGCACACCGGCCGGCTGCTGGACATGCTCAGGCGGCGCGGCGTCCTGGCCACCTTCTTCGTGCTCGGCCAGATGGTGGCCGCCGACCACGGCCCGCATCTCGCCCGGCGCATCGTGCGCGAGGGCCACGAGATCGGCAACCACTCCTGGAGCCATCCGGCGCTGACCGGGCTGTCCGACGATGGGGTACGGCGCGAGCTGCGGCGCACCGGGGAGCTGGTGCGGCGGCTCACCGGGGTGCGGATGCGGCTCATGCGGCCGCCGTACGGGGCCACCGACGCGCACGTGGCCAGGGAGGCCCGCCGCGAGGGCCTGGCGCAGATCCTGTGGAACCTCGACACCCTCGACTGGCGCGACCGCGTCTCCGAGATCGTGGCCCGGCGGGCGGGGCGGGCCAAGGCCGGCTCGATCGTCCTCATGCACGACATCCACCCCACGACCGTCCGGGCCGTGCCCCACCTGCTGGACACGCTCGCCCGCAGGGGGTTCACCTTCGTCACGGTCTCCGAGCTGTACGGCCGCCCGCCCGTGCCCGGCAGGGAGTACACCGAGCGCCGGTGATCGGATTGCCGCCCTGTCGGTGCGACGTGGCACTCTGGCGGCATGGGTTTCACCGGTTTTCCCGACGAGGCGTTCCTGTTCTACGAGGGACTTGAGGCCGACAACTCCAAGACCTACTTCGCCGAGCACAGACGCGGTTACGAGGAGGCCGTGCGGGCGCCCATGCTCGCGCTCACCGACGAGCTGGCCGCCGAGTTCGGGCCGGCCCACCTGTTCCGGCCGCACCGGGACGTGCGGTTCGCCAAGGACAAGTCGCCGTACAAGACGCATCAAGGGGCGTTCGTCGAACGCCTGCCCGGCATCGGGCTCTACGTGGAGATCAGCGCGGCGGGCCTGTACGTCGCAGGCGGCTGCTACACGCAGGCGTCCGACCAGGTCGCCCGCTACCGGGCGGCCGTGGACGAGGACCTGTCGGGGAAGCCGCTCGCGGCCCTCGCCGACGCCCTCACGGCGGCCGGCTACGCCGTGGAGGGCGCGCGGCTGAAGACCCGGCCGCGTGGCTTCGACGACGACCATCCCCGCATCGGGCTGCTGCGCCACAAGTCGCTGTACGCGGGCATCCGCTTCGACCCCGAGCCCTGGGTGTCCACGGCCGGGGCGCGGGAGCGGGTGGCGGCGGCGTGGCGCGACTTCGCGCCGCTGGTCGACTGGCTCTGCGCCCACATGCGGGGCAGCGAACTGCCCCGCCGATGAGCGTCGGGCCCGTTGTGCGGGCACTCAGCCCTGCGCGCGGGCACTGAGCGCTGCGCGCGAGCGACAGGCCCGCTGACGTGCGGCTCAGGCCCGCTGTGCGCGGGTGTCAGGCGCGCTTGGCGCGGGCCGCGGCGCGGGCGCGGGAGGAGGCGTCGAGCACGACCTTGCGGATGCGCACCGCGTCGGGGGTGATCTCCACGCACTCGTCCTCGCGGATGAACTCGAGCGCCTGCTCCAGCGACAGCACGCGCGGCGGGATCACCTTCTCGGTCTCCTCCGAGGTGGAGGAGCGCATGTTGGTGAGCTTCTTCTCCTTGGTGATGTTGACGTCCATGTCGTCGGAGCGGGAGTTCTCCCCGACGATCATGCCTTCGTAGACGTCGGTGCCGGGGGAGACGAACAGCGCGCCGCGCTCCTGCAGGTTGAGCATCGCGAACGCCGTCACCGGGCCGGAGCGGTCGGCCACCAGCGAACCGCTCGCGCGGGTGCGCAGCTCGCCGAACCACGGCTCGTACGAGTCGAACACGTGGTGCACCAGGCCGGTGCCGCGGGTCTCGGTGAGGAACTCGGTGCGGAAGCCGATCAGGCCACGCGCCGGCACCACGAACTCCATCCGGATCCAGCCGGTGCCGTGGTTGGTCATGTGCTCCATGCGGCCCTTGCGCACCGCCAGGAGCTGGGTGATCGCGCCGAGGTATTCCTCGGGGCAGTCGACCGTCAGCCGCTCGACCGGCTCGTGCACCTTGCCGTCGATCTCCTTGGTGACCACCTGCGGCTTGCCGACGGTCAGCTCGTAGCCCTCGCGGCGCATCTGCTCGACCAGGATGGCCAGCGCCAGCTCGCCGCGGCCCTGCACCTCCCAGGCGTCGGGCCGGTCGGTCGGCAGCACGCGCAGCGACACGTTGCCGACGAGCTCCTTCTCCAGGCGGTCCTTCACCATGCGGGCGGTGACCTTCGTGCCCTTGGCCTTGCCGACCAGCGGCGAGGTGTTGGTGCCGATCGTCATCGAGATGGCCGGCTCGTCGACCGTGATCAGCGGCAGCGGGCGCGGGTCCTCGGGGTCGGCCAGCGTCTCACCGATCATGATGTCGGGGATGCCGGCGATGGCGATGATGTCGCCGGGGCCCGCCTCCTCGGCCGGCTTACGCTCCAGCGCCTCCGTCATCATCAGCTCGGTGATCTTGACACGCTGGATCGAGCCGTCGGTGCGGCACCAGGCCACCTGCTGGCCCTTGCGGATCTGGCCCTGGTGGACGCGGCAGAGCGCGATACGGCCGAGGTAGGAGGAGGCGTCGAGGTTGGTGACGTGGGCCTGCAGCGGGGCGCTCGGGTCGTAGGTGGGCGCCGGGATCGTCGACTTGATGATGTCGAACAACGGCTCCAGGTCTTCGGAGTCGGGCATGCCGCCGTCGTCGGGACGGTTCATGGAGGCCCGGCCGGCCTTCGCCGAGGCGTAGACGATCGGGAAGTCGATCTGCTCCTCGGTGGCGTCGAGGTCCATGAACAGCTCGTAGACCTCGTCCACGACCTCCCTGATGCGGGCGTCGGGACGGTCGACCTTGTTGATGCAGAGGATGACCGGCATCTTCGCGCCCAGCGCCTTGCGCAGCACGAAGCGGGTCTGCGGCAGCGGCCCCTCGGAGGCGTCGACCAGCAGCACCACGCCGTCCACCATCGACAGGCCGCGCTCGACCTCGCCGCCGAAGTCGGCGTGGCCGGGGGTGTCGATGATGTTGATGGTCATGCCGCCGTGCTGCACGGCGGTGTTCTTCGCGAGAATGGTGATGCCCTTCTCGCGCTCGAGGTCGTTGGAGTCCATGACGCGGTCGTCGACGTCCTGGTTGGCGCGGAAGGCCCCGGACTGCCAGAGCATCGCGTCGACCAGTGTGGTCTTGCCGTGGTCGACGTGCGCGATGATCGCGATGTTCCGCAGGTCGTCGCGGCTGTTCAGAGGCATGATGACTTCTCGCTCTTTGTCGTGGGGGCGGCCGCGCGAACTCGCGACCCACCAATTCTAGTTGATTCCCTTCTGTGGGCAGGTTCGGTCGCCCGTCCCTCCGGGGACGCACCTACATACCCGGCTGCACATTTGTACGCATGGCAAGCGCGGGCCCGCTCCCTAAATTGGCGGGCATGACGTGGACAGAGCTGGTGACGGCGTCGGCGCCGATCAAGGGCGACGATCCGGCGGTGAGCGACGTCAGGACCGGCGAGGTGCTGTCGTACGCGGGGTTCGTGCGGCGGGTGACGCGGGCCGCGGCCGGGTTGCGTCACCACGGCCTGCGGACCGGCGACCACGTGCTCGTCGACGTGCCGCTCGGTGCCACGCTGCCGGTCGCCGTCCACGCCGTGGCCTGGGCCGGCGGCGTCACCGTGCTCGGCAACGCAGGCAAGGCCCGCATGATGATCACCCAGGGCTTCCACGACCCGTCCGCCGTACAGGTCGAGCAGGTCTTCTCCTTCCAGCGCGCGCCGGGCGCCCGGCCGTTCGGCGACCTGCTGACCGCAGGGGCCGTCGAGTTCGGGCCGCTGGCGGGGCCGGCCATCGCGTTCGACGGAGGGCGGGTGCTCGACCACCTGCAGCTCGCGGGCGATCTGCGGCGGCTCGCCACCCGGCTCGTCATCGACAAGGACGACGTCGTCGTCAGCGCGGTCAGCGAGCCCTTCCGCGGCCTGCGGGTCATCGATCTGGCCATGATGGCGGGGGCCCACGTCGTGGTCGCCCACGACCCCAGCTTCGTCGGGTGCCGCGTGCTCGCCGAGGAACGGCGGGCGACGGTGGTCGTGGCGCCGTACGACATGGCCAGGCGGCTGCTCGGCGATCCGCTGCTGCGGGTCGTGGACGAACGCGCGATCGTGAGCTCACTCGGCCTGTGAAAGTGCGACACTGCTGTGGGAGAGTGTGATCCTTCCGCGACACAGGGTGACCGCATGCCAGAGCCCCCCAGGCACAACCTGCCGGCAGAGCCCAACCGGTTCGTCGGGCGTGAGCGTGACCTCGACGACCTGCGCGGGCTGTTCGGGCGGACGCGGGTCGTCACCCTGTGCGGGGTGGGGGGCATCGGCAAGACGCGGCTGGCGCTGCGGGTCGCGGCGGGGTTGACGGGCGCGTACCCGGACGGCGTCTGGCTGGTCGAGCTGGCCCGGCTCGGGCGGGGTGAGCTGGTCGTCCCCGAGATCGCCCGCGTGCTGGGTGTGCGGGCCGAGACCGGGCGGCCGCTGCTCGACACCGTGACGGCCCGGCTGCGCGATCTGCGGTGTCTGCTGCTGCTCGACAACTGCGAGCACCTGGTGGACGCCTGCGCCGAGGTGACGGCGGGGCTGGTGGCCGCCTGCCCGCGCCTGAGCGTGCTCGCCACCAGCCGGGAGCCGCTGCGCATCGCCAGCGAGCTGATCTGGCGCGTCCCCCCACTCGACCTTCCCGACCCGGACCTCGCCCTGGACGCTGACCCAGAAGCCGGCCCGGACCTCGCCCTGGATCCTGACCTGGAAGCTGACCCGGACCCCCACCCTCATCCCGTCCCGGGTTCTGCCGCCGCCCTCGCCTGCCAGCACGGCCCCGCCGCCCCGCCCCCTGCATGGCCCCTTCCCGAGCGGGAGCCCGGCTCCGCCGGTGCGGGCGACCGCGGTCAGTCACCACCGGGCAAGGCGCCCCCTGAGGCAGCCGGGGCCGCTGCCGGCGACGGCGGGAGCTTAGGAAGAGGAGGGCCGGCCGGCGGGGGGCCGGGCGCGGCGGCTCGTGGTGGGGAGGCCGCGAGCGGTGCGGAACAGGACGTGGGCGGTGGGACGCGGAGCAGGGCGGGCAACCTCGGCGGCGAGGTGCTGGGCGCCGGTGGTGGTGCGGCGCGCGAGGCGAAAGACGGCGGGAGCACGGCGCGCGGTGGGGTGGGCGCTGACGCCGGCGAAGGCGCGGCCGCTGAGGTGATGGGGCGGAGGGACGGGGTTGAGGAG